>JAGPCO010000111.1 GCA_018058095.1 Kofleriaceae bacterium
GCCCAGTACGGCCCCTGAGCCCACTGCACGATCGCGCTGGCGACGGCCTCGGCGCCATCCGCGCCGCCGGCGACCCAGCAGTCCAGCACGGGCACCGCGAGGCTGGGCGCGCTCACCGTCATGTGCGCGTGGACCCGCGCCGGGTCCGCCGTCCTCAGGATCTCGATCCGCGCCACCAGGTCGGCGAAGTCGAAGCAGAACAGGTCGCCGCGCAGCGCGCCCGGGATTTTGTGCTCCGCGAACAGCCGCGCCAGCTCGCCGCGCGCACGCCCGGTCGCGGCCTCATCGAGGCCGAGGCCATCGTCGTCCAGTTCTTCATTCGCCGGATCGCTCATGGGGGCCGGGGCTTCGCTCCGAGCTGGTCATCGCCACTGCCCTGAGCCCCGAACCCGGCCAGCCCGGGCTCGCGGGGGCGACGGCGAACATCCCCACACACAGGCCGATGCCGACGCCACGCATGCGCCGACAGTAGCAGGGCGCGGGCCGCGGTTAGAACGCCAAACAGGAGTCGAGGCGAGCCCGCGCCTGGTCGAGGTGGCGCCCCCATGCGATGGTCGCCGGCACCGGCACGGACGCCATGCTCCTGAACCTGATCCCCAAGATCTTCTACCCCCGGCTCGAGCAGGGGCTGGCGTTCTTCGTCGATGGGCTCGGCTTCACGCTGCTGCACCACGACGGCACGCTGGCGGTGGTGGCCCGCGACGGCGCCAAGGCGTACCTCATCGAGAACGCCGAGGCCGCCGCGCGCGACCGACCGGAGCTGGCGATCGACACCGATGACGTCGACGCCTTGCACGCCGAGCTGTCGGCGCGCGCGCCGCACCTGCTCCACCCCGGATATGGGGCGATCACGCTGCGGCCGTGGGGCGCGCGCGAGTTCGCCGCGCTCGACGACACCACGGTGTGCGTGGTGTTCCGGCAGTGGCCCGACGCCGGGTGAGCCCCGGCGCCGGCGCGAGCGCGCGTCAGGCCCGCGCTGGCGCGGTGGCCGGGGCCTTGTCGGTCCACTCCTTCATGGCCTGCGCGCCGGGGCGGTCGAGGTGGGCCTTGCCGTCGACGCTCTTGACCCACGCCAGCGGGATGAAGTGGTGGACACCCGCCTTGTCCTTCTTGAGATTGATCTGGTCGGCGCCCTGCATGTGATCGACGACGCCGAGCTCGCCGTTCTGCGAGCACACGACCACGAGCTCGGGCTTGATCTGGGCGGCGGTGACGGGCGAGGCCGCCGGCTGGGGTTGGGTCGGGCTGGTGCTGGGGTTCTTCTTGTTTTCCATCGGGCCACGCTCGAGCACGCCTCGTGCCACCCCCGATCACGCGCCCTGCCCGCGCCGCGCCGCTCGCCCGGCCCGCGCCTGTGCGCCTGCGCTCAGCGGGCCACCCCGCCCGCCACGCCGCGCCCGTCCCGGCTCAGACCTCGCCCTGGCCGCGGCTCGCGCCCTGCACCCCACCGGCCGACGTGGTGGTATCGTGCCGGATGCTCCGAATCCTCGCCGCCGGCCTGGTCACGCTGTCGCTGTCGTCGGGCTGCCTGACGTACTCGATCGTGACCGCGCGCGACCCCGACCTGACGTTCAAGCCGGCCACGGCCGGCCTGCTCAGCCTGGGTGACCTCAGCGGCGTGCTGATCGCCGGCGACGACACCTGGTACCCGGAGGGCGGCACGGTGGCGCGGATGGCCAGCGGCGTGGCGATCATGACCGGCGCCGACCTCCTGGTCGGGCTGGCTTGCCTGGCGTACTACGCCAACCAGGGCGGCGCCAAGTAGGCCGGACCCGGCACGTCCTCGACGCGCCGGCTCACAGCTTGGGCGGGAACTCTTCGTCGGTGCCGAGGTCCTCCTGGTGCCGGACCAGGACCTTGCCCTCGTCGCTGCGCGGGAACAGGCGGGGCGGGACCATGCCGCGACCGGTCGACGAGACCTGGCCCCAGACCAGGAACACGACGATCCACAGGGTCGGCAGCCACACCACCAGGTCGGGGTAGATGCGGAGCAGGCCACACACGTAGCCGAAGGCCACGCCGGAGATGACGAAGGCGGCGAAGGCCCGGTTGGAGCCGATCCGGCTCTTGGGCATGGGCAGCGACGACACCATCAGGTACGCCAGCACGACCATCACCACCGGGAGGTAGGTGAACATCGCCCGCGGCGTGACCCAGTCGCCGAAGAACTTGTGGCCGCCGAAGGTCGGCCCGACCACGCTGTACTTGTGGAGGAACAGGAACCAGATGGCGAGCAGGCCGCCGGCCAGGGTGGTGGGGATGCCGAAGAAGATGGTGGTCGGAACGTCCTCGTCGGAGGTGACGTTGTAGCGGGCCAGCCGGAACACCGCGCCCAGCACCCACACCGCACACGCGACCATCAGCAGGATCCGCGCCGTGCTGTCGGGCTGGTACGGCAGGTCGGGCTGAGCGGTCAGGTACGTGTACATCAGGAACGCCGGCGCCACCCCGAAGTTGAGGAAGTCGGCGAACGAGTCGAGCTGCATGCCGAAGCTGCTGGTCGCGCGCAGGGCCCGGGCCAGCAGGCCATCGAGCCGGTCCGACAGCACCGCGTAGATCACCATCCAGCCGGCCAGCGCATAGTTGCCGCGGTGGGCGGCGACCAGCGAGATGAGGCCGAAGGTCATGCTGATCGCCGTCAGCGCGTTGGGGGCGAGGTAGCGGATGAGGCGGACCTGCTCGGGGGCAGCGGCGCTCGTGGGGGTGTTGGTCGCGCTCATGAGGTCCCTCCCTTGCCATCGTCGGTGCCAGGGCCGCCGCCCGCGGGTGGGCTGGCCCCGACCTCACCGGCCGGGCTGTGCTCGAGCAGCTTGCGGTACAGGCGCTCGCCCAGGCTGTCGATCATCAGCTTCTCGACCGCCTGGGCGATGACCTCCTGCGAGTCGCCTTCGCGGTATACGAAGCGGATGCCCATGCCAGGATCGATCCGGCGCTCGTCGGCCTCGGCCTCGGTCACCACCCGCTGCACCTCGCCGTGGATGGCGAGCGGGCGGCCCAGGTGCGGCACGAACAGCTTGAACACGAACTCGGTGCCGACCGGCAGCGGCCGCCCGGTCTTGATGAACGTCCCGCCGCGCGAGATGTTGCGGGTGTAGTCGGCGAGGAACGAATTGAGCCGCTTGTACTCGACCTTCAGCTCGATCGGATGGCGCGGCTCGGCGCGCTGGTCGGGATCCGGCTCGTCCATCGGGTGTCGGCACCATAGCAGGCTGGCCGTCGCCCGGGCTACCGGCGCCCGGCGCGCCCCGGCGGCCGCGCCGACGAGGGTGTCGACGCAGCCGTTGCGGGCCACGCGATGAAGACCGGGCCGGCGCGGACATCGCCACGAGATCCCGCCCGTGTCGGCCCGGCGCTGGCCGCGGCCGTGCGCAGCTGGCGCGTGCGCGGCTGGCTGGTGGCGTCGCTGGGGTCGGCCGTGCTGCTGGTGCGCGTGCCCCTGCTCGGCGAGCTCGGGCTCGAGCTGGCGGTGCTGGTCGCCGCGTTCGCCGCGCTGGCCGGGGCGGACCTGGGCGGCGCCATGACCCGGGCCGCCGCGCGGGCCCCCGCCCCGCCGCTGGCACGCGCCGACGGCGCCGGCCCGACCGTGGCCCGGCTGGTGGCGGCGGCGGTGCTGGTGGCGCTGGTGGTGGCGCTGCCGCCCGGGTTACTCGCGCTCGGTCACGGCCTGGCCACCCGCATCTGCGACCTCGAGTTCGGCCTGCGCGCCTACGCCCTGCTGCCGCTCACCAGCGCCGCGCTGTTCGCGGCCGGCGGCGTCGCCGTCGCGCTGGTCACCGGCGCGCCCACCGCCGATCACACCCCCGCGCCCCGGGGTGGCCGGCCGCGCCGCCGCCTGCTGGTGCGGGCGCTGGCCAGCGCCGCGCCGGTCGGCGCCGTGCTGGTCCTGGCCGGCGCCGGGCTGTACCGCTTCTACGCCGCGCCGCCGGTGTTCTCGTACTCGCCCATCGTCGGCTTCTTCCCCGGCAACCTGTACGACGAGGAGGTCACCCTCGGCGCGGCGGTGCTGTGGAGCCGCCTCGAGCAGGTGCTGACCGTCCTGCTGCTGCTGGCGCTGATCAGCGCCTGGCTCGACGTGCCGCGCCTGCGCGTGGTGGTGCGGGCGGCGCGGCCGAGCGGGCTACGCCGGGGGCCGCTCGTGCTGGCGCTGGTCGCCGCGATCGGGGTGACCGGCCTGCGCCGGGCCTCGGGCCAGCTCGGCTACCGGATCGACGCCGCGGACATCGCCGCCTTCCTCGGCGGTCGCGTCGAGACCGAGCACTTCGTCATCCACCACGCCACCACCCCGGCCGTCCTGGCCGAGCTGCCGCTGCTGGTGGCCGACCACGAGCTGCGCCTGGCCCAGGTCGCCGCGGTGTTCGGGGTGTGGCCGAGCCGCAAGATCCACTCGTACTACTTCGCCAGCGCCGCCGACAAGGCGCGCTGGATGGGCGCGCGCGACGTCGAGATGGCCAAGCCGTGGCGACGCGAGATCTACCTCGACCACCGCGCCTTCCCGCACGGCTCGCTGCGCCACGAGATCGCGCACGTGGTCGCCGCCGAGTTCGGTGATGCCATCTTCGGCGTGAGCGCGCGCCGCCTGCTCGGCCTGCCGGTGCTGGTCAACCCCGGCCTGATCGAGGGCCTGGCGGTGGCGGCCGACTGGCCCGGCAGCTACGACCGCAGCCTGACCCCGCACCAGTCGGTCCGGGCCATGGTCGAGCTCGGCCTGACCCCCAGCGTCGACGATCTGCTGTCGCTCCGGTTCTTCTCGTTCGCGTCCGCGCGCGGCTACGCCACCGCCGGGTCGTTCCTGCGCTACCTGCTCGACACCTACGGCGCGGCGCCGGTACGCGCGCTGTACGGCAACGGCGGCGACTTCGCCGCCGCGTTCGGCGTCGGCCAGGACCGCCTGGTCGCCGGCTGGCGAGCGATGATCGCCACCATCACCCTCCCGCCCGGTGCCAGCGAGGGCGCGCGCGAGCGGTTCCGGCACGGCAGCGTGTTCGAACGGCCGTGCCCGCACGCCATCCGCGAACGCCGCGTCCGCGCCGGCCAGCACCTGGCGGCCGGCAACCGCGCCGCCGCCGTCGCGCTGCTGCGCCAGGTGTGCGGCGTCGATCCGGGCGAGCCGCGCCACCGGCTCGAGCTGGCCGATGTGCTCGGCGACGGCGGCGACGCCGGCGAAGGGGACGAGGCGGCCTCGATCTGGCGCGAGCTGGCCGACGGCGAGGACCAGACCTCGACGCTGCGGGCCGAGGCCGCGAACCGGCTCATCGAGCGCGCCGGCCGCGCCGGCGACTGGGCCGAGGTCGGGCGCCGGCTGGCCGGGCTGGCCGCGCTGCCGCTCGACGACACCTGGCGCCGCCAGGTCGAGGCCAAGCAGCTCGCCCTGGCCCACCCGGGCCCGGCCGGGGTGGCGCTACGCGCCCACTTCTTCCTGGTCAGCGGCGCCGAGGACGCGCTGCGCCAGGCCAACCTGGCGGTCACCCTCGAGCCCACGCTCGGCCTGGCCTGGTACCTGCGCGGGCTCCGCCGCCTCGACCTGGGCGACCCCGCCGGCGGCGCGGCCGATCTCGAGCGTGGCCTCGACCTCGGCCTGCCCGGCCCGTCGTTCCAGCGCAACGCGGCGCGCCGGCTGGCGGTGGCGGCGTACCGGGCCGGCGATCACGCCCGGGTCGAGGCGGCCATCACCGCGCTCGGGGCCGACACGATGGGCGAGATCGAGCACGCGCTCGCACGCGACTGGCAGCAGCGGCTGGGGTTCGCGCGCGACGGTCACCTCTAGCAGGTGCTGAGAAGCCCGCGGGCGTGGAGAGGGGCAGCGCCTGCCCACAGCAGTCCGCCCGGGCCTGGGTGGGGTTCCCTGAGGGGGGGGGGCCACCCTGGACCGTGACCCAGACACCGACTTCGTCGGGTGGGGTCAGGGTCAGGGACGGATTCGAATGAATCCGGTTGGGGGAGCCACGACAGCCCCGCGGGAACCGCTGTGGGCAGGCGCCGTCACCTTGGTTAGCGTGCCCTGACGCCCGGCTTCGAAGGCCGACCCCGGGGCGATCCGAAGTCGCTACGGGGTCGGTCTCCTAGTCCCCTGGAAACGTGATCGTTGGCAGAACTCACGACGGTTTTCGCCCGCGAGATCTATCGCTTGCGTGACACGCCGACGCCGAGGAACCCCGGATCCAGGGACTAGCAGGCTGCGTCCACCTCGCCGTGGCCCGGTCAGGGCCCGCCGTCCCTCACATGCCGCTGACGAACAACCACTTGTCGCCGGTCCACTCGAGGACCAGCTCGTTCTGGTCACGCATGTCGGGCCGGCGCTCGCTGTTGCGCGCGTCCATGACCGAGTAGCTGGCGTCGATGAGGACCTCGACGTGGGCTCGACAGCCGGCGATCACACCACCGTCGTCGCTCGGGCAGGCCCGGCGGATCGAGACGTACTTCATCGCGTAGCGGATGTCGTCGGCCTTCTGGAAGCGGCTCGACAGCACCTCGCGCAGGCCATCGACGCCGTAGTCGTCGCTGCCGGAAGGCGTCCCGCTGTCCTCCCAGTACGCCTGCGAGGCCATCAGGAGCAGGGCCTGGGCGTCGCGCCGCTCGACCGCCTGCCGGTAGCTCTCGACCTGCTGCAGGATGGCCCGGTTGACCGAGTCGTCGGCGATACGAGTGCCGCTGATGGTCGAGGCGCGCCCGGCACAGGCGGCCAGGCCAGCGACCAGGAGCGGGGCGAAGCGGCGAAGGCGGAGCGGCGTCGGCATGGGTACCTCGGGCGTGGATGCGAGAATCGTGCCCGCGGTTATTCCATGGGCCATCGTCGCCTGGCAAGGAACTGCCGGGCTCAGCCCGGGGGTGCGTTGCCAATGTGGCAACCGCGCCGCGATCGTCGTGGCCGCTGATGCCAGCCTGGCAAGGCGCTCGGCCGCCGACGGCGTCCCATGGTCCCGCGGCCGGCGTCCTGGCCTCAGCCCGGCGCTGACGCCGCGCCCTGGCCCTGCCAGTGGCGCAGGCGGATGAGGAAGGCGCGGTAGTCCTTGTCGGGGTTGTCGATCCCCGGCAGGTACACGTCGGTCAACCGGGTGATGGTGAACCGCGCCGACGCGGCCCGCAGCTCGACCGCGAGGGCGGCGTGGTCGGCCGGCGACAGCGGGCGCAGGTGCTGGTAGCCGGTGAGCAGCGCGTCCATCCGCGCCGGATCGAGCACCGGCGCGGCGGCGCCGCTCCAGCACCAGTCGCCGATGGCCACGGCGAGGTCGTACACGCAGCTGCCAGCCGAGGCCTGCTCGAAGTCGAGCAGCGCCACCAGCGTCGGCGCCTCGGCGCGGGCGTCGGCCCACAGCACGTTGTCGCGGAACAGGTCGCCGTGGATGACCCCTGCTCGCCCGGCCGCCCGCACCTCCGCCTGCGCCAGCAGCCAGGCGTGCTCGCGCGCCAGCTCGGCGTGGACGGTGGCCAGCTCGGGCCGCGCGCCGCGGTCGACCGCGGCGCCGATCTGGTCCAGCCGCTGGCCGAGCCCGGCCATGTCGTAGCGGCTGCCCCGGCGCTGGTGGGGCGGGATGGCGTCCGTTGCCTGGTGCAGCTCGGCCAGCGCCGTCCCCAGGCGCGCGGCGTGGGCCGGCGTGACCTCGTCGGCGCCGAGGTGCCGCCCCGGCAGCCAGGCGAAAGCCGACAGCAGGTGGCCATCGTCCTCGAGCCACGCCCGCCCGTCCGGACCCGACCGCGGCGCCGGCGTCGGCACGCCGGCCGCGGCCAGCGCGGCCAGGACCCGGGCCTCCCACGCCACGTCGCCGTCGGTCTTGCCCTCGTTGACCCGGACGAACCAGCGCCCGGTCGCGGTCGTGAGCGCGAAGTTGGAGTTGACCGTGCCGGCGACGATGGGGTGCCAGGTCTGGACCGGGCCGAGGCCGAAGCCGGCGCCGATCCGGGCCATCGCCGCGTCGCCTAGCTGGGTGAACCGCCCCATCAGCGGGCCTCGCCGGCGCCAGGGCGCATCAGGCCACCTCGGGCTCGGCCAGCAGGGCCGCGTGCTCGTCCACCGCCACGAAGGCCGCGCGCCAGGTCGGATCGACGATGCCGCGCAGCTTGCGCAGCACGCCCTGCCGGCCGCGCTCGCGCACGTGCGCGGCCTGGTCGCGCGCGCCGCAGCGCGCGAACACCTCGGCGCACGCCAGCAGCACCTCCTCGACCGATCCGTCGAGGTAGCGCAGGTGCCCGACCAGCGCGACCGCACGTTCGGCCAGCTCGGCCGCGCTCGCCAGCGACGCGCGCTCGCCGGGCCGAGTCGGCTCGGGCTGGAGCTGGCCGAGCGCGGCGGTGGCCGCGGCCTGGCGGGCCAGGGCGATGGCCTCGAACCCGGCCAGCGTGGCCTGGCGCGCCGCGGCGGCGGCGATGGCGGCGTCGTCGGCCGCGGTCCGGGCGTCGCCGGCGCGGGTCGCCGCCTCGGCCCGGGCCAGCCGGGCGTGGACCTCGACGTAGCGCGCGCCGATGGCCGCGGCCTGGCGCGCACCCTCGGCGATCATGTCGAGGCCCGAGGCGTGGCCGCGGCGGACGTCGCACGCCCCGGCGTGGACCAGGCAGTCGGCGTAGGCCCAGCGCGACCCGGTCCCGTCGAGCAGGTCGAGCGCGGCGGCGTAGTGCTCGGCCGCCTGGTCGTACAGGCCGAGCGCGGCGTGGATGACGCCGAGGGTGGCCAGGGTCTCGCCCTCGCGCGCGCGGTCGCCGAACCGCTTGCACAGCTCGAGCGCGCGCCGGGCCGAGGTCATGGCGTCGGCGTAGTTGCCGAGGTGGAGCTGGGCCAGCGCGATGTGCATCCGCACGGTGCGCTCGAGCACCGGGTCGCGCAGGCGCGGTAGCCGGCTGACGACGGCGCGGAACAGGTCGCGCGCCGCCTCGATCTGGCCGCGCAGCAGGCTCATGCGCGCCTGCACCATCATCGCCGCGGTCTCGGCCCGGGTCGCGCCGAGCTGGGCGTACCAGGTCCGGGCCTGGCGCAGCGCGGCTTCGGCCGGCTGGTAGTGGGCCGAACGCTCGAGCGCCTCGCCGCGCACGCACACCGCGTCGCCGCGCAGGCGCAGGTCGCCGGCGTCCTGCGCCAGCTTCTCGGCCTGGTCGGCCCCGGCCAGCGCCGCCGCCAGGTCGCCGCGCCCGAGCGCGCGCTGGGCCCGACGCAGGATCACGTCGGCCTGGCGGCGCAGGTCGCGATCGGCCAGGCGCATCAGCTCGTCGAGATCGTCGCCGTCGCGGGTGAGGTCGCCGAGCAGGCGGTGCGCCTCCTCGCGCCCGGCCAGGGCCTCGATGCGGCGTTGCCGGCCGGGCGCCGACGCCGGCTCGGGGCCGAGCTGCCGCTCGAGCGCCAGGGTCCGACCGAAGTAGCCGACCGCGGCGGTGGCGTCGTGCGCCGACATCGCCAGCCGACCGGCCCGCAACCAGAACGCCGCCGCCGCCGCGACCTCACCGCCACGCTCGAGGTGCTCGGCCACCACCGCCGGCGGCTCGTCGCGCCCGGCCAGGGCCCGGGTCGCCAGCAGACGGCCGACCTGGCCGTGGAAGTCACGCGCCGACCGGGCCGACAGGCCGTCGTACACGACCTCACGCAGGAGGCCGCGGGCGAACACCAGCTCGCCGTCGACCGCGTCGGCCGGGCGCTCGGGGTCGCGCGCGGTCAGCAGGCCGGCGTGGGCCAGCTCGTCGAGCTCGGCGCTCAGCTCCCCGCCCACCAGCTCCTCGAGCAGGCGGGTCCGCACGCCGGTGCCAAGCACCGCCGCGTACCGCAGCACGGCGCGCGCGCCGGGGCCGAGGCGCGTGGCCCGGGCCGCCACCACCTCGCGTGCGCTGTCGGGCAAGGCGTCGCCGTCCTCGCGCGTGGCCCGGGCCAGCTCCTCGACCAGGAGCGGGTTTCCACCGGCCCGACTGATGACCGCGGCGACCGCGAACGGGGTGGCGACCGGGCCGAGCCGGTCGACCACCAGCGCCCGCAGCTCGGCGCCGACCAGATCCGGCAAGGTCACCACCACGTCGACCGGCGGCAGCGGCGGGCCCCCCTCGCGTGCGGTCAGGACCAGCAGCTCGGCGCCGGGCGACCGGCTGGTGGTGAGCCGGCGCAGCACCTCGAGGCTGGCGTTGTCGGCCAGGTGCACGTCCTCGATGAGGATCAGCAGCGGGCGGCCAGGCTCGTGCAGGACCCGGCGCAGCGCGGCCAGGGCGTCGGCGACCCGCGCCCGCAGATCCGCGGTCTCGCCGTGGCCGACGGTGACGCCGTCGCGCAGCTCGACCGCGCCCATCAGCGCCGCCACGTGGTCCTCGACCTCGGCCGCGGCCTCGGCGTCCTGTGGGCCTGGATCGACCGCGGCATCCGGGTCCGGGCGCGCCAGTTGCAGCGCCCCCGGCAGGCGCTCGGCCAGCCGAGCCCGCCCGGCCCGGCCCCGCACCGCCGGCAGCCCGAGCCCGGCCAGCACGAGATCGATCACCACCGCGAACGGGGCCGAGCGTGCGGCCGCCGAGGTGGCGATGGCCAGCACGCGCGGCGGGCGAGCGCCGGCCTCGAGCCGGGCCACCAGCTCGGCGCACAGGCGGCTCTTGCCGACCCCGGCCGCGCCCAGGCACAGCGCGCTGACGCGATGGCCACTGCGCTCGGCCTGGACCATCGCCGCCTCGAGCGCCGCCAACGCGTCGGCCCGGCCGACGAAGCGCCCGCGCCGGCGCAGGACGGCCTGACCGAGCTCGGCCAGGTCGCGGCGGCCGCTGACCTCGACCTCGCGCGGCCGATCGTCGCCACCCGTCAGCGCCCGCAGCTCGAACAGCGCCGCCGCGGCCCGCCCCAGCGCGCCGGCCACACGCGGCCGGCCGGGCAACGCCTCGGCGGCCAGCCGGGTCGCCTCGGTGATGCCGACCGGATCGACCGCGGGCCGTCCGCGCTGGTCGAGCGGGGCGCCGACCCCGAGCCGGACACCCGCGCTGGCGCCGACCCCCTCGTCGCGGGCCCGGGCCGCGGCGTCGAGCGCCCAGGCCAGCGCGACCACGGCGTCGTCCTCGCCGGCGACCTCCAGCCCGAACACCACGACCAGCGCGCGCTCCGACAGCGACAGGGCGACGCCGCCGCGCTGGTACGCCAGCTCGCCCAGCCCGCGCGCCAGCGCGCGCGCGCGCTCGACGCCGCCCTCCCCGGCCACCAGCTGGATCACCACCACCGCGACCCGGCGCCGCTCCACCACCGCCGCGCTGGCGTCGCCCACCAGCGGGTCGTCGATGGGCGCGCCGCCGGCCAGCTCGATCGCCGGCGCGAACTCCGGCCGGTCGTCACCGTCCTCGACGATGTCGAACCGCAGCTCGGCCTCGTCGAACGGGATGGCGCCGGTCGCGGTGCTGCGCGTCTCGGCCCCGCGCCCGCGGGGCTGGTGGCTCGTGGTCTCCTCCTCGAAGCCGGGCTCACCCGGCTCGGGGAGCGGGCGCAGGCCGATGAGCGACGAGCGAGTGCCCGGGCCAGTCGCCGGCCCCGAGGCGAAGGCCCCGGCCGGCCCGGCCTGTGCCGTCGACTGGTCGTCAGCGAAGTCGTCGCTGCCGTCGGCCAGGCCGCGCCGTCGGGTCGACGTCGTCACCGCCGCGCGGCCCGATCGCGGCGGCGCCGGGGCCCGGGCCGAGGTCGGGCGGCTGGCGGTGGTGGTGACCACGCCGGCGCTGGCCGCGCCGGCGGCGCTGACGGCGGCGGCGCTGACCCCGGCCCTGGCCGCGGCGACCTCGTCGCGCCCGAACTCCCCGGTCGGCCACGGCGCCGCCTCGTCGCGCAGCAGCGCCTCGAGCCAGCCGGCCAGGCCACGCGCGCCGCACTCGGTGCCGAGCCGCGACAGCGTCCCGGCCAGGTCGGCCGCGCTGCCGCGATCCGCCGGGTCGGGGCTGAGCGCGCGATCGATCACCCGGGTCACCGCCACCGGCAGCCCGGAGGTCAGGCTGGCCAGCGGTGGCACCTCGCACCGGCGCACCGCGCCCAGCACCGCGCGCAGGTCCGCGCCGGTGAACAAGGCGCGCCCGGCGAAGAGCTCCCAGGCGATGACCGCCAGCGCGAACACGTCGCTGGCCGCGGTCGGGGTCTCGCCGTAGGTCTGCTCGGGCGCCATGTAGCGCGGCTTGCCGCGCAGGCGGCGGCGCTCGAGCGCCGACGAGAAGCTGGCGCGGGCGATGCCGAAGTCGAGCACCTTGACGTAGCCGTCGTACGACAGCATGACGTTGGCCGGCGACACGTCGCAGTGGACGATGCCGAGCGAGCGGCCCAGGCCATCGGTCTTGCGGTGCGCGTAGTCGAGGCCGGCCGCCGCCTCCGACACGACGTACGCCGCGACCGCGACCGGCACCGGCGCGGCGCGCGCGGCGGTGTGGGTCAGCGCGGTGCGCAGGTCGACGCCCTCGACCAGCTCCATCGCCAGGTACAGCTCGCCGTCGGCCTTGCCGAAGTCGTAGACCTGCACGATGTTGCGGTGCGACAGCTCGACGGCGATGCGGGCCTCGTCGATGAAGCCGCGGATGAAGCGCTCCTCGCCGGCCGACTGCGGCTTGATGCGCTTGAGCGCCTGGACCTTCTCGAAGCCGGCGATGCCGACGGTCTTGACCTTGTAGATCTCGGCCATCCCGCCCTGCGCGATCCGCTCGAGCACGTGGTACTTGCCGAAGCGCTCGCGCAGCTCTGCCACGTCGACACCATTCTACCAGGCCACCGCGCCGGCAGGCGGCGCCGGCGGCCGCGCCGCCGCGCCACCCCAGCCCTACTGCGCGGGCGGCGCGCGCGATATGGTGCGGTCGTGGCCGCGCGCACCGACTACGACCAGCTCGAGGCGCTGATCGGCTACCAGTTCCAGCGGCGCGAGCTGCTCGAGACCGCGCTGCGCCACCGCTCGTTCTGCAACGAGGCCACGGCCGTCACCGACGAGAACAACGAGCGGCTCGAGTTCCTCGGCGACGCCGTGCTCGACCTGGTGGTCGGCCACGCGCTGATGACCCGCTACCCGCAGCTGCGCGAGGGCGAGCTGAGCGTGACCCGGGCCCAGGTGGTGTCGGAGGTCGGCCTGTCGGAGATCGCCGGCCAGCTCGGCCTGGGCGCGTGGCTCCTGCTCGGGCGCGGCGAGGAGAAGAGCGGCGGCCGTGACAAGGTCTCGCTCCTGGCCGACGCCTTCGAGGCCCTGGTCGCCGCGGTCTACCTCGACGGCGGGTACGCCGTCGCCGCCGAGCTGGCCGGGCGCCTGCTGGCCCAGCGCATCGCCACCGTCGAGTTCAAGGGCTTCTACGACTTCAAGACCCGGCTGCAGGAGGCGGTGCAGGCCCGGCTGCGCCAGGCCCCCAGCTACCGCGTGGTCGAGGAGCACGGCCCCGACCACGACAAGCGCTTCGTGGTGGCGGTGTCCATCGGCGGGCGCGAGTGGGCCCGCGCGGTCGGCCGCACCAAGAAGGAGGCCGAGCAGATGGCCGCGGCCGAGGCCCACTTCCACTTCGAGGGCGCCGACATCCCCGCCATGCTGCGCGAGGACAAGCGGGCGCGGAAGCGGTCGGCCGAGGGCCAGGCCGACGCCCCGGCCGCTCGATCGGACGCCAGCGGCGCCGCGCCGGCGCCGGCGCCGGCGCCGGCCGATGGACCCGAGGGGGCGTCGTGAGGTCGCGGCGCACCGGGCGCTGGCTGGCGGCGCTGATGCTGACCGCGGTCCCGGCCCTGGCCGGCGCCGGGCCGGCCGCGGCGGCGCCGGCGGCCGATCTGGACGGTGATGGCCAGCCCGATCCGATCGCCGCGGTCGATGGCGCGATCCAGGTGACGCTGTCGCGCACCGGGCGGGTCCTGCGCTGGAGCGTCACGCTGCCGGGCGTGCCAGTCTGGTTGCGCGGCGCGCGCGCCGGCACGGCCAGCTATGTCGTCGCCGGCCTGCAGGGCGCGGAGGACCGCCCCGGCCAGCCGTCGACGGCGGTGGCGCTGGCGCTGGTCGGCGCTCGGCTCGAGCGGCTGTGGCACGGACCGATCGGGCCGGTCGGCGCCGATGGCGAGTACGCGGTGGCGATCGAGCCGACCCCGCGTGGCCTGGTCCGCTACCAGACCCGGGCCGACGTCGCCCGCTGCGACGGGGCCACGCCGTGGTTGTACCCGGAGGGCTGGGACGCCGGTCGGGCCCGGTTCGCGCCGATCAAGGGGGACCCAGCCGTGCCGGCGGCGGCGCCGACGGTGGTGGCGCGCGTGGTGCCGGCGCCGACCGCGCCCGGCGCGTGGTTTCGGGCCGGGCCCGCGTCGAGCCAGGCCGGCGCGCTGGACGCCGGCGCGCTGGTGGTGCCGCGCGAGCTGGGTGACGCCGACACCAGCACGGTGTGGCGACCGGCCGGGTCGGGCCGCGGCGCGTTCATCACCTTCCGCGCCGCCGGCGCGACCGCGCGCGCCGTCGCCGTCACCCTCGCCACCGGCCCGGGGTTGGCGCGACCACGCCGGCTCGCGGTGGTCGGCGCCGGCGACGCGGCGTGGATCGAGCTGCCCGCCACCGGCGCGAGCTTCGTCGCCGAGCTGCCGCGGCCGATCGCCGGGTGCGTCAGCGTGGTCGTCGACGGCGGCGTCGGCCCCGGCCCGGTCGCCCTGGCCGAGCTGGCGGTGCTGACCGACGCCGATCAGGCGCCGGGCGGCCCCGACGCCGCGCTGGTCGCCGCGGTGGCCGCGGACGGCGCCGACGCCGAGGCCAGCGCCAGCGTGCTGCGCCGGCGCGGGCCGGCCGCGACCGCGGCCATCAGCGCCGCGCTGGCCACCGACGCGCTGGGCGGGCGAGCCCGCCAGCGCTTGCTCGACCTGCTCGTCGCCAGCCGCGATCCGGCGGCGGCGCCGGCCCTGGCCGCGGCCCTGGCCCGGCCCGACGTCGGCGCCATCGCCGCCGAGGCGCTCGCGCGCGCCCTGGCCGGGCTCGGCGCCGCCGGCCGGCCGGGCCTCATCGCCGGCGCCGGCCCGAGCGCCAGCCCGGCCGCCCGCCGTGTGGTGTGGGAGGTGCTGAGCGCCGATCGCGGCGCTGACGCCAGCGCGACCCTGCTGGCCAGCGCGGGCACGGCGCCGCGCTCGCTGCAGCGCGACCTGGTGCGCGCGCTCGCCAGCCGCGGCGCGGTCGCCCTGGTCCCGCTGGCGGCGGGCGAGGCCGACCCGGCCCGCGCCGCCGACCTGTGGCGTGGCCTCGACCTCGCGCTGCGCCGGGCCGACGACGCGGTGCGTGCGCAGGCGATGACGGCGATGCGCGCGGCGGTGCCGGCCGCGACCGACTACCGGGTCCGCTACCGCCTGCTGTCGGCGCTGGCCAGCCACGGCGACGACGCCACGGTGGCCGAGGTGGCGCGTGCGGCCACCGGCGTGCTGCGCCGGGCCGCGGCCATCGGCCTGCGCCGCAACCCGGCAGCGGCCGCGACCCGCCTGCTCGCGCGCTGGCTGGGCGACCCGGACCCCGGCCTGCGCCTCGAGGCGCTCGACGCGCTGGCCGAGCGCGACGACCTCGGCGCCGGGCCGATGGTCAGCGCCGACGCCGCGGCGCAGCGCGACGGTTCCGACCGCGCCATCGCCGGCGTGCTGACCAGCGACGGCTGGCCCGACCTGCGCCGGCGCGCCGCCGTCGCCCTCGGCCAGCGCTGCCAGCGGCCCGGCCCGGCCGCCGCCCTGCGCGCCGCGGTCGGCGCCGACCCCCACCTCCAGGTCCGGCTCGACGCCCTCGGCGCCCTGGTCGGGTGCCGCGCGGCCGGCATCGGCGCCGAGCTGCTGACGCTGGCGCAGGACCGGGCCCAGCCCCTGCCGGTGCGCCGCCACGCCGTCGGCCTGCTGGTGGTGCTGGCGGATCGATCGCTGGCGGCGCCGCTGGCCAAGGCCTTCGCCGGCTGGCGCGCCGCCGCCTACGACGACGCCGCGGCGCTGGCGCTGGCGGCCAGCGCCGGGCCGGTGCTCGGCCGCCTCGGCGGCCCGGCCGCCGGCGCCGCGCTGCTCGACGCGCTCGGCGACGAGGCGTTCCCCGAGCTGCTGGTCGGCGCCGCCACCGGGCTGCGCCTGCTCGGCCCGGCCTGTCCGCGCGGCGCCGCCGCCCGCCTCGGCGAGCTGGCCGGCAGCGACGCGGCCGGCGTGGCCACCGCCGCCCGCGCCGCCCGCGCCGTCTGTTCCAGGTAGGCGAGGCCGCGCCAGGGCGTTCGCGATCGCCGCCGCCGCGGCGTCAACGCGCGTCGAGCGCGGCGGCCCCGGCCCCCAGCGCCGGCGCGGCCGGGATGAACACCCGGAACACGGTCCCGCCACCGGCGCGGTCGTCGACCTCCATCCAGCCGTCGTGCTCCTTGACGATGCCGGAGCACACCGCCAGGCCCAGGCCGGTGCCGCCGCTGCCCTCCTTGGTGGTGAAGAACGGGTCGAAGATCTTGTCGCGCACGTCGGCCGGGATGCCGGCGCCAGTGTCGCTGACGGCGACGACCACGAAGTCCTGGGCCGGAGCGTCCTCGAGCCCGGGCCGGTGCCGGTGGCTCCGGCTGGTCTCGACCTCGAGCGTGCCGCCGCCGGCCATGGCCTGGACCCCGTTGAGGACCAGGTTGATCAGCACCTGCTGCAGCCGGTCGGCGTCGCCGGCGACCCGGGGCAGGCCCTCGGCCCGCGACAGGCGCGTCTTGACCCGGTGGCTGCTGAACTGCCCGGCCAGCAGCTCCATCGTCGTCAGCGTCACCTCGTTGAGCGAGACCGCCGCCCGCGGCGCCGCGCCGACCTTGCGGCGCGCGAAGTCGAGCAGGCGCTGGATGATGCGGGTGATCCGCGCGGTCTGCTCGGCGATGATGACCGCGTTCTTCTCGACCGCCTCGCGGTCCCCGGCCTTCTTCTGCACCGAGCGGGCCCGGCCGGCGATGACGTTGAGCGGCGTGCCGACCTCGTGCGCGATCTCGGCGGCGAGCTGTCCGATCGTCGCCAGCTTCTCGGTCTGCCCGAGCCGCTGCTCGAGGTCGAGCTTGGCCTGGTTCTGCCGCTCGGTCTCGGCGCGCGACTCGCGCAGCGAGAAGGTCATCTCGTTGAACCGGGTCGCCAGCGCGCCGATCTCGTCGTCGCGGTCGGACAGCAGCACGTGGGACAGATCGCCCTTGGCGACGTCGTCGATGCCGCGCAGCAGCTTGCGGATGCGGCCCGACACCAGGCTCGACGACAGCGCGCCGACGACCAGGGTGGCGACGGCGACGATGAGCACGACCAGGCCGAGCGCGCCGGCCCAGTCGTCGCTGGCGGCGTCGGCCAGGAAGCCGGCCTCGCGCCACACCAGCAGCACCGCGACCACGCTGGTGGTGTCGACGCTGGTCCCGGCGCGGCGGATGGAGATGGCGGCGTGGACGCCGGCGTCGTCACGCTCGGCGATGAGCACCTCGGGCGCGCCGAGGATGGCCCGGACCCGGCGCAGCTGGCCGGGCGGGACCGGCTGCGCCAGGGGCCGGGCCGGGTCGGGCGCCGCCGCCCCGGCCAGCTCGAGCCCGGCCGGGTCGACCAGCGCCACCCGCCAGCGCCCGACCGCCCGACCGAGATCGCGCCCGAGCGCGTCGGCCCGGGCCAGGTCGAGCCCGCGCGCCTCGATCGCCACGCGGAGGCCGAGGGCCAGGGTCCGGGCCTCGCGCAGCGCCGCCGCCTGCCGCTCCGCCCCGCGCGCGCGCACGTCGAACACCGCGTAGGCCGACGAGGCCAGGGTGACGACCACGGCGGTGGCCAGGGTCAGGCGGGTCGCGACCTTCACGGCGCCCCGGTTGTAGCACCGCACGCCCGTGTTACCGTGCCGGCCATGGCCGAGCGTGCGCCGATCAGCATCCTCGTCGTCGAGGACGACGAGGCCATGCGCGAGCTGATGGCGGAGGAGCTGACCGACGCCGGCTACCAGGTCAAGAGCGGCAGCAACGCGGCCCAGGGCCTGGCCCTGGCCCGGACCGAGCCGTTCGACCTGGTGGTGACCGACCTGCGCATGCCGGAGATGGACGGGTTCGACCTCATCCGCGGCGTGACCGCCCTGCCCCGCCCGCCCCACGTCGTCATGGTGACCGCGTTCGGCTCGATCGAGACCGCCATCCGCGCCGTCAAGCTGGGCGCGTTCGACTACATCACCAAGCCGTTCGAGTTCGAGGAGCTCCTGCTCACCATCGACAAGGCGCTGGGCGAGCGCGCCCTGCGCCAGCGCGTCGAGCGCCTGCAGCGCGAGGTCGAGGATCGCTACGCCCTCGGCAACATCGTCGCCAAGAGCCAGGCCATGCGCGACGTGGTCCACCTGATCGAGCGCATCGCCGGCTCGACCGCGTCGGTCCTGCTCACCGGCGAGAGCGGCACCGGCAAGGAGCTGGTGGCCCGGGCCATCCACTACGCCTCGCCGCGCAAGGCCGACCCGTTCGTCGCGGTCAACCTGGCCGCGGTGCCCGAGACGCTGATCGAGAGCGAGCTGTTCGGCCACAAGAAGGGCGCCTTCACCGACGCCCGCGCCGACAAGGCCGGGCTGTTCGTCGAGGCCGACGGCGGCACCCTGTTCCTCGACGAGATCGGCGAGCTGGCGCTGCCGCTGCAGGCCAAGCTGCTGCGGGTGCTGCAGGAGCACGAGGTCCGTCCCCTCGGCGCGACCAAGACCCAGCGGGTCGACGTGCGGGTGGTCGCCGCGACCAACCGCAAGCTCGAGGACATGCTGACCACCGGCGACTTCCGCGAGGACCTGTACTACCGGCTCAACGTGATCCAGGTCGATCTGCCGCCGTTGCGCAGCCGACCCGACGACGTCGCCCCGCTGGCGGAGCGCATCCTGGCCAGCCTCGGCGCCAAGGCCAGCCCACCGCGCACCTTCCGCCTGGCCGCCGACGCCGAGGCCCAGCTGCTGGCCTACCACTGGCCCGGCAACGTGCGCGAGCTGATGAACGTGCTCGAGCGCGGCGCGACCCTGAGCCAGGGCGACGTGGTGCGCGCCGACGACCTGCCGACCCAGGTGCGCGAGCGGAGGCCGACCGACATGCTGGCGGCCGCGGTCGCGCGCCGGCTCAGCCTGGCCGAGCTCGAGCGCGAGTACATCGAGCGCGTGCTCGAGGAGGAGGCCGGCAACAAGACGCGGGCGGCGCAGCGGCTCGGGCTCGACCGCAAGACCCTGTACCGCAAGCTCGACGAGTACGCCCGGGCCGCCCCGGGCGCCACCTCGGTCGGCGCCGGCGTCGGCGCCGGTGGCGCCGGTGGCGATGACTGAGCCGGCCGGCGAGCCGGCGGTCACCGCCGTCGAGGTGGTGACCGACCAGGCCCTCGGCGCGGGCGGCTTCCTGACCCTGCGCCGGACCCGGCTGGTCAACCTGCGCGCCGACGGGACGCGCTCGTCGCCCTACCCGTGCGACTTCGTGACCCGGGACGTCGGCATCGACGCCGTGGTGGTGGTGGTATGGCGCCGGCGCGGCGACGGCGGGGTCGACGTGCTGCTGCGGCGCGGCCTGCGCCCGCCGCTGGCGCTCGGCCGCGGCCAGCCCGATCCGGCCGCGCGCCCGGGCGAGGCGCCCCGCTGGTGGAGCGACGAGGTGGTGGCCGGCATCGTCGAGCGCGGCGAACACGGCGAGGCCGGGCTGGTGGCCCGGGCCCAGGCCGAGGTGGCCGAGGAGGCCGGCCTGACCGTGGCCGCCAGCGCGGTGGTCCGGCTCGGCGCCGCGGTCGACAGCTCGCCCGGCCTCATCGCCGAGGCGCTGCACCTGTTCGCGGTCGAGGTCGACCCGTCCACCCCGGCGCGGGCCCCGGCCGGCGACGGCTCGCCGATGGAGGAAGGGGCCACGCTGCGCTGGCACGGCCTCGACCAGGCCATCGCCGCCGCCGTGGCCGGTGCGCTACGCGACTGCAAGAGCGAGCTGGCCCTGCGCCGGTTGCGCGACCACCTGGCGGGTTGATCGCGCGGCCCCGTGCCGGCGGCTTCAGCCGACGGAACGGGCTCCGTGTTTCTCAGCAGGCTGCGAAATCAGAAATGACGAGCAGGATGCTGCTTCAGCATCCTGCTAGGGTCGGCCCATGGCCACCTCCTCGCTGCGCGGCCACCGCGCGCTGATCACCGGCGCCTCGAGCGGCATCGGCGCGGCCATCGCCGCCGAGCTGGCCGGGCGCGGCTGCGACCTGGTGCTGGCCGCGCGTCGGCGCGATCGGCTCGACCAGGTGGCGGCCGCCGCACGCGCGCGCCAGGTCGAGGCCACGGTGGTGACCTCCGACCTCGGCCAGGCCGGGGCGGCGACGACCCTCTGGCACGACACGTGCGCCACCGGCCCGACGCCGACCATCCTGGTCAACAACGCCGGCTTCGGCTACTTCCGGCCGTTCACCACCGCCGAGGTCGGGCGCGACCTCGAGATGATCCAGCTCAACATCACCAGCCTGGTCGAGCTGGCCTACCATTTCGTCGCGACCCACCGGGCCACGCCGCCGGCGCCGGGCCGGGCCTACCTGCTGAACGTGGCGTCGACCGCCGCGTTCCAGGCCGTCCCCAACTTCGCGGTCTACGCCAGCAGCAAGCACTTCGTCCGCAACTTCTCCGAGGCGCTGCACTACGAGCTCAAGGGCTCGCCCATCCACGCCACCTGCCTGTGCCCGGGCGGCACCACCACCGAGTTCCACGCCGCCGCCGGCGCCGGCGACTACGGCGCGCTCGCCAGCGCGTCGATGCTGTCGGCCGAGGTGGTGGCGAAGAAGGGCGTGGCGGCGATGGTGCGCGGCAAGAAGACCGTGGTGACCGGGGTCCTCAACAAGCTGTCGTGTTTCCTCGCCGGGCTGGCCCCGGGTGGGCTCGCCTCGCGCAGCGCGGGGCTGGTGCTGGGCCGGCCCAAGGACGGGGCGCTGCCCGCGCGGCCGGCGTCGCCGAGCGCCGCCGAGGCCGGCCGATGAACGCCGACGCCGGCAACCGCATGCGCTGGGACGAGCGCCGCCCGGGCGCGTACGAGGTTTGGTTCCTGACCTGGAACCACGCCGCCAGCGGCGACGGGTTCTGGTTGCGCTACACCCTCGAGGCGCCGACGGCCGGGCACGGTGAGCCGTACGCGGCGCTGTGGTTCGCGCGGTTCGCGCGCGACGAGCACCGCACCGGCCCCACCTTCGCCATCCACCGCCGGTTCCCGATCGCCGCGCTGCGCCACACCGGCGCGCCGTTCGCGCTCGACCTGGCCGGCCGCGTGCTCGGGTCGAGCCACGCCCGCGGCGACCTGGCCGGGGCCGGGCATGACGTGCGCTGGGACCTGCGCTGGCCGGCCGGGGCCGCGCCGGGCCGCCTCCTGCCCGACGTGATGTACCTGCGCGGCGGCCTCGGCGAGACCACGGTGCTGTCGCCGACGGTGCGCGCGGCCCTGACCGGCGAGCTGCTCGTCGACGGCGTGCGCTACGAGCTGAGCGGCGAGCCGGTGGCGCAGACCCACCTGTGGGGCGGTAAACACGCGCACCAGTGGGCCTGGGCCCGCTGCCTGGCGTTCGCCGAGGTCGACGACGCCGCGTTCGAGGTGCTGTCGCCTCGGCTGCGGCGGCGCGGCGTGGTCCTGCCGACCCTGACGGTGGCGACCCTGCGCCTGGGCGACGAGCTGCTGGCGTTCAACCAGTTCCGGCACGCGGCGCTGGCGCGGGCCCGCTGGGACACCGGCCGCTACCAGTTCTCGCTGGTGAACGCGCACGCCCGCCTCGACGGCGAGCTGTCGGCCCGGCTGGGTGACTTCGTGCTGGCGCCGTACGAGGACCCCGACGGCGAGCCGAGCTGGTGCGCCAACACCGAGATCGGCTCGGCCACCCTGCGCCTGCGCCGGCGGCGCGGCCTGGGCTGGGGCCCGGTCCAGGAGCTGACCGCCGACGGCACCGCCCACTTCGAGCTGGCCGACCGCCGGCGTGACCCGGCCATCACCACCCCCCACCAGCAGGTCCCATGAGCCGCCACGCCGACGCCCAGGTCATCGTCGCCACGTGCACCAACCTGGCCGAGGCGGCGGCGGTGCGCTCGCTGCTCGGCGCCCACGACATCCACGTCGTCATCTCGGGCGAGCAGCACCAGCACGCCTTTGGCGGCCTGCTCGGCACCGCGGTCAGCCTCGACGTGCGCGTCGCCGCCGGCGCGGCCGAGCGTGCGACCGAGCTCATCGCCGAGCTGCGCCGCGGCGGCGGCGGCGAGGACGACGACGCCCTCACCGCCGAGGCGCTGGCGCTGGCGCCCCCCGAGCTGGCGCCGGCCGACGCCGACGCCAGCGCCGACCTCGACCCCACCGCCGCCGCCGGCCAGCTGCGCCGGCGCCGCACCGTCGCCGCCCTGGTCGCGTGTACGATCACCTTCGGCACCGGCCACGCCGCCGCCGGGGCCTGGCTGCGGTTCATGCTGCTGGCCGGCCTCGAGGCGCTCGGCCTGCGTTACCTCGCCGGCGGGGCCGTCGGCCTCGGCGCCAGCCTGGTGGTGGGTGCGGTCGCGCTCGACATCGTCGGCAGCCAGCTCGAGCTGGGGGGCCAGGCCCGGCGGGCCCGGACGTTGCCGCGGGCGCAGGTGCGGAAGCGGACACCCGACGGGCGACCGGCCCCGCGGCAATAACCCGCGCGCCCGCCGCCACCCCGCCGGGCCGGCGCTGTAGACTGCCGCGGTCATGACCGACGCGCTGAAGAAGACGCCGCTGTGGGCGGCGCACAAGGAGCTGGGGGCCCGCCTGATCGATTTCGGCGGCTGGGACATGCCGGTCCAGTACAAGGCCGGCACCCTCAAGGAGCACCGCACCGTGCGCGAGGCGGTCGGCCTGTTCGACGTGTCGCACATGGGAGAGGCCTACCTGCGCGGCCCCGGTGCCCGCGCCGCGGTCGACCGCATCACCAGCAACGCGGTCGGCGCCGCCGCCGACGGCAAGGCCATCTACACCCTGCTGACCCGGCCCGATGGCGGCATCGTCGACGACTGCATCTTCTACAAGCGGTCCGACCGCGAGTACTTCGTCATCGTCAACGCGTCGAACACCAGCAAGGACCTGGCCTGGTTCCGCGAGCAGCTCGGCGGCGAGGTCGAGATCGAGGACGTGTCGGCCCGGACCGGCCTCATCGCCGTGCAGGGGCCCAAGGCGCTGGCCATGGTCATCGGCCTGGCCGAGCGCGGCGACGCCGACGTGCTGGCGGCGATGCCGTCGTTCGCGTTCGCCGACGCGGTCATCGCCGGGGTCCGCTGCGTCGCGGCTCGCACCGGCTACACCGGCGAGGACGGCTTCGAGCTGGCCTGTCCGGACGAGGACGCGGCCCGCCTGTGGGCGGCGCTGTGGGCCGCGGCCGAGCCGCTCGGCGGCCTGCCCATCGGCCTGGGCGCGCGCGACAGCCTGCGCCTGGAGGCCAAGCTGCCGCTGTACGGCAACGAGCTCGACGACACCACCAGCCCGCTCGAGGCCGGCCTGGGCTGGGCCACCAAGCTCGACAAGGGCGACTTCCTCGGCCGCGACGTGTTGCTCAAGCAGAAGGCCGAGGGCCTGCGCCGCCAGCTGGTCGGCTTCACCATCGCCGCCGACGAGCGGGCCATCCCGCGCCACGGCTACGCCGTCCACCACGACGGCCAGCCGGTCGGCGTGGTCACCAGCGGCGGCCCCGGCATCAGCGTGCCGGGCGCCATCGGCCTGGCCTACGTGCCGCCGGCCCTGGCCGCGCCCGGCACCGCGCTCACCATCGACTGCCGTGGTCGCGCCGCCCGCGCCACCACGGTGACCGGCAAGTTCTACAAGCGTCCGACCTCGAACAAGAGCTGAAGGCAACTCCCATGTCGACCATTCCCGCCGATCTCCGGTACACCAACGACCACGAGTGGCTGCGCGAGCAGGGCAACGCCTGCGTCGTCGGCATCACCCTGTTCGCCGTCGAGCAGCTCGGCGACATCACCCTGGTCGACCTGCCCAAGGCCGGCGACCGCGTCACCCGCGGCGAGCGCTTCGGCACCATCGAGAGCGTGAAGTCGGTGTCGGACCTGTACGCGCCCATCACCGGCACCGTCAGCAAGGTCAACGCCGACCTCGGCAGCAGCCCGGAGCTGGTCAACACCGACCCGTACGGCAAGGCCTGGATGGTCGAGATCGAGCCGAGCGACCGCGGCGAGCTGACCGGCCTGATGAACGCCGACGCCTACGCCAAGCACATCGCCTGACGCTGAGGGCGCGCGGGTCGGCACCTCGATCGTTCTCGCGAGCGGTCCATCCCCGGGGCCGGCGTTGCGCCTCGGTCACCTACCGACGGGGTTGCGCCCTGGTCGCGCCTTGCCCGCGGGGCGCCTCGTTCGCCAGCTGTGAACGCCGTACCCCTTCGCGGGCCCGTGCGCGGTGGCGGCCACGCCCTTGGGCGCAAACTCTGCAGACAACGCCATTCGCCGCTGCGCGGCCTGGTCCGACGGCGGCGGTATGATGCGGCCCACATGGCGCAGATCGTCTACTGGCGGCGCGAGCTTCCTCCCCTGAGCGAGCAGATCGAGGGTGAACACGAGGTCACCGCCACCAGCGAGCGTATCCACGCGTCCTGGGCCGAGCGCGACGCGCTGTGGGGCCGCTGCACCGACAGCCTGATGGCCCGGGCGCGCGAGCGGATCACCCAGGAGGTCCTCCGCCTGGGCGGCACCTGCGCCCACGTCGTCGACGAGGCGGTGACCTCGCGCCGTGACGACGGAGCCGAGGAGTTCTGGCTCGAGGGCCGGTTCAGCTTCGTGATGTACGTGCACCCGACCGCGTCGAGCTGACGCGCCCGCGCAAGCCCGGGCCGGCCGCCGGGGCCACCTGATCCCGCCGCCGCGTCAGCGGCCGCCGCGGCGACCGCCGCGTGGACCGCTGCTGCTGCCGCGTGGGCCGCTGCTGCTGCCGCGTGGACCGCTGCTGCTGCCGCGTGGGCCGCTGCTGCTGCCGCGTGGACCGCTGCTGCTGCCGCGTGGACCGCTGCTGCTGCCGCGTGGACCGCTGCTGCTGCCGCGTGGACCGCTGCTGCTGCCGCGTGGGCCGCTGCTGCTGCCGCGTGGACCGCTGCTGCTGCCGCGTGGACCGCTGCTGCTGCCGCGTGGACCGCTGCTGCTGCCGCGTGGACCGCTGCTGCTGCCGCGTGGGCCGCTGCTGCTGCCGCGTGGACCGCTGCTGCTGCCGCGTGGACCGCTGCTGCTGCCGCGTGGACCGCTGCTGCTGCCGCGTGGAC
>JAGPCO010000112.1 GCA_018058095.1 Kofleriaceae bacterium
GCCCGACCCGCCGCCGCCTCCTCGTCGCCGCTGCGCTCTGGCTGACCGTGCTCGGCGGCTGGTGGTGGTCCCGCGGTGACGACGCCGCCCGGCCCCGCGGCGACGACCGACCGACGCGTCGGGCCCAGCTGCCGCAGGCCGCCCGGCAGCAGCTCGATGCGCTGCGCCGCCTGCCCGGCCTGGCGTGGCGCGGCGGCGGGACGGTCGACCTCGACGTCCCGGCCGGCATGCTGCGGGTGGCCGGCCACGTCCAGGACCGCAAGGGCGGCGGCGTGGCCGAGGTCGAGGTGGTGTTCGCGGGCGACGCCGGCGAGGCGTCGGTGGTGACCGACGCCAGCGGCGCCTACGCCCTGGCGGTGAGCGCCGGCGACTACCGGGTGTTCGTGCGCAGCGATGACGTCATCTCGGTCGGCGCCGGCGAGGCCGACCGCCTGCCCGGCCTGCCCGACGCCATGGTGTCCGGCGTGCCGGACGTTGCCCTCGCCACCCGGCTGGCCATCGCCGCCGATCGCGATCACGTCGACCTCCAGGTCGAGCCGGCCGGGCGCGTGCGCGGACGGGTGATCGACCGCCAGGGCCGCCCCATCGCCGGCGCGGTGGTGCGGGCCATGTCGGGTGGTCCCCGCCCGGTGCTGGGCACCGACGTCGGCGAGTCCGATGGGGACGGCCAGTTCGAGCTGCGGGTCCCGGCCGGGCTGTACGCCCTCGACGCCACCCACGACCGCTACGCCGGCACGACCGAGCGGGCCGAGCTGATGGTCGAGGCCAAGCAGGTGGCCAGCGCCGAGCTGACCCTGGTCGGCGGCTGCATCCTGACCGGCCGGGTGGTGGCCCGCGGCGGCCAACCCGCCGGCGACGGCGCCATCGAGCGGCACTGGGGTCACGGCGCGGTCACCGACCAGGCCCGCTTCGCGCCGGCCGGCCGGATCGAGTCCGATGGCTCGTTCCGCTGGGTCACCACCGAGGAGGAGGAGGTCACCCTGCGGGCGTGGCCGTGGAAGTCGCCGCCGTCGCCGGCCAAGACCTTCGCCTGCCGCGAAGGCGCGCGCTTCGACAACATCGTGTTCGAGCTCGGGTCGATGGCGCCCGACGTCGACGGCACCATCCGCAACGCCGACGGCAGCCCGGCCGCGTTCGCGTTCATCGATCTGGGCGCGCTCAGCGAGGGCGGCATCGGCCAGCAGGAGCGGGCCGACGCCGACGGTCGCTGGAACGTCTACAACATGCCGGCCGGCGAGTACGAGGTGACGGTGTCGACCGAGGACGGGGGCATCGTCACCCGCACCATCCAGGTCCCGGCACGCGGGGTCGACCTGACCCTGAGCGGCTCGGGCAGCATCGAGGGCACGGCGGTCGGCGTCGAGGGCTCGCTCACCGCCCGCCTGACCGGGTGCGCGCACCGCGGCCGCGGCCGGACCGAGCTGGTCGAGGTGCGTGGCGGCCGCTTCCGCATCGACCGGGTCTCGGCGTGCGAGCAGACCGTGTTCTTCGAGGCCGGCGGCCGGCGCGTGCACCAGTACGTCGAGGTCGCGGCCGGCCAGGTCGCGCGGGTCGAGCTCGACCTGACCCCGCTGCGTGAGAAGACCGTGGTCGGGGTCGTGCTGGCCGGCGACGGCACCCCGGTCGCCGGCGCCGCGGTCGGGGCCATCAGCGACGACGGCGAGGGTGAAACCGAGTACGTCAGCACCGACAGCCGCGGCCGGTTCGAGCTGCGCACCACCGGCTCGACCGTGGTCGCCAACCTCGACGGCGCGTTCGGCGCGACCCGCCTCGGCGCCGCCGACGTCGATCGCGAGGAGGTCACCATCCACCTCGAGCGCGAGCACTTCGACGACATCGACCAGCCGAGCGAGCCCGACGAGGTGATCGAGTAGCTGCAGCAGGCTGCTTCTTCAGCAGCCTGCTAGCCCCGGGTCAGGTCGCGGCTGATGTTCTTCTGGTGCGCCTCGATCGTGCCGCCGCCGATCTCGATGAGCTTGGCGTCGCGCAGGAACTGCTCGACGCGGAACTCGGCGCAGTAGCCCCAGCCGCCCAGGACCTGGACCGCGGCGTCGGCGACCTCCTTGGCCGCGGTCGCCGCGAACAGCTTGCAGGCGTCGGTGCCGAGGCGGTTGCGGCGGTCGGGGCCGATGGTCGAGGCGGTGCCGTAGATCAGCGCGCGCATGGCCTCGACCTTGGCGTAGCTGTCGCCCAGGTAGCGCTGGATCTGGCCGTGCTCGTGCAGCGCCTTGCCGAAGGTGTGACGCTCGCGGCTGTAGCCGACCATGGCGTCGAGGCAGCGCCGGGCCATGCCCAGGCTCATCGCCGCCAGCCCGAGCCGCTCGATCTCGAGGTTGCGCATCATGTTGGTGACGCCGCCGCCGACGGTGCCGAGCACGTTGCCGGCCGGCACGCGGACCCCGTCGAGGATGAGCTCGCTCATGGTCGAGGCGCGCATGCCCATCTTGGCGATCTTCGGGCCGGCGCTGAACCCGGGCGTGCCGCGCTCGATCACGAAGGTGGTGATCTTGCCGTCGACCTTGGCGTAGACGATCGCGACGTCGGCCTCCGGGCCGTTGGTGATGAAGGTCTTGCGGCCGTCGATCACGAAGTGATCACCGTCGCGCCGGGCCACCGTGCCCATGGCCAGCACGTCGGTGCCGGCGCTCGGCTCGGTCATGCCCATGCAGCCGACCCACTCGCCGCGCATCGTCTTCGGCAGGTAACGCGTACGCTGCTCGGGCGTCGCCGCGAAGTACAGGTTGTTGACGAACAGGAGGGCGTGGGCCAGGTAGGCCAGCGTGAAGCCCGGATCGGCGTAGGCCAGCTCCTCGTGGACGATGACCGAGGCGACCGCGTCCAGCCCGGCGCCGCCGGCGGCCTCGGGGATGGTCACCCCGAGCAGGCCGAGCTCACCGAGCTGGCGCAGCAGCGGCACGTTGAGCGTGCCGGTCTCGTCGTGGGCCATCGCCTGCGGCTCGACCCGCTCGCGCGCCAGCTGGCGCACGGTCTGCCGGAGCAGCGCGTGCTCCTCGGTCGGATCACACAGCGACGGGGATAGAGCGGACGGAACCATACGCGCTTGTACCGTGGCCGGCCCGGCCCGCCAACGCACCCGGCCGACGTTTGCTACAGTCGCGGCGTGACCGAGCGCGTCAAGACCGCGGACCCGGCCGTCCTGGTCGGCAACCCGACGGCGCAGAGCGGGCGCGCCGCCGACTGGATCCGGCACGCCCGGGCCCTGCTCGACGAGGCCCGCCTGCCGCACCGCTTCGTCCCGTCCGAGCCCGACGGCGCGACCGTCGACGTGGTCCGGCGCGCCATCGACGACGAGGGCGCCCGGCTCGTCATCTACATGGGTGGCGACGGCACCTTCGCCGAGGTCGCCAAGGGCATCCTGGCCTCGGCCCACGCCCCGCGCGTGGCCATGGGCATGCTGCCGACCGGCACCGCCAACGACCAGGGCAAGTCGTTCGGCCTCGAGGCCGGCCCGGGCGGCCTCGGCCACAACGTCGAGGTCATCGCCGCCGGGGTCACCGTCGCGGTCGACGTCGGCCGCCTCACCGCCTGGCGCGGCGAACGCGTCATGCACCGCGACCTGTTCTTCGACTCGTTCAGCGTCGGCTTCGGCGCGTCGGCCCTGGTCACGCGCAACCGCGATCGCGAGCGGGTCGGCCGCATCCCGGGCCTGGGCCGCATCTACCGCGACCAGCTCGTGTACGCCGGCGCGCTGGTCCAGCGCCTGCTCGAGACCTACGTGGTCGACGTCAAGTTCGACCTCGACGTGGTGGTCGACGGCCGGGTCGTGCACTACGAGTCGCTGCTCGACGTCATCGTCAAGAACACCCGCATCTTCGGCGGCGAGTGGGTGTTCGACCCGGCGGCCGAGGCCGACGACGGCTTGTTCGAGCTCATCCCCATCACCGGCCGGCGCGACTTCACCAGCAAGCTGGTGACCGCGTTCCGCCACAACCCGCTCGGGCCCGACGACCTGCGCGCGCTCGGCCTGGAGGCGGCCGACCCGGTGCCCGGGGCCAGCTTCACGTTGACCGTCCGCGCCGACGGCGAACCGCCAGCGGCCCAGGTCGACGGCGAGGAGATCCCCGCCGGCCAGCGCTACCAGATCGACGTGCTGGCCCGGGCCCTGCGCCTCATCGTCCCGCGCGAGCGCGAGCTGTAGCGCGGCCGCCGCGGCGACGAGCCGGGCCTGGTAAGGTCGGCGCCGGAGGATCCGCCATGACCGACGTCTTCATCTTCGACGCGCTGCGCACCCCTCGTGGCCGCGGCAAGGCCGGCAAGGGCGGCCTGTCCGGCCTGCACCCGCAGGAGCTGCTGGCCCAGACCTTGAACCACCTGGCCGACCGGCTGCACCTCGACCGCGCCCTGGTCGACGACCTCGCGGTCGGCTGCGTGACCCAGGTCAAGGAGCAGGGCGCCTGCGTCGCCCGCAACGCGCTCATCGCCGCCGGCTGGCCCGAGGACGTGACCGGCGTGACCCTCAACCGCTTCTGCGGCTCCGGCCTGGAGGCGGTCAACACCATCGCCGCCAAGATCGGCGCCGGCTTCATCGACGGCGGCATCGGCGGCGGTGTCGAGTCGATGTCGCGGGTGCCGATGGGCGCCGACGGGGCGATGATCGACGGCCTCAACGAGAAGCTGCGCCAGCGCGTGTTCATGGTGCCGCAGGGCATCTCGGCCGACCTCATCGCCACCCGCGAGAAGATCGGCCGCGACGAGGTCGACCGCTTCGCCCTGGCCAGCCAGCACAAGGCGGCGCGGGCCATCGCCGAGGGCCGCTTCGCCCGCTCGCTGTTCGCGGTCCGCGCCGATGACGGCCAGCTCGCGCTCGACCACGACGAGCACCCGCGCGCCGACACCACCATGGCCTCGCTCGCCAGCCTGGCCCCGGCGTTCGCGCCGATGGGCGCCATGCCGATGGGCCCGGGCGGGGCCAGCCTCGACGCCATGGCGCTCAAGGTCTACCCCGACACCGGGGCGATCGAGCACGTCCACACCGCCGGCAACTCGTCGGGCATCGTCGACGGCGCCGCCGCCGTGCTGATGGGCTCGGCCGAGTTGGGCAAGCGCGCCGGCCTGACGCCACGCGCTCGCATCCGCGCCACCGCCACCGCCGGCGCCGAGCCGGTCATCATGCTGACCGCGCCCGCGCCGGCCTCGCGCAAGGCGCTGGCCCGAGCCGGGATGAAGGCCACCGACATCGACCTGTGGGAGATCAACGAGGCGTTCGCGGTGGTGCCCCTCGAGACGATGCGCCGGCTCGAGCTCGACCCAGAGCGGGTCAACGTCAACGGCGGCGCCATCGCCCTGGGCCACCCGCTCGGCGCCACCGGCGCCATCCTGCTCGGCACCGCGCTCGACGAGCTCGAGCGCACCGGCAAGGCGACCGCGCTGATCACCCTGTGTATCGGTGGCGGCATGGGAATTGCCACCATCGTCGAACGAGTTTGAGGCGCACCCCGGGTCACGTGTTTCCTGGCGGGGTTAGCCACGATCCTCCGACGTCGCGCCCCGTCGCGCCCCGTCGCACCTGCCGTCGCACCCGTCCCACCCGTCGCACCTGATCCGAGGAGCCTCCGTGAACCGCAAGCTGCTGGCCGTCATCGGCCTCGTCCTGGCGCTCGGCGCCGCCCTGTCCTGGTTCCTGTGGATTCGAGGAGGTGACGGCGCAAACAAGCCCCGCGCCGGTACCGGCGTCGGCTCCGGCGCCACCTCCACCCTGCCCCGCCCCGGTGGAGGCGGCGGCAGCGACGATGACCCGGCCGCCGCCGGCGGCCGCCAGGCCGGCGGCTGGGACGTCGACCCGGTCGGCGCGTGGCCGCTCGAGGGCCAGGTCCTCGACGACCAGGACCAGCCGGTGGCCGGGGCCGAGGTCGTGCTGGCCAGCACGCCGCGGCGCACCACCACCAGCGAGGACGATGGCACCTTCGTGTTCGACAAGCTGGTCAGCCGGACCTACGCCCTGTCGGCCCGCGCCGGCGACCTGGTCGGCGGCCCGGTCATGCATCGCCTGAGCGGCAAGAGCGGCCCGGCCGTGCTGCGCCTGCGCCGCGGCGCGACCCTGGAGGTCACCGTCCTCGACGAGCGCAAGGCCCCGGTCGTCGGCGCCCAGCTCGAGCTGCGCGACGCCGTGGTGCAGACCGCCAGCACCGACGCCGCCGGCCGGGCCTCGTTCCGCGGCGTCAGCCCGGGCTGGGCCCAGGTCGTCGCCCGCGCCGCCGGCTACGCCCCGGCCTTCGCCGGGACCCCGATCTCGACCTCGGCCGCCAGCGCCAGCCTGACCCTGGTCGTCCACAAGGGCGCCGCCGTCAGCGGCCGCGTCGTCGACGAATCGGGCGCGCCGGTGGTCGGGGCCAAGGTCATGGTCGAGGCGGTCGGCCGCGGCTGGCAGCTGGGTGACCTCGACCGCGACAGCCAGACCACCAGCGCACAGGGTGAGTTCACCTTCCCGGCGGTCGCCGCCGGCACCCACCGCTTCGTGGCCCAGCACCCCGAGCTGGCGCCCGGCGCCAGCAGCCCGCAGACCGTCGACGGCACCACCCCGCTGCGCGGCGTGGAGATCAAGCTCGGCGCCGGCGGCACGATCAGCGGCGTGGTGGTCGGGACCGACCAGGCACCGGTCGCCAACGCCACCGTGCGGCTGGCGCCCCGGCAGGACGAAGGCGGCTCGATGTACGGCTGGGGCCGCGGCGGTCGCCAGATCGTGTGTGACGAGGCCGGCGCCTTCACCATCCGCGGCCTGGCCCGGGCCGGCTATCGCCTGCAGGCCGAGTCCGACCAGGCCTCGAGCAAGCTGGTCGACGCCGACCTGACCAGCACCGACAAGGTGACCGACCTGCGCCTGGTGCTCGACGTGACCGGCGAGATCGCCGGCATCGTCGTCGACAGCGCCGGCGATCCGGTGGCCGAGGCCTCGGTCACCGCGCTGCCCGACTTCTGGGCCGGCGGCGACCTCGACCGCGCCAGCGTCGGCGGGTTCTCGACCGACACCACCGACGGCGGCGGTCAGTTTCGCATCCGCGGCCTGGCCGACGGTGCGTACCGGGTGTGGGCCTACCGCGGCACCGGTGGCAACTGGTGGGGCCAGAAGGGCACGCCGGCCAAGGTCGGCGACACCACCCTGCGCATCGTCCTGCCCGCGCCCGGCAAGCTGGTCGGCAAGATCGCCATCGATCCCGACGGCCGCGCCCCGGCGCTGGCGAGCGCGTCGATCGGCTGGGAGGCCCCGGCGCCGGTCGTCGGTGGCGAGTTCGAGCTGAGCGAGCTGGCGCCGGGCAGCTACGACCTGACCCTGCGCGGACCCGAGTTCCCCGAGCTGGTCCGGCGCGACCTCAAGGTGACCAGCGGCAAGACCACCAACCTCGGCACCATCCGGGTCAAGCCGGGCCGGCGCGTGGTCGGCAAGGTCGTCGATGGTCGCGGCAACCCGGTCGCCGGCGCCCGCATCCAGCTCGGCAAGTTCCTGGTGTCCGACGGCGCGGCGACCGGGCAGGACCAGGACGCGGTGACCGAGATGATGGGCATCCGCGTCGCCAGCAGCGGCGCCGACGGCGGCTTCGTGCTGGTCGGCGTGTCGGAGCAGGCCGCCAAGCTGGTGGCCGAGCACCCCGACGCCGGGCGCTCGCTGTCGGTCGACATCCCGGCCGGCGCGGCCGCGCCGCCCGAGCTGACCGTGACCCTGCGCGGCTTCGGCTCGATCGCCGGCAAGGTCACGCGCAAGGGGCAACCCGTCGGTGGCGGCTTCGTCAGCGCCTCCCCGCGCGGCGCCGAGTCCAAGCTGGTCTTCGTGCAGACCGGCGCCGACGGTAGCTACGTGGTCGAGAAGGTGCCCGAGGGGCCGACCCGGCTGACCGCTGGTGGCGCCGCCGGCGGCGGCACCGGCATGGGCGCGGTCGGCACGGTCGACGTCGAGGTGGTGGCCGGCCAGCGCGTCAGCGCCGACATCGCGCTGCCGGTCGGCGACCTCTCGCTCGAGGTCACCGTCAAGGCTCGCCCGGGCGAGCGCATCGACGCCGCCCAGGTGTTCGTGCTGCGCGGTCAGGCCGCGGTCAAGACCGGCAAGGACCTGATGGACGCGTTCACCCAGGGCAGCGGCCAGATCAGCGGCATGGCGTTCGCGATGGGGCCCAAGCCGGCGGCCTTCGCCGAGCTGCTGCCCGGTCAGGTCTCGATCTGCACGATCCCGATCACCGGCGACATGAGCGACCCGCAGTTCTCGGCCCGGCTGCAGCGCCACACCGACACGCTGGCGGTGCACTGCGCCCTGCGCGACCTGCCGGCCAGCCCCAAGGCGCAGACCTTCGTGCACGAGGTGCCGCAGATGGCGCCGCTGCCGGCCGACTGAGTCGCACAGGAGTCGCGCTCGGCGGCAGGATCCGCGTCAAGGCGTGGGCGTCGGCGCCGGCGCGGCCGCCGCGGGCGGCGCGCCGAACGCCTGCTCGACCGCGCGCTGGTAGGCCGCGCGCTGGGCCGCGTCCATCCAGCGCACGCAGCGGCCGGCGTCGGCGCGGTTGGCGGTGGCGTCGCGCAGGCAGGTCCGCGCCACCGTCGACCACCCATCGCCCTCGCACCGGCGCGCCACCTCGTCGGCGAACCCGTCGACGGCCGCGGTCGCCGTCGCCCGCTGGTCGTCGGGTAGCGCGGCCAGGTCGTCGACCAGGGCGGCCCGCACCACCGCCGGTAGCTCGGCGCAGGTGGCCGGCGCGACCTCGGCCACCTGCTCGTCGACACGGCGATCCATCCCCTCGAGCTGGGCCGGGGTCAGCGGGCCGGCGCAGCGCTCGCCCGCGGTGAGCGCGCCGGCGATGAAGCAGGTCCGGCCCTCGCTCGACCAGGCGTCGGCGGCACACGCCGCCCGCACCGCGTCGGCGACCGCGCCGGCCAGCTCCTCGGCCCGGGCCCGCTCGGGCGCCGGCGCCAGCGCCGCCTCCCGCACCAGCTCGCCGACCAGCGCGGCGTGTACGTCGTCGCAGCCCGGCGCCGGCGTGGTGCCCGGCGTGGTGCCGGCCTTGCCGCACCCGGCCGCCACCGCCACCGTCGCCACCATGGCCCACACGCCGTGCCCCGGCAGCGGTCGCGGCGGCCCGAGGGTCCCCCGCCGCCCGCCGCCGCCCGTCACTCGTCCGACTCCTCGGCCGCCTCGGCCGCCTTGCGCTTGGCCGCCAGGTCCTTGTTGAACTGCATGGTCTCCACCACCGCGGTGTCGAGGATCGGCGCGAAGCGCGCCTGCAGCCGGTGCTGGAAGTGCCGGGTCTTGAGCTTGTCCCCGCACTCCATCAGCGCGCGCTCGGTCTGCGCCGCCTTCAAACAGGTGCCGACCTCGGCCGGCCAGCGGTCCTCCTTGCACGAGGCGACCATGGCGTCCGACACCAGCCCGGTGTACTTGGCTTGCAGGTCGAACGGCAGGGCCGACACCATCGTCTTGCCGTACGACTTGATGAGCAGGTCGACCGCGCCCGGGCAGTCCTCGACCGCCTTCCAGCCGGCCTTCTTGCCGCAACCCGCGCCGCCCAGCGTCGCCCCCAGGGCGACCAGCATCGGCACCAGCCCGGCCATCATGTTGCGGCTCATGCCGGCAGTGTGGCACCCGCACCCCGCGGAATGCAAACCGCCGCGCGCCGGCGCGGTCACGGCGTGGTCGGCGCGGCCGGGTCGGCGCCCGTCGCGCTCATCAGGTCCTTCATCATCTCGTCCATCAGCGGCCCCATCCGCCTCATCAACTTCTCCTCCATCTCCTTGTCGCCCTTCATGCTGTCGCCACAGGCGTCGATCGCCTTGTCGTCCTGGGCCGCGAGCACGCACTGCGTGAGGTGGGCGGGCCAGCCGTCCTCGGTGCACGAGGCGGTCATCACCTCGCGCAGCTTGGTCGTCCACTTGAGGGCCTTGTCCGCCGGCAGGGAGGCGTTCATCTGCGCCTCCATCGACCTCGACAGCTTGGCCACCACGGCGTCGCACTGGCTGGCGTCGGCTGCCACGGCCGGCGCCGCCGACGTCGGCGCTGGGGCGGCGGCCGGCGGCGGCGCGGACGGACGCTCTGCCGCGGCGCCGCCGGTGGCGGGGGCGGCGACCGGGGGGCCGCCACGGCCACAGCCGCTCGCCAGCAACAGCGACGACAGGACGAGCAGCAGGCCGAGGCGAGACGACATGGATGAGCGAGACACGACGACCTCCTGGGCAGCACGAGGGCGAGGTCGCGCACCTGCAGCGACGGCATCCACCGTGACGGTGGCCGACGGTCGCACGCACGTCGCCGAAAATGCAAACGGCGGCCAGGACGGCCGCCGCGTGCGTCACGTGCGTGTCGTGCGAGTTACTTGGTCTCGCCCGAGCCCGCGGCCGGAGCCGCCGAGCCAGCGGTGTCGCCGGCCGGAGCCGCCGAACCAGCCGCCGAGCCAGCGGTGTCGCCGGCCGGAGCCGCCGAACCAGCCGCCGAGCCAGCGGTGTCGCCGGTCGGGGCCGCCGAGCCAGCGCCGGCGCCAGCCGGATCGCCACCGGCCGCGCCGCCCATGGCGCCCATCATGTCCTTCATCATCTCGTCCATGAGCGGCTGCATCCGCTTCATCATCTTCTCCTCCATCGCCTTGTCGCCCTTCATGCCGTCGCCGCAGGCGTCAATGGCCTTGTCGTCCTTGGCCTTCATGACGCACGACATGATCGACGAGGGCCACTTGTCCTCCTTGCACGAGGCGGTCATGACCTCCTTGAGCTTGCCGGTCCACTTGGTGGCCTTGTCGGCCGGGAGCGACGAGGTCATCTGCTTGGCCATCGAGCCGGACAGCTTGCCGACGACGGCGTCGCAGTCCCCGGCGCCGCCGCCCTTCTTGCCGCAAGCGGCGAGCGAGGCGAGCGAGAGGGTGGCGACGAGAGCGATCGAGAACTTCTTCATGGTGATTCTTCCGTTGTGCCGAGTGGTGCGTTTGGGAGAGCGGTGAGCCGTGCCAGCGCGTGCTGCCGGTTCGATGCGCACAGGTTTCCTCGCCGCATCGATCCGCGCAAGAAAACCTCAGCGGAGGTTCATCCGATCAAACGGAACCACGACGATCTCTGTAATGAAGGCGCGACAATCGTCAGTCTCCGACGACGAGGTGTCGCTGACCCGTCAGCAACCACGCCACCATTGTCGTCGCCGTCGCCGCGGCGCGACCGCCCCACCGGCCGCGCCGGCGTGGCAGCCTCGGCCCATGTCCGATCCGAGCGCGGCCGAGCTGGCCGCCCTGCGCGCCGAACTCGTCGCCCTGCGCGAGGAGGTCGCCCGCCTGCACGATGATCTCCGCGGCGCCCGGCAGCGTATCGATCTGACGCTGCGCGGCCAGCTGCGCTGCCCGGCCTGCGGCGGGCGCAAGATCGCGCACGCGCCGCAGGTGCTCGATCGCGCCGACAGCGCGACCCGGGCCGCGCTGGCCCTGTACCAGCCGAGCTGGTGGTCGTCCAAGGTCGTCGGCGAGCTCGAGGCCTACGCCTGCGTCGCCTGCGGCCTGGTCGAGTGGTGGGTGCGCGAGCCGGGCGCGCTGGCCGAACACGACAAGTACCTGCGCATCCTCGATGGCGCCGAGCCGGGCGCCGGCGGGCCGTACCGCGGCGGGTGAGCCGGGCCCGCGCCCCGCCCGACCGTCCGTCAGCGCGCCAGGCGGCCGTGCAGCAGCTCGGCCAGCGCCGCGGCCAGATCGACCGTCGTGAAGATGCCGACCACCTTGGTGTTGTCGACCACCACCGCCGAGCCGTACTTGCGCGACGCCATCTCGCGCGCCACCTCGTCGAGCGGGGCGTCGGGCGCCACCGCGTAGACGTCGGTGGTCATGGCGTCCTCGACCAGCATCTTGCCCGGGTCGACGCCGTCGAGCGCCTCGATCAGCGCGACGTCGCGTTCGGTCACCATGCCCTCGAGCTTGCCGCCGCGCAGGACCGGCAGGTGCCGGATCTGGTGGGTCCGCATGAGGGCCTGGGCCCGCTCGAGCGGCTGCTCGGCGCCGATGGTGAACGGGGTCGTCGTCATGTACTTGTGGACAGCAGGGATCGCCTTCATGGGGCCGGGGAGTAGCAAGGCCCGTGCGCAGGGCTGGATCGGGCGCCCCCCCCGCAGATCGACGAAATCGACGGGGTCCTGGCCTGGATGATCCCGGCCGGAGCCCGGGGAACGCGCAGCCCGTGCACCCGGGCCGCGGCCACTGCGCCAGATCAGCCGACGGTCATGCGGCCGCCGTCGCGCAGCACGCTCGGCAGCAGCTTGCTCGGCTCACCGGTGGCGACCAGCCACAGCTGGTGGGCGGCGCGGGTGACGCCGATGTGCAGGAGGTGGCGGGCCCAGGCCGCGTCGGGGTAGCCGCTCTCGTTGACGTCGACCATCACCACGTAGTCGAACTCCAGGCCCTTGACCTGGGCCACGTCGGTCACGTCGACCCCGGGCTTGAAGCTGAACTCGTCGCGCCGGACCCGGCGCAGGTTGGGCACCTCGGCCCGGCGCAGGCCGTCGAAGTAGGCGTCGGCCTGCTCGGGGTGGCGCGACACCACCGCGACCGAGGCCGCCGGCTCGCGCCCGACCAGGCCGCGCAGCGCGTCGCCGAGGAAGGCGACCGCCTCGCCGATGTCGCCGAACTCGTGCAGCTCGACCGGCTCGCCCGGGCGGGCCGCGACCGGGTCGTCCGGGGCCAGCTCGGGGCCGAGGATCTCGCGCGCCAGCAGCATGACCTCGGCGGTCGACCGGTACGACAGGCGGAGCGGGCGGACGATGGCCGGCTGCCCGGTCTGGACCAGGAGGTCGTCCCAGCCGGTGAAGTTGTTGTCGAACACCAGCCGCTGCGCGGTGTCGCCGGCGATGGTGATCGAGCGCTGGTCGGCCTTGTTGCCGGGGGCGATGACCGCCTCGGCCAGCACCTTGACCTCGAGCGCCGACCGATCCTGCGCCTCGTCGATGGCCACGTGCTGGTACGCCAGCTCCTCGCCCTCGGGCGTGATCAGGCCGCCGCGCTTGAGCTGGACCAGGCGCAGCAGCAGCGGATCGTCCTCGTCGTCGATGCGCCCGGCCGGGTCGGTCTCGTCGGTGGTCTCCGGCTTGCCCTCGGAGTTGAGGATGGGGTTGCCCTCGTCGTCGACCGGCGCCGCCGCCGGCGCGGTCAGCTGGCGCTTGACCCAGGCCACGGTGGCGTCGACGTCGCGCCGGGTCACGCCCTGCCCGACCAGCGCGTCGGCCAGCAGCGTCGGGTCGGTCATGGTCTCGGCCCAGTCGGCCACCACGTCGTCGGCGCGCCGGCGCAGGCGCTTGACCGTGCCCTCGAACGCGAGCCGCCGGCTGGCCTCGAGGTCGGTCTTCTTGATCCAGCTCATCAGGCCGCGCAGGCGCGGCACCAGGGCCCGCCCGGCCAGCCGGTCCCACTCGGCGCTGGCGCCGGCGTCACCCAGCTCGGCGATGGCCGCGCCGGCGGCGGCGGCCTGGGCCGCGACCACCCGCTCGAAGATCGCCAGCATGCCAGGGTGCTTCTTGAGGCGCGACACGTTGTCGGGCGGGTCCTCGTTGTACTTGACCGGCGAGTCGGGCACGCACTTCATGCGAGTGGTGCGGGCCCAGCCGGTGTAGGTCACCACCGGCACGCCGCTGACGCCGAGCGCCGGCAGCACGCCGCTGACGTAGCGCACCAGCGACATCGACGGCACCACGAACAGCATCTGGTTGGGCCGGAACCGGCCGCCGTCGTTGAAGTTGAGGAAGGCGATGCGGTGCAGCGCCACCGTGGTCTTGCCCGAGCCGGCGCCGCCCTGGATGACGACGATGCCGGAGCTGGGCTGGGCGATCAGCTCGAACTGCTCCTTGTCGATCAGCGCGGCGATCTCCGGCAGGGCCTTGTCGGCCCGCACCTGCGGCCCGCTGTGGACGCCCAGGGTCGACTTGCCGCCGCGCGGCGGCGGCGCCGCCACCGGCCGGGCCGCCTTGCCGGCGCCGCCGTGCAGCACCGGCGCCAGCTGGCCGACCGCCTGCTGCCAGTCGCCGCGCGCGTTGCGCACGAACGTGCCCTGCGGCGCGCCGATGCGGCGCAGCTTGCCCTGGTGGATGGACACGTTGCGCCGGACCTCGACCATGCCCTCGACCCGGCGGCCGGCGATCTCCTCCTCGTAGTCGTCGCCCTCCTCGTACCGGTAGTACACGCGCGACACCGGGGCGTTGCGCCAGTCGACGATCTGCACGCCGGACGCGCGATCGATGAAGCCGCGCTTGCCGATCATGACGTCGCGGGCGGCGCCGTTCTGCTTGAGGCGCAGGTGCGCGAAGTACGGCGAGTTGATGTCGACCGGCAGCGACTTGCCGCCGCCGAGGCGGCCGCGCAGCGCCGCCAGCCGGGTCATCTGCTCGATCAGCGGCGGCAGGTCCTCGCCGCGCGCCTCGGCGATCTGGTCGCGCAGCGACAGCAGGTCGCGGTCGAGGTCGGACGTGCCCAGGGCCGGCTTGCCCTCGTCCTCGTCGCCGAGCGCCACCCGCGCCGAGATCTGCGCGAACAGGCGCTCCTCGTCGGCCACGATCTTCGAGCCGGGGCTGCCGGGCGGGAGTGGTTCACCCATGAGGGTTGGGCACTCTATCCAAACCGTCCGGTCGCGCAAGCGAGATCCGGTGATTCCCATTGCGATCGCCGGGGTTTTCCCCTAACTCGATGATCACGATGGCCCGCGCCAAGGTTCTCACCGCCAACGATCCCCTGCGCCGCTGGACCACCAGCGACGCGCTCGAAACCTACAACATCCCGCGCTGGGGCTGCGGCTACTTCGGCGTGGCCGACAACGGCAGCATGATCGTCACCCCGCGCAGCGAGGGTGACGGCCGCATCGACATGAAGGAGCTGGTCGACGAGCTGCTGGCGCGCGGCATCCAGCTGCCCATCCTGCTCCGCTTCTCCGACATCCTGCGCAGCCGCATCGAGCAGCTGTGCGGCGCCTTCACCGGCGCCATCCGCGAGTACGGCTACGGCGGCATGTACCGCGGCGTGTACCCGATCAAGGTCAACCAGAACCGCACGGTGGTCGAGGAGATCATCGAGTACGGCCGGCCGTTCCACTACGGCCTCGAGGCCGGCTCCAAGCCCGAGCTGCTGGCCATCATGGCCATCCACCAGGACGACGAGTCGCTCATCATCTGCAACGGCTACAAGGACGACGAGTACATCGAGACCGCGCTCCTGGCCTCGAAGATGGGCAAGACGGTCATCCTCGTCATCGAGAAGCCGTCCGAGCTCGACCACATCCACCGCGTGGCCGAGCGGGTCCAGATCAAGCCCAACCTGGGCGTGCGGGCCCGCCTGTCGTCGCGCGGCGCCGGCCGCTGGGAGCAGTCGGGCGGCGACTTCTCCAAGTTCGGGCTGGGCGCACCCGAGCTGGTCGAGGCCATCGCCAAGCTCAAGGCGTGGGGCCAGGCCGACACCCTCAAGCTGCTGCACTTCCACCTCGGCTCGCAGATCTCGGCCATCAAGAGCGTCAAGAACGCGCTGCGCGAGGCCGGCCGGCTGTTCGTCGAGCTGTACAAGATGGGCGCGTCCGGCCTGTCGTACGTCGACGTCGGCGGCGGCCTCGGCGTCGACTACGACGGCTCGCAGACCAACTTCGCGTCGTCGATGAACTACACGATCCAGGAGTACGCCAACGACGTGGTGTACGCGCTCAAGGAGATCTGCGACGCCGACGGCGTGCCCCACCCCAACATCGTGTCGGAGTCGGGCCGCGCGGTGACCGCCCACCACTCGGTGCTGGTGGTCAACGTGCTCGGGGTGACCGAGTTCAACACCCACGTGCCCAAGGAGCTGCCGCGGCCGGCCGCGCCGCTGGTCGCCAACATGTGGGAGACGTTCCAGGGCATCAGCCAGAAGAACGTGCTCGAGAGCTACCACGACGCCGTCGAGTACAAGGACCAGGTCCTGCAGCTGTTCAACCTCGGCCACCTGTCGCTCGACAACCGGGTCATCTGCGAGAATCTGTTCTGGGCCATCTGCGAGAAGATCCTGCACCTGTCGCGCACGATGGCGCACGTGCCGGAGGAGCTCGAGGGCCTGGAGAAGGCGCTGTCGGACACCTACTTCTGCAACTTCTCGATGTTCCAGTCGGTGCCCGACGCGTGGGCGGTCGACCAGCTGTTCCCGATCGCCCCCATCCACCGCCTCAACGAGGAGCCGGTCCGGCGCGCGACCCTGGCCGACATCACGTGTGACTCCGACGGCAAGATCGACGCCTTCATCGACCTGCGCGACGTCAAGCACGTGCTCGAGCTGCACCCCAAGCACGACGGCACCGACTACTACCTCGGCATCTTCCTGGTCGGCGCCTACCAGGAGATCCTGGGCGACCTGCACAACCTGTTCGGCGACACCAACACCGTCCACGTCGCGCTGTCGCCCGAGGGCGACTACGACGTCAAGGAGGTGGTGGCCGGCGACACCGTGAGCGAGGTGCTGTCGTACGTCGACTACTCGCCGACCGACCTGCTCGGCCGCCTGCGCAAGAGCGTCGAGGAGGCGCTGCGCAAGAAGCTGCTCACCATCGAGGAGAGCCGCACGCTGATCAACCGGTTCCGCCAGGGCATGATCGGCTACACCTACCTCGATCGCGAGTAGTCCCGGCCGGGGCTCCGCCCTGGTCAGAAGCGGGTGGGATCCTCGGCGAAGGCGTCGCACTCGCACACGAACTGCTCGTTCTGCTCGCACGAGTCGTCGGCCAGCTGGCCCATCTGGGCCGACATCCACACGCAGTCCTCGCTATCGCCGAGGCCGTTGCGCGGCTCGTTTGGACCCCATGGACCCCCGCTGTTGCCCGGGTAGCCACCGGTCCCCTGGATCGTGACCCAGCGGAACTGATCGTCGTCGATCCGGTCGGTCAGGCCGATCCAGCGCCGGGTCGACCCAAACCTGGCGAAGACCGCGCTGCGCTCGAGGTCGTCGTCGAGCACGACCAGGTGGGTGCGGCCGCTGCCGCCGACCATCTCCTGATCGCGGCAGTGCGCCTCGGCCTGCTCCCACGTCTTCGACGAGTCGACGCCGAGGTACAGCTGGTCGGGCCGAGCGCCGTTGATCGGCTGGAACGTAGGCGGGCAGCTCACGGCCATCACCGGCGCGTCCGCCGGGGCCGCGGCGGCGTCGACGTTGGCGTCGGGATCGCTTGGGCCGGCGTCGACCCCGGCGTCGGCACGTGGCCCGACCGTGGCGTCAGCGCCGGCACCATCCCGACCGCCGCCGCCGCCGTCGATGGCCACGCCACCGTCGAACGAGCAGGCCGCGACCACACTCCAGACAGCCCAGCACACGGCCCTCATGCCGACAGGATACCGCGCGACCATCCCCGGTGGGCTACTTCGTGACCGGCAGGGTGACCTTGCCGGTCGCCCCACCGAGGTGGGCCTCGATGTCGGCGAAGAAGTCGTGGCCCTTGTCGTCGACGACGATGAAGGCCGGGAAGTCGACCACCTCGATGCGCCACACCGCCTCCATGCCCAGCTCCGGGTACTCGAGCACCTCGACCTTCTTGATGCAGTCCTGGGCCAGGCGAGCGGCCGGGCCGCCGATCGAGCCGAGGTAGAACCCGCCGTACGTCTTGCAGGCCGCGGTGACCTGCGGACTCCGATTGCCCTTGGCCAGCATGACCAGGCTGCCGCCGTGCTGCTGGAACAGGTCGACGTACGAGTCCATGCGCCCGGCGGTGGTCGGGCCGAACGAGCCCGAGGCCATGCCGGTCGGGGTCTTGGCCGGGCCGGCGTAGTACACGGCGTGGTCCTTGAGGTAGGCCGGCAGGCCCTCACCGCCGTCGATGCGCTCCTTGAGCTTGGCGTGGGCGATGTCGCGGGCGACGATCATCGGCCCGCTCAGCGCCAGCCGGGTCTTGATCGGGTACCGGCTCAGGGTGGCGCGGATCTCGGCCATCGGCCGCGCCAGATCGACCCGCACCACCTCGCCGCCCAGCTCGGCGTCGCCCGGCGTCGGCAGGTACTGCGCCGGGTCGTGCTCGAGCTGCTCGAGGAACACGCCGTCGCGGGTGATCTTGCCCAGGGCCTGGCGGTCGGCCGAGCACGACACGGCGATCGCGACCGGGCAGCTGGCGCCGTGGCGCGGCAGGCGGATGACCCGGGTGTCGTGGCAGAAGTACTTGCCGCCGAACTGGGCGCCGATGCCGGTCTGCTGCGCCACGTCCATCACCAGCGCCTCGAGCTCGAGATCGCGGAAGCCGTGGCCGAGCTTGTTGCCCGAGGTCGGCAGGGCGTCGAGGTAGCGGGCCGAGGCCAGCTTGGCCACCTTGAGGCAGTGCTCGGCCGAGGTGCCGCCGACGACGACGGCCAGGTGGTACGGCGGGCAGGCCGAGGTGCCGAGCGCGCGCAGCTTGGCCTCGAGGAAGGCGCGCATGCTGGCCGGGTTGAGCAGCGCCTTGGTCTCCTGGAACAGGTAGCTCTTGTTGGCCGAGCCGCCGCCCTTGGCCATGAACAGGAAGTGGTACTCGTCGCCGTCGTCGGCGTACAGCTCGATCTGCGCCGGCAGGTTGGAGCCGGTGTTGACCTCCTTGTAGCTGTCGAGCGGGGCCAGCTGCGAGTAGCGCAGGTTGCTGGTCTGGTAGGTCTCGAACACGCCACGGGCGATGGCCTCCTCGTCGCCACCGCCGGTGAACACCAGCTGGCCCTTCTTGCCCATGACGATGGCGGTGCCGGTGTCCTGGCACATCGGCAGCACGCCGCCGGCGGCGATGTTGGCGTTGCGCAGCAGATCGAGCGCGACGAAGCGGTCGTTACTCGACGCCGCCGGGTCGTCGAGGATGCGGCGCAGCTGGGCCAGGTGACCGGGCCGCAAGAGGTGGGCGATGTCGCGCATCGCCTCGCGCGTGAGCAGGGTCAGCGCCGCCGGCGCGACCTCGACCAGGGTGTGGCCGCCGGCGCGCAGCGTGCCGACGTGGTCGCCGGTCAGCTTGCGGTACGGGGTGGCGTCGTCGCCCAGCGGCAGCAGCTCTTGGAACGAGAAGTCCATGGCCGGCGACGGTAGCAGCGAAACCCGCTATCGTCGCGCCGTGGTCGCCCGTCGACGCCTGAGCACCGGCGAGCTCGCGCCGCACGCGCGCGTGCTGCGGGCCGAGTTCGACCAGCGCATGGCCGACCCGCGCCGGGCCAGCGTCGGCCGCTTCGCCTGGGACTGGTGGCACGTGCCCGACCAGTACACCCTGCTGCGGGCCCCGGCCTGGACCTACTTCACGCCGGCCGCGTACCAGCGCTTCCACCGCGCCCTGGTCGGCTGGGGCCGGCGCGTGCTCGGCTGCCACGACGTGTCGCCGCCGTGGCTGTCGCTGTACGTCGACGGCTGCGGCCAGCGCCTGCACGGCGACCTGCCGCACGGGCCGTGGGCGTTCGTGCTGTCGTTGACGCCGTGGCCGGCCCGCCACTTCACCGGCGGCCAGACCTTGCTCGGGCGCGACGCCCTGCTCGACTACTGGACCGACTTCGCCTCGACCCGGGCCATCGAGCAGCCCGACCTGCTCGAGCGGGTGCCGCCGCGCTTCGGCCGCCTGCTGGTGTTCGACCCGCGCCTGCCGCACGGCGTCGACACCGTACGCGGCACCCAGGACCCGCGCCACGGACGGCTGGTGGTCAACGGCTGGTTCGTGCAGCCGCGCCCGTTCGTGGAGGGCCCGCTGCCGATCGCCGCCGTCGCGCCGCGCCTGGCCGAGCTCGACGACGTGGTGGCCCGGGCCGACGTGCTGGTGGCCGGCGTGTTGTCGCTGCGGATCGACATCGGCGCCGCCGGCGCGGTCGGCCAGATCCAGGTGCTGACCGACACCACCCGGACCGCGGCCGGCGACGAGGCCGGGCGCCGCCGCCTGGTCCGGGCGCTGCGCCGGCACGTCGGCACCTGGCGCTTTCCGCGCCGGCCCCGGCCGTCGCGCCTGACCTTGCCGCTGGTGTTCGAGCGCGGATGAAGGCGGGTGCGCTGGCCGTGGCCGTGTGGCTGGCGGGGGCGCCTGCGTGCGCCGCGCCCCCGGCCGGCTCGAGCCACGGCGCGCCGACCCCGCCCGCGGCCCGGCCCCGGCCGGCGCTGGCCCCGCTGCTGGCGCCGTCGGCGCCGGCGGCCAGCCCGCGCTGGATGACGGTCGAGGGCTGCGCGCGTTGCCACGGCCCGAGTGAACACGCGCTGCGTGGCCCGGGCGGCGAGGATCTGGCGCCCAGCACCGGCTGGAGCACGTCGATGATGGGGCTGGCCGCGCGCGACCCGTACTTCCTGGCCGCGCTGTCGCGCGAGCTGTGGCGGCGCCCGGCCGCGCGCCCCCTGCTCGAGCGGACCTGCCTGGGCTGCCACGCGCCGATGGGCGTGCGCGAGGCGGCGGCGACCGGCCAGCACCTCGGCCTGCACGAGCTGCTCGGCGGCGACAGCGTCGCGGCCCGGCTCGGCCGCGACGGCGTGTCGTGCCTCGGGTGCCACGCCATCACCGCCGACGGCCTCGGCACCCCGGCCTCGTTCACCGGCGGGTTCGTCACCGCGGCGGAGCGGGTCGCGTTCGGGCCGCGGCCGGATCCGGTCGGCGCGGCGATGGCGCAGATGATCCACGTCGAGGCCCGGTACGGCCCGCACCTGTCCAGCAGCGCGCTGTGCGGCAGCTGCCACACCGTCGAGCTGGCGCCGATGCAGGCGGACGGCAGCCCGGCCGGCCCGAGCTACCTCGAACAGGCGACCTACCTCGAGTGGCGCAACTCCGACTTCCGCACCGAGGCCCCGGCCGGCCCGACGCCGACGTCGTGTATCGACTGCCACATGGCCCAGCTGCGCACCACCGACGCCGGCGTGGTGCGCGGCGTCGACGCCGACGGGGTGGTGCTGTCGAGCCGGCCGCCGAGCGGCCTGCCGGCGCGGGACGGGGTGCGCCGGCACCAGCTCGCCGGCGGCAACGCCTACCTCTTGCGGGTGCTGGCCGACGACCCGGCCGCGGTCGGCAGCCGCCTGGCGCCGGCCGCGTTACGAACCGCCGCCGCGGCCAGCGAGCAGATGCTGGCGACCGCGGCGGCGCTGCGCCTGGCCGACGTCCACCTCGTCGGCGGCCGGCTGCGGGCGACCGTCACCGTCATCAACCAGACCGGGCACAAGCTGCCGACCGGCTATCCGTTCCGCCGCATGTGGCTGCGCTGGGTCGCGCGTGACCGCGCCGGTCAGGTCGTCGCCACCGGCGGCCAGCACCGCGCCGGCGCGCTGGTCGACCACCGCGGCCAGCGCCTCGATCCGGCCGGCGTCACCTTGCCGCACCGGGACCGGATCACCGACCCCGACGAGATCGCGCTATGGGAGGCCATCCCGGTCGACGGCGCCGGCCGGCGCAGTCACCAGATCGTCGACACCGTCGGCCTGGGCAAGGACAACCGCATCCTGCCCGCGGGCTGGCGCGTCGACCACCCCGACGGCGCGCGGCTCGGGCCGACCGGGGTCGGCGCCGATCCGACGTTCGTCGCCGGCGCGGATCAGGTTCAGCTCGACGTACCAGCGGCGGCCGCAGCGGCCCTCGAGGTCGAGCTGCTGTATCAGTCGATCCCGCCGGAAACGCTCGACTCCTACCATGGTGTCCCCGGGCGCGCGCCACTGGCCTTCATCCGCATGACCGCCCGCACGCCGCCGCTGCCGGTCCGGCTGGCCCAGGCCCAGGCCCTGGTGGCGCCGAGGTAGGAGTCTGGATCACCCGCCGATCGGCGCCTGGAATTTTTGTAACGATGACCGGCGTGGTTTCACGTCCGCGTGCCATACTCGCTCGTGATGGGCCCAGGGACGACAACGATCTCTCCGGCGTCTGATCCGCTGCTGCACACCACCTTGGGCAAGTACAAGGTGCTCGAGCAGATCGGTATTGGCGGCATGGGTACCGTGTACCTGGTCGAGCACCAGGGCCTCAAGAAGCGGTTCGCCGCCAAGGTCTTGTCCAAGGAGCTAGCGTCGAGCCGCGAGGCCCAGGCGCGCTTCTCGGCCGAGGCCCAGTCGGCCTCGCAGCTCGAGCACGAGAACGTGGTGTCGGTGACCGACTACGGCTTCACCGACGATGGTCGGCCGTACATCGTGATGGAGTTCCTGCGCGGCGAGACCCTGGACGTGCGTATGTTGCGCGGCCGGCTCACCCTCGAGGAGATCGTCGCGGTCATCATCCCGACCTGCCACGGCCTGGCCGCCGCCCACGCCGCCAGCATCGTCCACCGCGACATCAAGCCCGAGAACATCTTCCTGGTGCACCGGCCCAACGACGTGTTCGCGGTCAAGGTGCTCGACTTCGGCATCGCCAAGACCCAGGCGGTCAACGACAAGCTGACCAAGATGGGCCAGACCCTGGGCAGCCCGATGTACATGGCGCCCGAGGCCTGCCGCGGCGAGGAGGTCGACGCCCGCGCCGACGTGTATTCGGTCGGCGTGCTGCTGTACCAGCTGATGTGCGGACGCCTGCCGTTCGAGGACGAGAACCTGCTCAAGGTCCTGCACATGCAGACGCAGGATCCGGTGCCGCTGCCGCGGGTGTGGCGGCCCGACATCGATCCGCTGCTCGAGGCGGTGATCATGCGGGCCCTGGCCAAGGAGGCGCAGGACCGCTACTACAGCATCGACTCGATGGTGGCCGACTTCGAGTCGGTCCTGCCCGAGGGCGCCGACACGCTGCTGCTGCGCGCCCAGCCTGGCCAGGCGCGCCGGACCCAGTCGATCCCGACGCTGTCGGCCGAGACGGCGCGGCTGTCGCAGCGGATCACCCCCATCCCCCTCGGCAGCGGCTCGCTGCCGGCGGTCGGGCACATGAGCGCGCCGACCATCGGCGGGGCGGCACCGGCGATGCTGGCGCCGATGGACACCAACGTCCGCAGCTCGAGCCGGGTCGGCCTGATCGCCGCGGTGGCGGTGCTCCTCCTCGGTGGTGGCGTGGCGGCGTTTGCCCTCATGGGGGGTGACAAGGACGCCGCGACGACCCCGGCCGCGCTGCCAGGGACCGCGGGCAGCGGCACGACGGGCGCTGGGCCCAAGGTCGACAGCACCGACCCCGGCACCAAGCCCCCCGGCACGGAGCCCGGTGGCGAGACCGGCGCGGCCGCCGGCGACAAGGACGGCAGCGGCGGCAAGCGGGTGGTGGGCCCGCCGACCGAGGTCGTCCCGGTCCCGACCACGCCGACGTCGGTCAAGCTGGTGGTGCGCAGCTCACCCAAGGGCGCGACGGTGCGCATCGGTGACACCGTGCTCGGCAAGACCCCGCTCACCGTCGATCGGCCGTACGCGACCGACAACATCACCCTCGAGGTCGTCAAGGACGGCTTCGTGACCGAGACCCGCGCCCTGACGTTCGAGCGCGACCGCGACATCGAGCTCGCGCTCGACCGGGTCGTGGTCGAGCGTCGGCGCCCTGGTGGCGGCAGCAAGACCGGTGGCAGCAGCGGGGGCACCACCACCGTCAAGCCGCCGCCGCCAGACCCGGGCCCCACGTCCGGCTCGGGCAACGACGACGGCGGCCTCAAGATCCGCGGCAACCGCTAGCAGGCGGCCCGGTCGCGCCTTGCGGCCTCGTGGGCGGCCGGCGCGCGGGCTCCGTGTGGGCGATGGGCCGATCGCCGCGACCACCACACAAGGTCGTGGTGCTTTCAGTTTTTTCGCGGCCCGAACGCGCGCGGAGGCCGGAAGTATTGGATATGATTTTTTCCCGCTTGCGCCTGGGGTGTGTGGCGCGGCGAATCCCGGTGCGACCCGGCAACAGGAGTGCACGCATGAGAACGATCGTGAAGCTGGTGATGGCGATGGTCCTGGTGCTCGGCGCCGTCGTGGCGGCGCCCCCACCGGCCGCGGCCGATGGTGTCGCCGACGAGGCCGACCTGCAGTTCGACCTCGGCAACAAGGCGTTCCAGCGCAAGGACTTCGAGGCCGCGCTGGCGCACTACCTGGCGTCGAACCGGCTGGTCCGCAACCGCAACGTGCTGTTCAACATCGCGTTCACGTACAAGGAGCTGCGTCGGTTCCCGGACGCCTACCGCTACTTCGTCGACGCCCTCGAGGGGGAGAAGGATCAGTCGGTCCGCGGCGACATCGAGAACGCGATGCGCGACATCGCCGACAAGGTCGCCGTGCTCGAGGTGCAGTCGACCCCGCCCGGCGCGCAGGTCTACCTCAACCGCAAGGACCTCGGCGCCATCGCCCGCACCCCGGCCCGCATCGGCCTGGCCGCCGGCACGTACATCGTCATCGTCGAGGCGGAAGGGTACGAGCTGACCCAGAGCCGGCCGATCGAGGTCCGCCTCGGCAGCCGCGTCCCGGTCTCGCTCGACCTCAAGCGCGTGGTCGGCTCGGTCGCCATCAAGGCCGAGCCCGGCACGCAGGTCCGCGTCGACGACGAAGGCGGGCCGGTCGCGTGTATCGCGCCGTGCACCCTGCAGCTGCCGCCCGGACAGCGCCTCCTGTTCTTCACCAAGGAGGGCTTCGCCACCACCCCGCGCACCGTGCGCGTCGAGCCCAACAAGGCGCAGACCGTCAACGTCACCCTGTCGGCGCTGACCGGCTCGCTGCTGGTCGCGACCGAGGAGCTCAACGCCCTGGTCGAGGTCGACGGCCGCGCCATGGGCTTCGCCCCGACCGTCATCAACAACGTGCAGATCGGCACCCGCCGGGTCCGCGTCAGCCTGCGCGGCTACCAGTCGGTCGAGCGCACGGTCGACATCAAGGCCAACCAGCAGTCGCAACTCGACGACATCATCCTCGAGCCCATCCGCCAGGTGTCGGCCGCCTCACGTACCGCGGAGTCCATCGACGACGCACCGGCCTCGGTCTCGATCATCTCCGGCCCCGAGCTCGAGAGCTTCGCCTACCCGACCATCATGGAGGCCCTGCGCGGCACCCGCGGCGTGGCGATCAACTACGACTCCATCTACGGCAACGCCGCGGTCCGTGGCCTCGGCCAGGCCAACGACTACAACAACCGCCTGCTGGTGCTGTCCGACGGCGCCATCCTCAACGAGAACATCCTGTACCAGCCGTTCATCCACTACGACGGCCGGACCGACCTCGGCGACGTCGACCGCATCGAGGTCGTGCGTGG
>JAGPCO010000195.1 GCA_018058095.1 Kofleriaceae bacterium
GGCCCGACCTGGTCGCCGCCGGCAAGTTCCCCGACGCCAACACCTTCCCCAAGCTGGTCACGGTGATCGACCTGACCCAGGTCGCCGACCCGCGCCGGCTGGTCGAGAGCTGGCAGCAGTTCTACTGGCCGGTGCTCAAGAAGGTCCGCCAGGGCCTCTTGACCAGCTTGCACAAGGTCATCTACGACGCCGCCAGCAGCTCGCTGCTGCTGTTCTCCGAGTACATCGGCGAGCCGCGGTTCGCCAGCCGGCTGGCCGAGCTCGACATCACGATCGAGGCGGCGCTGTCGCTGTCGCTGCTGGTGACGCGCCAGGTCGGTGCCATCCACGAGCACGGGATGGCGCACAACAACATCCACCCCGGCGCGCTCCTGCTCAAGGGCTCGGCCGAGACCCGCGTGGTGTTACCGGCGATGATCGGCCTGGTCGAGCCGGCGCGCGGGCCCGAGGCCATGGCCGGCGACTGCCGGGCCATCGCCGGCATGACCCTGACCTGGCTGCGCCCGGCCCGGGTCGCGTCGATGCACCCGCGCATCAAGCCGATGTTCGACGCCATGCGGACCAAGCTGTCGGCCTGGGCGTTCGACAAGCAGACCCGGCCGCCCACCATCGACGAGCTGCAGACCCTGGTCAGCGACGCGCTGGCGCTGGTCGACTTCAACTTCTCGGTGCTGCGCGACTCCGGCGGCGACCTGCAGGAGTACACGCTGGTGCTGCTGAGCTTCCGCGTCTACCACCTCTTGTGGCCGGGCGGCCCGAGCCCGGGCGCGCCCGCGGCTCGGCCGCTGGTCGACGCGCTCAGCGAGCGGACCGAGCCGCACTGACCCCAGGTCGGGACCGCGGCCAGTTGACAGCCGCACGTGGGCGCGGTTGCTTGCAGGGGCCATGGCGCGCCGCCCCCGTTCCCAGCTCCCACGCACCTCGCCGCCGACCGGGCCCGAGGCGCTGGCCATGCTGCGGGCCGGCAACCGGCGCTACGTCGGCGGCCTGCGCCGGGTCGACGCCATGCTGTCGCACGGCCGGCGCGACGACCTGGAGACCCAGGCCCCGGTGGCGATCGTGCTCGGCTGCTCCGACTCGCGCGCCCCGGCCGAGGTGGTGTTCGACGTCGGCCTGGGCGAGCTGTTCGTCATCCGCGTCGCCGGCAACATCGTCGCGCCGTCGCAGGTCGCCTCGGTCGAGTTCGCGGCGGCCCGGTTCGGCACCCGCCTGGTGGTGGTCATGGGCCACTCCGGCTGCGGCGCCATCAAGGCCACCCTCGAGGCGCTGCGCGACCCCGACGATCCGGCCCTGCGTAGCCTCGAGTCGATCACCAAGCGGGTCGGCCCGGCCATCGCCAGCCTGCTCGAGACCCCGCTGGCGCGCCGGCCCGAGGCCCTGGTCCGCGCCGCCGTGCGCAGCAACGTGCGGGCCGCGGTCGGCCACCTGCGCACCGGCTCGCCGGTGATCGAGCGGCTGGTCGGCGCCGAGGGCCTGCTGGTGGTCGGCGCCGAGCTCGATCTCGGCACCGGCGTGGTCGACTTCTTCGAGGGGCTGCCGGTGGCTACGCCGCGTCGGCGGCCGGCGCCGGCGAGGGCTCGAACAGCGCGGCCAGCTGGTCCTCGCGCCGGGCGGCGTCGGCCCGCCCGAGCTCGATGAGCTCGTTGGCGTAGCCGCCGTCGAACAGCAGGTACGACAGGAAGTCGTTCTCGTGCTTGGCCGCGCCATCGGCCAGCCGGTCGAGCAGCTTGCGCGCGACCAGGCCCGACACCGAGACCCGGCCGCGGGCGACGAAGTCGGCGGCGATGGCGCCGATGTCGACCGACGGCCGCACGTGCACGGCCTGGATGCGGCGGATGGGGGCGCCGCGCAGCTTGATGAGCTCGGCGCTCATGACCTCGGCGAACTTGGCGCCAAAGGCAGCTTCACCGGCCTGCAGGATGTGGTTGAGCCGCTGCATGCGGTCGAGGTCGTACTCGGTGTGGTCGAGCATGAGCGCGTTGAGCGCCTTGCCGATCATGAACAGCGGCTTGGGGAACGCCTCGACGCGCTCGCGCTGGATAGCGGCGCCCTCGTCGGCGACGTGGCGCAGCGAGATCAGGAGCAGGCGGTCGGCGCCGAGGCGGATGGCCGGCGACATCGGCGTGTTCTGGCGCAGCCCGCCGTCGGTGTAGAACTCGTCGCCGATCTTCACCGCCGGGAACAGCAGGGGGATGGCGGCCGAGGCCAGGACGTGGCGCGGGCCGATGTAGGTCGAGCGGTGGCGGACGAACGGATCCTTGCTCCACGACGTCGGCACCGGGTCACGGCTGGAGATGAAGACCACGGTGTGGCCGGTGCCGACGTGGGTCGACGACACCGAGATGGCGTGCAGTGCGCCCGAGCGCAGGTTGCGCTCGATGCCGCGCCACGGGATGGACTTGATGACGAAGCGCTCGAGGCCGGCGGTGTCGAGCATGCCGCCGTAGCGGAACGCGCCCGGCTCGGGTGGTGGCGGGTCGCTGCCCACCATCATCCGGCCCATGCGCAGCATGTCCTTGGCGCGCAGGCTGATCATCTCCTCGACCCGGAGCGAGCGCCACGCCGTGACCAGGCGCTCGGCCTGGCCGCGCGGATCGTCGGCCGAGGAGGCCAGGAAGGCGGCGTTGATCGCGCCGACGCTGGTGCCGGTGATGATGTCGAGGTTGACGTGGCGGCCGAGCCGGCGCGCCAGGTCGGTCCGCAGGTAGTGGATGATGCCGGCCTCGTAGGCGCCGCGTGATCCACCGCCCGACAGCACGAAGCCGATGCGTGGACGACGGAGGGCAGGCACGGCTGACTATTGTCGGCGACCCGGGTGGTCGGGCGCAACTTGTCGACCGGCCGGGCCGGGGCCGGTCAGGTGGGCGTGAGGAACGGCAGGGGCGCGTCGGCGCCGCGCCGGCGCCGGCCGGCGTCGACCGGCGGCGGGGCGTCGACCCGGGCTGGCTCGGCGTCGACCGGCGCCGGGGCGTCGATCGGCCCCGGAGCGGCGTCGACCGGGGCTGGCCTGGCATCGGCGGCCGGGGCCGTGGCCGCGCCCTCGGCGCCCGTTGCGGTCGCGCTGGTCGCCTTCGCGGCGCCGTCGTCGTCGCGGCCGACCACCGCCAGGGTGATGAGCCCGACGGCAACGGCCGCCGCGGCCAGCACGATCCAGCGCGCCCACGGCACCGGTCGAGGTGTCGCGACCGGCGCGGCGGCGGGCGTGGTGGGGACAGCGGCCTCGGCACGTGTATTCGGCGTCGGCGTCGGCGTCGGCGTCGGCGTCGCGGCCAGCGTCGCCGCGTGCATCAGGGAGGCCGCTGGCGCGACGATCTCCGGCACGGTGTCGGCCGACTCGACCTGGTCGCCCGGCGCGGCCGCCGCGCGCTGCAGCGCCGCCCGCACCTCGTCGGCGCTGGCCACCCGCTCGGACGGCTCCTTGGCCAGCAGCCGCTCGACCAGGGTCCGCACCGCCGGCGCCACGTGCTCGGGCAGCGGCGGCGGCGTGTCGCCCAGGTGCATGGCCATCACCAGGTTGGCCGAGCTGTCGACGAAGGGTGGTCGTCCGGCCAGCAGCTCGTACAGGATGCAGCCGAGGGAGTACAGGTCGCTGCGCTGGTCACACGGCTGGCCACGCACCGCCTCGGGCGACATGTACAGCGGCGTGCCGAGCACCGCGTCGGTGTTGGTCACCTGCGAGGCCGAGTCGCCGACCAGCGACTTGGCCAGGCCGAAGTCGAGCACCTTGATGAGGTCGCGCCCGGGCGGGTCGTCGAGGACGACGATGTTGCCCGGCTTGAGGTCGCGGTGGATGATGCCCTGGGTGTGGGCGGCCTCGAGCGCGTCGCACAGCTGGATCGTGATGCCGGCGGCCCGGCGCAGCGTGAAGCGGCGGCCGCCGACGAGCTCGGCCGCCAGGGTGTGGCCGCGCAGCAGCTCCATCACCAGGTACAGCACGCCGTCCTCGGTCTGGCCGAAGTCGTACACGCCGACCACGCTGGGCTGGCTCAGCCGGCTGGCCAGGCGGGCCTCGCGCAAGAACCGCTTGGCCGCGCCCAGGTCGTGGGCCAGGCGGGCGTCGACCACCTTGACCGCGACCTCGCGATCGACCGACAGCTGGATGGCCCGGTACACCACACCCATGCCGCCCTTGCCGAGGCGATCGATGATCTGGTAGCGGCCATCGAGCACGCGGCCGAGCAGCTGGTCACCGCGGTCGGCCAGGCGGATCAGGCGAGCCCCGTCGTTGGGGCAGGTCACCAGCTCGGCCGGGAACGACGAGTCACACGCCGAGCAGTACGCCTCGGCGCCGGGGCCGGCCCCGCTCATCTGTGTCTCGTCGGTGCTCACCCAGCTGGACCCGGCTCGCAGTGTCACCCGCGGCCCGGGGCCTGGCAAGGCAGCGGCGTGGTCGGCGCCGGCGGCGCGGTGTACCCTGCCGGCATGCGCTCGTTCGTCGCCGCCGCCGCCACCGCCGTGCTGGTCGCCAGCTCCGGCCTCGCCGCTGGCCAGCCCACGCCCGGCCCGGGCGCGGTCGACGATCGTGCCGCCGGCAAGCTGCTGGCCGACGAGGCCGGGGCCAAGGCCAAGGCCGGCGATTTCGCCGCGGCCGCCGCCCTGTTCCGGCGCGCCTACGCGCGGGATCCGCGGGTCGAGTACCTGTGTAACGTCGGCGTGGCCCACCACCGCGCCGCCGATCTCCCGCGCGCCGAGCAGTCGCTGTCCGAGTGCCTGGCCCGCGGCGCGGCCATCGACGCGTCCTTCCTCGACGCGGCCGGCAAGGCCCTGGCCGACGTCCGGGCTCGCCTGCGGCGCGGCCGGTTCGCGCCGCTCGAGATCGTGGTCAGCCCGCGCGACGCCGAGGTCGAGGTGTCGGCGTTCGCGCCCGACCCGCCGTTGATCGGGCCGCGCACCGTGTGGGTCCCGGTCGGCGCCACCACGCTGACGGTGCGCGCCGCCGGTCACGTCAGCAAGACCGTGCCGGTCGCCGTCGACAAGGCTGGCCCGCGTCGGGTCGAGGTGGTGCTCGAGCCCGAGCCCCGTGCGCCGGCCGATCCGGCCGATCCGACCGGGCCGACCGGGCCGACCGGGCCGACCGATCCGACCGGGCCGACCGGGCCGACCGATCCGACCGATCCGACCGGGCCGTCGGGACCCGACCCGGGGCGCGGCGCTCGACCCGATCCGGTGCGGCTCGACCCGCCCACGCCGCGATCGCCGAGCCGGCGCTGGATCGCTGGCGCCACCGGCACCGCCGTGGTCGGGGCCGCCTCGGTCGCCAGCTACCTGTACGCGCGCGCCCTCGCCGGCGACATCTCCGGCCTGGAGGGCCCAGCGGACTACGACGCCGAGGTCGCCTCGGCGCGACGATTCCAGCGGGGCGCCTGGGTCGGCGCCGGCCTGACCGTGGTCGGCGCCGGCGTCACCACCTGGCTCTGGACCCGGCGCCACCGCGGGGCAGGGCGCACCACCGAGGTCGCGCTGGTGCCCGCGGCCGGGGGTGGCGTGGTGTGGTTGACGACCCGGCGATGACGGGTGACCACGCAACGGCGCCGGCGCCGCGGTGTCCGATCGGCATGCCCGTTCGTCGCCATGCAGTCGGGGTGCTGGCGCTGGTGCTCGGCCTTGGCCTCGGCGCTCGGCCGGCCCGGTCCGCTGGCCCTGACGAGTCGGACCTGGCCGAACTCGCCGCGGCCGGGTCCATGCCGGTGGTGGTGGAGGAGACGGCGCACCAGGTCCGGGTCACGCTGCGCGGGCTGCTGGCCGAGATCGAGACGGTCCAGCGCCTGCGCTCCGTCGACGGGGCCGCGGCCGAGCAGGTGGTCGAGTACCAGTTCGAGCTGCCGACCGGGGCGATCGTGACCCAGTTCCGCGTCGGCGGCACCGACGCCGTGGTGGTGCCCGACCAGGAGGTCAACGGCACCGCGACTGGCCACGCGCCCGACCCGGGCCTGCTGCGCCGGCTGCGGGTCGGGCCGCGCGCCGGGGCCGTCGGCAGCTGGGACCGCTGGGGCTACCTCGCGCTGGTGCCGCCGGGCGGCGTCGAGGTGCGCGTGCTGGCGGTGGTGCCGGTCCGGCTCGAGGCCGGGCGGGCCGTGATCGACCTGGCGCCGCGACGCGGCCGCAACCTGGCCGAGCGGACCGGCGTGGTGGCCACGGCGCCGGGGCCCGGGCCGAAGCTGCGCGGGCCGACGCTGCGCGGCGGCACCGTCGGGGCACGCGCGGCGACCCAGGCGCGCTTCGCCGCCACCACCGACGGGCCGCTCGAGGCCAGCGCCGAGGTCCTGCAGGCGTCGACGCTGCGGAGCTGGATGCTGACCGCCTCGTTTGGCCAGGGGCGCGGTCGGCGCGCCGCGCTGGTCGCCGCCGCGCTCGCCCCGACCGCGCCGGCGCCGCGGCGCGATCCGCCCAGCTACCGCCGCGTGGTGTTCCTGCTCGATCGGTCGCGCAGCATGGCGGCGGTCGAGGCCGACGCGGTGGCCGCCGTGGTCGAGCAGCTGGCCGGTGTGCTGCCGCCGTCGGTCGAGCTCGACGCGCTGGCCTTCGATCGCGAGGCCTCGCCGCTGTTGCCCGGCTGGCGCGGCAACAGCGCCGACACCCGGCACCAGCTGATCGCGGCCTGGCGCGCCCGCCCGCTCGGCAACGGCACCGACCTCGGCGCCGCCCTGGCCGCCACCGCGCCGCGCCTGCTCGGCGCCACGCCGACGCTGGTGGTGGTGATCACCGATGGCCGGATGGCGCCGCTGTCCGACGCCGGCGCGGCCCGGCTGGGCGACGTGGCCGAGCACGTCGACGTCGCCGCCGTGGTACTGGCGCCGCCGGCGCGGCTGCCGATCGACCAGCCCGCCGCGCTCGAGACGGTGCTCGACCGCTACGGCGGGCGACACGACGTGGTCGACAGCACGCGCCTCCTGGCCGGGGCGCGGGTGGTCGAGCCACCCGAGCCCGGCGCCGCGCGCTGGCGCCGGATCGTCCTCGATGGACGTGGCTCGGCGCCCGGCGTCGCCGCCATCCCCGTGCCCGTGGCCGATTCGCTCGCCGCCGGCGACGGCGCGGTGATCACCACGGTGCAGGCCGACCCACCGGCGCGGCGCTGGCGGGTGTCGGGCCGGGGCGGGCGGGACGACCGCGAGGTGCGCGACGCGGTCGCCCAGGTCGGCACCGACCGCCGCGTGCTGGCGCTGGCCAGCGACGCGGTGGCGGCGGCCGACCCAGCGGCGGCGCTGACCTCGGCGCGCGCGATCGGCGCCGCCACCGGCGCGGCCAGCCTGGTGGTGCTGCCGAC
>JAGPCO010000113.1 GCA_018058095.1 Kofleriaceae bacterium
GGCCCGGCCCGCGCATGGCGGCGCGGCCGCGCCGGCGCCGCGCCCGGCCGGCGGGGGGCCCGCCTGCGCCGTGCCGAGCGGGCCGGCGCCGGTGGCGACGGTGATCGACGGCATCGCCTACGGAGCCGATGGACACCTGGTCGACGCCTCGGCCTGGACCCGGCCGCTGGCCGAGGCCATCGCCCAGCTGCAGGGCCAGGCCCTGACCGACGCGCACTGGGCGATCATCGACACGGCGCGGGCCGACTTCGCGGCGACCGGAGCGTCGCCCAACATCCGGCGGCTGACCCAGGTCGCCGGCGTCTCGACCAAGGACCTGTACACCCTGTTCCCGAAGGCGCCGGCGCGGACGATCGCCAAGATCGCTGGCCTGCCCAAGCCCGCCGGCTGCCTGTGACCTGACCTCGCAAGGAGTGACCCATGGCGACCCTGACCGACCCGGCCAACCGCAAGGTGGCGATCATCTGCTCCAAGGCTGGTCTCGACGAGGCCTACCCGGCGCTCATCCTGGCCAACGCCGCCCGCCAGTCGGGCATCGACGCGTTCGTCTTCTTCACCTTCTGGGGCCTCGACGTGGTGACCGAGAGCAAGGTCGATCACCTGCACGTCAACCTGGCCGGCAACCCGGCCAGCGGCATGCCGACCATCGTCGGCGGCCTGCCTGGCATGGAGGCGCTGGCCGCACACATGATGAAGAAGTCGATGGCCGAGCTCGAGCTGCCGACCGTGCGCGAGATGCTGCAGATCCTCGACGAGGCCGGGGCCGAGCTGTACGGCTGCGAGCTGGCCATGCGGATGTTCAAGCGCGGCAAGGACGACCTGGTGCCGCAGGTGCGCGACATCATCACCGCCGGCGACTTCTACGACCTGGCGGTCGGCGCCCAGATCATCTTCACCTGACCACCCTCGTCGCCGAGGGCGCGGCCGCGGCGGACCGGGCTACAGCGCGCCGAGCAGGCGCGAGCAGATGGCGGCGCCGGCGTCGGGGCAGCAGATGTTGACGCCGCCGAACTGGTCGGAGTGCGCGCAGACCTTGGCGCCGCGCGACGGGTAGTAGTAGGCCCAGAAGAAGCACATCTCGTCGTTGGCCGACTCGCCGAAGCCGACCTGCTGGCCCGAGGTGTTGTTGTAGGCGCACTGGAAGTCGAAGCCGCCACCCGGCGGGATGGTGAACGGCGGCGTGTGCCGGGTGGTGTCGGGCTCGTCCCACAGGAACGGCGTCGGCGCGTACACCGACGAACGCGCCCCGCCGGCGCTGGGCCGGGTGCCGACCTGCATGTCGGTGCCGAGCTGGTGGGTGTGCCCGGTGATGGCGAAGTAGTTGCTGCCGTCGAGCGAGGCCGGGACCGGGAAGTAGGCCTGCAGCGTCGAGGTGGCGCCGGGCGCCAGGTCGATGTCCGGGCTGCCGATGAACAGGAAGTCGGCCTCGTGGTCGATCTCGCTGTCGGGCACGGCGAAGAACTCGGCGGTGGCCAGCACCGTCTGCATGACGTCGGTGGTGTTGATGTAGTGCATCTCCAGCCGGATCATCTGGCTGGCGGCGAACGAGAACGCGACCCGGTCGGGCAGGGTCAGGGTCTCGTCGCTGCGCTGGGTGATCATGAGCGGGGCCGCGCCCTCGGTGCCGAGCGTGCCGGCGAACGGCGTACATGGCGTCGGCGTGGGCGACTCGGCGGTGGCGCTGTCGCGGTACACGATGAAGTGGTGCGAGGCGTCGCCCAGGTTGTTGTGCAGGGTGTGCACCTTGATCGGCGTCGGGTTGTTCAGGCGCAGGGTGACGCAGCGGGTGTCCTCCTGGCCGGGCGCGACGTCGTACGGCCCGAAGGTCAGGGCGTAGCGATCGCCGCTGATCGGGCTGGCGTCGGGCGTGCCGCCGCCGTCGCCGCCAGCGCCGCCGCCGTCGGTGTTGCCGCCGCCGCCACCGTCATCGCCACAGGCGGCAGCGGCGCCAGCGACGAGGCCGGCCAGGACGAGGGTGCTCAGGATACGCGGGCGACGGACGAGCTGCATGATGCCTCCCCAGGCAAGCGATGGCGGCAGTATCGGGCACGGCGTCGGCGTGCGCCAAGGGGAAACGGCCCGGTGATCGGCGCGTGGTGACGAGCGAACGGGATTCGGCGGCCCACACCTACAGGTGGGTTACGGCCCCGGGGCGGGCTGGGCCCGCGGTCGCGGCCGGCGCCGCCCGGGCGATCGGGCACGGGCACGGGCACGGGCACGGGCACGGGAGCAGGGCGCGAGAAACGCCGCTGCGCGGCGTTTCTCAGCACCCTGCTAAGGACGGGTGATGGTGAAGCCGCGCTGGGTCAGCAGCTCGATCACGCTGCGCGGGCCCAGCAGGTGGGCGGCCCCGACGGCCACGAACACCCCGCCCGGGCCGGCCTCGGCGTGCAGCTGCTCGAGGCGCGGGATCCAGGCCGCGTTGCGGCCGTACAGCAGATCTTCCTTGAACTGCACCAGCTCGGCCTCGGTCCGGCCGCTGTCGACCCAGTCCTTGCTGTCCATCATCTTGTCGAGCAGCTTGTCGTCGCCGGCCTCGTACGCGGCCAGGCCCTCGAGCGCCGCCTTCTTGCCGTGCTCGAGGTGGTCGAGCATGTACTTGACGGCGCGCGCGTCCATCCACTTGCCGAGCACGGCGACCTGCGAGCTGATCGACTCGAGGTAGGCGATGGGCTTGCTGGCGTTCTTGGCCCGACCGACCAGGATCAGGTCCATCGGCGCCGTCTGCGGCAGCATCGACGCCTCCAGCAGCGAGGCCGCGGCCATCATCGACATGTGCCTGGCCGCGCCGGCCATGGTCTCGCCGACCACGGCCACGAACTTGGCCCAGTACTCCGGGCCGAGCTCGACGTCGAGCGTCGAGCCGTCGCTGCGCAGGCCGATCTTGAGCGCGGCCGGGTCGGTCAGGTCGGTCTCGACCACCAGCGTGGTGGCGGCGTCGAGCTTGGCGTAGACCGAGGCCGGCAGGCGCTCTGGATCGACGCCGAGGTGCATCGTGCCGAGCAGGTAGGTGGTCTTGCCGTCCTTGTCGGCCTTGAACAGATATGGCTTGACCGGCGGTCGGGCCGGCGCGGCCGTGGCCGAGCCGGATCCGGTGGTGGCAGGCGCCTGTGGCTCGGACTTGCAGCCGGCCAGCAGCAGCGCGGCCAGCGACAACGCGGTCAGGACGAGGCGGGCCGGGAGCGATCGCGTGCGCATGCCGGCGGTGTAGCACGCCCGTGCCGGCGCGCTGGCGGCATGGTCACGGCACGCGGGTCACGACGAAGCCGGCCCGCTCGAGGACCGCGACCAGGCCCTTGTCGCCCGGCAGGTGCATGGCGTCGACGGCGATGAAGGCGCCGCCCTCGCCGAGCTGGTTGGTCAGCGTCGGCAGCCAGGCGACGTGGCGGTCATCGAGCGTCGCGCGGTCGAGCGCGGCCAGGGCGTCGCCGGTCTTGCCGGCGGTCTTCCACGGCATGCGCTCCTCGCGCAGCGACGCCAGCGTGACCAGGTCGCCGCGGGTGAAGGCGTCGACCAGCTTGCCGTTGCGGGCGGCCAGGTCGGGGTCAGCCAGCAGCGCGCGCACCGCGCCGAGATCGAGCCAGGTGTCCATCCGCTCCTGCTGCGCCGCGCCCGACTCGAGGAACACGATCTGCACCTTCTTGTCCTCGGCCCGCGCCGCAAGCACCGGCTGCATCGGGTTGCGGGTCGACAGGCCGCGGGCCGACAGCACCGCGGCCACGAACGACGGCTTGGCGTCGGCCAGCTGCGCCACCCAGTCCTTGCCGACCGCGGCCTCGAGCGCGCTCAGCTCGGCCGGGCTGAGGTCGTCGCTCAGCTTCTTGCCGTCGGTGCGGCGCAGCATCGGCATGGTGACCTCGAGCAGGTTCCACTCCAGCACCACGGCGCGGGCGCCGTCGAACAGCGTCCACACCGACGGCGGCAGCTGGGCGGTGATGTCGAAGCCGGCGTCGATGGTGCCGAGCAGGTGGCTGGTCTTGCCATCCTTGCTCACCGTGAACAGGATCGGCGTGGCCGGCCCGGCCGGCGCCGGGCGGGCGTCGGCCGGCGCCGTCGCGGCGGCCGAGCCCGCCGTCGGCGTGTTGCTGCCCGGACCCGGCGCCTTGCCGGCGCCTTTGCCCTTGTCCTTGCACCCCGCGCCGGCCATGGCGAGCACGAGCGACATCACGACGACGAGCGGCGACCAGGTTCGTCCAAGCAGCATCGTCGGTCGTGTACCACGGCGGGGGCGCGTGCGGCGGTGGGGTCCATCGGCGCCGTGCGCCGACCGCGAGGGTTCGCCGCCCCCGAACCACAACACGCTGGCGCCGCCGACGGGCCGGTGCCGGCCTTACCGCTTGCCCCATGGCCGTGGCGCGCGTGGTACCAACCCGGCGTGGTCCCGCCGCGAGAAGGCTCGCCATCCACGGCACACGCCGCGCGGGCGTGCGCGGCGGCGTTGGTGCTGGCCGCCGGCTGCGGCGGTGGCGGCGGTCGACCGGCGGCGAGCCGTGACGAGCGGGCGCTGGCGGTCGAGCTCATCACCGTGCTGGGGGCGCGGCCGGAGGTGCGGTGTCGCTTCGGGGTGTGCCAGGCCCGGCTCGGAGCCAGCGACATCCCGGTGTGGTTGCAGGCAGCCGGTGACACCCTGCGCTGGCGCATCCCCGGCTGGCTGGTCCGGGTCGACGAGGTCGAGGCCGAGTTGACGGCCGAGGCGACGGCGCTGGCGCTGCCCGGCCCGGTCGAGTGCGGGCCGCCGCTGGTGGTGCTCGCGGGCGACGCCGCGTTGTGGTGTGCGGTCGGCGATGACCACGCCGCGCGCGTCGGCATCGACGCCGCCGGCGCGGCCGAGATCGAGCTGGTGATCGGCGCCGACGCCATCGCCGCCCGCCGCCATGGCGCGGTTGGCGCCGAGCTGGAGACCGCCTCGCGCGCCCTCGATCTCGACGAGACCGACCCGCTGGCGGCCGCCGCCGCCGAGGACGACGATCCGGCGCCGGGCCCCGTCGTCGATGCCGCCCTCGCCCCCCCGCCGTGAGTCCGGAGCCGGCTCGAGAGCGAGCGCCGAAAATGCCGACCGGCGCGAGGGGGAGTCGCGCCGGTCGTCGGGGGAGAGTCGCTGCGCTCAGGGACGGCAGTTCGGGTCCATCGGGTCCTGGCAGGTCGGGTCGGGGCCGGGGCCAGGCGGCTGGCAGTTCGGATCCATCGGGTTCGAGCAGCCCGGGTCGGGGCCCGGGCCGGGCGGCTGGCAGTTCGGATCCATCGGGTTCGAGCAGCCCGGGTCGGGCGGCTGGCAGTTCGGATCCATCGGATCGCTGCAGGTGCCGGGCGGCTGGCAGTTCGGGTCCATCGGGTCGCTGCAGCCCGGCCACGGCTGGCACGCCGGCGTGTTGGGCTGCATCGGGTCACAGCCCGCGCACGACTGGTCGGCGACGGCGCGGCAGGTGAACTCGTCGCCACCACGCATCAGGCACTCGGCGAACACCTGGTCGAAGCAGCCGGTGCCCGGATCGGGCGGGGTCGGGAAGCACTGCTCGGCGGCCAGGCGGTCGCACAGCTGCGGGTCCTGCACCATCTGCAGGCAGCCCTCGAAGGCGTTGCGGAAGCAGTCATCGGGCGGCGGGCACATGCCGCTCGGGTCCATCGGGTTGGGGTCGCAGCCGGGCGGCGGCTGGTAGCAGGTCTGGCCGGCCGTCTCGACGCAGCGCTGCTCGTCGACACCCGAGGCCACGCAGTCCTGGAACACGCGGTCGAAGCAGTCGTCGGGCGGCGGCGTCGGGCCACCACAGGAGCTGGCCGCCTCGGCCTGGCACGTCATCGGGTCGCCGCCGACCGACACGCAGCGCTCGAACACCTCGCGGAAGCAGTCGTCAGCCGGCGCCCCGCTGCAGGTCGCGCCGATCAGCTCGCTGCACTCGGCCGGGGCCAGGTCCTGGATGTCGCAGCGGTCGAGCACCGACAGCACGCACATCCGGTACTCGTCGCCAGGCAGGTCACTCGGGTCCGGCGGGTCCTGGTTGTTCTCCTGATCGGAGTCGCCGAACCCGAGGGTACAGCCGGCGGTGGTGACGCCGCCCAGGCCGAGCAGGCACAGGGCAAGGAGAGAGATTCGCTTCATGAGGTCGGGCTCCGTGGTTCGGGGTTGTTACCGGTAAGAGCCGTCATCCCGGCAGAACAGCTCACGGAAAGATTCACGGGGCCTGGCAGGTGGTGGTCAGGCGGTCGACACACACCGGCGTGCAGGTCCACCGGCCGCCGACGCAGTCGCAGTCGTCGGCGGCGCACAGCCCGCACATGGTCTGCGGATCGCAGGTCATGAAGCAGCCGACCGGCGCCGGCTCGGGGCAGCCCGGGGCCGCGCACACGTTGGTGCAGCAGGTCGGGTCACCCGGGGCGCACCCGGCCGCGCAGCTCTGGCTGGTGTAGCACTGCGGGGTCATCGGATCGTTGGGGCAGCCCTGCATCGGGTCACACTCGCGAGCCGGCGCGCACTCGCAGGTCGGGCAGCCGTTGCGCTGCAGCGGCTCCCACCCGGGTGGGCACGGGTCGCAGCCGTTGGGGCCCGGCGGCGTACACGCGACGCAGCGGGTGCCGTCACAGGTCGCGCTGCCGAAGGGACACTCACGGTCGGTCATACACGGCGTCGCGCACGACGGGTCACACACGGTGTCGCGCGCCAGCACCCCGTCGGTGCAGTACGCGAAGTCGGTGCAGCAGGTCGGGTCGGTCGGCGACGGCTGGGTACACGGCGCCGCCAGCAGGCAGCGGTCGCCGGGCATGGGCGTGAACGCCTGGGCGCAGCTGGTCACCACGCCGGCGTCCTGGAACAGCACCGCCTGCTCGCCGGTGCACGCGGCGACGGCGGCGGCCAGGGCCAGCACCCCGCGCGCGAAGACTGGTCGTCGGCGCGCGTGCCTCACCGCCACCTCGCGCCGGCGCTGACGGTGCCGACCAGGCCGGCCAGGTGCGCCAGGTCGCGGTCCTCGGCGGTGGCGATCAGGCCCTCGGCCCAGCCCAGCTCGCCGGCGAGCAGGAGCGTGATCGGCCCGGCCTGGCGGCCCAGGGCGAGCTGCCCGGCCAGCTCGGCGTAGGCGTGGCTGGCGCTGGCACCGGCGACCAGCATCCCCAGCGCCGGCGCCGGCGTCGCCGACACCGCGGCCACCCCCACGCTCAGGCGCGGTCCCAGGCAGGCGTGCAGGGTGCGCCCGCCGGTGCAGGCCAGCGTCGCGCCGGCCGTGACCGCGCCGACCCGCAGCGAGGCCTGGCCCAGCACGTCATCGGCCTGGCCGAGCGCGACGGCGGCGCCGACCGACCACGGCCCGCGCACCAGCTCGACGCCGAGGTCGAGCAGCGGCACCGGGGTGGCCCAGAACACGCGGACGCCGGCGCGCGGCGCGAACCCGACTCGCTCCGGCTCGGCTCGCCGGGCCAGCAGGGTGCTGCGCGGCGGCGTGCTGGCGGCCAGGACCTCGGCGCGGCCCGGCGGGACGGCGGCCTGCAACCCGGGCGTCGACCCGGCGGCGGGGCGGCGCGGGCTGGCGGCGACGGTCGGGTCGACGTCGCGCATCGCCGTCGGGTCGCGCACGTCGCCGCCGGGGCGCCTGGGCCGCGGGTCCACCCCGGCCGGTGGGCCGGGCGGCGAGGCCGCCTCCTCGACCAGGCTGGCGGCCGCCAGCAGCTCGGCCACCGCCAGGGCGATGAGGCGGACACGGAGGTCGCCCGGGACATCGCCGAGATCGAGGCTCCGCGCCAGCGGACCGGCGGCCGGCGCGGGCGCGACCCGGAGGTGGGCGGTGACGGCGTCGGGGCAGGTCACGACGACGACGCGGCCATCGGCGCGGTCCGGGCCGAGCTCGGTGGAGATGGCGCGGTTCAGCGCCGCTCGATCGAACGTCGGGCAACCTGCCAGGTCGGCGGCCGGCTCGGCCCGCGCCGGGGCTCCGGCCCACAGCAGGCCGGCGATCACGAGCGCGCCGCGAGCGCTGCTCGTCATGGACCGGGCGGCGGCGCGGTGCGGTCGACGCGGGCGCGCAGCGCGGCGCCGCGGGGCCGGTCGGGGTAGGCGCGGACGTAGGCGTCGACCGCGGCCCGTGCCCCGGCGCGGTCACCGGCCGCCAGCAGCGCCTCGGCCCGGCGCGCGTAGGCGTCCTCGAGCAGCGCGTGTGGGCTGCCCAGCGTGATCACGGTGGCGAACGCCTCGGCCGCGCGCCGCGGCTCGGCCAGCTGATCGAGCGCGATGCGGCCGAGCGTGAACGCGGCCAGGCCGGCGGCGGGGTCGCGCGGGTGCTCGGCCAGCAGCCGGGTCAACACGGCGGCGGCGTCGCGGGCGCGGCCGTCGCGCCGCAGCTGGTCGGCCTCGGCGATCAGGCGGCGCGCCGTCGACTCGGGCGGGCGCGCCGTCGCGGCCAGGCCGGCCGGCGGCGTGGTCGACGTCTGTGCCGACGGCGCCACCGTCGCCACCGAGGCGCGACGCGGGGCGGTGGGCGTGACCTCGGGCCGGCTGGCGCTCGCGGCGAGGGCAGGGGCCGCGCTCGCGGTGGCCGGGGCGACCGGACCGGCCGGGGCCGCGGCGGTCGTGCTGCCGGGCGCCAGCACCTCGAGCCGCTCGCCGGCGGTGAGGCGAGCGACGCGGCCGGGCACGCGCTCGCCGCGCACCATCACCACGCCGCGCTCGACCGTCACCAGCAGGTGGTGGGCGTCGTGCGCGACCTCGAACGCGGTGCCGACCACCTCGACGGTGGCCAGCGGGGTCTCGATCTCCCACCGGCGCGGGCCGCCCGGCTGCACCGCGAAGTGGGCGCGGCCGTCGGCCAGCACGGTGACGAAGCGGTCGGCCTCGTTGCTGAGCACGGTCCACTGGCTGTGCGGGGCCAAGGTCACCAGCGAGCCATCGTCGAGCGCGACCGGGCGCGCCACCTCGGCCGAGCGCACCTCGCTGCCAGCGTCGAGCGCGACGCCGGGCTCGCGCGCGCTCAGCGGCGCCACCGCGATGGTCGGCGCGGTCGCGGGCGCGTGGTCGCGCATGGCGATCAGCACCACCGCCGCGGTCGCACCGGCCAGGGTCAGCCCGGCCAGCCACGGCCAGCGCGGCGCACGTGCACGCGTGAGCGGGCGCTGGGCTCGGGCCTCGGCCAGACGACGCCAGCCGGCGGACAGGCGGGCCTCGTCGACCACCGGGTCGAGCACCGCACCGAGCTCGCGCGGCACCAGGGGGTCGCGGCTCACGACGCGTCCTCCCCGAGGTGGGCGCTGATGACCGCCTCGGCGCTGCTGATCCGGCGCTTGATGGTGGCCAGCGAGCACTCGCACGCCAGCGCGATGTCCTCGAGCGCGCAGCCGACGACGTGGCGCAGCACCCACGGCGTGCGCTGCTGGGTCGGCAGGCGCTCGAGCGCGCGGTCGATCAGCGCCAGCTCGGCCCGCTGCGCCGGGCTGGCGTCGTGGCTGGCCTGGTCCTCGAGCGCCGGCGCGATCTCGCCGCCGCCCGGGCTCCACAGCCGGCTCAGGCGGCGCCAGCGGAACCGGCGGTGGACCCGGCTGACGGCGATGCGGACCAGCCAGCCGCGCAGCGCGGCCGGCTCGACCAGGCGATCGAGCTGCTCGAAGGCGATGAGGAAGGTGTCCTGGATGACGTCGTCGACGTCGTCGCTGCTGCGCAGCAGGCGCCCGGCGACGTTGCCGACCAGGCCGACGTAGCGGCGGTAGATGACCTCGTGGGCCCAGCCGTCACCGCTGCGTGCCCGGTGCACCAGCTCGGCGTCGCTGCTGCGAGCGGCCAGGCCCTCCCCCGGCAGCGCGGCCACACCCTCCGGCACCGTGGTGCGGCTGTCGGACGCCGTGGCCGCTGGCGCGCCCACGCCGGCGCGCACGCCGTCGTCGGCAGCGGGGGCAGGGACCAGGGCGAGACGGGCCATGGGAGGTAAGAGCCGCCAGGCCGGGAAAACGGCTCAGCGGACGCCACGATCATATAGAGGGGCCGGCCGGGCCGGGAGGCGGCGATCGGGTCATCGCGTAATCCCTCGCGATTCCATCACCTTGCCGCGTGTGGCCAGGCCGGGCCCGGACCCGGCGTCAGTGGTACACCACGCCTCATGCCTCGCTCGCCCCGCTCGGTCGTCGCCCCGGCCCCGGTCCGCGCCGCCTCCCTGGCCCTGGCGCTCGCCCTGGCCGGCGCCGCCTGTCCTTCGCCGACGCCCCCGCCGGTGCCGCGCGGCCCGGTCGCGCCGGCCCGGGGCGCGGTCACGGTGTCGATCATCGGCACCAACGACCTGCACGGCGCCATCGAGCGCCTGCCGATCTTCGGCGGCTACGTCGCCAACCTGCGCGCGGTGCGCGCGGCCGAGGGCGGCGCGGTCGTGTTGATCGACGCCGGCGACATGTTCCAGGGCACGCTGGCGTCGAACCTCAACGAGGGCGCCGCCGTCGTCGCCGCCTACGACATGCTCGGCTACGCCGCCGCCGCGGTCGGCAACCACGAGTTCGACTTCGGGCCAGAGGGGCCCAAGGTCATGGCCGAGTCGGTCGAGGACGACCCGCGCGGGGCGCTGCGCGCGCGCGCGCTCGAGGCCGACTTCCCCCTGCTCATCGGCAACGTGCTCGATGCCGCCTCTGGCAACCGGGTGCGCTGGAAGAACATGCCAGCGTCGACGGTGGTCGAGGCGGCCGGGGTCAAGCTCGGCGTCATCGGCGTGACCACCGAGTCGACCCCGTTCACGACGTTGCCGGCCAACTTCGTCGGCCTGCGCATGCAGCCGCCGGCCGAGGTGGTCATCGCCGAGGCGGCCCGGCTGCGCCAAGACGGCGTCAGCGCGATCATCGTCACCGCCCACATCGGCAGCAAGTGCGCCGACCACACCGACCCCAACGACATCTCGTCGTGCGACACCGACGAGGAGCTGTTCACCGTGCTGCGCGCGCTGCCGGCCGGCGCGGTCGACGTCGTCGTCGCCGGCCACACCCACGCCGCCATGGCCCATCGCATCGGCGACGTCGCGGTGATCGAGTCGTACAGCTCGGGCCGCGCCTTCGGTCGGGTCGACCTGCGGGTCAGCGCCGACGGCCGGGTCACCGGCAAGGCCATCCACCCGCCGCGCGACCTGTGCCCGGTCGACGCCGAGGGCAACCCGGTCGCGGTCACCGCCTGCACCGGGCAGACCTACGAGGGCGCGCCGGTCGTGCCCGACGCCCGCATTCACACGGTGATCGCCCCGTACCTGGAGGCGGCGCGGGCCCGGTCCGAGGAGAAGCTCGGGGTCGAGGTCAGCGCGACGATCACCCGCGCCTACGACCGCGAGTCGGCCCTGGGCAACCTGTTCACCGATCTCATGCTCGCGGCCTACCCCGACGCCGACATCGCCCTGACCAACGGCGGCGGCCTGCGCGCCGACCTGCCGGCCGGGCCGCTCACCTACGGCGCGCTGTTCCAGGCCAACCCGTTCGACAACCGCTTCGCCCGGGTCACGCTGCAGGGCCGCCACGTGCGCCGGCTGGTCGCCAACAACCTGGCCGGCTCGTCGGGGGTGTTCTCGTGGGGTGGCCTCACCGTCGGCGCTCGCTGCAAGGCCGGCCAGCTCGAGGTCAGCCTGACCCGCAAGGGCAAGGTGGTGGCCGACGACGACACCCTGACGCTCATCACCAGCGAGTTCCTGGCCTCGGGCGGCGACGGCGCGGTCGGTCGGCTCAAGCTGCCCGACGGCGCGGTCACCATCGACAACGTCATCATCCGCGAGTCGATGGCGGCGCAGCTCAAGAAGCGTGGCGGGCGGCTCGACCCGGCCCGCCTGCTCGATCCGCACAAGCCGCGCCTGGCCTACCCGGGCCAGCGCCCGGTCAAGTGTGCGCCGCCGCCGGCCGCGCCGGGCGCCGGGTCCGGCGACCAGCCAGATTGACGCGGCTGCGCCGCGCCTGTCAGCGTCCTGCTACAGCGCCTTGCCGTCGTAGTGGTGCAACGGGACCGCCGCCGGGTCGACGCCGTCGAGGCAGCGCACGTTGACGGCGATCATCTCGACGCCGTCGGGGCCGGCGCCGCGGCCGAACGCCTTGATGCCGCACGTCGCGCAGAACAGGTGGTGGACGTGTTTCTTGCCGAACTGGTAGTCGGTCATGGCGTCGGCGCCGGCCTCGAGGGTGAAGCCGCTGGCCGGTACGAACACCAGCAGCGTCCCGGCGCGTCCGCACATCGAGCAGTTGCATGCCACCGCCGGCTTGGTCAGGTCGGCGTCGACGTGGAAGCGGACCTTGCCGCAGTGACAGGATCCCTGGTAGTGGGTTTCGGCCATGGCCGAGGCTCGCTCGGCGCCCGCGCCAGGGTCAAGTTGACCACCTGGCTCACGTCGTCGGCGGCGCGCCGGGCTCCGGCGGCCTGAACCCGGGCTGGCAGGGCCGCCGCCGTCGGTGACTGCGCTACAGTGGCGGTGATGACCGCGCCGTGGGCTCCCGATTCCTGGCGGACCCGCGCGTCCGCCCAGCAGGTGACGTACCCCGACCCCGACGCGCTGGCCCGGGTCCTGGCCGAGCTGGCCCGGCTGCCGCCGCTGGTGACGTCGTGGGAGATCGAGCAGCTCAAGGCCGAGCTGGCCCGGGCCGGGCGGGGCGAGGCGTTCGTGCTGCAGGGCGGCGACTGCGCCGAGAGCTTCGACGACTGCGGCGCCGAGCAGGTCACGGCCAAGCTCAAGATCCTGATGCAGATGAGCCTGGTCCTGGTCCACGGCAGCCGGCGACCGGTGGTCCGCATCGGCCGCATCGCCGGCCAGTACGCCAAGCCGCGCTCGGCCGACACCGAGACCCGCGGCGACGTGACGCTTCCGGCCTACCGCGGCGACCTGGTCAACCGCGACGCCTTCACCCTGGCCGATCGTACGCCCGACCCCAGCCTGATGCTGCGCGGCTACGAGCGGGCCGCGCTCACCCTCAACTTCATCCGCGCCCTGGCCGACGGCGGCTTCGCCGACCTGCACCACCCCGAGTACTGGGACGTGTCGTTCGCGGCCGGCAGTCGGCACCTGGCCGAATACCAGCGCATCGTCGACTCCATCCGCGAGTCGCTCGGCTTCGTCGGCGCCATCACCGGGGTCGACGCCGCGGTGCTGCGCCGGGTCGACTTCTTCACCAGCCACGAGGCGCTGCTCCTGCCGTACGAGGCAGCGCAGACCCGGACCGTGCCGCGCCGGCGCGGCTGGTACAACCTGTCGACCCACCTGCCGTGGATCGGCATGCGCACGGCCCAGCTCGACGGCGGCCACGTCGAGTACGCGCGCGGCATCGACAACCCGCTCGGCATCAAGATCGGCCAGGCCATGACCGCCGACTGGCTGCGCGGCCTGCTCGACGTGCTCGACCCGGCGCACACCCCCGGCCGCATCGTCCTCATCCACCGCCTCGGCGCCGACCACGTGCGGGCCGCGCTGCCCGGCCTCATCGCCGCGGTGCGCGCGACCGGCCACCCGGTGACGTGGATGTGCGACCCCATGCACGGCAACACCGAGTCGACCCCCAGCGGGACCAAGACTCGCCGCTTCGACCGCATCCTGGCCGAGCTCGAGGACAGCCTGGCCGTGCACGAGGAGGTCGGCTCGATCCTGGCCGGCGTGCACTTCGAGCTGACCGGGGACGACGTGACCGAGTGTGTCGGCGGCGCGCGCGGCCTGGCCGAGATCGATCTCGAGCGGGCCTACAAGAGCCGGGTCGATCCGCGCCTCAACTACGAGCAGGCGCTGGAGATGGCGCTGCGTATCGCCCGCCGCCAGCGCGGTCGGGCGTAGCGCCTTCGGCGGGTGGCGTGGCTCAGGGCGCGCACTCGCCGTCGGCGATGACGCTGACGCCGGCGGCGGCGGCGGCGCACGCGTTGCTGTAGGTCCGGTTGTCGCAGCCGCAGACCGGGTCGTACTGCGCGGTGCAGATCTGCGGGCGGCGCTCGCACGTGCCCTGGGCGTCGGCCCGGCCGCAGATGTCGGCCGGGGCGAACGCGCAGTACTCGTCGGCGCCGCAGGTCGCCCCGGCGCGTCCACCACAGGCCACCGGCGGGCACTCGCCCTCGCTGATGATGCCGGTGCCGGCCACGGCGGCCTGGCACGCGTTGCTGTAGGTCTGGCCGTTGCAGCCGCACACCGGCGCGACCTCGGCGGTGCACACCTCGGGGATGGGCTGGCAGGTGCCGGTGGCGTCGGCCGCGCCACACAGGGCGTCGGGCTCGTACGCGCAGTACTGGCCCTCGGCGCAGGCGAAGCCGGCGAAGCCGCCGCAGATGGCCGGCCCGAGGCAGTCGCCGTCCTTGCAGGTCACGCCGAACGCGTAGTCGGCCGCGGCCGGGGCGCCGACCATGGCGTCGTACGTGGTGACCACGAAGCGGAAGCGGTCGCCGCCGCGCGCGTCCTGGAACATGCAGGCGTTGAGCGAGCCGTCGCCGCAGTCGTCGTTCCAGTCGGTCAGCTGCCAGCGGTTGCCGGCGCGGCGGTACACCGCCAGGAACAGGTCGGCGCCGACGTCGGAGCGGACGTCGAGGCGGACCAGGCCGGCGTCGCCGGCGTAGGTGTAGTCGTAGGCGTGGAAGGCGCGGGTCCGGGTCACGCGACCGTCTACCAGCGCGCCCATCTGCACGGTGCCCTTGACGGTCGGGCGGCGCAGGGAGTCGTCCTTGGCCTCGTTGACGTCGATGCCGTCGAGCGCGGCGCCGTCGACGTCGAGCTTGTCGTCACCGGCGCAGCCGGCGAGGGTGGCCGGCGCGAGCGCCGCGGTGAGCAGAAGCAGGGTGGGCAGGCGGGTCGACATGAGGGGCTCCATCGGTAGGCTAGGGATGCTCGCGCTCCGAGCAAACGGCGTGCCGCGTCACGGCCCGGGCGAGACGAGGAAAGGGCAACGATCCAGGTTGGTTGCGGCACCAGGTGAGGCGTCGGTGGTGACCACCGGGCGCGCCACGGCAGCTTGGCTAGCCGGATCGATCCGGAGATCGGTGCCTGACGCCCGGCTTCGACGGGCGTCGCCGGGCGGGCGATCAGCGGCCGTACTGCCGGACCATGTCGACCAGCTCGGCGCCGAAGCGTTCGATCTTGGCCGGGCCGAGGCCGGGCACGCGGGCTAGCGCGTCGAGGGTGGTCGGGCGCTGCCGCTCGATGGCCTCGATGACGCGCTGCTGGAACACCATGTACGCCTTCCACTTGAGGGCGCGGGCGGTGCGCTGGCGGAACCGCTCGAGCTCGCGGGTCAGGTCGGTGTGGGTGGCGCCGCCGGGCGGCAGGCGGCGACCGCCGCGGCCACGCCGCTCCGGCCGCCCGCCGTCGGGCCGGGCCTCGGCTGCGCGCCGCGCCGGCGTCGCGCCGGCCAGGGCGATGGTCGGGAAGCGGCGGCCGCGCCGGACCACGACCCGGGCCCGGATGAGCTCGTCGATGGTGGCGACGATGGCCTCGGCCGAGCTGCCGGGCAACGTGCCGTGCAGCGGCAGCCCGGCCAGGCCGGCCGCGCTCACCGCCTTGCAGGTGCTGCCGCGCAGCGCCTTGGCCAGCGTGCCCGCGCCGACCGCGCGCGGCAGGCCGTGCAGCGCGCTCAGCAGTACCTCGCGCTCGGCGCCGTGCAGCGGCTCGGCCGCCGGCGCCGTCGGCTCGGCCTCGGCCACCTCGCCGGCGCAGGCGTCGCACTGGCCACACACCGGCACGTCGCCGGTCGGCTCGCCGGTGAAGTGGCTCACCAGCAGCTGCTGCCGGCACGTGCTGGCGCCGGCGTAGTGGGCCATCGCCGCCAGCGCATCGTCGACGCGCTGGGTGCTGGCGCCGCTGCCGCTGGCGAGGCGGCGCTGGGTCACCAGGTCGGCCGGGCCGAACAGCAAGAGGCACCGCGCCGGCTCGCCGTCGCGCCCGGCCCGCCCCGCCTCCTGGTAGTAGGCCTCGAGGCTGCCCGGGGCCTGGGCGTGGACGATGAGGCGCACGTCGGCGTAGTCGATGCCCATGCCGAACGCGCTGGTGGCGACCAGGACCCGGGTCCGGCCGCCAGCGAAGGCGTGCTGGGCCCGCTCGCGCGCCAGCGCGGTCCGCCCGGCGTGGTAGTGGCCGGCGGCAAAGCCGTGCTCGCGCAGGTGCTCGGCCACCTGCTCGGCCTTCTTGCGGGTGGCGCAGTAGATGATGGCCCGCCCATTACCGTCGGCACCGGCCCGGCGCGCCGCCGGCAGCCCACGCAGGCCGGCCGCCTCACACGCGGCCAGAATGGACGCCAGCCGGCTGGCGTCGCCGCGGTGGTGCTCGACGGAGAAGCGCAGGTTGGGCCGGGCGAAGTCGCCGCGCACCACCACCGGCGGCGCCAGCTCGAGCGCGCGGGTGATCTCGGCCATGACCCGCGGCGTCGCCGTGGCGGTGAGGGCGATGGTGGGCACGGCCAGCAGCGCGCGCAGCTCGTGCAGGCGCAGGTACTCCGGCCGGAAGTCGTGGCCCCACTGGCTCACGCAGTGCGCCTCGTCGATGGCCAGCAGGGCGATGGCCGCGCGCCCGACCAGGCGCTTGAAGCTGTCGGCCGCGGCCCGCTCGGGCGAGACGTACAGCAGCTCGAGCCGGCCGGCCCGCAGCTCGTCGAGCACCACGCGCTGGGTGTCGGCGTCCTGGTGGCTGTGCAGGGCCGCCGCGCGCACGCCGCGGCCGACCAGGGCGCCGACCTGATCGTCCATCAGGGCGATGAGCGGCGACACGACGATGGTCGTGCCGCGCCCGGCCCGGGCCAGCACCACCGCCGGCACCTGGTAACAGAGCGACTTGCCGCCGCCGGTCGGCAGCACGACCAGCGCGTCCTTGCCGGCCAGCACCGCGGCCACCGCCAGGTCCTGCCCGGCCCGGAACCCGGCGTGGCCGAACACCTCGGCGACGATGGCGCCAGCGTCAGCCTGGGTCGCGGGCGGGAGCACGCCCCTTGCTACCACGGGGGTCCGACGTCACCGCCGCCGTGTGCCGGTGGCGCTCAGGCCTTGGCCAGCGCGCCGGCGGCGAGCTGGGCCGGGCCGACCGCGAAGATCGTGATCTCGTCGCGCTGGCGGCCATCGACGAGGCCGGCGGCGAGCTGGCCCAGCGACGGGGCGCCGTGGCCGGCCAGCTCGTGCGCGAGCACGGCGATGGCGGCCAGCTCGGGGCCGGGGCGCGATCCGGTGAGGATGTTCACGTGGGTGCCGCCGCGCAGCGCGCTCGGCGCCAGCGCGACGTCGTCGACGAGGCACACGATGTCACACGCCAGCGCCTGCGCCACCGTGGTGACGCGGCCGCCGCACGCGCCAGCCAGCAGCGCGGCCAGCTCATCGCCGCGCGGGTCGGCGCAGCGCACCTCGCGGGTCGGGTTCCACAGCCGGTGCGTGGCGACGCAGGCCTGCCCGAGCCGACCGTCCCGGCGCGGTCCGGCGCCGACGATGCCGAGCGTACGCGGCGTGCCGATGGCCAGGTAGCGCGAGGCCACCGCGGCCAGACCGGCCCGGGCCAGGAGGTCGAGCTCCTCGCTCACCCCCATGGCGAACGGCAGGCCGCCGGCGCCCGGGCCGGTGCCGGTGGCGTCGTCGACGTAGGCACGCTCGATGGCACCAACCCAGCGCTCGGCGCTGGCCATCCATTCGTCCCAGGTCCGACGCGGCAGCATCCGGCCACGGTAGCACCCCGTGACCGGAGCCGGCGGGCCCGGTCGGTCTCACCGCGCATTCGAGGTCTGCGCGGCCAGCTTGAGCTCGTCGGCCGCGACCTTGAGCGCCTCCTTGGCGCGGTGGGCGTGGCCGCCGAGGTCGAACTCGTTGGCGACCTGGGCCTTCTCGATGCGGCCGTAGGCCTGCAGGATCAGCGTCTGGGCCGCGGCCAGGTTGGGGTGGCGCTTGCCGACGTTCTTGACCGGGTCCTTGGCCATGGCCACGGTCAGCGGGGCGGAGATGGCGGCGGCGATGATGGCGAAGCGGAGGAGCGAGTGCGAGCGCGACATGGTGGTCTCCTTGGAGTACGTGGCGAGGGGGGTGGACGGTCGCAATCAGCTAGAGCACCTGCCGTGCCAGGGCCTGGTCGGCCTCGATCCGCCCGGTTCGCGGCCTGGCGCCTGGCCGGCCGCATGCCCGAGCAGGCAGGTGTCGGCTCGGGCCGACAGGGCGGCCCCGGCGCCGGCGGCGAACCACGCGCCAGGCCGCGGCCACGCCGGTGGTGTGGGCGGACCTGCTACGCTGGGCCGAGGTGAACCAGGTCGGTCGCTATCGCGTGGTGCGTCGGATCGGCGCCGGTGGCATGGCCGAGGTGTTCGAGGCGGTCGCGCTGGGGGAAGAGGGCTGGCAGCGCCGGGTCGCGCTCAAGCGCCTCCTGCCCGACGTCACCGACGACGAGGCCCGGCGCATGTTCCTCGACGAGGCTCGCATCGCCGCCCAGCTCCACCACGGCAACATCGTCGCCGTGCTCGACTACGGCCTGGCCGACGGCCGCCCGTTCCAGGTGCTCGAGCACGTCGACGGCCTCGACGCCCGCAACGTGATCGACGGAGGGGCGGCGCCGCTGCCGGCCGACCTGGCCCTGTACGTGGTGATCATGGTCGCGCACGCCCTCGAGTACGCGCACCAGGCGACCGATCCCGGCGGTGCGCCGCGCGGCATCGTCCACCGCGACGTCACGCCCGGCAACGTGCTGGTGGCGTGGTCGGGCGACGTCAAGCTGACCGATTTCGGCATCGCCCTGGCGCGTGGTCGCCTGACCCGCACCTTGGAGGGCACGACCAAGGGGACGCCGAGCTACATGGCGCCCGAGCAGGCCCTGGCCGAACCGGTCGACGCGCGCTCGGATCTGTTCGCGCTCGGCTGCGTGCTGCACACGCTGCTCACCGGCGCCAGCCCGCTCCGCAACGAGGACCAGCTGCCGTGGCTGGCTGGCACCCGCGAGCTGGTGGTCGCGCCCGAGCTGCCGGCCGACCTGCGCGCGCTCATCACCCGGGCCATCCGGCGCGACCCCGACCAGCGCTTCGCGACCGCGGGCGAGATGATCGGCGCGCTGGCGGCGGCGCTGGCGGCACGCGGCGTGGTCGACGGGCGCTCGCGCCTGCGCGCCCACCTGGAGCCGCTGCGAACGCCGGCGCCGGCCGAGCTGGCGCCGGCGCCCGCGCGCGGCCGGCTCGACGCGCTGCTCGACCTCGAGTTCATCCTCGACGGCGCGGACGCGAGCGGACGGCGCTTCCACACGATGACCACCACCGCGGTCGGCGCGGCGCTCGCCGAGGACGCGGCGGCGACCACGCCGACGGGCGGCGGCGGCGCGAGCGCGACCGTGCCCGGCCGCCCGCTGGCCTTGCCGCCCGCGGCACCGGCGGCGCCGGCGGCGCCGGCCGCGGCGCTGCCGGCGGTCGTGCCTGGCCTGGCCGCACCCCCGGCGCCGACCACGACCGACGCCGCGCCGACGTCCGCCCGGCCCTCGCCGCCGCGCTGGCATCGCCGTCCCGCCGTGCTCGCCCTGCTCGCGGCCAGCGCGGTCGCGGTGATCGCGGTGGTGACCGCGACGGTCATCCGCGCTGGACGCGCGCCGGCGTCGGCGGCGCACGCTGGCGCGCACGGCCTGCCCCAGCCCGACGCCGCCCGCGTCGCGCCCGTCGCGCCCGACGCCAGCGTCGCGGTAGTGGTGGCCACCACCATCGCCGACGCCGACGCCGCGCCGGCGCTCGGCTCCGACGCCGCCCCGGTCGTCCCTCGCGTCGACGCCCGGCCGCGGCCGCCGGACGGCGCGCCGGCCGCTCGCGATCCCGGGCCGAGCGGGTCGTCGTGGGCCGGCGCGCACCCGGCGGCGACCCAGGCCTTCGCCGCGTGGACGAGAGTTCACCCGGCCGCGGCCAAGGCCCTGCGCGGGTGGGACCGGCAGGAGGCCGGCAACGCCCTCGCCCTGATCCGCTGGATGCTCAACCACCCGCGGGCCCGGCCCGGCAACTTCGCCACCGCGCGCCGGCGCGGGGCCAGCTTCGCCGACGCCCTCGAGGCCCACGTCGAGGGCTTCACCGCGCTGGCGGCGTGGGTGCGCGCCTATCACGACGACGTGGAAGCCCTCGTGCAAGGCGACGATGCCGTGCCGTGGCCGGCCGGGCTGCGCTAGCAGGCCGCTGACAAACGCGGCGCAGCCGCGTTTGCAGCGACCTGCCCCGTGCCCGGGCCCGTGCCCGTGCCCGTGCCCGAGTCTGGGCGGTCAGGCTCCGGCCAGACGAGCCAGCATGGCGACGACCCGCTTGAGCAACGCGAGCGCGGGCGCCAGGACGGAGGCGGCGACGCCTCGGTTACGGTTGACAGCTGCCACATAGAGACCGCCAAGGTGCCGGGCGGTCGCGGCCGGCACCGCCCGGCGATCGGGCACGGGCACGGGCACGGGCACGGGCACGGGAGCAGGGCGCGCGCGATCACTTGAGGTGGTGGCGCTGCAGCAGCTCGAGCAGGTGCGACCGGTTCATCTGCGCCTGGCGCGCCGCCAGCGACGTGTTGCCGCCGGCCCGGGCCAGCACGGCGGCGCAGTAGCGGGCCTCGAACTGGGTCAGGATCTGCAGTCGGGCCGCCTTGTAGTCGAGCCCGAGCACGGCGGTGAACGGGTCGACCCCGGCGGCGTCGGCGGCGGCGCGGTCCAGCTCGAGCGGCGGCGCCTCGCCCATGGCCAGGGTCGCCTCGATCACGTTGCGCAGCTCGCGCACGTTGCCGGGCCAGTGGTGCTGGGCCAGGGTGCGCAGCGTCGCCTCGGAGATCAGCTCGGACATCGGCCCGGCGTGCCCGGCCTGGCGCAGGAAGTGCTCGACCAGCAGCTCGAGATCCTCGGCGTGCGCGCGCAGCGGTGGCAGGGCCAGGGTCACGACCGCCAGCCGATAGTAAAGGTCGAGCCGGAAGGTGCCGGCGTTGACCTCGGCCCGCAGGTCGCGGTTGGTCGCGCTCACCACCCGCACGTCGATGCTGATCTCGTCGCGCCCTCCCAGGCGGCGGAAGCGGCGGCGCTCGAGCGCGCCGAGCAGGTTGGCCTGCAGCGCCGGCGGCAGCTCGCCCAGCTCGTCGAGGAACAAGGTGCCGCCGTGGGCCCGCTCGAACGCGCCGACGTGCTGGCGATCGGCCCCGGTGAAGGCGCCGCGCTCGTGCCCGAACAGCTCGCTGGCCACCAGGGCCGGCGACAGCGCGGCGCAGTCGACCGCGACGAACGGCCCGCGCGCGCGTGGCCCGAGGTCGTGCAGCCCGCGCGCGACCACCTCCTTGCCGGTGCCCGACTCGCCCACCACCAGCACCGAGACCTCGCTGGCGGCGGCCCGCTGCATCGTCGCCATCAGGCGGCGCATCACCGGCGAGCGGCCGCGCAGGCCGGCCAGCGCCTCGCCGGGGTACAGCGCGACCTCGGCCGGGGCGCCGTCGTCGACGCGGATCCGGGTCCGCCCGAGCTGCAGCACCGCGCCGGGCTGGACCCGCCCGGTGCCGAGGGTGACGCCGCCGACGCTGGTGCCGTTGGTCGACCCGCAGTCGAGCACGCGCACGCCGGTCGGCGTCGCCGCCAGCTCGAGGTGGTAGCGCGACACGGTGTCGTCGGTCAGCACCAGGTCGTTGCCGGGCGCGGTGCCGACGGTCAGGGTCTCGCCGTCGCCGTCGCGCAGGAGGCCGAGGTCGCGCCCCTCGACCACCATCACCCGCAGGGTCCGGACCGCGACGCCGGGGCCGCCATGGCGGACGGTGCCATCCGGACCGACCGGTCCGCCCATCAGAACTCGGCCTGGCCCGGCGCGCGCGGGAAGGGGATGACGTCGCGGATGTTGTCGACGCCGGTCGCGTACTGGATGGCGCGCTCGAAGCCGAGGCCGAAGCCGGCGTGCGGCACGGTGCCGTACCGACGCAGGTCGCGGTACCAGCCGTAGTCGGCCGGCACCAGCTTCATCTCGGTCATGCGGCGGTCGAGCACCTCGAGCCGCTCCTCGCGCTGGCTGCCGCCGATGATCTCGCCGATGCCGGGCGCCAAGACGTCCATGGCCGCCACGGTCTTCTCGTCGGCGTTGAGCCGCATGTAGAACGCCTTGATGTCCTTGGGGTAGTTGATGACCGCGACCGGGCCCTTGAACACCTCCTCCGACAGGAAGCGCTCGTGCTCGCTCTGCAGGTCCATGCCCCACGACACCGGATACTCGAAGCTGCGCCCGCTCTTGAGCAGCAGGTTGATGGCCTCGGTGTAGTCGCACCGCGCAAACGTGCTGTCGACGAATGCGGTCAGCCGGCGCACGCAGTCCTTGTCGACGAACTTCTCGAAGAAGCCGAGGTCGTCGGCGCGCTCGCGCAGGAGGTCGCGGAAGATGGCCTTGAGGAAGTCCTCGGCCAGCTGGGCGTCGGCGGCCAGGTCGGCGAAGGCGATCTCCGGCTCGATCATCCAGAACTCGGCCAGGTGGCGCCGGGTGTTGGAGTTCTCGGCGCGGAAGGTCGGGCCGAACGTGTAGACCTTCGACATCGCCATGCAGTAGGTCTCGACGTTGAGCTGGCCCGACACGGTCAGGCGGGTCTCGCGGCCGAAGAAGTCGCGGCTCCAGTCGACCTTGCCGTCGGGCGTGCGCGGCGGGTTGGCGGCGTCGAGGGTCGACACCCGGAACATCTGGCCGGCGCCCTCGGCGTCGGACGCGGTGATGATCGGCGTGTGGACCCAGAAGAAGCCGCGGTCGTGGAAGAAGCGGTGCACGGCCATGGCCAGGCTGTGCCGGACCCGGGTCACCGCGCCGATGATGTTGGTGCGCGGCCGCAGGTGGGCGACCTCGCGCAGGTACTCCATCGTGTGCCGCTTGGGCTGCATCGGGTAGGTCTCGGGGTCGTCGACCCAGCCGACCACCTCGAGCGCCTGGGCCCGTAGCTCGACCGCCTGGCCCTTGCCCTGCGACGCCACCACCTCGCCGGTGACCCGCACCGCGCAGCCGGTGGTGAGGCGCAGCACGTCGGCCTGGTAGTTGGTCAGGTTGGCGTCGGCCACCACCTGCAGCGGCTCGAACCCGCTGCCGTCGTGCACGGCCAGGAACGACAGCCCGGCCTTGGAGTCGCGCCGGGTCCGCAGCCAGCCCTCGATGGTCGCCTGCTGACCGACGGCGACCGCGCCAGCCAGGATCTTCGCCACGCTGTGCGTGCTCATGGCCCGAAGAGTTACCACAGCGCCGGCGGCGACGGCGGCCGTGGCCGCGCGCCTCACACCAGGGTCGGCTCGATCAGCTCGATGTGCTTCCACGCGCCCGAGCGGAAGCGCAGCACGAAGGCGATGGCCAGCACCACCAGGTAGCCGACCAGGCAGCCCATCGCCGCCAGCGGGCCGGCGCCGCCGATGACCACCACCAGGTAGCTGGCCGGGAAGAACAGGGCCCAGGCCAGCACCAGGCGGGCGGCCATGGTCCAGCGGGTGTCGCCGGCGCTGCGCAGGGTCTCGGCGAAGGTCATGGCCACCGCGTCGAACAGCTGCCAGGCCGCGCTCAGCGCCAGCATGCCCGTGCCGACCGCGACCATGGCCGCGCCGGCCTCGGACTCCTGCGCGAACAACCCGAGCAGCTGGGCTGGGACGACCAGGTAGACCAGGCCGATCGCCCCCATCCACCCCAGCGTGCACACGAGGGTGATGCGCAGCTGCGGCCAGACCTGGTCCCGGGCGCCGCGGCCGATGCTCTGCGCCGCCAGGATGGCCCCGGCCGAGGCCAGGCCGAACGCCGGCATGAACGACAGCGAGTTGATGGCGATGACCGCGTTGAAGGCCGCGGTCGACGCGGTGCCGAGGTCGGCGAAGACCACGTTGATGAACATCTGGAACGCGCCGAACTCGAGGAACCAGTTGAGCCCGTTGGGCAGGCCGAAGCGGACGACCCGGCGGAACTCGCGCCAGGTGAGAGGCTGTGAACCTTCCAGGTTCGCAGCCTCCGTGGATCGCCCATCCCGATCAGGACGGCGGCCGAGCGGCCGGGCCCCGCGCGGCGCGCCGCCCCAGCGCCGCCAGAACGCGATGGCCAGGAAGGCGAAGCCGGCCCAGCTGGCCAGGCTCGACGCCAGCGCCGCACCCTCGACGCCCATGGTCGGCGCGCCCAGGTGACCGCCGATGAGGACCCAGTTGAGGAAGACGTTGACGACCATGGCGATGATGCCGGCCACCATCTGCATGTAGGTGTTGCCGAGGCCGCCGTACCAGTTGCCGAGCGCCTCCATGCCGACGATGGCCGCGACCGAGGTCAGGCGGATGGCCATGTAGCCGCCCATCATCTCCTGCACCGGCGGGGTGAAGTCGGTCAGGCCGAGCAGCGGCTCGATCAGGGGGAGCGCGGCCAGGGCGACGACCCCGGCGACGGCGGCGACCACCAGGCCGTACCAGGCGAAGCGCGGCGTGGCGTCGCGATCGCCCTTGCCGACCAGCTGGGCCACGAAGCTCTGGACGATGAAGACCAGGCCCATCGGCAGGATGACCAGGCCGAAGACGTTGAGGCCGCCGGTGGCCGTCGCGACCAGCGCGTCGGGGCCGAGGTGCTTGACCTGGTAGGCGTCGGCGAACGAGATGACCGACTGGGTGGCGCGGGCCAGCACCATCGGCATGGCCAGCGCCAAGAGCAGCCGCACCGACGGGGCGCCGGGCAGGGCAGGTGAGGGCGGGCCGGCGCTCATGGGGGTCGGTAGGAATGCCGCATCGGCGGCCGCGGGGCAAGTCATCGGCCTTGCCATCGGCGGCGATCCTCGTAGGATGCCGCCGTGCACGAGCAGCATCGCCGCCTGGAGAAGCAGCTGTACCGCCAGCTCAAGGCGACCAGCGAGGGCTACGGCCTGCTCGCACCGGGTGACCGCGTCATGGTCGCGATGTCGGGCGGCAAGGACAGCTACGTCCTGCACTACCTCCTGACCAAGCTGGTGCCGCGCCTGCCGTTCGCGGTCGAGCTCATCGCCGTCCACCTCGACCAGGCCCAGCCCGGCTACGAC
>JAGPCO010000114.1 GCA_018058095.1 Kofleriaceae bacterium
GAGTACGATCGCGAGCCGTCGCCGCTGCGGGTGGAGAAGCCGGGCGTGTGGCGGGCCGCGGCCAAGACCTCGGTGACCCGCGTCAACCAGGAACTCGATCTCGGGCTGCCCGAGAGCGACGACTACGAGACCGTGGCCGGGCTGTTGATCGAGCGGTTCCGCCGCATCCCGGAGGTCGGGGAGACCGTGACCAGCGGCGGCGCGGTGATCGAGGTGGTGGCGGCCAGCGACCGCTCGGTCGAGGTGGTGCGCATCAGCAAGAAGAAGAAGGCCTAGCAGGCTGCTGAAAAACCCGTGCCAGCGGCGCCGGCCGCGCCCCTCGGGCCACGGCGGGAATGACCGGCGGCGCCCGCGCGTCGAGACAAGATGCAAGCGCGCTGGCTGGTGCTGGTGGTGGCCGGGTGCGGCGCCAGGGCGACGGGCCCGGAGGTGGCACCGGCGCCGGCGTCGACGGCACGTGCGGCGGGGGCGGTCGCGCCCGGCCGGGCCGGGGCGCCGTGTTTCCCGGCGCGGGCGGGGCTGCCGGCGCGTGAGCTGTACGACCGGCTCGAGCGCCACTCGTGGGCGGCGATGGACCCGGAGGCGGCGGTGCCGGCCGAGCGGTTCGGCGGGTGTGAGGTGGACCGGGGCGTGGTCCGGGCCGCCGACGGCTCGATCGTCGCCGAGCTGGGCTGCGGGGTCCGGATCATGGCGGCCGGCATCACCGACGAGCTCGGGCTGGCCGTGGGTGCGCGCGGCGCCGACGTGGTGGCGCGCTGGGCCGGCCCGGACGCGCCCGGGCACGAGCAGCTGGTGTGTACGGGCAACGGGCCCGCCCAGGTGCGCTGCCGGTTCGACCGGCCCGACGACGGCGACACCGCTCTGACCGCGTACGTGGTCGGCGGCGCCCTCGACGCCGGCGTCGACGTGCTGGCCGGGCCAGCGGCGGAGGCCTGGCTGGGCGGGCCGACGCGACGGCTGGAGGAGATCTGGTACAGCGTGTGGTGCCACTGAGCGCGCGCGGGGCGGCGCCAGCGCCGGCGCCGGCGTCGACTTCGACGCTGACGTCGACGTCAACCGGGCGGTCGGCTTTGCCGTCCACGGGCCGTCGATCTCGACGGGGCGATCCGACCGGTTCCTACGCTTGAGCACACGCAGCCCCTGGGGTAAGACCTGCGACGGCCATGGATCTGGTGCTCGCTGGCGGCCGCGTGCTGGAACCCGGTGACCCGGCAACCGGACACGGCGCCGTCGACGCACCCCTCGACGTGCGGATCGTCGACGGCCGCATCGCCGAGCTCGGGCGCGGCCTGCGTGGTGATCGCACGATCTCGGTCGCCGGCCTGTGGGTCACGCCCGGCCTGGTCGACCTGCACGTGCACCTGCGCGAGCCCGGGCACGAGTACAAGGAGGACCTGGCCTCCGGCACCCGCGCCGCCGCCAGCGGTGGCTTCACCACCGTGTGCTGCATGCCCAACACCAGCCCGGTCAACGACAGCCGGGTCGTGACCGAGCTCATCGTCCGTCGCGCCCGCGAGGTCGGCCTGGTCAAGGTCCGGCCCATCGGCGCCATCAGCCGCGGCCTCGAGGGCACCCACCTGGCCGACTTCGCCGACATGAAGGACGGCGGCATCGTCGCCGTGTCCGACGACGGGCGCCCGGTCATGGACGCCGGCGTGGTCCGGCGCGCGCTCGAGTACGCCCGCACCTTCGGCCTGCCGCTCATCCAGCACGCCGAGGACTGCGGCCTGGTCGAGGGCGGGGCCATGACCGAGGGTGCGGTCGCTACCCGCCTCGGCGTGCGTGGTCAGCCCAGCTGCGCCGAGTCGGCCATGGTCGCGCGCGACCTCGAGATCGTGGCCTACACCGGCGCCCGCTACCACGTCGCCCACGTCTCGACCGCGCGCACGGTGGCGCTGGTGCGCGACGCCAAGCGGCGCGGCCTGCCGGTGACGTGCGAGGTCACGCCGCACCACCTGACCCTGACCGACGAGGCCTGCGCCGGCTACGACGGCAACACCCGGGTCAACCCACCGCTGCGCTCGAGCGCCGACCGGGCCGCGGTGATCGAGGGGCTGGCCGACGGCACCATCGACTGCGTCGCGACCGACCACGCCCCGCACTCGCCGGTCGAGAAGGACGTCGAGTTCGAGTGCGCCGCGCCCGGCATGCTCGGCCTGCCGACCGCGGTGCCGCTGGTGCTGGCCCTGGTCCGCGCCGGCGCGCTCGCCCCGGGTGTGGCCATCGCCGCCCTGACCGCGCGGCCAGCGACGGCGCTGGCCCTCGGCGCTGGCGTCGGCCGGCTGCGGGTCGGCGACCCAGCGGACGTCACGGTGATCGACCCGACCCGGGCCTGGCGGCTCGAGGCCGGCCCCGACGCCGGCAAGTCGCGCAACTCGCCCTGGCTCGGCCACGACCTGATCGGGCGCGCGGTGTGGACCGCCGTCGACGGCCGGGTCGTCCACGATCTCGACGGGAGGATGGCATGAGCGACGCGACGTGGCCGGCCGCGCTGGTGCTCGAGAACGGGCGGGTCTTCGTCGGGCGCGGGTATGGCGCCCGGGTCGAGTCGCACGGTGAGGTGGTGTTCAACACCTCGCTCACCGGCTACCAGGAGATCGTGTCCGACCCGTCCTACGCCGGGCAGATCGTGGTGATGACCGCGCCGCAGATCGGCAACACCGGCGTGACCGACGAGGACCTCGAGGCGGCGCGGCCGCGCTGCGCCGGCCTGGTGTGCCGCGAGATGTCGGCGCTGGCGTCGAACTGGCGCGCGACCGGCGTGGTGCCGGCCTGGCTGGCCGCGGCCGGCCTGCCTGGCATCGACGACCTCGACACCCGGGCCCTGACCCGGGTCCTGCGCGACGAGGGCGCGATGCGCGGCGCGATCACCCCACACGTGGCCGAGCCCGAGGCGGTCCTGGCCCGGGTCCGGGCCGCGCCGGAGATGACCGGGCTCGACCTGGTGCCGCGCGTGACCTGCGCCGCCCCGTACGAGTGGACCGGCGAGGTCTGGCGCGCCGGCGACGACCGCCGCAGCGGCCCGGCGCCCGCCGCCGACCTGCGCGTGGTCGCCTACGACTTCGGGGTCAAGCACAACATCCTGCGCCAGCTGCGCGGGATCGGCGCCGCCGTGACGGTGGTGCCGGCCAGCACCCGCGCCGACGACGTGCTGGCGATGAAGCCCGACGGTGTGTTCCTGTCCAACGGCCCGGGCGACCCGGCCGCGGTCAGCTACGCCATCGAGGCCGTGCGCACCCTGCTGGCGCGTGGCGTGCCGGTGTTCGGCATCTGCCTGGGCCACCAGATCCTCGGCCTGGCCCTGGGCGCGCGCACCTTCAAGCTGCCGTTCGGCCACCACGGCGGAAACCACCCGGTCAAGGATCTCACCACCGGCAAGGTCGAGATCACCGCGCAGAACCACGGCTTCGCGGTCGACCCGGCCTCGCTGCCGGCCGGGGTCGAGGTCAGCCACGTCAACCTGTACGACGGCACCGTCGAGGGCCTGGCCGCGCGCGGCCGCCCGGTCTTCTCGGTCCAGTACCACCCCGAGGCCAGCCCCGGGCCACACGACGCCAGCTACCTGTTCACCCGCTTCCGCACCACGTGCGGGCGGGTCGGGGCGTAGCGGCCGTGGCCGACGCGCGGCCTGCCGCCTCGCTGCCGGCGACCATCGACGCCGCCCTCGACGCGCTCATCGCCGAACACGCGCAGGACCCCGAGGTCACCGCGGCGGCCCGGCGCGAGTACGAGGACCGGCGCGGCAAGGTCCACCAGGACGAGGAGCTGTGGGAGCGCTGGAGCGCGGCCTTCGTCGAGTGGTTCGTGATCGAGCGGGTGGGGCCCGGCGCCGACGGGCCGCCGGCGCTGGCGACCTGGCGCCGGCTGCACCGGGCCGGCGACCCGGGCGCGGCCGCGCTGGCCGCGCTCCTGCGCTCGCACCGCAGCATCTTCGAGGTCGAGCACATGGGCGCCGGCGTGGTCGGGCTGGTCGACCTGCTGGGTGGCGCCCAGTTCCAGGTCGACGAGCCGCGCGTGCTGCACGGCGTCGAGGTCGGCGACCTGGTCGAGATGCGCCTGGTTGGCCTGGCCGATCAGGTGGTGTTCGCCCGCACCTTCATCTTCCACCCGACCGCGGCCCGCAGCGCCATCCTCGAGCAGGCCCGGCACCACCTCGCCCGCGGCGCGGCCCGACGCGACATCGTCGACTTGATCGCCAGCCTGCGCGTGAAGATCACCCGCTACCGCCACGTCGCCCCGGCCCGGGTGTACGAGCTCGGCAGCAAGGTCGGGGTGTGAGGGCGCGCCTGGGCCCCGCGCTGGTCGGCGCGGTCGTCGTGGTGATGGCGGCGCCGAGTCGGGCCCGGGCCGACCAGCCGGCCGACCTGCCGGCCGCGTTCGACGCCGACCGCTGGGCCGGCATGGCCGGCGGCGACGGGCTCGGCGTCGACCGCGCCGGGGCCTTGGGCCTGGGCGTGTGGGCGGTGCGGGTCGGGCGGTCGTACCTGGCCGATCCGGTCCACTTCGACGACGCACCGGTCGGCGCCGACGCGGTGGCCGGGCGCTCGACCCTGGCCGTCGCCGTGGCCTGGGGCGCGACCGCCAGCATCGACCTCGGCCTCACCGTCGGCGCGGTCGCGCAGTCGGGCGCGCGCCGGCTGGCGGTGGGGGACCCGACGCCGCTGCGCGAGCTGACCACCGCCGACACCCGGCTGGCCGCGCGCTTCGGCGTCCACGACGGGCCGGCGCTGACGGTGGCGGTGCTGACCACCCTCGGCCTGCCGACCGGCAACGAGCGCCACTTCGCCGGCGAGGCCGGCACCTGGTTCGACGGCCGGGTCGCGCTGGCGGCGCGGCTCGGGCCGGCCAGCGTCGATGGCGCGGCCGGGGTGCGGGTGCGCGGGCGCGAGGTCCAGCTGGCCGATGGCGTCGTCGCTGGCAACGAGCTGGTCGGCGCGCTGGCGCTGACCGCGCCGGTGCCGCGGATCCCCGGCCTGACCTGCGGCGCCGATCAGCTGGTGGTGCTGGCCCAGCTCGACGGCGCCCTCGGCGACGACGTCGGCGGCGCGCGCGGGCCGTCGGCGCTCGAGGTCCGGTTCGGCGCCCGCGCCCGGTTCTGGCCGACCTGGTCCGTCACCGTCGCCGGCGGGCGCGGCCTGTCGGCCGATCTCGGCTCGCCGTCGTGGCGCCTGGCGGTGGAGCTGGAGTGGCGTAGCGCCAGCAGCGGCGACTGGGACGGCGACCACAAGCGTGATCGCGACGACGGCTGCCCGCTCGGCCCGTGCCTGGCCGCGGAACGGCGTTGACAGCGATGGGGGGGGGGGGGCTAGACTGACGGCATGCTCAAGACGTTCGTGATCGCCTTCGTCGCCAGCACCGCCTTCGCCGGCCTCCTGACCGCTCCGTCGGCGGCGCCGAACTGCAAGCGGTGCACGGTGAGCGCGACCTGTACCAGCTCGGGCGGGGAAGGCAGCTGCCGGGTGAGCTGTGGAGGCGGCGTGTGCATCTGCGCGACGATCCTCGTCAGTGCGTGCGGTGGCTAGCTGGCGCAGGCACCTCGCCGGGGGAGTGCTCGGTGGCCTGATCGGCATCGTCGTTGCGCTGAGCGTGCGCGGCGGCAGCGGGTCGGCGCCCGAAGATCCGGATGTTGTCGCCCCGCTCGGCACCCCGCCGCCCGGGGTCGGCGCGGAGCTGAAGGCGGCGCACGATGCCAGGGGTGGGGAGGGGCCGGTCGTGGGAGGCGTGGCCCTCGCGCAGCCTGAACAGGTTGACCCCGCGACCGCCGCGCTCCGCCTGGGCGCAGGCCTCACGGCTGCCGAGATTCACGAGTCGACCTTGCGTGACATGCAGGAGGTCTACGCGGACGAGGTGCGGCTCGAACCCTGGGCCAGCGAGCGGGAGGCTGCCCTGCGGGACCACGCACTGGCTGACCTCCTGGCGGTGGACCCACAAGCGGAGGTGAGCTTCGACTGCCGAGCGTCGAGTTGCCGGATCCGCATGTACTCCACCAGCCAGTTCCTGACCGACGAGATGGCGCCCTATCCCTTCCCGTGTGTGGCCAGCCTGGCGACAGCCGATCTGGCAATGGTCGAAGGCGAACGACAGTTCGCCGATGTCTACGTTCTGTTCGGCGAGGACAACCTGTCGGCGCAGGCGTTCGGGCCGACCCGCGACCTGACCTGCCCCGCGTACCGCTCGGCTTGGCAGGAGAGGGTTCGTCAGCCCTACGCGGTTCCGGAGTAGCTGGCCCGATCAACCCTCGCGTCTGAGCGCTTGCCTTCCGTGCGACGCTTCAGCCACGCCTCATGCGCAACCGACATAGAGTTCTCGGCGTCGCCGGCCTCGGTGGGTGGATCGGCCTTGTGGTCGCGCTGAGCGCACCACGGGGTGAGCCGACCAGCCGCCACGCAGTCAGGGCTGCTGGTGATGGCGGGGCGGCGGCAATGCCGCCTGGTGCGGCAGGTGACGGTGCGCATGGTGGCACGGGCCAGACGCCCACCGAGACGACCGCCTCAGAGGTGGTGCCTGAACCTGGGACGACCGGGCGCGACCTGGCGCCCCCAAGGGCGACGTGGACCGCTGCAGCGCTGCACGAGTCGACCTTGCGCGATATGCAGGAGCTCTACGCCGAGGAGCTGCGTACGGAGCCGTGGGCAACCGAGCGAGAGGCGGCGATTCGCGACTACACGCTGGCGGATATCCAGCGCCTTGATCCCGCCGCGGAGGTTCGGTTCGACTGTCGATCGTCGAGCTGCCGCATCCGGATCTACTCCACCAACCAGCACCTGACCGAAGAGATGGGCGACTACCCGTTTGCCTGCATGGCGAAATGGGGAACCTCGGACCTGGGGATGGCCGAAGGCGAACGCCGATACGCCGACTTCTATGTCCTGTTCGGGGAGGACAACCTCACGGTGGATGCGTTCGGCCCGAACCGCGACCTGACGTGTCCCAGGTACCGAGCCATCTGGCTCGAAGCCGTGCAACGTCCCTTCGCGGTGTCGGACTGACGCCCATGGCGCGAGGTTGTGGGCGTAGTTCCGGTCACGCGGCGAGCCTCCTGGTAACCGCGGTCCTTGCGGGCGTGGCCGTCTGGTGGCTGACCTCACGTTTCATGGGCCGAGGTGCGGCCGACGTCGATTCTCCGCGCGGCCTTGCCCCGGTGCAGACCGGCGGCCAGGGTCGCGGTCCGAGCGCCCTCCCTCGGGTGCTGCCTCGGCAGCGGTCAGCGTGGCTGCCCATGGGTGTGCCTGTCGCACCGGCCGCGCCGTCGATCTTCCAGCGCTCGTTCGACGCCGCGGTCGAGCTCAAGAACGCCATCGAGCTGCGCCTGATCGAGACCCAGCTCGAGCGAGCCAAAGGCTGTCGCGAGGACGGCGACCCGACGATGATCTGCATGCTGACGGCTGCGGTGCGGGTCGCGTCTGGCGGGGAGGTCGAGCTGATGGCACTGGAGGTGGACCGATGCCGGCCGGACGACTTCACCCGCCCGGTCCCGGACGAGCTGGCGCGGCGCGTGGTGACCTGCGTGCGCGAGGGGCTCGAGGCGCCAGACGAGGTGTACGTCTCGGCCGAGGCGGCCCGAGAACTCGTGGGCCAGGACGCGGAGCTTGAGGTGCAGATGTTCCTCGTGCGCGGTGTGCGCTGAAGCGGGGCGAAAGCCTTGGCCAGCCGTGTTCGATGCCGTGATCGTGTTCGTGGACGCCCCCCGTGATCGTTGCCGTGCACCTGAACCGGAACGAAACCGTGGACGTGATCGACACCGTGGCCGGACCGCGGCCGTGTGGGCCGGGGCGCCCGAGGCCCCCAGATCGGCCCGCTTCCGCGCGCCACCGTCGGTGCTACAGTGCGCGGTACCTCCCCGTGGCGTCGTTCTGGACCAGCGCGCTGACCTCGGCCACGGCCGCCCTCGATGCCGGCGTGCTGCGCGCGATCGAGCGCCGGCTGCGGCCGCCGCGCCGCACGCTGCCCGACGACGCCCGGCCCCGCCTGCTCGAGCTGGCCGCGGCGTACGGCGACGATCGCCTGTTCCAGCGCGGGCCGGAGCCGGGCCCGGTGACAGCGCGCCGGCGTGGGGCCGGGCCCGAGGGCAGCACGCGCTGGGACCTGACCCTGGCCAGCGATTACCGCCCGCTGCTGGCGACGTACCGCGACGAGCACGCGCGGTACCGCGAGAACCACACGATCCACGCCCGCCACTACACGTTGCCGCCGGTGGGCGCCGCCGACGCCGGGCCTGACCTGGCCGGCGCCGACCGCGCCGCCTATCGCCCGAGCGGGCGGCCGGTGATCATCGCCCTGCACGGCTGGGGCGCGGGCCCGTACTGGATGTCGGAGCGCGTGCTCGGCGTGGCCGGCTGGCTGCGCGGCGGCGTCGAGGTGGTGGCCATGCAGCTGCCGCTGCACGGCAAGCGGGCCCCGGCCGGGCGCGGCCCGTCGGGCGCGCTGGTGCTCGGCCCGCACCTGGCCCGCACCAACGAGGTGATGGGCCAGGCCATCTCCGACGCGCGCGCGCTGGCCGCGCACCTGCGCGGGCACGGCGCGCCGTCGGTGGCGGTGGTCGGCATGAGCCTGGGCGGCTACCTGGCCTCGCTCTGGGCCCGGCTCGACCCCGACCTGGCCTTCGCCGTCGCGCTGGTGCCGGCGGTCGACCTGGGCGAGCTCATCTGGGGCGGCGGCAGCAACATCGACTTCCAGCGCGACGCGCTGCGCGCCGGCGTCGACGGCGACCTGGTCGGCCGGGTCTTCGCCGGGCACTCGCCGCTGGCGGCGCCGGTGCGGCTGCGGCCCGACCAGCTGGCGGTGCTGGCCGGGGAGGGTGATCGCATCACCGGCCCGGCCCAGGCCGACCGCCTGGCCGCGCACTGGGGCGTGGTGGCGCATCGCTTCGCCGGCGGCCACCTGGCCCAGGCCGGGCGTGACACCGCCCTGCGTGCGGTCCGGCGCGGGCTGCGCGAGGCCGGGCACCTGCCGGCGCGGGCGGCGGCCGCGGTCGCCACGGCCGAGCCCGAGCCGAGCGCGAGCACCGGCACGAGTACGGACGCGGAACCCGTGGTACTTCACGGCCCGCGATGAAGCCGTTCCTCGACGCCCTGGCCGAAGGCCCGCTGCTGTTCGACGGCGCGATGGGCTCGCTCCTGTACGAGCGCGGCGTGCTGCACACCCGCAGCTACGACGAGCTCTCGCTGTCGCAGCCCGAGCTCATCCGCCAGGTCCACCGCGACTACCTCGCGGCCGGGGCCCAGGTCATCGAGACCAACACCTTCGGCGCCAACCGCGCCGCCCTGACCCGGCACGGCCTGGCCGAGCAGGCCCAGGCCATCAACCGCGCCGCGGTCGAGCTCGCCATCACCGCCGCCGGCGGGCGCGCCTACGTCGCCGGCGCGGTCGGCCCGACCGGCGTGAAGTTCGGCATCGCCACCGCCGGCGAGCGCCGCTCGGCCCGGTTCGCGCTGGCCGAGCAGATCGACACCCTCATCCTGGCCGGGGTCGACCTCATCGTCCTCGAGACCTACACCTCCATCCTCGAGCTGGAGACCGCCATCGGCGTGGTCCGCGAGCGCGGTCCGCGCGTGCCGGTGGTGGCCCAGATGGTGTTCGACGCCAGCGGCCACAGCGACGGCGGCCTGACCGCGCCGGAGATCGCCGACCGCCTGGTCGCCGCCGGCGCTGACGTCATCGGCGCCAACTGCGCGATCGGCCCGGGCGAGCTGTACCCGGTCGGCGTGGCCATGGTCGGGCGCGGCAAGCCGGTCATCGTCCAGCCCAACGCCGGCCTGCCGGCCGCGGTCGAGGGCCGCACGCTGTACGTGGCCAACCCCGAGCACTTCGGGGTGTTCGCGCGCCGCCTGCTCAAGAGCGGGGTGCGGGTCGTCGGCGGCTGCTGCGGCACCACGCCCGAGCACATCCGCACCATGCTCGGCGCGGTGCGCATGATGGGCGGCGCCGGCGAGACCCGCCAGCTCGACCAGCGCCAGGGCGCCAGCCCCGACATCCGCAGCGCCGAGCCGGCGCCGGCGCCACCAGCGCGCTCCCCGCTGCCCGAGCGTAGCCGGCTGGCTCGCCGCCTGGCCGCCGGCGAGTTCGTGGTGTCGGTCGAGCTGACCGCGCCGGCCGGGGTCGAGCTCGACCGCACCGCCGAGCAGGTCGGCGCGCTCCTGGCCGGCGGCGTCGACGTCATCAACATCGCCGACGGGCCGCGCGCGACCGCGCGGATGTCGAACCTGGCGGTGTGCGCGCAGCTGGCGGCCCGCACCGGGGTCGAGCCCATCCTGCACGTGTGCGCGCGCGACCGCAGCTTCCTCGGCCTGGTCGCCCACCTGCTCGGTGCCCACGGCCTGGGCCTGCGGAACCTGGTCGCCATCACCGGCGACCCGCCGAAGATGGGCGACTACCCGTTCTCGACGCCGGTGTACGACGTCGACTCGATCGGCCTCTTGCGTATCGCCGCCGGCCTCAACGCCGGCGTCGACCCGGCCGGCAAGGACGTCGGCGGCGCCACCGCGTTCCTGCTGGCGACCGGGGCCGAGCCGGGCGCGCACGACTACGAGCGCGAGCTGCGCCGGCTCGAGGACAAGAAGCGAGCCGGGGCCGAGCTGATCATGACCCAGCCGGTGTACGACCCGCGCACGCTCGAGCGCTTCCTGGTCGACGTCCGCCCGCTCGGGCTGCCGGTGATGATGGGCATCCTGCCGCTGGCGTCGCACCGCAACGCCGAGTTCCTGCACCACGAGGTGCCGGGCATGAGCATCCCGGCCGAGTACCGCGAGCGCATGGCCAAGGTCGGGTCCGGCCCGGCGGCCCGGGCCGAGGGCGTGCGTATCGCCCAGGAGGCGCTGGCGGCGGTGGTCGACCGCATCGCCGGCGCCTACGTCATGCCGCCGTTCAACCGCGTCGACGCCGCGCTCGAGGTGTTGACCTCGGCCCGGCCGCGCTGGCAGCCGCAGCCGGCGCCGGCGCGCGGGTAGGGCGCGCGATGAGCCTGACCCCGACCGAGGCGCGCGCCTTCCACGACGAGGTGCCGGTGCTCGACCTGCACGCCGACACCTCGAAGCTGATGGTCAAGCTCGGCTACGACCTGGCGACCCGGCACGAGCGCGCGCTGCCCGGCTTCGCCAACGTGTTCGGTCACGTCGATCTGCCGCGCCTGCGCGACGGCGGCGTGGCCGGGCAGTTCTTCAGCTTCTGGACCGTGCCGTACCCCGAGCGCGGCTGCGCCGCCGACGTGTTCCGTCAGCTCGACGCGCTCGACGCCGCCATGGCCAGGAACCCCGAGCAGCTGACCTGGGCCCTGACCGGGGCCGAGGTGCGGGCGGCCAAGGCGGCCGGCCGGGTCGCCGCGCTCGGCGGCATCGAGGGTGGGCAGGCGCTCGAGGGTGACGCCGGCCTGGTCGAGCGCTTCGCCCGCCGCGGCGTGCGGTACCTCGGCCTGCTCCACTTCTCGGCCAACGCGCTGGGGGCGCCGGCCAAGGGCCGCGGCGCCGACGCCAGCGCGGGGTTGACCCGGCTCGGCCACGAGGTGGTGCGCGAGGCCGAGCGGACCGGGATGATCCTCGACCTGGCCCACATCAACCGGCGCGGCTTCTTCGACGTGCTGGCGGCGGCGACCCGGCCGCTGATGGTGTCGCACACCGGGGTGCTCGGCGTGCACGCGCACTGGCGCAACATCGACGACGCGCAGATCCGGGCGGTGGCCGACAAGGGCGGCTGCATCGGCCTCATCTTCGCGCGCCGCTACCTCGGCAGCTCCAGCCTCGAGGCGGTGGTCGACCACATCCTGCACGTCATCGACGTCGCCGGCGAGGACGTGCCGGCCCTCGGCTCCGACTTCGACGGCTTCGTGGTGCCGCCGGTCGGGCTCGAGGACGTCGGCGAGCTGCCCAACCTGACCGCGGCGCTGTCGCGGCGCGGCCTGCCGGATCGGGTCCTGGCCAAGATCGTCGGCGGCAACGTGCTGCGTGTGCTCGACGCCGTGCCGCCGACGTCGTACCTTGACGAGCAGGCCCGGCCGACGCTGTGACCCCGGGCCAAGCGAGCGCCATGTCGACCACTCCGTCCCAACGCCCCGTCGCCTGCTCCCGCCGCCTGATCGGCACCGCCGCGCTGGCCCTGACCGCGACGGGCCTGGCCGCGTGCCCGAGCAAGCCCGCGGGCAAGCGCGAGCCGGGCGCCGGCCTGATCGGCTCGGGCGCGGGCCCGGGCCCGGGGACCGGCACGCTGCCGGTGCTGGCGCCGGCGCCGCCGCCACCGACCGCCCCCGCGCACCTGCCGGCGCCGCCGGCCCCGATCACCGCCACCGGCGAGCAGGTCGCCCTGGGCGAGCTGCTGTTCCACGACGGCCGCCTGAGCAAGGACGGCAAGACCTCGTGCGCGACCTGCCACGACCCGGCCGCCGACCACAGCGGCGCCGGCCGCCAGCCCAACGCCAGCGGCGCCATCAACCTGCGCCGGGCCCCGTCGCTCACCAACGTGGCGTGGCGGGCCGAGCTCGGCTGGGACGGGCGCTCGCCCCGCCTCGACAGCTTCCTGCCGCTGCACTGGCGCGGCCAGCTCGGCACCGACCCCTCGGTCGGCATCACCGCCATCGCCCGCTTGCCGCTGTACGGCGCCCACTTCCAGCGCACCTGGGGCAGCGGCGCCGATGGCGGCAAGGCCATCGACGCGCTGATCGCCTACGTGTCGACCCGGTTCTCCGGCGGCGCGCCGTGGGACGCGATCGAGTCGACCGCGCGCAAGGACAGCCCGGAGGCGGCTGGCTACGCGCTGTTCACCGGCAAGGCGCAGTGCTCGGTGTGTCACCAGCCGCCGCTGTACACCGACGGCGGCTACCACAAGCTCGGCCTCATCGGCGTGGCCGACGACGGGCGCGGCTTCGTCGACGTGCTGCAGAAGGGGGCGTTCCGCACCCCCAGCCTGCGCGGCGCGGCCCGGCGCAAGAGCTTCTTCCACGACGGCAGCGTCACCACGCTGGCGGCGGCGGTCGACTGGCACCTCGCCGGCGGCGTCGGCCAGGGCGCCGACCGCTCGATCATCGATCCGGCGCTGACGCCCATCACCCTCACGCCGGCCGAGCGCGACGCGCTGCTGGCGTTCGTCACCGCCCTGACCCCGACCGAGCCCGCGCCGGCGGCGCCGGTCCTGCCCATCCCGTGATCGCGGGCGCCCGCCGCCGATGCTGAGCGCGGTGCGAGCCTGGCGGCGTCGGGTCGACCTGGCCGTCGGCGCCGGTCAGCTGCTGGTGCTGCAGCAGGCGCTGCGCCGGGCCAGCGGGCTGACCCCGGGCCGGGCCGAGACGCCGCTCGGCCACGTCGCCTACCTGGTGCGGTCGGGCCGGCCGACCGAGGGCGCCGTGCCGATCGTGTGTGTCCACGGCTTCGCCGGCGACAAGGAGACCTGGCTCCTGACCAGCCCGTGGCTGACCCGCAGCCACCCCCTGCTGATCCTCGATCTGCCCGGGCACGGGGCGTCGGCGCCACCGCGCACGGCCGAGGGCGGCGTGGTCGCCGCCACCCCGGCGCTGTACGCGCGCGCGGTCGTCGCCGTGCTCGACGCCTGCGGCTGGGACCGGGCCCTCGTCGTCGGCAACTCGCTCGGCGGAGGGGTCGCGCTCCGCCTCGCGGTCGACGCGCCCGACCGGGTCGCCGGCCTGGTGCTGCTCGACTCGGCCGGGCCGGACGCGCACCGCAGCAAGGTCGCGCGCGCCTGGGCCGCCGGTGGCAACCCGCTGATCCCGAGCGGCGCCGACGGCGCCGACGCGCTGGTCGCCAAGAACATGCACAAGGTGCCGCCGGTGCCGCGCTCCCTCATCCGCTACATCGCCCACCGCCGGGCCGAGGCCTCGGCCCACCTGCAGGCGCTGTTCGTCGACTTCGTCCACGCCAGCGCGGACCAGGCCATCCCCGACGAGCTGGCCGCGGTGGCGGCGCCGACGCTGGTGGTGCACGGCCTGCGCGACCAGGTCATCTCGGTCGCGACCGCCCACCACCTGGCCGCGCACGTCCCCGGCGCGACCCTGCGCCTGCTGGCCGACGTCGGCCACGCACCGCAGCTCGAGCAGCCGCGCCTGACCGCCGGGCTCATCAACCGCTTCGCGGCCCGGCTCGGACCGGCGGGGGCGCCGTGAGCGGGCGGGTCTGGCGGCGCCGCGTGCGCTGGCTGGCCGCGCTGGTCGGCCTGTGTGCGCTGGCGACGGTGCCGATCGGCGTGCGCGCGTGTCGCGCGACCCGGCGCGGCGCCGAGGCCAGCACCGTGCTCGGGTTGCTCGTCGATCGCGCGCGCGCGCTGGCCGCCGCCGGCCAACCGTGGCCGACGAGCGCGGTCGGGCCGACCCCGCCGGTGGGGGCGTGTTGCGCCCAGGCCGACGGGGTGTGCGCCGTCGACCTGGCGGCGTGGGGTGATCCGACCTGGAAGGCGCTGGCGATGACCCTCGACGATCCGCATCGCTACAGCTACGCGTACGAGCCGACGCCGACCGGCGCGCGCCTGCGCGCGATCGGCGACCTCGACTGTGACAAGGTGCTGGCGACGTTCACGGCCGAGCTGACGCGCGTCGGCGACACCGTGACCGTTCGCTTCCGCCGCGAGCACCCCGACGAGTGAGGTGCCGGCCGCGCCGCCGGTGAGGCCTAGCAGGATGCTGAAGAAGCATCCTGCTAGTCATTTCTGATCTCGCAGCCTGCTGAAAACACGGAGCCCGTCCCGTCGGCTGGAGCCGCCGGCACGGTTTTTTCAGCAGCCTGCTAGCTAGTAGTCGCCGCCGCCGGCGTAGTCGCCGCCGCCACCGCCGCCGTAGTCGCCACCGCCGCCGTAGTCGCCACCGCCGCCGTAGTCGCCGGCGCCGCCGCCGGAGTCGCCGCCGCCGGAGTCGCCGCCGCCGGCGTAGTCGCCACTACCGCCGCCGGAGTCGCCGCCGCCGGCATAGTCGCCACCACCGCCGCCGGAGTCGCCGCCGCCGCCAGCGTTGCTGTAGTCGCCACCGCCACCAGCGTTGCTGTCGCCGCCGCCATCGGGTGTGGCGCTCGCGCCGTAGTCGATGCCGGCCCCGGGCTGGCTGTCACCGCCCGGGCTGTCGGTGAGCGCGGGCGTGCCGATCTGGTCGCCGAGGCCGCCGCCGGGCGAGGGCGCGTCGGCCGGCGGCGCCTCGAGGCCGGGCTGACCGTCACCGCCCGGGCTGTCGGTGAGGGCGGGCGTGCCGATCTGGTCGCCGAGGCCGCCGCCGGGCGAGGGCGCGTCGGCCGGCGGCGCCTCGAGGCCGGGCTGACCGTCACCGCCCGGGCTGTCGGTGAGCGCGGGCGTGCCGATCTGGTCGCCGAGGCCGCCGCCATCAGGGGCTGCCGCGAGCGGACCGGCGCCGAGGTCGCTGCCACCAGGCAGCCCGTCCGCAGCCCCGCCACCCGGCGCCGCGGCCGGGGCCTCACCACCCGGCGCCGCGGCCGGGGCCTCACCACCCGGCGCCGCGGCCGGGGCCTCACCACCCGGCGCCGCGGCCGGAGCCTCACCAGCCGGCGCCGCGGCCGGAGCCTCACCACCCGGCGCCGCGGGTTGCGCCGACGCGGTCGGTGACGCCTCCATCATCTGGTTGACGCCCTGCTGCAGCCGCTCGGGCGTGATGATGCCGGTCACGCCGATCACCCCGAGCTGCGCCTCGGCCCGGTACGCACCATTGCTGAGCTCGGGCACCTGCACCCCGAGGCCCATGTGCAGCCCGACGCTGTAGCCGGCGCCGAGGCCGTTGCTGATGTGTTCGCCGGCCAGCAGCTTCACGCCACCACCGGCGAACATCTCGTTCTGGTGCGCGAGCGCGCCGATCTCGCCGCGGCCGACGTCGAGGCGGCCGGAGTTGCCGCCGCCGGTGTCGCTCCAGGTCATGCCCAGCAGTGAACCCTCGAGCTTGACCCCGCCGCCGACGTCCATCCCCGGCCGGTAGCCATCGGCGCCGCGCACCTCGGCCGATCCGAGGCTGACGCCGACGCTGCCGTTCTCGCCGGTGTGGGTCCACGAGCCTGCGGTGATCCCGAGCGCGCCCAGCCCGTTGGTCGCGGTCGCGCTGGCGCCGCCCAGCGTGAACTGGTGCGAGCCCGCTTGCCCGGCCTCGCCCGAGGTCACCTGCAGCAGGTGACCGGAGTAGCCGTTGCTCAGGCCCTGGCCGCCGAGGATCGACAGGCTCGAGCCCTCGCTGCCGATGGTACCGATGGGGTAGCCGAGCACCGACAGCTTGACGCCGCCGTGGATCGTGTCGAGCTCGTGGTCGGGCAGGGGCGCGAAGTCGTCGGGTGGGTGCATGCCTGGCCTGTGTTCAGGTCTCGTGCCACCGCAAGTTTGGTGAGGGCCGCTACCGCAGCGCGGGGGTGCGACAGCCGCACGTGTGACCCCCGGGCCCCACGGTGCCGACCACCTCGCCCCTGCGACAGTCGCGGTCGAGCCAGCGCGTGTGGCCTGAATGCCGGCTGGTTCCGGACCGTCCATCGCGCTATCAAGCTCATGATGGTCCGCTCGTCCCGCCGGGTGCTGCTCGATCTTGCCGCCGCCGCCGCCGCCGTCGTCGCCATCGCGGCCCCGTCGCTCGCCGCCGCCGACGCCTTCGGCGGCTTCTCCGGTGTCGAGCGGCGGTACCTGATCAGCCCCGACCGGGTGTGCACCCCCATCCCGGTCAAGGCCGGCGCGGCCACCGGCCTACCGGCGTGCAGCAAGGCCGGCAGCGACGTCATCGCCCGCCTGTCGCTCAAGGACCCGGTGGCCGAGCGCGGCGCCAAGGCGCGCTTCCGCGCCAGCGCCAGCGGCCGCGAGCTGGTGGTCAGCGCCGGCGACGGCCGTGCCGTGGTGCGCTGGAGCTCGCTCGACCCCATCGCCCGGGTCGAGGCGGTGTACGCCTCGACCTACGGCGAGATGGTGGCGGTGGTGCTCGGGGTGCGCCGCGGCGGCCGCGACAGCAGCGACGTGGTGGTGTTCGACCTCGGCGCCGGCGCCACCACCACCCCGACCAGCCCGGGCACCCAGCCGAGCCCGACCGGGCCGCCCGGGACCGGCCGCGCGCCGACCGGGCCCGAGGGCATCGAGGCGGTGCCGGTCAACCCGGCCCTGGCCAAGCAGGTCGCGCGCGCCCGCAAGGCGCGTGGCAAGGCGGCGCTGGCGGCGTGGGACCAGGCCCTGGCGCTCGACGCCAAGGCGAGCGAGGCCATGTTCGGTCGCGCCGCCGCGCTGGTGGCCCAGCGGCGCCCCGACGAGGCGATCTCCCAGCTCGAGGCCCTGGCCAGCTCCAACCGGGCCGACGCCATCGAGCTGCTCATCGCCGCCCGCTTCGACAAGGTGTTCGCCCCGCTCCGGGCCGACCCGCGCTTCCGGGCCGCGGTCGGCTACGATCGCGGCGCCGCCTCGACCTACGAGCGGCTGATGGGGTTCGGCGGTGAGTGGATGCAGGACGGCACCAGCTGCGACTCCGCGGCGGTCGAGCTGTCGCTCCGGCGCGACCGCAGCTTCCGGCTGCGCATCTACTCCAAGTGCAGCGGCATGCAGTTCGACGACCGTTTCCGAGGCACGTGGAAGGTCGGGACCGATGCGCTCGAGCTGGTGTTCCCCAACCGCGGTCGCTCCAACGAGGCGGTGCGGTGCGGGCTCGGTCGCCAGGGCGAGGAGGACGCCATCACCTGCGCGATCGACGAGGACCTGCAGTTCACCGTGTTGCCGGCCCGGCGCTGACCGGCCCGGCGGCGCCAAGGCGGGTCACCACGAAGCCGCGCGCTCGCAGCAGCGCCAGCAGGCCGTCGGCGCCGTACAGGTGACCGGCGCCGACGGCGACGAACACCTCGGGCGTGGTGAAGTGCGCCTCGAGGCGGGGCAGCCAGGCCCGGTTGCGGTCGGCCAGCATCTCGCGCTCGAACCGCGTGATCTCGTCGTCGGTGTACCCGGTCGCGCGCATGTCGGCCCGGTCCTCGTCGGTGATGCCGGTGTCGGTGTCGGTGCCGGCGCAGTACGCGGCCAGGTTGGTGATGGCGTCGACCAGCAGCTCGGCGTGGCCGCCGTCGGTCAGGGTCAGCGCCGCGCGCAGGGCGCGGGCGTCGAGCCAGCGCACCAGCAGCGCCTCCTGGAACGCGTCGGTCTCGAGCCCGACCGCGCGTTCGGGGCCGGCCAGCGCCTCCAGCTCGCCGTCGAGGCCGGCGTCGGTGTCCTCGAACAGGGCCGACAGGCTGGCCGTCGCCACCACCGCCGGCTCCTGCTCGAGCGCCAGCGCGGCGCGTGCCCCCATCAGCTCGCGGAAGCGCGCGCGCGCCTCGGCGCCGACGACCTCCGGCCACGGCGCGGCCGGGGCCTGGTCGAGCGTGCCCTCGTCGTCGCCTCCGTCGACGGTCTCGAACACCACGGTCGGCGCCGACGCCACCAGGGTGCGGACCAGGGCCGGCATGCGATCGAGGCCGACGCCGATGTGACGGGTGCCGAGCAGGTGGGCGCGGCGGCCATCCCGTTCGATCCGGTACAGGTGCGGCGCCACCACCCGCGCGCACGCGACCCGGGACAGGCGCCGGGTCTGCGCCTGCCAGGCCGGGCTGAACGGCTCGAGGCGGGCGAACTCGGGCCCGAACCGGGCGGCCAGCACGCTGGCGGCCACCTCACCCGGCGCCGGCGGCGCCGGTTCGCCGCGGCAGGCGACGAGCAGGCCGAGCAGGCCGAGCACGGCGGCAGACGGGGTGGGTCGGCGGGGTGCCATGCCCGTCGAGGGTAGCCCAGGTGGGTGATCACCTGCAGGTAACAGGCCGAAACCACGAGGCGAGGGCCATGAACGGGACGGCGGTCGTCGGCCACTAGTACCCAGGTAAACGCGGACTATGCTCACCCTCGTGAAACGCAGCGGGCCAGCAGACAGCGGCGCGGTGGCGGCGCTGGCGCCGCTCGACGAGGCGACCCTCATCGCCCGGGTCCGCGCCGGCGATCGCCCGGCCCAGGACGAGTTCTACCGCCGCTTCAAGCGCCTGGTCGCCGGCAACCTGTACCGCGTCGCCGGTGATCGCGGCGACCTCGAGGACCTGGTGCAGGAGGTGTTCGTCATCGCCTTCCGCGGCCTCGATCGCTTCCGGGGCGACGCCCGCCTGTCGACCTGGCTGTACCGCATCTGCATCAACGTCTCGCTCGGTCGTATGCGGAGCCGCAGCCGCAAGCCGCTGCCGACCTCGGTCGCCGACATCGACGCCAACGCCACCACCAGCTGGGCCGACGCGGTCGAGACCCCGGAGCGGGCGCTGGTGCGGCGACAGGACCAGGCCCGGGTGCACGCCGCGCTCGAGCAGCTGGCGCCCAAGAAGCGCATCGTCCTCTACCTGCACGAGATCGAGGGGCTCGACCTCAAGGACATCGCCTACCTCGTCGACAGCAACGCGGTCACGGTACGGACCCGGCTGTTCTACGCCCGGCGCGAGTTCTACCGGATCCTGGCCGGGCAGGGCGTCGACGGCCAGGCCACGCCCGGCGCCGACGACCCCAGCGACGGCGTGGAGGCGACGCCGTGAGCCACGTCGCGCCGCACCGCTGGGCCGACCTCGACGCCGGGCGCGTCGGTGCGGCCGAGGCGCGTCGGCTCGAGGCCCACGCGTCGGCGTGTGCCCGCTGCGCCGCCGCCCGCGCCCGCATCACCGGCGCGCGTGCCGCGTTCGCCGAGGTGCGGACCGAGGACGGGCCGGAGCTGCGCTGGGATCGGATCCGGGCCCAGACCTACTGGGAGGTCGAGCGCGCTCGCCGCACCGGGCCGAGCCCGGCGCTGCCGGCCCGGCGCCGGTGGATGCCGGCGCTGGCGATCGCCGGCGGCGCCGCCGCCGCGGCGCTCGGGTGGTGGCAGCTTGGCGGCACCACGGCGCCGGTGCCGGTACCGGTCCTCGCCGCCGCGCCGGCGCCGACCGCGCCGGTGGCCGAGGTCGGCCTGCTGACGATGGTGGTCGGCGACGCCACCGTCGACGGCGGCCCAGCCGCGGCGCGGTTCGAGCAGCCGCTCTGGGCCGGCGCCGAGATCCGCACCGGCGCCGGGCAGCTGGCCGTACAGTTCGGCGACGGCAGCGCGTTCGCCGTCGGCCCGCGCTCGGTGCTGCGCATCCGCGCCTTCGATCACCAGGCCATCGAGCTCGAGGTCGACGGTCGGGTCGACGTCGAGGTGGCGGCGCGTGCGCCCGGGCAGCGCTTCGCGGTCATCGCCGGCGACCGGGTGGTCGAGGTGCGCGGCACCCAGTTCCGGGTCGAGCGCAAGGGCGACGCCGTCGCGGTGGCGTGCCGGCACGGCCGGGTCGCCGTGCGCGACGGCGGCGGCGAGCTGGCGGTCGGCGCTGGGAATGCGGCCGAGATCGGCCCGGGCCAGGCGGTCGGCGCCACCGCGGTGCGTACGCTCGGCGCGGCCGAGCTCGACGAGCTGGCCGCGGCCATCCCGCACCGGGTCGGCGTGTGGGGCGCGCCCGGCGCGGTCACCGCCGCGACCGGGCTGCTCGCGCTCGACGGTGGCGGGCAGGTGCGGGTGGCTGGCTGGAGCGGGCAGGGTGCGGCCATGCTGCGTATGCTGCCGGGCCGCCACGTGGTCGAGCGGCTGGTCGACGGGCAATGGCGCCAGGTCGGTGCGCCGCAGGTCGACGCCGGGCAGCGCACCGCGCTGGCCGAGGTGGCGCCGCCGGGCCAGGGGGTGGCGCCGGTCGACAGCGCGCTGCGCGGGGCGCGGGCGACCCGGCGGACCCAGCTGCGGCGCCAGCTCGGGGTGATCCGCCCGTGTGTGCGCGTGCTGGCCAAGCAGGGCCTGGGCGACGTCTTCGTCGAGCTCGAGCTGGAGGTCGACCGCGCCGGCGTGTTGACCGCACCGCGCCTGGTCCGGACCGATCTGCCGGCGGCCACCGCCGAGTGTGTGCGCGCCGCCGTCGGCACCCTGCGCCTGCCGGCCGGGGCCGCCGCCAGCTGGCACGAGATCATCCGGCCCTGAGGCGGCGCCGGGTTGTCGCACGCGGCGCGGCCAGGCGGCCCGCTTCGGCGTAGGCTCAGGCAGTCGATGATCGCGCGCGCTGCTCTCCTGTGCTGCCTGGTTGGGCCCTTCGCTGGCTGTGACGTGCTCTTCGGCGTCGAGCCGGGCGGCCGGACCGGGCCTGACGCGGCGGTCGGCCCGGTCGTCGACGCCGGCCTGCTGTGCCTGGGCGACCCATCACAGCTCCTGGTCGGCCTGTGTGTACCTGCGCCGACGAGGGCGCTGGCCCTGTCCGGCGAGCTCGACACCGACGATGACGCCGCGTGTGACCACGTCGTCCCCGCTACGCCGACGGACCTGTGCGTGCGGACCGGGACGGCCGTGCAGGTGTCGAGCCTGCTGTCTGCGCGCGGGCACCGGCCACTCGTGTTGATGGCGACGAGGACGATCGAGGTCACCATGGACGGCGTGCTCGACGTCAGCGCTCGCGGCGACAACGAGCCTGCCGCCGGCGGCGATGGCCTTGGCTGCTTGGACACCGGGACCACCGGCAGCAACGGTGGTCCCGGTGGGGGTGGCGGTGCCGGCGGCAGCCTGGCGGCGGCCGGCGGAGACGGTGGCATCGGCGGCGGTGACTCGATCCTGGGCGGGGTGAGCGCGCCAACCGTCGCGCTGTCCCTGCGCGGCGGCTGCTCCGGCGGCAGTGGCGGATCTCCGGGCGGTGTGACCCCGGCCGCAGGTGGGCGGCCGGGTGGTGTGGTCTACCTCCTTGCTGGCGAGGCCATTGAGGTCGCCGGTCGGATCGACGCCTCCGGTGGCGGTGGGGCCGGGGGCGTCGGGGCGGTGCCGGGCGGCAGCGGCGGTGGCGGTGGCGGCAGCGGCGGGCTCATCGCCCTGGCGGCGCCCCTGATCGAGGTGTCCTCGCTGGCGCGGGTCGTCGCCAATGGCGGTGGCGGCGGTGGCGGCGGCGGCTATAGCCCAGGCGGGACCACGACCCCCACGCCCGGAGGATCCGGCAGCGAAGCCGACCCGATCGTCGCCGATCCGCCCTTCGTCGCCGCCGGCGGCCCTCCTGGTGGCGGCGAGGGGGAGGGCGGCGCTGGCGGCGCGGGCGCCGCGGCCGGAAGCCCGGCCCAGAGTGGCGAAGGCAACGGGGTCACCGGCGGCGGTGGTGGTGGCGGCGGCAGCGTCGGCTACATCCGCTTCTACGGGCTCAACGTCGTCCTCGGCAGCGCCTCGTCGGTGTCCCCGGAACCATGACCGTCGACCACCAGCCGGCAGGCGCGACGTGGGGTTGAGCGCGCGCGAGACCGCCAGCCTGATCGCCCTGGCCGAGGCGGCCATCCCGGCCGGCCGGTTCGTCCCGGCGGCGGGCGCGGCCACCGTCGACAAGGTGGTCGAGTTCCTGGCCCACACGCCGGCCCTGCTCGGCGGCTACCGCGCGCTCCTGGCCGGGCTCGACGGCGCGGCCTGGCTGCACCACCGCCGCCCGCTGACCCGGCTGACGCCCGAGGCCCGCGTCGCGCTGCTGCAGCGCTGGCGGCGGGCCGGGCTGGGCCGGCGCACGGCGGTGCGCGCGCTGGTCACGCCGCTCAAGGTGGCGCACTTCGACGATCCGGCGCTGTACCGCGCGCTCGGCTGCGCCTACCAGTTCGAGGCGCCGGCCGGCGAGGCGCGCTCGGCCTACCTGCGCCAGCGGGTGCACGACGCCGGCGCGTTGACCGAGGATCCGCAGCTCGAGTGCGACGTGGTGGTGGTCGGCACCGGCGCCGGCGGCGCCGTCGTCGGCAAGGAGCTGGCCGAGGCCGGCCTGGCGGTGATCCTGGTCGAGGAGGGCCGCTACTTCGACCGCACCGACTTCACCGGCCGGCCGTTCGCGGCGCAGCGGGCGATGTACCGCCGGGCCGGCGCCACCGTCGCGGTCGGCAACACCGTCATCCCCATCCCGGTCGGCCGCACCGTCGGCGGCTCGACCACCATCAACTCCGGCACCTGCTACCGCGCGCCGGATCGGGTGCTGCGGGCCTGGCAACACGAGCTCGGCCTCGGCCCGCTCGGGCCCGACCAGCTCGCCCCGCACTACGACCGGGTCGAGGCGGTGCTCGGGGTGGCGCCGGCCCGGGTCGAGTTCCTCGGCGGCAACGCCCGGGTCATCGCCCGCGGCTGCGACGCGCTCGGCCTGCGCGCGCACCACCCGCTGCGCCGCAACGCGCCCGACTGCGACGGCAAGGGCGTGTGCTGCTTCGGTTGCCCGACCGACGCCAAGCGCTCGACCAACGTGTCGTACGTGCCGCTGGCGCTGCGCGCCGGCGCCGAGCTGTTCACCGGCGCGCGCGTCGAGCAGGTCCGGCTCGAGGCCGGGCGGGCCACCGGGGTGGTCGCCCGCACCGCCGCCGGCGTCGCCGTCACCATCCGCGCCCGCGCCGTGGTCATCGCCGCCGGCGCGCTGGAGACGCCGCGCCTGCTGGCCCGACAGGGCCTGGGCGCCGGCTCGAGCCAGCTCGGTCGCAACCTGTCCATCCACCCGGCGACCGGCCTCCTGGCCGAGTTCGACGAGCCCATCACCGGCTGGGACGGCATCCCGCAGGGCTACGCCATCGAGGACCTGCACGACGAGGGCATCCTGTTCGAGGGCGCGGCCACCCCGCTGGAGATGACGATGAGCCAGGTCCAGGAGGTCGGCCCGGCGCTGACCGCGCTGGCCGAGGGCTTCGACCGGGTCGCCACCTTCGGCTTCATGGTCGAGGACAGCTCGCGTGGCGTGGTGCGCGCCGGCGAGCCGGCCATCACCTACTGGCTGGGCGACGCCGACCTGGCCCGGCTCAAGCGCGGCGTCGACGTGCTGGCCCGGGTGTTCTTCGCCGCCGGCGCGCGCGTGGTGTGGACGCCGGTGGCCGGCTTCGAGCGGCTGACCTCGGTCGATCAGCTCGGCGCCTTGCGGGCGGCCCACGTCCGCGCCAGCGACCTCGACCTGTCGGCCTACCACCCGCTCGGCACGGCGCGGATGGGTGTCGACCCGCAGCGATCGGTGGTCGGGCTCGACCACCAGGTGCACGACACCCCCGGCCTGTACGTGATCGATGGGGCGGCGGTGCCGACCTCGCTCGGGGTCAACCCGCAGGTCACGATCATGGCGCTGGCGACCCGGGCGGCCGGCCTGCTGGCCGCCACGCTGACGGGTTGATGACCGCGCCGCCACGCAGGCCGCGCGCGGAGGACGGATCTCCATCGATCTGCAGCGATAGGCCCGCTTCCCTGTTGATTTCGGGGCGGTAGATGCCCTATATCTTGCCGAGTTTCGCGGCGCTGTCCGCAACTGGTTAATATCCTTAGTTATTTGAGTTATTTGCTCCAGCTGCTGGCGTAGCTCAACCGGTAGAGCACCTGACTTGTAATCAGGAGGTCGCGGGTTCGAGTCCCACCGCCAGCTCCAGCTCGAGGAAGCAGCAGAAAGGTCCAAGTTTTTCAGGAGGGATGCCCGAGTGGCCAAAGGGAGCAGACTGTAAATCTGCCGGCTTATGCCTTCGGTGGTTCGAATCCACCTTCCTCCACGCAGTTACCGAAGGAAATCGCCGCGGGTGTAGCTCAGTTGGTAGAGCTCCAGCCTTCCAAGCTGGTTGTCGTGGGTTCGAGTCCCATCGCCCGCTCTCGGTAGCCCCATCGCACGAAGCCAACGCTCAACCGCCCAGAATCATTTTTCCAAGCCCTCGTAGCACAGTGGCAGTGCACTTCCTTGGTAAGGAAGGGGTCGCGAGTTCAATTCTCGCCGAGGGCTCGACTCGAAGTTCCCAACCGTCCATCACGGCGGCGGAAGCAACCAACGGCAGCACTCATCGACGCTGGAGCTAGAAGGTCATGTCGAAGGAAAAGTTCGTTCGTAACAAGCCGCACGTCAACATCGGGACCATCGGTCACGTCGACCATGGCAAGACCACGTTGACGGCGGCGATCACCAAGACCCAGAGCAC
>JAGPCO010000014.1 GCA_018058095.1 Kofleriaceae bacterium
ATCCCGGCCGGTGGCCTGCGCCTGACGGTCACGGGGGCCTACACCCACGCGGCCGCGCCCGGCGGTCCGGGCACGAGCGCCCACATCCAGGCCCACCTGGGCGCGACGATCAACGATGGGCTCGCCTCGACGCTGACTTCGGCGGCCGCGCTCCATCAGTGGGCGCGCTCCTACGACCAGGCCGGCAACCCGACCTCGTCCAGCTACAACCGCTTCACCCCGCACTCGATCCAGAACGGCGGCACCGCAGTAGCCACGGTGGCCACGGTCGACGCGCTGGCGTTGGAGCTGGTCATGCCCGCGCTCGTGCTGCCGGCGGGCGCGACCTTGCAGCTGACCACGACCGTGCAGTCCGTCGCCCAGGACCGCGCCAGCGCGGACACCTTGACCACGCCGGTGACGCTGACGATGACGCTGCCGGCCGGGGTGCACCTCGATCGCAACACGCTGGTGCCCCTGGCGTGGGTGACGAACCTGCCGTAGAGGGTGTCCCCAATTGGCGTTGACGTCGACGTGGTCGTCGTCGTCGTCGTCGTGGACCTTGACGGCGACGGCGACGTGGAGGTGGACGCCACCTTTGACGCAGCCACCCTGGTCCCGTGGAAACGTGGTCGTTCGCAGAACCGGCGACGGGTTTCGCCCGCGAGATCGATCGCTTGCGCGACACGCCGACGCTGAAGAATCGCGGATCCAGGGGACTGGCAGTGCTAGCGCCGGCGCTGGCAGGTGGCGCAGTGAAACGTGGCGCGGCCGCCGAGCACGGTGCGGCGGATCGTGCGCTGGCAACGTGGGCACGGCGTGCCGTCGCGGCCGTACACCACCAGGTAGTCGGCGTTCTCCCCCTCGGCGCCGTCGGCGTCGACGAAGTCGCGCAGGCTGGTGCCGCCGTGCGTGAGCGCGGCGGCGAACACCGCGTCGATCGACGCCGCCAGGGCGTCGGCCGCGGCCGCCGTCAGCCGCCCGGCCGGCAGGGTCGGCGCCAGCTGGCACTGCCACAGCGCCTCCGAGGCGTAGATGTTGCCGACGCCGGCGACCACCGCCTGGTCGAGAACGAACAGCTTGAGCGCGGTGGTGCGGCCGCGGCTGGTCGCGTACAGGTGCGCGCCGGTGAGCTGCTCGGCGACCGGATCGGGGCCCATGCCGGCCAGGGCCGGGTGCGCGCGCGGGTCGCCGCGATCGGCCAGGTCGAACTGGCCGAACCGACGCGGATCGGAGAAACGTAGCTCGCGGCCGCGGTCGAGCCCGAGCGCGACGTGGGTGTGCGGCGGGCGCGGCGAGCTGGCCGGCTGCACCCGCAGGCGGCCGCTCATGCCCAGGTGCACCAGCAGCGCGCGTGGCCCGTCGGTGTCGACCAGGAGGTACTTGCCGAGCCGGCGCACGTCGACCAGGCGGCGGCCGCGCAGCGCGCGCAGGCCGGCGACCGGCACCCGTTGCCCCAGCCGCAGCGGCTTGCCGCTGGTCCACACCGTGTCGATGCGCGCGCCCACCACCGGCAGGAGCGTGCGCCGCACCGTCTCGACCTCGGGCAGCTCGGGCATGACGCCCAGGGTAGCGGAATCGACGGCCGGTGCCGACCGGGTCGTCTCGATCTCGTCCGCCGCGCGAGGTGCGCCGCGGGCGACGCGTCGGCGCGGCGGCGTGGCGGCGTGGTGCGCTGGTCCGCGCTACTCGACCACGTCCCAGCTGCCGGTGAAGCGCAGGCCGCTGTCGCCGGTGGCCGCCGCGCACCGCCCGACCTGATCGATGCGGAGCTGGTCGGTGTTGGTGTCGGCCCCGGTGTACGTGAAGGTCAGCTGGCAGTCGGGGCCGCCGTCGAACACGGCCGGGCCGCCGGGTGGGACGCGATCGATCACCCCGGTGATGGCGGCGCGCAGCGGCACGCGCGCGCTGAACGAGCTCACGCCGATGGCGAACTCGAGCCGGTTGCCTGACACCACCGTGGTCATGGCGCCGGTCTGCATGCCGGCCTGGTGGCGGTAGCTGTCGATGCGCGCCGCGCCGCGGTCGATCGAGTACGTGCCGTCGAGGGTCATGGTCGGCGGCACCGCCCCGGCGCACGGCCCGGCCTGCATGACCTCGATCGCGCGGCCCTCGTGCGCGAAGTACAGCGTGCAGTCGGGCGCGAACTCGACCTCGGCGAAGCCGTCGGTGAGCGCGAACGGCTCGTGCACCAGGTAGCCCTCGGTGCCGGCGGTGTGATCGAACCCGCCGATGCGCAGGCGCAGGTGCTGCTGGTCCTGGTCGTAGGTGAACAGCAGCGTGCCCGACTGCACGATGCGGCCGGCGTCATAGACGAAGTGGCCCCAGGCCCCACGCAGCGGGCTGGTGGTGTCATCGGCCTTGCCACCACCACCAGCGCCGCCGGCTGGATCCTCGGCCGAGGACACACACGCGGGCACGACGAGGGCGACGACCAGGAGCGAGGAACCGAGGCGGAGGAGCGTGTTCATGGGCCGATCTCGATCACGTCCCGGGCCAAGCCGGCGCCCGGCAGGCCGCCGCCGCAACTGCGTGGCGCCTGGCGAGGATGATGCCGCCGCCGCCACGCCCCGGCGGGTGGGGCATCGGGCCACGTGTCCCCGGCAGGCGCGCTCGCCGGCGGCGGCGCTAGCAGGGCCGTCCCTAGTTGGCGTCGACGTCGACGTGCCACGACCACGACTACGACGACGACTACGACGCGAGGCTTCGCTCAGCCGTCGCCGCGCCCGGTCGGATCGTGCGGCGGGCCGGCCGCCTTCGGCAGCAAGGCGGCTACCGCGGCCAGCTCGGCGATCGTGAGCGTCTCACCGCGGCGCACGCCGTCGACGCCGGTGGTGGTCAGGGCGGCGTCGACCGCGGCCTCGGGGTAGCGCGCGCGCAGGGCGTTGCGCAGGGTCTTGCGGCGCTGGCCGAACGCCGCGTGGACGACGTCGGCGTAGTGGGCCGGGTCGGCCAGCGGCACCCGCGGCGCCGCGCCCGGCAGCGGCGTCAGGCGGATCACCGACGAGTCGATCTTCGGCGGCGGCACGAACGAGCCGGGCCCGACCTTGGTCACCAGGCGGGCGTCGAAGTAGGTCGTGATGAGCACGCCGAGCGCACCGTAGTCCTTGCCGCCGGGCGCGGCCAGGATGCGATCGGCCATCTCCTTCTGGATCATGACGACGGCGCGGCGCAGGTGGGCGCGAGCGTCGACCAGGCGGAACAGGATCTGCGAGGCGATGTGGTACGGCAGGTTGCCGGCGACGGTGATCGGCCCGGCCGCCCAGCGCGCGGCCATGGTCAGGTCGTAGCGCAACACGTCGGCCGGCTCGATGTGGATGTTGTCGATGGCGCCCAGCTCGGCCCGCAGCACGGTGACCATGTCGGGGTCGCGCTCGAGCGCGATGATCTTGCCGTCGGGCACACGCGCGGCCAGGCGCGCGGTCAGGGTGCCGAGGCCAGCGCCGACCTCGACGATCCAGTCGTCCTCGCTGGTGACGGCGGCGTCGACGATGGCGCGGAAGGCGCGCTCGTTAACGAGGAAGTTCTGGCCGAACGACTTCTTGGCGGCCAGCCCGTGCCGGGCCAGCAGGGTGCGCGCGTCGGCGAACGCCTCGGGGGCGTCGGCGCTCACGACGGCGCCGCCTGGCGCGGCAGCGGCTGGGTCGCGTACGCGCCCAGCTCGAGCGGCGCGCGCTCACCCGCCCGCAGCGCGTGGTAGCCGGCGGCGGCGATCATCGCCGCGTTGTCGGTGCAGCGCGCCGGCGGCGGCACGTACAGCGTGAAGCCGTCCTCGGCGGCGGCCGCCTGCAGGCCGGCGCGCAGGCCGCGGTTGGCGGCGACGCCACCACACACCTGCACGTGGCGCAGGGCCTGGCCGCGCGCGGTCCAGCGCGTCTTGCGCACCAGCACCTCGACGATCGCGGCCTGGTAGCTGGCGCACAGGTCGGCCAGGGCCGGCCCGGTCGGCACGCCGTGCGCGCGCACGTGGTGGAGCAGCGCGGTCTTGAGGCCGGAGAACGAGAAGTCGGCGCCGGAGTCGCGCCCCACCATCGACCGCGGCAGCGCGACCGCGCGCGGGTCGCCGGTCGCGGCCAGGCGGTCGACGACGGCGCCGCCGGGGTAACCGAGCCCGAGCAGCTTGGCGCCCTTGTCGAACGCCTCGCCGGCGGCGTCGTCGCGGGTGGCGCCGAGCTCGCACACCACGCCGGGGCCGTCGACGCGGACCAGGCTGGTGTGGCCGCCGGAGACGATCAGCGCCAGGTGCGGGTATGGCGGCGCCGCGGCCTCGAGGGTGATGGCCGACAGGTGCCCGACCAGGTGGTGCACGCCGACCAGCGGCAGGCCGGTGGCCCAGGCCATGGCCTTGGCGGTCTGCACGCCGACGAGCAAGGCGCCGACCAGGCCGGGCCGGTTGGTGACGGCGATGCCGTCGAGGTCGGCCAGGCCGAGCCCGGCGCGCGCCAGCGCCGCACGCAGCACCGGCACGACGTGGACGACGTGGGCGCGCGACGCCAGCTCGGGCACGACGCCGCCGTAGCGCCCGTGTACGTCGTGCTGCGAGGCGACGACGTCGGCCAGCACGTGCAGGCGATCACCCGAGCCGGGATCGGTGACCACCTCGCCGCGCGCGTCACCAGGCGCATCCGAGATCACCGCGGCGGCGGTCTCGTCACACGAGCTCTCGATGCCCAGGACCCGCATGTCAGTGCTCCGACCGTATCTTGCAGCTCCACGTGGCGGCGCACGGAGGGGGGGCGGGGCGCAGCCCGGTGGGATCGAGGCGACGTGCCGTGCCGTCGCTGGGTGCGACGGGCGCGGGGCCGGAGCTCCGACCGGGCGTGGGTGCGACGCTCATCGCCCTAGTTCCCGGTGTCGAGGATGGCGCGCGCGCGGTCGGCCGCGGCGCCGGTGGGTTGCAGCTCGAGGAACCGCCGCAGCTCCGCGCGCGCCTCGTCGACGCGGCCGGCGCCCCACAGGATCCGGCCCCGAAGCTCGAGCAGCGGCGGATACAGCTCGCCGCGTCGCTCGGCGTCGGCCAGGGTGGCGAGCGCCTCGTCGGCGCGGTTGCCGCGGCGCAGCGCGTCGGCCTTGATCATGGCCGCACGCACGCTGTGCCGGGCCGCCAGCGATTGGTCGGCCAGCGCGATGGCCGCCGCCAGGTCGCCGTCGTCGAGCGCGGCCTGGGCCTGGGTGCGCAGCGCGCGGTAGTCGGGGCCAGGCGCGGCGTCGACGCGGCTCGCGGCCACCGCCGCCGCGTCGACCCCGACCGGCCGCGCGTCGGCTGTACGCACCGCGACCACCGCCGCGTCGGCGAAGGCCGGCCGCGCGTCGGCTGTGCGCACCGCGACCACCACCGCCGCGTCGACCCCGACCGGCCGCGCGTCGACGGCCGGGGCGCGACCGGCGTCGACGAAGGCCGGCGCGGCCAGGCCGGCATCGGTCGCCGCCGGTAGCCCGGCCCCGGTCAGCGGCGCCGCGTCGCCGGGACTCCCGGCCTGGCCCCCGCGACTGCGGTCACCCAGCCGCCAGGCGCCGACGATGAGCGCCAGCGCGAACGCCGCCGCGGCCCACGGCAGCCAGCGCCGCGGCTCGCCATCGTCGATGGCTGGGTCGGCGACACCACCGCGGGCCGTGCCGCTGGCGGCCGGCAGCGGTGGGCGGCTGCTCGGTCGAGGCCGAGGGCTGCTCTCTTCCGCGGCTGGTTCGGCCCCCGGCGTCGGCGCCGCGGGCGCGAGATCCGCCGGGGTCGGGACCACCGCCGGGAACTCGCGGGTGATGCGGCGCGGCTGGATGGTGATGAGCTCGCGGGCGGTGGCGCCGTCGTCGCTGGCGTCCCGGGGCGTGGGCACGCGGAACTCACCCGAGAGCTGGGCCCGCTCCATGCCGTTCGAGGTGCGGATCCGGCGCGACGGCTCGGGCGCCGGCACCGCGGTGCGGTCGCTGTCGTCGAGCGCCAGCTCGATGACCTCGCCGCCGCCGGCGCTGGCCTCGAGCGACGGCTTCACGGGGGCGGCGTCGCGGTCCTGCGCTCCCGACCGCGGCGGGTTGGATGGCGTGCGGGTGCGCTCGACCACCGGCGCCGTGAGCGGCGGCTTCGAGGGCGGCTTGACCCGGGCCAGGGCGGCACCCGGCGGGTCCGACGGCGCCTTGCCGCGCACCGGCGCACGCGGCAGCGGGGTGTCGCCCATCTGCAGCGGCTCGGTGATGCGCCCGGTGTCGTCGAGCGCGGCCACCAGCTCGGGCGCGATGGCCTCGGCCGCGGCGACGGCCTCGTCGACCAGGCGCATGCCCGACGGCCGGAACGTGCTGGGCAGGGTGAACATGCCGGACTGGCCCAGCCGCATCGCCTCGGTCGGGCTGGCCGCGCCAGGCGGGGCGACCGGCGCCGGGGCCACGGCCTGACCGGTGCCGCGCAGGGTCGACTCCAGCCCGTCGGCGTCACCCGCGGCGTCGGCGGCGGGCGGCTCGCGGCGGCGCGGCGCGGCCCCGGCGGGCCCAAGCGTGACCGGCGCCAGCGCGGCCGGCACCATGGCCGGCGGCGGCCCCGACGAGGCCCGGGCTCGGCCGTGCGGCCCGCTGCCCTGCAGCGGCGTCTCCTCGAACACCGAGCGCGGCAGCGACCACTGCCCGCTGTCGCGCAGGCCGGTCGCGGCGTCGAGCGGGGCCGGGCCCGACTCGTTGAGGATGCCCTCGAAGTACAGGCGCGACACCGCCATCAGGGTCTCGAGGTCACCCACGTTCGACGCGTCGATGACCTCCAGCAGCGTGCGCCGGCCGTCGAGCAGCTTGAGCAGCGCGTTGTGATCGTCGGGGATGTCGCCCAGGCGAGACGCCAGCTCGCGCCCATCGACCTCGAACCGGACCTCCAGCGGCGGCAGCTGCTCGAGCAGCCGGGTCCACTCGTCGAGGCGGCGCATGCCCTCCATCAGCAGGCCCTGGGTCGGCACGCCGATGACCTCGCGCCGGCGCACGGTGCGGAACACCACCTCGAAGCCGCCGTCGGACCAGGTCAGGAGCCGGTACACCGCGTCTTCGCCGTGCAACGGGCCGGCCTCGGCGTCGATGACCTTGCCGTCGCGGAAGTAGATCGCGGCCTGCCGGTTGTTGTCGCCGGTGAACTGGATGACGCCCGACTTGCGGCTGACCTCGACGGTCTGGATGAGGTCGACCACCGCCATGTCGGTCAGGCGGCCGACGAAGCGGGTGCGCTGGTCGTCGCGCTCCTCGAGCCGGGCCCGCTGCCGCTTCTGCAGCAGGATGTGCAGGCGGGTGACGATCTCCTTGATGTAGATCGGCTTGGTCAGGTAGTCGTCGACGCCGAGCTGCAGCCCGCGCACCTTGTCCTCGATCGAGCCGGCCGAGGTCAGGAACACCCACGGCAGGTCGGCGCAGCCGGCTTGCTCGCGCACCTCCTTGCACAGGGCGAAGCCGTCGCGATCCTCGAGCTTGGTCTCGGAGATGATCAGGTCGGGCCGGGCCTGCGCGACCTTGTCGAGCGCCTCGGCCGCGGTCGTCGCCGTGGTGATCGTGAAGCCGGCCTTGCGCAGCGAGACCTCCAGCACCCGAAGGCTGCGGATGTCGCCGTCGACCAGGAGCAGGCTTTGCTTCGACACGAGGGATGGAGGCGTGCAGGGGCGACCGGGTCCGTGGGTGCGGACAACGAAACGTCGTCCGAACTCGGAGACCTGCGCGCCGGGCCGAAATCGTATCCGATGGGGCCACCGGGTGCCACTTAGGGCCCGATCATGCGGCCGCCGGCACCGTCGACCACGGGCACAGGTAACCCCCGGCGAGGGGCGTGAGCCTGGCCGACGCGGCCGCCGCCGGGCTGGTTGCCCGTTCAGGTCGGGCGCCGCTGCCCGACTTCACCTCGCCGCCGTGGGCCACCCGACGAGGGGGCGCCGACGTACGCTCGTCGGATGTCACGAGCACGAGGGGCGGCGGCGTGATCCTGCTGCCGTACGGCACAGGGCACCTGCGCCTCGACCCAGGCTCACGCTCGGTCCGGGTGGCGGCGCCGACCCGGCCCGGGCCCGCCCCGCCGCTGCCCGACCTGCTCGTCGCGGCGCTGGCCAACCCGGTTGGAGCTGCCCCGCTGGCGGCCCACTCGGCCCGGCGGGTCCTCGTCGTGATCAGCGACGAGACGCGGGACGAACCACGCGCCGAGTTCCTGGCCGCGGTGGCAGCCGCGTTGCCGGCCGCCGAGCTCACCATCGCCATCGGCACCGGCACACACGGCCCGAGTCGGCTCGAGGTGGGTGCGCTGCTGCCGGGGCGGCGGTTCGACGTGGTCAACCACGACGGCCACGACCGACGGCGCCTGGTCTCCCTCGGCACCACGCCGAGGGGCACACCCGTGATGGTCGACCGCGCCGTGCTCGAGCACGACCTGATCGTCGCCACCGGCTGCATCCGCCCGCACTACTTCGCCGGGTTCGGCGCTGGCGCCAAGGCGATCTTCCCCGGCCTGGGCGGCGCGACGGAGATCCGCATCAACCACCGCCTCAAGACCGCCGCCGGCGCGCGCGCCGGTGTCGTCGACGGCAACCCGTGTCGGGCCGATCTCGAGGACGCCGTCGCCTGTGTGCCGACCCCGACGTTCCTGATCAACGGCGTGATCGGCGCCGACGGGGCCATTCACGCCGTGGTCGCCGGGGCGCTGAACGCTGCGTTCCGGGCCGGCGCGGCGCTGGCCGGCGCCTGGTTCCGCGTCGACGCCGCCCCCGCACCGCTCGTCATCGTGGCCGACCTCCCGCCGGTGACCTCGTCGCTGTACCAGGCGTCGAAGCTGGTCGCCAACGCCGCGCCGCTGGTGCTGCCTGGTGGCGCGCTGGTCCTGGTGGCGCCGTGTGAGCTCGGCACCGGCCCGCTGCCGACGGTGATGCAGGACATCTTCGAGATCGGGATCCGGCCACGGCTGGCACCCGGTGTGGAGGTCTATCTGTGCTCCGACCTCGAACCGGCGGTGGTCTCCTCGACGTATGCCCGGGCCGTGGCCCCCGCGGATATCTGCCAGAAGCGTCAGGGCGATATCCTGGTGCTCCCGGCCGCCGCGAGCAGCCTGTTCATGTAGTTGTAAGTATAGAATATTAAATGTATATTTGCGGAATAGGCAACATCCACTCATCCCATGGTCGCGCCCCTTTACTGGTCGGACCAATAAAGCCGCCACCTGCGAGTAGCCCCAGGCCGATCCCTGCGGTCCCCTGCAGCAAGGACCTGGTGATCCGGTAGCCGTGCGGGGTTCGCGCCCGGAACCCGGCCGCCTCGTCGGTCGAGCGGCCGGCGAACCGGTGGCTGTGCTCGAACCAGCGGGTGCCGACCGCCGCGAGGTGAGGTGCGTCGAGCGCGATCGACGCTCGCAGGTACATCTGCATGATGCCCAGGCTGCCATGGCACAACCCGGCGTCAGCGACCTCGCCCTCCTCGGGGCTCCGTCGGGAGGCCTCCTCCAGGATCGTGGTGGCGTGGCCAAGAAGCGATTGGTCCCCGAGCGCCATCCCCGCGGACAGCAGGCCGATGGCGACACCAAGGTCTCCATAACACCAGCCGAGCCGGCTCCAGCGCCGGCCGCTTGGTGCGCCGTGCTCGTCCACCGAGGACGGAAACAGCGCGGTCGGGGGCTTGGCGCTGGGCTGCGGCAGGCGCGTGGACTCGAGCCAGCGTGCGGCCTCGGCCAGAAGTGGCGTCGACTCGGTCGTGGCGATGCCAGCACGAACCAGGCGGGCAAGGAGGCAGACCGTGGACGAGGCGCCGTGGGCCAGGCCCAGGTCGAACTCGCCAGGCCGCGTGGCGTCGGGCCATCGGCTGCCGCGGTCGTCCCGGATGGCATGCCTCCGCAAGTGGCCGACCGTCTCCGCCAGCCTGCTGCTCACCCGAGGACTTGCCGGCCGACCGGTGAGGTAGACGATGGCACCCAGGCTGGAGTGCAGGAGGTCGAGCTGACCAGCAGCAGCGCTGGTGACCACCGCGTCGGCGAGCACGACGTCGAGGTCGCTCAGGAGCTCCTCAAGCTGCGAGTCCAGCTCGACGACGTCGTGTTGCACCTGGTGGTCGAGGCACCAGGCAACGCCGGCGAGGCCCGAACAGAGGGAGGACCCGACGGGGGCCCGATCGTTCTGGCCATGGAGCACATCGAGGGTCGCCACCAGGGCCCGCTCCGTCAGCATGTGGTGGTGGTCGCGGCCGGTATGGGCCGAGAGGTGTCCGAAGAAGAGGGCCGCCCCGGCAGAACCATCCATCAGACCCGGGTCAGCGCTGGTGTCCAGCCAGGCCGCGAGGTCGGCTGCGATGTGATCGAGCTGCTGGTCCAGGCTTGAGGGCATCGGCGCCAGCTCCTGGGAGCTGGTCTGCTGGGGGTGGGCCATCATCCTGCTGGCTCAGAAGGTGCGCGGGCAGTTCTGGAGGCGGTCGGTCTCACAGCACTGGTCCGCGCAGATGCTGTGCTTGGTCCACGGCAGGGCACCCGCGGCCACCTCCTCCAGGTTGGTGGTGGTGAGGGGACGGATCGAGGTTCGGCTGAGGGAGATGCGCTTGCTGTCGTTCTTCTTCATGGCTGGCTCCGTGTTCCTGTTCGGGTTCCTTGGCGCCGGCGTGGCGCCTTGGTCCCAGGAGGAGCAGCACGGTTCCGGTCGCATCGGAAAACGACAGGCCCTGTTCCACGTGTCCCGTTCCACGCGGACATCCTGGTCCTGGCAGGGGCCATCCGTTCCACGTGGAACACCCCGGGCCGGCCGGGCCGCCCGTTCCACGTGGAACACCCCCGGTCCTGCCGGGCCACCCCGTTCCACATCAAACACCTCGGGCCGCCACCCGTTGCATGTCGGACAACCTGGTCCTGGCCAGGGCCGCCCGGTCCACCCGGAACACCCCCGATTCCGGCCGGGCCGCCTGCCCGTTCCACGTGGAACACCCGAGCCGGGCCGGGCCACCCGTTCCACGTGGAACACCCGGGCCGGGCCGCCCGTTCCACCCGGAACAGCCCGGTTCCGGCCGGGCCGCCCGTTCCACCCGGAACCCCCGGTTCCGGCCGGGCCACCCGTTCCACGTCGGACATCCTGGTCTTGGCCGGGCCGCCCGTTCCACCCGGAACCCCCGGTTCCGGCCGGGCCACCCGCCCGTTCCATGCGGAACACCCCGGGACGGGACGGGACGTCGGACATCCTGGTCCTGGCCGGGCCGCCCGTTCCACCCGGAACACCCCCGGTCCTGCCGGGCCGCCCGTTCCACCCGGAACACCCCGGTTCCGGCCGGGCCGCCCGTTCCACGTGGAACACCCAGGTTCCGGCCGGGCCACCCGTTCCACGTGGAACACCCGGGTTCCGGCCGGGCCACCCGTTTCACGTGGAACACCCAGCTTCCGGCCGGGCCTCAACCCAGGCCGGACCGGTCCCAGGCGGGACACCTGCCGGCCAGGCCCCCGTTCCACGTGGACCATCCCAATCCCGGCAGGCTGATCCGATCCCCGTTGCACATCCGGGGTCCCGGTCGAGCGACTCGATCAGGTCAGGGCGATCCCCTCGGCGACCAGCGCAGCGGCGAGGCGCTCGATCTCCGTGGGGTGGTGCGAGGAGGACAACGTGATCCGCAGCCGGGAGGTGCCTGGAGGGACGGTCGGGGGACGGATCGGGTGAACCCAGACGCCACGTCGGAGCAGGGCCTCTGCGGCAGCAACCGCGGCCTGTTCGCTCCCGAGCACGACCGACGCGATCGGACCTGGGCCATCACGCCCGGTCATGCTGCGCCCGAGCAGCGGAATAGCCTCACCCAGCAGACGCCAGCGAGCCGCGAGCCTTGCCCGCCGCTCATCCCCCTCGCCCCCGGCGACCAGCTCGACCGCCTCGGTCGCGCACGCGGCCAGTAGTGGCGAGATCGCGGTCGAGAACACGAGCGACCGGCTGCGGTTCCAGAGCAGCTCGCGCACCGCCGGCGTCGTCAGCACGGCCGCCCCGGCGAGGCCGAGCGCCTTCCCGAACGTCGCCACCAGCACCTCGGGCACGACCCCGGCCTGAGCACAGGCGCCACGACCGTTTGGGCCGACGACGCCGAGCGCGTGGGCCTCGTCGACGATGAGGGCAGCGCCGGCCCGGCGGGCTAGCTCGGACAGCGAACGAAGATCCGGCTGATCACCGTCCATCGAGAAGATGGACTCGGTGACCACCAGGCGCCGGCGTCCCGTCGGCGCTGCCGCCAGCGCCGACGCCAGCGCGCCCAGGTCGAGGTGAGGGTACACGTGCACCCGGGCCCGAGAGAGCCGACACCCGTCGATGATGCTGGCGTGATTGAGCGCGTCCGAGAACACCTCGACGTCGGGGCCGGCCAGTGCGGTGAGCAGTCCAACGTTGGCTGCGTAGCCTGACGAGAAGACCAGCGCGCTCGGCAAGCCGACCCACCGCCCCAAGGCACTCTCCAGGAGTCGGATCGACTCGTGGTCCCCGGCGATCAGCCGAGAGGCGCCCGCACCCGTGGCCGTCGCCAGCGACGCTTCGGACCACTTCCTTGATGCTAATCCAATGTAATCATTAGAGGAAAAGCAAATCGGTGCGGGTGAACTGTGAATTCCGCTCAGGCCGCTGCGACGCCGTCCCTGCGCCTCCAGCTGGTCGAGCTCCTGAGCGGCCTCGTCCTCGAGCGACACGTGGCGACTATACGCTGGCTGGCGTCGATCGACGTGACGCAGCACCTTTCGCGTCCTGGCCGCACGATCCCCCGAGCGGCTCGCGGCGACTATACGCTGGCTGGCGTCGATCGACGTGACGCAGCACCTTTCGCGTCCTGGCGGCAGCGATCCGCATCGCCAGCGCCGCGACACCGCGCGACCAGCGCTACGGCTTGACGAAGCGCAGCACGAAGCGATCGCTGGTGCCGCGGCGCTCGCCAGCGGCGCGCGGCGACGAGTTCCAGTCCCGCGTGTCGGCCGGAGCGCGCAGCACGTCGAGCTCCCCGTCGAGGCGGAAGCCAGCAGCGGTCACCTCCTGCGTCACCACCGCCTGATCGATGCGGTGCAGCGTCTCGACGTCGCGCGTCCCGCTGCCGGCCACCGCGCTGTGGTCGACGATGCCGTACACGCCACCTGGCGCGAGCGCGGCGAAGATGGCCGCGTTCATCTTCGCGCGATCGACCTTGGTCCAGACCGTGTCGTGGTAGGTCAGGATGTTGATCACCGCGTCGAGCTTGCTGGCGTCGGCGGGCAGCGGGTCATCGGTCGCGCGCTCGACCGCGACCACGCCGGCCATGGCCGGGCGAGCGGCGCGCGCCGTCCACGGCCCGCGCGCGAACTTCTCGAGGATCTCGGTCGTGTTCTGGGCCCACACCTTGCCGGTGGATCCGACCACCCGCGCCAGCAGCTCGGTCGTGTAGCCACCGCCGGCGAAGATCTCGGCCACCCGCTGACCGGGTCCGATCTTGAAGAAGGTCAACACCTCGCCCGGCATCCGCCCGCTGTCGAGGCGGCGATCGTCGTCGGTGCGATCGCCCGCGGTCACGGCCGCCCGGACCGGCGTGCTGACCTCCGGGCCCGGCAGGTACGGCGGAATGGGCGCGACCGCCGACCCGCTCCCCGCCGCCGACCCGCTCCCCGCCGCCGACGACCCGCTCCCCGCCACCGACCCGCTCCCCGCCACCGACCCGCTCCCCGCCGCCGGCGGCGCCTCCTTCTTGGAGCACGCAAGAACGAGGCTGGTGACCAGGGCGGCGATCAGGAGCGAGTGCTTCGACATGCGGCCAATCTGGCACCGGGCCCAGCGCGTCGCCAGGCGGCTGACCACCGATCCTCCCCCGGCTCCCCGGACCACTTCCCCGGGCCACTTCCCCGGGCCAAGTCCTCGGACAACTTCCTCGGGCCACTTCCCCGGACAAATCCTCGGACAAATCCTCGGACAAATCCTCGGACAACTTCCCCGGGCCACTTCCCCGGACCACTTCGCCGAACCACTTCCCCGGGCCACTTCGCCGGACCACTTCCCCGGACTTCCTCCGGACCTCGACCCACCCGCGCGACGGGCCGAGTCGCTACTTGCCGATGCAGAAGCGGGCGAACACCTGGTCGAGCACGAGCTCGGTCAGCTGCTCACCCAGCAGCTCGGTCAGGTGCTGCGTCGCCGCCCGCGCCTCGACCGCGACCAGCTCGAACGGCGCGGCGCCGGCCAGCAGGTGCTCGGCCCGCGCACAGCCGGCGGCGGCGTCCAGCAGCGCCGCCCGCTGCCGCTCGCTGCCGACCACCAGCCCGCCGCCCTCGTCGAGCGCGGCCAGCCCGGCCCGGCGCAGGATCTCGGCCCGCAGCAGGTCGAGGCCGGCGCCGGTGTGGGCCGAGGTCGCGATCGCCGAGGAGCCCGACGGCGGCGGCGCCAGGTCGACCTTGCTGTGGACCTCGAGCACGAGCGGATGGGTCGCGCGCAGGTCGCGCAGCACCGGATCGTCGTGGCCCGGCGCGTCGTCGGCCACGGCGAGGACCACGTCGGCCACGGCCGCGCGCCGGCGCCCGAGCGCGATGCCGCGCGCCTCGACCGCGCCCGGATCTCCGCGCAGCCCGGCGGTGTCGACCAGCGTGACCGCGACGCCGTCCCAGCTGGTGCTGGCCTCGACGACGTCGCGGGTGGTGCCAGGCGCCGGGTCGACCAGCACCCGCTCCTCGCCGAGCAACGCGTTGAGCAGCGACGACTTGCCGGCGTTGACCGGCCCGACCAACGCGACGACGAGCCCGGCCTGCACCAGCCGCCCGGCCGCGAAGGTGTCGGCCAGGCGCCGGCACTCAGCGCCGACGCCGCCGAGCTCGGCCCGCAGCCAGGCGCCGAGCCGGGCGTCGCTCGCCTCCTCGGGGAAATCGATCGACGCCTCGACCTCGGCCAGCGCCTCGACCGCGCGCGCGCGCAGGGCCCGGACCGTGTCGCCGAGCGCGCCGCCGAGCTGCCGCTGCGCCAGCCGCCAGGCCCGCTCGCCACCGGCGGCGATGACCTCGGCCAGGGCCTCGGCCTGGACCAGATCCATCCGGCCGTGCGCCACCGCGCGCCGCGTGAACTCGCCCGGCGCGGCCAGGCGCGCGCCGCGCGCGAGCACGGCGCGCAGCAGGTGGCCGAGGTTGACCACGCCGCCGTGGCCGTGCAGCTCGGCGCAATCCTCGCCGGTGAACGAGGCCGGCCCGGGCATGGCCACGGCCAGGATGTCGTCGATGCGGGTCCCGGCGGCGTCCCGCGCGGTGGCCCGCACCAGGCGACGCGCCGGCAAGCCTCGCCCGGCCACCGCCTCGGCGATGGTCAGCGCGCGCGGCCCGCTGAGGCGGACGATGCCGACCCCGGCCGGGCCGGCCGCGGTGGCGATGGCGGCGATGGTCGCGTCGCCGTCGGCGGCCGATGGCGACGCCACGTCGGGGCCCGCGCCCGATGGGGGCGCGCCGGGGCCGGGCTCGATCGGACCCGCGCTCACCGCTGGCCCTGGGTCAGCTGGCGAGGTCGGCGGGGACGACGAGGATGTGGCGGTCCTCGCCCTCACCCTCGCTGCGCGTGGTCAGCCCGGCGATGGTCGAGATCTCCATGTGGACGATGCGGCGATCGTGGGCCGACATCGGCGACAGCTCGACGATGGCCTTGGTCTGCAGCGCCTTCTCCGCCATCTTCTGCGCCAGCGCCTTGAGGCGATCGATCTGCTTCTCGCGATAGCCGCCGGCATCGACGATGAAGGGCTTGCCCTTCTCGCCAGCGCGCTCGCGGTAGACCACCTTGTTGACCAGGTGCTGCAGCGAGTCGACCACCACGCCGCGGCGGCCGATGACCAGCTCGGTGTCGGCGGTCTGGATCTCGAGGATGATGCGCTCGTTCTCGTCGTGGACCTCGATGTCCGCGGCGATCCCCATGCGCTCGAGGACGCCCATGAGGAACTCGCTGGCGCGCTCGGCGAGATCGACCTGTTGTGTTGCTTCGCTCACGTTCTCTCTCCTTCGATTGCCTTGCAGTACAGGTGTGGCGACCGCCGCGTGAACGCGCTGGTCGCCCCACGGGAAGTGGGGTTAGCGGCGCCGCTTGTTCTTGCCGCCGCGCGACTCGTTGCGCGGCCGCTTGGGGCCGGTGCTGGCGCCGCCGGCGGGCGCGTCGTCGTCGCCCTTGCCGTCGCTCTTGGCGTCGGACTTGGCGTCGGACTTGGTGCTGGGGGCGTCGCCATCGCCGGCCACCGCCGCCGCGATCTTGGCCGCCATCTCCTTGCTCTTGCGATCGAACTTGTTCATGTAGATCGAGTGCGCCGCTGACAGCAGGGTGTTGGTGAAGATGTACAAGGTCAGGCCGGCCGGGAAGAAGAACGAGGCGATGCCGAAGCCGAGCGGCAGGCCGTACATGAGCAGCTTCTGCTGCATGCCGGTCTGGCCGGTCTGCGGGGTCAGCTTGGCCTGCGCGAACATCGTGACGATGAGCAGCACCGGCAGCACGTAGACCGGGTCGGTGTCGCTGAGGTCGTTGATCCAGCCGCCGATCAGCGGCTCGAGGTACAGCTCGCCCGACGACGACAACATGCGGTACAGGCCGATCCAGATCGGCATCTGCAGGAAGATGGGCAGGCAGCCCGACAGCGGGTTGACGCCGTACTGCTGGTACAGCGCCATCGTCTCGACCCGGAGCTTCTGCGGGTTGTCGGCGTACTTGGTCTGCAGCTCCTTCATCTTCGGCGCGACCGCGGCCATCGCCTTCATCGACCGGACCGACTTGGTGGTCCAGTACAAGGTGGCCAGCTTGACGACGATGGTGAGGAGGATGATGGCCAGGCCCCAGTTCCCGGTCAGGCCGTGGAACGTGACCATCAGCCAGTGCAGCGGCTTGCCGATGAAGCCGAACCAGCCGAAGTCGACCACCGCGTGCATGCCGGGGCTCGGGGAGAAGCCGGCGCTGGCGTCGGCCGCGCGCAGGGCGTCGTACTCGGACGGACCGAAGTAGCCGACCACCTCGCGCACCACCGGCGCCTCGCCCGGGCGCAAGACGACGGTCGGGAAGATGAGGTCGAGCTCCATCAGCAGCGGCTGGCCCGGCACCGGGTATGCGTTGCAGCTGACCGCCTCGCCGGCGGCCACCTTGGGCGCCATCACCGCCATCAGGTAGGTGTTGCGGAAGCCGCCCCAGCGCACGCCGGGCACCTTCCACGGCGCCTTGACCAGCTTCTCGTAGCCGCGGGTGGCCCCGGCCCCGGTCCGCTTGCACGCGGCCAGCCAGTCGGTGGTGCCAGCGCGGCGCCCGCCCTTCTTGGTCTCGCGGTACAGCTGGGGCGCGAGCCCGAACGACGACACCGCCAGCGTCTGCTGCAGCGGCTGGGCCCCGACCGCGGCCGCCGCCAGCGACATGCGCACGGTCAGGGTGTCGGGATCGATCGTGAAGGTCTTGGTCAGCTTCAGTGACGCCGACTGGTACTCGTAGGTCAGCTGGGTCGGCGAGCTCTGCTGCGCCTTCCATTCGGCGCCGGTCGGCAGCACCTCGTTGGACATCATGCCGTCGCCGTTGGCGAAGTTGACGACGAAGGCCCCGGTCTGCGGGCCCTCGGCGACGAGGTGGCCGCCGGTGGTGCGGTCACGCGCAAACTTGGGATCGAGCAGCACCCAGTGCTTGAGCGCCGCGCCGTGGTTGCTGAAGGTGACCTTGAAGCGGGGGAAGGTCAGCTCGAGGAGCTGCTCGGGCCCCTTGCTGACCATCGGCGGCTGGGCCAGCGGGGCCTCGGCGACGACCGGGGCCGGGGCGCCCGCGCCCGAGCCAGCGTCCGAGCCAGCGCCCGAACCCGAACCCGCCGCCACACCAGAGCCCGAGCCAGCGCCCGAACCCGAACCCGCCGCCACACCAGAGCCCGAGCCAGCGTCCGAGCCAGCACCCGAACCCGAACCCGAACCCGCCGCCGCACCCGAGCCCGAGCCAGCGCCCGAGCCAGCGTCCGAGCCAGCACCGGAGCCGGCGATCGGAGCACCGACCGGGCTGCCGACCGGGCTGCCGACCGGGCTACCGACGACCGCCGAGCCGCTGCCGGCGGTTGCCGGCGGCTTGGGCGGCGCCTTGGCCGGCGGGAAGAGCACCTGCCAGACCATGAGGACGACGAGCGAGAGTCCGACCGCGAGCAGCAGTCGCTTACCTTGATCCTGCATCCTACGGCTCCGTCGGGGTGAGCGGCGCGGCGGCGGTGATCGACCGGCTGGCCGAGCGCGCCGGCGGCACCGGGTGCACGCCGCCATGGAAGAGAGGGTTGCAGCGCAGCACGCGCCACGCCGCCAGCGCCGTGCCGCGGGCGGCGCCGTGCGTGCAGATGGCCTCGTGCGCGTACTCCGAGCAGGTCGGCAGGTAGCGACACGTCGGCGTGCGCTTGAGCGGCGACAGGTACCGTCGGTACACGCCGATGAGCGCGAGCAGCCCGCGGCGGATCATGACGCCGACGCTCCCGCGCCGCTCCACGCCACCAGCTGACGCTGGATCTTGCTGAGGTCGGGCGCCAGCTGCTCGACCGTGCGGACCGTCCGCACCGCCTCGCGGGCGACGACGACCACGTCCCAGCCGGGGCTGACCCAGCCGTGTGTACGCAGCCATTCGCGGATCATTCGCTTCACTCGGTTGCGGGTCACGGCGTCGCCGATCTTCTTCGTCACGGTCAGGCCGACCCGGCCGACGGCGACAGCGCTCGCGCCCGCCGTCGGCGCCGTCGGAGTGCGCTGCGCGAGGGCCATCACGAACCGGCCGCTGATCTTGGCGCCGCCTTGCTGGACGGACACGAACTCGGCCCGCTTGCGCAGGCGCATGTCCTTGTGGAGCCGCTGGGCGCCCGCTGCCGGCAACGCCTCCGACAATATGTTCCCAACTACTTCTCGCGCGACTCGATCGACGTGATGGTCGACGACTTCTTGGCCGCGGTGACGGAGATCCGCTTGCGCCCCTTGGCGCGGCGACGGCGCAGGACCTCACGCCCGGCGCGGGTCTTCTTGCGGGCGCGGAACCCGTGGGTCCGCTTGCGGCTCTTGTTGTGCGGCTGGTAGGTGCGCTTGCTCACGACGGACTCCGGGGCGACAGGCACGGCCCTTGGGGCCGAGCCGGAGAATGGGAAGCGGATCGATACTCGACACCCCCCGGGGTGTCAAGGTTGGTACCGGGTCAGCTTCGTGCTGGCGGCCAGTGCGGGATGGGTGGCCCCGGTCCGGATTACCAGCCGGCCGTCGTCCACCCCGGACGGGTCTCCCGCACAAAGGACATTTCCAAGCAATTACAAATCACTACAAGATGTTCTCCACATCCTGTCCGCTCCCGAGGTCCGGAGCGCCGGACAGCGGGTTCGGGAGTGGAAGCGATGTCCGCCACTTCCAAATCCGACCCTGTTTGTCCTTGTCGCCTCGATTCTGTGTCTGTTAGGTAAGCGCTCGATCTTGGACCGACGGTGAGTGGTGACGGCGGGCGAGGCAGCACCGACGGGCCGGGAGTGACGACGAGGGCCACGGGCCGCCCAGAGGCGCCTGTGGATAACCTCTGGCAAAGCTCTGCGTTAGCTGTCGACACGTCCGTCCTCCTGGAAGCACAAGAACATGAATTCAAACAGTTTTGTCCACGGCACCCCGGGGGATGGATGTCACTGACTGAATCCGAGACCCCGCCGCTGTGGAACCAGGCGCTCGATCGCCTGCGCGCCCGCGTGTCCGAGCAGAACTTCACGATGTGGCTGCGCCCGATGGAGTGCACCACCCTCGAGGACGGGGTGCTGCGCCTGCGCGCCCCCAACAGCTACGTCCGCCTGTGGTTCGAGTCCAACTTCCTCGAGGCCGCGCTGGCCGAGGTCCGGACCCTGGCCGGCACCGACGAGGTCGCCATCGCCTTCGAGCCGGACGGCCCCGACGTCCGTCCGCGCGAGACCATCGCCGCCGAGCCACCGCAGCCTGCGGTCGCCGCCGCCACCATGTCGCGCGACGCCGGCGCGCCTGGCGCCAGCCCCTCGAGCGCGACCGTCGGCGTCGGTGCCGGAACCACCAGCGCCAGCAGCGCCGAGGCCGACCTGGCCGAGCCGCCGCCGCTGGCCAACCTCAACCCGCGCTACACGTTCGACACCTTCGTCTCGGGCCCGTCCAACCAGCTGGCCTTCGCCGCCTCGCTGGCCGCCGCCTCGACCTACCCGCCCAAGTACAACCCCATCTTCCTGTGTGGTGGCGTCGGGCTCGGCAAGACCCACCTGCTGCACGCCATCGGCCACCAGCAGCTGGCGCTGCGGCCCGGCTCGCGCGTGGTCTACATCTCGAGCGAGCGGTTCATGAACGAGTACGTCTCGTCCATTCGCACCAGCCGCATGCCGGAGTTCCGCAAGCGCTACCGCGAGGGCATCGACGTGTTGCTCGTCGACGACGTGCAGTTCCTCGCCGGCAAGGACGGCACCCAGGACGAGTTCTTCCACACGTTCAACGCGCTGCACGAGGGCCACAAGCAGATCGTGCTGACGGCCGACCGCAAGCCGCACGAGATCTCGGACATCGCCGACCGCCTGCGCTCGCGTTTTGCCTGGGGCCTCCTGGCCGACATCGGCCCGCCCGAGCTCGAGGTCCGCATCGCCATCCTGCGCAAGAAGGCGGCGATCGAGCACATCCCGCTGCCCGACGACGTCGCCCTGTTCATCGCCTCCTCCATCAAGAGCAACGTGCGCGAGCTCGAGGGCGCCCTCATCCGCCTGGCCGCGTACGCCTCGCTGTCGAAGCGCACCATCGACCTCGGCTTCGCCCAGGAGACGCTCGGCGGCACGCTGCTGCGCGCGCGCGAGGTCATCACCGTCGACGCGGTCATCAAGGCGGTGGCGAGCTACTACTCGGTGCGCGCGGCCGACATCAAGAGCGACCGCCGCCACAAGTCGATCGCCGGCCCGCGCGCGGTGGCCATGTACCTGGCCCGGCAGCACTGCAAGGACAGCTACCCCGACCTCGGCCGCGCCTTCGGTGGCAAGCACCACACCACGGTCATCTCCGCCGTCGAGAAGATCGCCGACCGCCTCAAGGAGGACCCCAGCCTGCGTGGCGAGCTGCACGCGATCGAGGGCCAGCTGAGCCGCTGAGGCCCGGGCGCTCAGGCCGGGCGCTGGCGACTCGCTCCCTCGTGAGCAACGGTCGACCCGCACCTCCCGGCCTGAGGACAACCCTGTGATCTCAGCTGTGCACCAGATCTGACCAACTCGCCCGACCCGACTTGTCCTCAATTCACACCGCCGACGTCCTCCGCTCCGCTCACTGCTCACCCCACACCTGCACGTCGCGCCAACCAGCCAGAACCAAGAGCGAATCCAGGATATCCACACCGTCCACAGGACCTACTGATCTCTCTACCAAGATCGATCTTAAACCTCTCTGATCAGATCCAGAGAGGCCCGGACCTCGACCCGGACCCCGCACGAACCAACTCGCTCGCGTCCGCACCCAGGCTCGCGTACACCTCTGCAGCTGCGCTCATCACCGCCCTGACCTCCAGCATCAGACCCTGCGGGCAGAATCACCGCCCGCCACGAACCGACGCCACGACCGGAGACCGCCATGGAGTTTCGCATCGCCAAGACCGAGTTCCTTCGCGGGCTCCGCCTCGCGCAGAACATCGCCGACCGCAAGAGCACGATGCCGCTCCTGGCCAACGTGCTGCTGCGCACCATCGGCAAGAACAAGCTGCTGGTGGCGGCGACCGACCTCAACGTGTCGCTGGTGGCCGAGCTCAAGAGCACCAACACCACCGAGGGTGGGTTGACCGTCTCGGCCAAGAACCTGCACGAGCTGGTGTCGAGCGCGCCGGGTGACGACATCGTCGTCAAGAAGGGCGACAACAACTGGGCCGAGCTCAAGAGCGGCAAGGTCAGCTACCGCATCGTCGGCATGTCCGACCGCGACTTCCCCAAGGTGCCCGACGCCAAGGAGGCCGCCGCCGTCGAGGTCGAGTCGGGCGCCCTGCGCGAGATGATCGACCGCACCCTGTTCTCGGTGTGCAACGACGAGACACGGTTCCACCTCAACGGCGTGCTGTTCGAGTCCGACGGCGCGAACGCGCGCATGGTCTCGACCGACGGCCACCGCCTGTCGAAGGTCGCGCGCGAGCTGGCCGGGCCCAAGCTGTCGGCCGGCGTCATCATCCCCAAGAAGGGCATCCTCGAGCTCAAGCGCCTGCTCGAGAGCGGCTCGACCTGCAAGCTGGCGGTGAAGACGCCGTACCTGTTCGCGGTGTGCGACGACCTCACGCTGGCCATCAAGCTCATCGAGTCGCAGTTCCCGCCGTACGAGCAGGTCATCCCCAAGGACCTCAAGAAGCAGGTCGTGGTCGACCGGGTCCGGCTCATCGAGTCGCTGCGCCGGGCCCAGCTGATGTCGTCGGAGACGCGCGGCGTGAAGTTCGCGCTCGGCGACGCCAACCTGACCATCACCAGCGACAACCCCGACCTGGGCGAGGTGCGCGAGGAGCTCGACGTCGACTACAGCGGCGGCGCCATCGCCATCGGCTTCAACCCGAAGTACGTCATCGAGCTGCTGTCGCAGATGTCGGCCGACCAGATCGCGCTCCACCTCGGCGGCGAGCTCGACCCCGGCGTGTTCAAGCCGATGTCGGGCGACGACTACCTCGGCGTCGTCATGCCGATGCGCATCTGAGCGCGGCGACACGCGCGAGCACGGCGCATGCGCATCGAGCACCTGCAGGCCGAGGGCGTGCGCAACCTGGCGCGCCTGGACCTGAGCCCGAGCACCCGGTTCGTCGTCGTGTCGGGCGACAACGGCCAGGGCAAGACCAACCTGCTCGAGGCGGTCTACACCGTCGCCACGCTGCGCTCGTTTCGCACCGCACGGATGGCCGATCTGGTCGGCTGGGGCCACGAGCAGGCCCGGCTGGCGGCGCGGGTGGCACGTGGCGGCCTGACCCGGGTGTACGAGCTGGCGCTGACCCGGCAGGGCCGCAGCGTGAGGCTCGACGGCAAGGTGCCGCGGCCGCTGGCGCGGTACTTCGGCGACTTCAACGTCGTCATGTTCGCGCCCGAGGACCTGTCGGTGCCGCGCGCGGCCCCGGCCGACCGCCGGCGCTTTCTCGATCGCGCGGTGTTCAACGACGCGCCGGCCCACCTGGCGCTGGCGCAGGACTACGACAAGGTGCTGCGCTCGCGCAACCGGGTGCTCAAGCAGGCCGAGGGCGGCGGCCTGCCGCGCAGCCAGGTCGAGGGGCTGCTCGAGGTGTACGACGTCCAGCTGGCCAGCTACGGCGCGCAGCTGGTGGTGCAGCGCGAGGCCTTCCTGGCCCGCATGCGGCCGCGCCTGCAGGAGGCGTTCGAGGCCATCACGCGCACCGGCTTCCCGGTCGACCTGGCGTACCGGCGCTCGTTCGCGCCCGACGGTGCGGCGGAGGGCGCGGCGCCGGTGGGTCTTGCCGACGTGCAGGCGGCGCTGGCGGCGGCGCTGGGGCACGCGCGCGGCGCCGACCTGGCGCGCGCCACCACCTCGGTCGGGCCGCACCGCGACGTGCTGGAGTTCGACTTCCGCGGCAAGGAGGCCGGGGCGTTCGCCTCGCAGGGCCAGCTGCGCGCGCTGGTGCTGGCGTGGAAGACCAGCGAGCTGGCGATGATCGGGGCCAGCCGCGGCGAGCTACCCGTGCTCCTGCTCGACGACGTCTCGAGCGAACTCGACGCCGACCGCAACCGCTACCTGTTCGAGCACCTGGTCGGCCTGGCCGGCCAGTGTTTCATCAGCACGACCCATCCGCGGCACGTGCTGGTCGATCGCGAGCGGACCGACCTGCGCATCGAGGGCGGCGTGCTGGTGGGCTGAGATGATGGCGATGCTCTTCGCGATCATCATGGCGGCGCTGGTCGTCTTCCAGCTCGCGCTCGCCGGCGGGGCACCGTGGGGCGCGCTCGCCTGGGGCGGGGCCCATCCGGGGCGGCTGCCGCGACGGTTGCGGATCGCCTCCGCCGGATCGACCGTGGTGTACGTCGGCATGGTGGTGCTCGCGCTCGATCGTGGTGGTTGGCTCGACGTCATGTCCGACCCCGCCTCGACCACGGGCATGTGGGTGGTGGCGGGGATCCTGGGCCTGGGCGTGCCGATGAACCTGGCCTCACGGTCACGGCCGGAGCGCCTGGTCATGACCCCCGTCGTCACCACGCTCACGGTCCTGGCAGCGCTGATCGCACGCGGCTAGCGCTGGCCAAGCCGCCGGCCAGCGAGGTCGCCGGGTCCTGCGGTGGCCACGCCCGGCGTGCCATGCCCTGTCGCACAGAGGGAAATAAAATAGCACTTACGGTAATTTGCGAGCCAATACAGGAGTGGCGTGGTGGTTGCTCCTGGAACCCATCATGCCGACCAACCACTCCATGACCTCCCCCTCCGCCCCCTCCACGCGTCGCCGGCGTGGCCTTGCCGCGCTGGTTCTTGCGGTGGCCGCGACCAGCGCCGCCGGCTGCACCATCGCGCTCCCGATGGCGACGACCGTCCAGGCAAACGAGTCGAACCGGCACGCCGTTCGCGAGGGCAAGGAGCCCTCCAGATCGGTGCTTCGCAGCTTCGCCGGCGGGTTCCTCGTCGGCGCCGCGATCGACTCGATGCTCGTGCTGGGCGCGATGCGGCAGACCTTCCACTACCCTGACTGAGGACGCGGCCGCCCTGGCCGACCGCGCCAGCGCTGGCGGCCGCGGATGGTCGGTCGATGGGTTCACCCGACCTCGTCGCCGCGGTCGCCGGCCCGTCGACTCGCCAGCGGCCATGCAAGCGTCGGGAACCACGAGGCGAACCACCATCGGCCGCCGGCACGTGGGTTGCTGATGGCGCCCGCCATGAGGCACCTCGCTCTCGCCCTCGTTCTCGCCTCTGCCTCCGCCATGGCGGCGACCGGCTGCGTCGCCGCCGAAGAAGACGACGCGCTCGAAGACGACGGCGCGCCGGCCGGCGGCAAGGGCGACGACCCGACCGCGCCGGCGCCGGTGCGGGTGGTGGTGTCGGGCTTCGCGCCGTTCCTCGACTACCGCGACAACGAATCGGGCGAGGTGGCGCGCCGGCTGGCGCAGGACGTACCGGCCGGGCTGGTGGTCGAGCACCACATCCTCGAGGTGTCGCCGGCAGCGATCGACGCGTTCGTCGACGAGATGCAGGCGCTGCGACCGGCCGTGGTCATCTCGCTCGGCTACGAGGGCCTGGCCCAGCTCGAGGAGCGCCCCGAGAACATCCTGCACGCCGGCAGCAACGGCGTCGGCGCCGAATGGGCCGGGCGCGCCGTGGTCGAGGGTGGCCCGGCCGAGCTCGGCACCGACCTGCCGACCGCCGTCGTCGATGGCGCGCTGGCCGGCTTCGGCTGGCGCCGCACCGTGCGCACCGCCCGGCTCGATCGCGACTACGAGCCGACCCACGACGGCTACGTCTGCAACTACCTGGCGTACCGCCTGGCCCACGCCTTCGGGCCCGATGCCGACGTCGCCGCTGGCTTCTTCCACGTCGACTCGCGCCGCGTCACCGACCAGCTGCGCGCGGTCCTGGTGGCGGTGGCCGAGCACCAGCGCACGCGCTGAAGACCGGGCCCGGAAATGGGTCCGGATCTCGCGCCGATCACCATGAAACCACTAGGTTAATAGTGATCTCGCGGGGTGGTGGCCAAACGAGCGTTCGTGGTACCAAGGCACCTCGTCGCATGGCCCCTGGCGTGGACGAAGAAGAAACGTCATGTCCGACCCGAGCGTGACCACCCAGCCCAGCGACTCCGACTACAACGCCGGCTCCATCGGCGTGCTCAAGGGCCTCGAGGGCGTGCGCAAGCGCCCCGGCATGTACATCGGCGACACCGATGACGGCACCGGCCTGCACCACCTGGTGTTCGAGGTGGTCGACAACTCGGTCGACGAGCACCTGGCCGGGCACTGCAACCGCATCGACGTCACCATCCACGTCGACAACTCGGTCACCGTCGAGGACAACGGGCGCGGCATCCCGACCGACATGCACCCGATCGAGAAGCGCCCGGCGGCCGAGCTGGTCATGACCGTGCTGCACGCCGGCGGCAAGTTCGGCGGCGCCGGCTACAAGGTGTCGGGCGGCCTGCACGGCGTCGGCGTGTCGGCGGTCAACGCGCTGTCGGACTGGCTCAAGCTCGAGATCCGGCGCGAGGGCAAGGTCTACTACCAGGAGTACGCGCGCGGCATCCCGGTCAGCGAGTTCAAGCAGACCGGCGTGACCGACCGCCGCGGCACCCGGGTCACGTTCCACCCCGACACCGACATCTTCAAGAACGTGCTCGAGTTCTCGTACGACACGCTGGCCCAGAAGCTGCGCGAGCTGGCGTACCTCAACAGCGGGCTGATGATCGCCATCCGCGACGAGCGGCACGACAAGTACCAGGAGTACAAGTTCGAGGGCGGCATCACCACCTACGTGGCCGACCTCAACGCCAACAAGACGGTGGTGAGCGAGGTCGTGTCGCTGACCGGGTCGTACGAGGGCGTCGACGTCGAGGCCGCGCTGCAGTGGAACGACGGCTACAGCGAGCTCATCACCTGCTTCACCAACACCATCAAGAACCGCGACGGCGGCACCCACCTGACCGGCTTCCGGCAGGCGATGACCCGCACCATCAACACCTACGCGGCCGAGTTCAAGATCGTCAAGGACGGCAAGGACAGCAAGGCCACGCTGTCGGGCGAGGACCTGCGCGAAGGCCTGACCGCCGTCATCTCGGTCAAGTGCAGCGACCCCAAGTACTCCAACCAGGCCAAGGACAAGCTGGTCTCGTCGGAGGTCAGCACCGCGGTGTCGAACGTGGTGTCGGAGAAGCTGGGCCAGTTCCTCGAGCGCAACCCGCGCGACGCCAAGGCCATCATCGCCAAGGCCCAGCTGGCGGCCAAGGCGCGCGAGGCGGCGCGCAAGGCGCGCGAGATGGTGCAGCGCAAGGGCGCGCTCGAGCTGACCTCGCTGCCGGGCAAGCTGGCCGACTGTCAGGAGCGCGACCCGGCCAAGAGCGAGCTGTTCATCGTCGAGGGTGAGTCGGCCGGTGGCTCGGCCAAGCAGGGCCGCGACCGTGGCTTCCAGGCCATCCTCCCGCTGCGCGGCAAGATCCTCAACGTCGAGAAGGTCCGGTTCGATCGCATGCTCGGCTCGCAGGAGCTGACCACGCTCATCACCGCGCTCGGCACCAGCGTCGGGACCGACAAGGACCCGGCCAAGCTGCGCTACCACAAGATCATCATCATGACCGACGCCGACGTCGACGGATCCCACATCCGCACGTTGCTGCTGACGTTCTTCTTCCGCCACTTCGGCGAGCTGTTCGAGAACGGCAACGTCTACATCGCGCAGCCGCCGCTGTACAAGATCAAGAAGGGCAAGCACGAGCAGTACCTCAAGAACGAGGGCGCGCTCGAGGACTACGTGGTCGCCAGCGTCGGCCGCGAGGCGGTGCTGACCCACAAGACCGGCGAGCTCACCGGCGACGACCTGGTCGCGCTGGTCCGCAAGGTCAACCACGCGGTGCGCATGCGCCAGCACCTCGACAAGCGCGGCGACGGACGTATCCTCGCCCTGTTCGCCGAGGAGGGCCTGACCGCCGACGACCTGCGCGACCGCGCCAAGCTCGAGCGCATCGAGGCCCGGGTCACCGGCGAGCTGGGCCGGCGCCACCCGGAGATGGCGGCGATCGAGTTCGACTACCAGGCCGACGGCGAGCACGGCGGCTTCTTCCTGCGCGTGCCGCCCGGGCTGTTCAGCGTGCGGCGCGAGACCTTCGTCAACACCGAGCTGGTCCGCTCGTCGGAGTTCGCCGAGCTGCGCCGCATCACCGAGGAGCTGCGCAAGGCGGCGCCGGCGCCGGTGGCGCTGCGCCACGACGACGGCGAGCCGCGGCCGATCGCCTCGTTCGACGAGCTGGCGGTGATGGTCGAGGAGATCGGCCGCAAGGGCCTGCAGATCCAGCGCTACAAGGGCCTGGGCGAGATGAACGCTGAGCAGCTGTGGGAGACCACCATGGACCCGACCAAGCGCAACCTCTTGCGCGTCAAGGTCGAGGAGATGGAGGAGGCCGACCGCATCTTCACCAAGCTGATGGGTGACCTGGTCGAGCCGCGGCGCGAGTTCATCGAAGAGAACGCGCTCAACGTGCGTAACCTCGACGTCTGAGCCGCGCCGACCTGCCCGACCCCGGCCCCGCCGACAGGCCGGGCGCCGCCGGGCCGCCGATTTCCTGCGTCCTGCCGGCCAGGTCGGCGTCCTTGAGGGACATGCCCACCACGTCCGACGCCTTCGACTTCGACGGCCCCGCGCTGGCCGCCACGCCGGACCGCTACCAGCTGGAGCTACCCGCCCCGGTCCGGTCCGAGCTGACGCGGCTGCTGGTGGCGATCGGTCGCGGCGAGGACGTCACCGCCGCGGTGCACGCGGTGATGGCCGAGGCCCACGCGCGTGTGGCCGCCGCGCTGGCGGACGGTCCGGGGTTGTTCCTGCTGCGCGGCGTGCCAACCCAGGGCCACGATCGCGACGTGCTGGCGACCCTGTTCACGGCGATGGGGCGGGCGCTCGGCCGGCCCGCGCCGCAGAACCTCGACGGCGAGCTCCTCACCGACATCCGCGACACCGGCGCCGATCCGGCCGACCCCGACGTGCGCCTGTACCGGACCCGGGCCGAGCAGGACTTCCACACCGACGGGGCCGACGTGATCGGCCTGCTCGCCCTGCAGGCGGCGCGGCAGGGCGGGGTCAGCCGCGTCGTCAGCTCGGTCCGCGTCTACCACGAGCTCGCGCGCCAGCGGCCCGACCTGGCCGAGCTGCTGCACGCGCCGTGGTTCTTCCACCTCCCCGGCGGGCGTGCGCGCGGGTTGCCCGAGGCGCTGCCGCGGCCGATCGTGCGCCGCGTCGGCGCCAAGCTCGAGACCTTCTACATCGGCTGGTACCTCCGCAACGCGCAGGGCCTGGCCGGGGTGCCGCCGCTCAGCGCGGCCCAGCACGAGGCGCTGGCGCTGTACGAGGCGCTCGCCAACGACCCACGCCTGTTCGTCGACATGGACCTGGTCCCGGGCGACGTGCAGTGGCTGCGCAACTGCTTCGTCCTGCACAAGCGCACCGGCTACGAAGACTGGCCCGAGCCCGAGCGGCGCCGGCACCTGCTCCGCCTGTGGCTGCAGGTCGACCGACTGGCCGACGGCACGCCGCGCTTCCCGATCGAGGGCGGCACGCCGCGCTGAGCGGCGGTGCCGTCGGTGCGCAGGCGGCGAACGGTTCGGCACGCAGGCGCGATCAGTTCGGCACGCAGGCGGCGACGCAGTCGGTGCACACCGGGCACGAGCTGCTCGCGCACACGTCGTAGTGCTGACCGGCCGGGCAGGTTGGCGTCGCGCTCTTGGCGGGTGCCGGCGCGGGCGTGGCCGGGGCGCCCGGGCCCACGCTGGGCGGTGGCGCGGCCGGGGCCGGGTCGCCTGGGTCGGCGCCGGGCGCGGGTGCCGGCGCGAGCCGTGGCGGGTTGTCCGATGGCGATGGGCCGGCCGCTGGCGGGCTGTGGGCGCTCGCGCAGGCGGACAGGGCCAGGGACATCACGACGAGGAGCTTGTTCATGCAGCGATCAACGCACCAGCTCGGCGAACGGCGCCAGCCATACAGCTCCCTTACATGCTGTCCGCATCCTCGGTCGGTGATGCCGCCCGGCTACTCCGAGTAGCCCATCTGCCGTCGGTGGCGGACCCCGAAACAAACACCGAGATCGAGGCGTTGACTGGCCATGGGTACGCCCCGCCTCGTCATCACCGCCCTGATCGCGACCTCGAGCTGCCAGCGTGTGGACGCGCCTCCCGCCGCGGTTGGCGCGACCACCGATGCCGCGGCCCTGGCGTCCCGGGTCGACGCCACCGCCACCGGTGCCAGCGCCCCGCTGGACGCCGCCGCCGCGCCGACCGCCACCGCGCTGACACCGCCGTTGGCGCCAGGCGTGCTCGGCCTGCAGATCGTCGATCTGGAGTACGGCGGGTACCAGGCACACGGACTCCCGGCCATCCGCGGCGACGGCGCCGAGGTCCTCGCGTTGTCCGCCGCCGACGACGGCGGGCGTGGCTACCTGACCATGAGCGCGGTCGTGCTCGATGGCAAGACCGGCAAGGTGCGAGAGCGCATCCCGCTGGTCGACGCCGACGAGACCTGGGACGCGATCCGCGCGGATGAAGACACCAGCGCCACCGTCAAGGCCGACGCCCTCGCGCGCCGGGTCCGCGCCGGCGTGGCCGCGCTGGGAGCCCGGCTCGCGACCGGCTCGTGGCGTCCGCTGGTGTCGTACCCGGCCACGTCGTTCAACCCGGACGGGGAGCCACCGCCCTTCGTGACCATCGCCGATGCCACCTTCACCCTCGAGCCACGGGCGTACCGCGTGGTCGAGCGGCGTGGCCCGAGTTCGCATGGCAAGGCCACCGCGACGCACCGGATCGCCCGGGTCTTCTCGCCGCCTCCGCCGCGCGACCCCGACCAGCACTGCGCGGGTGATCACGCCACCCTCGCGGCGATCCACGTCGACGCCACGACCGGCCTGCGCCTGGTCGAGATCGGCTTCTTCGACCCCGGGCACAACTGCGGCGCCAGCGGCCCGGTGTTCGCCAGGTTCTGACGGCGGTCAGTCGTCGACGCAGGCGGCGACGCAGTCGTCGCACGTCGGGCACGAGCTGCTGGCGCAGGTGTCGTAGTGCTGCCCGGCCGGGCAGGAGTTCGCGGTCGGGGCCGGGGGCTCGGCCGGCTCGGCGCCGGGCCCGGGCAGCGAACCCGGCGCCGGGCTGACCTCGGGGCCCGGGCTGACCGGGGCCGGGCCGGCCTTGGGTGCACAGGCGGCCAGGGTGGAGAGCGCGAGGAAGGCGGCGAGGGCCAGGGGCTTCATGCCTGAACAACGCGTCGGGGCTACCCGCGATTACACCCCGTCAGCGCCGGAGCAGGCGCAGCACCGGACCGGCCAGCAGGCCGGCGCACGCCAGGCTGGTCAGCGCCGCTGGCAGCCAGAACACGACGTAGTAGCTGGCGACGCGGGTGGTGCCCGCCTCGGCGCCGAAGTAGGTCGCGGCGGTCACCACCAGCAGGCCGGCGCCACCGACGACCAGGAGCAGGGCCCCGAGCACCCGGCCGCGCGCCGCGGCGGCGACGCCGAGGGTGAGCACCGCGGCGACGAGCTGGGCCGGCACCACGGTCGCCGGCACGATGGGCTGCATCCACGCGTACACCAGGAGCATCGGCACCGCGACCAACGCGGTGACGACCAGCAGGCGCAGCACGCGGACCAGGCGGTGGTCGCTGGTCCAGGCGGTGTGGCTCGGCCCGGCCGAGAACGCGGCGCCGGCGCCGGCGAGATTCGCGACGATGACCAGGCCGGCGATCGCGCTGACCAGGAAGCCCCAGCAGCTCTCGATGGTCTGGTGCGACCACGCGACGTGCAGGGGATCGACCCGGCCGCTGACCGGCCAGTAGTTGATCGCGTTGAGGCCACCGGAGCCGATCGCGGCGGCGCCGAGGGCAAGGTACAGCCAGCGCGCCCACATCCGGCGGCGCAGCAGGCCGATGGCCCCGAGCAGGAGCGCGGCCATCAGCGTCAGCGCGAAGCGGGTCGACGAGTACGGCGTGAAGCTGACCAGCCGCACGCCCAGCTCATGGGCGATGATGAAGCCGGCGTTGGCGCCGAGCAGCACGACCGGCAGGGCCAGGCGCAGCCAGGTCACGTTCGCCGCCACGGCCGGCACCGTGGCCAGCACCGCCAGCACCAGCAGCGCCGAGATGACCGCCACGAACGGCGTGACCCACGCCGTGCCGGCCCCGATCAGGTGCCAGGCACTGGCGGCGGCCAGCACCAGCGCCATGACCACCAGCAGCAGCGTCAAGCGCCGCCCCACCATCACTCCGACGCGCGCAGGGCGTGGCTCGGCCATGCTGCTTCAACGCACCAGGGCGGGCTTCGATTCAGCGCCGCGCCTGTCCGGATTACCGAGTGATCCCGGCATCTTGCTCACCGACACAGGGCCCGCACGTCAGCCTCGAAGGTCGGAAACTCGGCCCGGGCGGCGGCGACGATCTCCGCCCCGGGCCGGGCCGCGGTCGGCGCGTGTTCGGTCGCGAACAGCGTGAAGTCCGGGTGCGGCTTTCGCGGGTAGCCGGCGGTGACCTCGTACGGGCCCTGGCCGCCGGCGAGCAGCCAGAGATAGTCGGCGAAGTTGCGGGCCAGGATCGCCAGCTCGCCCTCGGAGCCGAAGAACACCACCGGCTGGTCGAGCAGCTCGTGCGTCTTGCGCACCATCCAGAACGCGACGTAGCCGCCGGTGCCGTCCTGGCCGAACACGCGGTACTCGTGGCCGTCGAGCTCGCGGTTGCCGGTCCAGGCCGCCAGCCACGACGCGTTCTCGGCGGCCGGCAGGAACTTGTCGTACGGCTCGAAGTCCATGCCGTCGCCGTCGGCGTAGTCGAAGCGGAGCCTGTGCAGCGCAGCCAGCGGGGGTGGGAACGTGGTGTCGAACGTCATGCGCCACGGTAGCGCAATGGCGATCAGAACACGACGAGGCCGACGCGTACGGTCAGCGCCATGAGCACCAGGGACGACAGCGCGAACACCGAGAAGCGAAGCATGATGTTGTTGACCAGGCTCTGCACCAGGCTGTGCGCCACGCGCAGCCCAACGTAGGCCCACGCCAGCGCCTGGTTGGTGCCGTCGGGGTCGGCCAGGGCGGCGACGATGGCGACGGCGTAGAACACCGTCGGCTGCTCCATCAGGTGGTTGTAGTTGTCGGCCTTCCACCGCACCGCCGGCGGCAACGTCGCCATCTGTGCACCACGCGGGGCGTCGCGGTCGAGGCGCATGCGGGCGGCTCGCATGGCCGGGATGCGGGTGGCGTACATCCAGAACCACATCATGTGAGTCCACGCCGCCAGGGCGACGATGGGGGCGAGCAGGTTGGCCATGCGGCACGGTAGCAGCGCGGCGCCTCAGCGCGTGATGGGTGGTGGCTGGGCATCGCGGGTCAGACGGACCGCGTCGATGCCGAATGACCGGCACGTGGCGTCGCGCAGCGTGAGGACCAGCGTCGGGGGTTTGGCCTGGGTCAGGTCGACGCCCATGTACGGCGCCATCGCCTGCGTCGCCGGCAGCGCGACCGACAGCCCGGCGCCGACGTCGATGGTGCCGAGTCGCGCGCGCTTGCTGCTCGCGCCGTGCGGCACGTCGAGGTCGACGTCGACCAGCAGCCCGGCGCCATCGGCGACGCGAGTGCCGAGCAGCAGCACCGTGTAGAGCAGCCCCGGGCTGACCTCACCCATGCCGCGCAGCAGCTCGATGCCCGCCGGCGCCATCGTCATAGGGACAGACACCTCCGGCGCCCGGGCCGCGTTGGTGGCGCAGCTGGGGCTGGTGATGGCGAGCGGGACGACCACGTCGACCGTGCGGGCCGGCGCCGGCGGCGTGGTGAGCGAGGCCGAGGCGAGCTTGGCCTGTTCGGCCGGCCAGTCGGCGCGGATCGACAGCGCGCCGACGCTGACCGCCACGCCGGGCCGGGCCCGCAGCAGCAGGCGCAGCGGCCGCGGGCCGGCCCGCAGCTCGGTTCGGATGGCCAGGAGGTGGTTCGACGCCGTCGGGCCGGCCGGCACCAGGCCGAGCGGCACCGGGCCGAACGGACCGCCGAGGAACACCTCGAGCTCGGTGGCGCGGTCGGCGCGCACCGCGGTCAGGTCGAGCATCGTCACCTGCCCGGGGAACGGCGGGGCGCCGATGGTGAACGGCGCACGCAGCACAGCTGTCGGGGTCAGCTTGATCCTTCGGGAAGCGCCGCCGCGGATCTTCACCCGCCGGGCCACGCCAGTCAGGGCCGTCGCAGCCGGCGCGGTGCGAACACTGGCCGGCGCGGCGGCGGCCGGCGCGGCCGGCTGCGCGCCGGCGGGACTGGAAGGGACCAGCATGACGGAGGTGACGAGCACGAGGCCGAGGGCGGTCTGGCAGGCGGGGCGGATCGACATGCTGGTGTCGACGGCTCGGCTCGCCCGGCGGTCTGGCCACGAAGCGACAATCGTCGCGCTGAACGCGTCACCTGCTACAGTGACGACCATCGTGTCGCTCGCAGGAGCCAGCTCGTGAAGGGCAAACGGGCCCGCACCGCCCGTCGCGTCGACGAGCGGGCCGCACAGAAGCTCATCGCCGACCGCGAGAGGCTGGCGCGGCTGTCGCCGGGCGGCACGCCCGAGCACCCGATCGGCGTGGTGTCGTCGGCGGTCATCGACGGCCGGGCCACCACCATGCGCTGCCCGCTGTGCGACGGCCACTACCGCCTGCGCGACCACGTCAGCGAGGGCGCCGGCCTTCGCCGGCTCGACCTGACCTGTCACGACTGCGGCACGCCGCGCTCCATCTGGTTCCGCCTCGGCACGACCGAGCCGAACTGAGCGCGCGCCGGCCGCGGCGACCCTGTGGTAAACGACGGCGATGAGCACGCTGTCGAGCCGCATCCTGGGCCTTGGCGCCTACGTCCCGCCCCGCGTCGTCACCAACGCCGAGCTGGCGACGCTGATGGAGACCACCAACGAGTGGATCATCGAGCGCACCGGCATCGAGGAGCGGCGCTGGGCCGCGCCGGGCGAAGGCGGCGCCGAGATGGCGGCCAAGGCGGCGACCCAGGCGATGGAGCGGGCCGGCATCACCGCCAAGGATGTCGACATGCTCATCTACGCGACGCTGTCGCCCGACGTGAACTTCCCGGGCACGGGGGTGTTCACCCAGCGCCTGCTCGGGCTGCGCGAGGTGCCCTGCTACGACATCCGCCAGCAGTGCACCGGCTTCCTGTACGGCCTGGCCATGGCCGACGCCTTCATCCGCACCGGCCAGTACAAGCACATCCTGGTCATCGGCGCCGAGGTGCACTCGACCGGCCTCGACCTCACCACCAACGGGCGCGACGTGGCCGTGCTGTTCGGCGACGGCGCTGGCTGCGCCGTGGTCGGCCGCGGCGACGATGATCACCGCATCCTGTCGACCCACCTGCACGCCGACGGCAAGGAGGCCGAGATCCTGTGGGTCGAGTTCCCGGCCAGCCGCAACCACCCGCGCATCACCGCCGAGGCCATGGCCGAGGGCAAGCACTACCCGCGGATGGTCGGCAAGAAGGTGTTCAAGCACGCCGTCACCCGCATGCCGGCGGCGATCATGGAGGGCATGGTCACCAACCAGCTCAAGCTCGACGACATCGACATGGTGATCCCGCACCAGGCCAACCTGCGCATCAATCAGATGGTGGCGCAGATGATCGGCCTGCCGCCGGAGCGGATGCACAACAACATCCAGAAGTACGGCAACACGACGGCGGCCTCGATCCCGATCTGCATGAACGAGGCGATCGAGCTGGGCAAGATCAAGCCCGGCAACCTGGTCTGCCTGGTCGCCTTCGGCGCCGGCCTGACCTGGGGCTCGGCCTTCCTGCGTTACTGAGTGACTCGCGGCGCGGCGCCGAGCCGGTGACGGCTCAGGCCTGCGCGACGGTGAAGATGGCGTCGATCTCGGCGACGATCTTGTCTTTGCCGACGCCCTTGGCCAGCGCCAGCTCGTTGACCACCAGGCCACGCGCCATGTCGAGCATCTTGCGCTCGCCGAAGGACAGCTCCTTGGTCGCGCGCAGCACGCTCAGGTCGCGCAGCACCTCGGCGATCTCGAACACGCTGCCGGTCTTGATCTTCTCCATGTACTCGCGCGAGCGCCGGTTCCAGGTCTGGGTGTCACGCGGGACGTCGCGCGACCTGAGGATCTCGTAGACCTCCTTGACCTCCTTGGCCGGGATCAGCTCGCGCAGCCCGACCGTGGCGGCGTTGGCGGTCGGCACGATGAGCTTCATGCCGGAGTCCATGATCTTCAGGATGTAGACGCTGATCTGCTTGCCGCCGAGGTCGCGGTTCTCGAGCGCGACGACCTCGGCCACGCCGTGGACCGGATAGACCGCCCGGTCTCCAACAGCGAAAGGTGACTTCAAGGGTGCCTCGATGACCTGTGGAAAAACGAGCCGAGAGTCTACCAACCACGACGCAACCTGTCAAACTTCGTCATGGAGCTAACCCTTTGGGATTAGCGAGAAAATGGGCCGGCGCCCGGGGCTGGCCCAGGGGCCCGGAACTGCACATATCCGCCTGATCCGCCCCGGCCGAGCGGGGCCGATCAGCGCGTTATCTCCGGTCGGGCCCGGCCAAGCGACCGGGCCCGGGCCGGCCGGGTCAGCGCAGGTACTCGAGGATCGACGCCACCGCGAAGCCGGTGCCGCCCTTGGGCGTGGCCGGCCGCACCGCGCTGGTCGAGGCCGGCCCGGCGATGTCGACGTGCACCCACGGGGTGTCCTTGGCGAACGTCTTGAGGAACAGGCCGGCGGTGATGGCGCCGCCGAAGCGGTCGCCGGTGTTGCGCATGTCGGCGATCGGGCTCTTGAGCTGCTCGCGCAGGCGCGGGTTGAGCGGCAGGCGCCACATGTCCTCGCCGGCGCGGTGTGCGGCCGACATCCAGCTCCGGGCCAGACTATCGTGGTCGGACATCACGCCGGCGGTGTGTGGTCCGAGCGCGACCATGCAGGCCCCGGTCAGCGTCGCGAAGTCGAACATCTCGTCCGGCTCGACCTTGGTGCGCGCGTAGGTGATGGCGTCACCCAGGGTCAGGCGGCCCTCGGCGTCGGTGTTGTTGATCTCGACCGTGGTGCCGTCCATCGACTTGAGGACGTCGCCGAGCTTGTAGGCGCGCCCGGACACCAGGTTCTCGCAGCAGGCGGCGATCGCGTGCACCTCGTGCGGACAGTCGAGCTGGGCCAGCGCGTCCATCGCCGAGATCACGGCGGCGGCGCCCGACATGTCGACCTTCATGTCCTCCATCGACGACGACGGCTTGAGCGAGTAGCCGCCCGAGTCGAACGTGACGCCCTTGCCGATGAGCGCGACCCGCTTGAGCTTCTTCTTGGCCGGCTTGGCCGGCTTGTAGGTCAGGTGGATGAAGCGGGACTCCTGCTCGGAGCCCTGGCCGACGGCGAGGAACATGCCCATGCCGAGCTCGGCGCACTGCTTGGGCCCGAGCACCTTCACGGTCACGGTCTTGTGCCGCTTGGCGATGGCCTCGGCCTCGGCCGCCAGCGCCACCGGCGTGATCACCGCGGCTGGCTCGTTGACCAGGTCACGCGCGCGGTTGATGGTGGCGGCCACCACCTGGCCGCGGCGCAGCGCGGCGTCGATGCCACGAGCCTGAGCCGCGGTCGGCTTCTTGCCGTCGCTCACCAGCACCACGGTCTCGACCTGGCACGGCTTCTTGGCGTCGTCCGAGGTCAGGTAGCGGTTGAAGCGGTAGGTACCGAGGACGGCGCCCTCGACCAGGTTCTGCAGCGCCTCGGCGCCACCGTGGCCGGCCGGCACCAGGAACGCCAGCCGCTTGCCACCGACCCGGTGCGCGGCCCCGACGGCCGCGGCCACGAGATCCCGGGCCAGGGTCGGCGAGTAGTCCTTGCGGCCACCCCCACCGAGCACCAGGATCCGGCGCGCCAGGAGCGGCTTCTTGGGGTCGACCACGACCCGACCGGTGGTGTTGAACATCAGCATTTGTCCGGACTTGCCCTCGAAGGACTCGTCCTTGGCGGCGGCCGCGAGCCCCCCACCGACCTGGCCACTGATGGCCTTGAAGGTCGCGTCCTTGTCCGGACTGCCAAATACGGTGATGGCCAGGACGTCGGCCTCGGCGGCCCCCGCCGAAGACGCAAGATGCTGAAACTGCATGATATTTCCACCCAATCGCAAACGAAGTTGGCGGATTTATAGGTGAAAGATCACGCGAAGTAAAGGAAGCGGGCGGGACTCGTTGACACTCGACAAGGTGAGTCAGTAACCTTCTGGGCGGACAATAACTCCGGGGGGAGTAAGGTTCATGCGAAGCAAGTTGATGGCTGCGCGTCCTGTGGGGCGGAAGGCTCAGCGCGAGGTTCGTGTGAAGAAGTCGCTGGCGGTCTCGCGGAAGTCGGAGCCGATCATCCAGGTGGTGGATCGGCGTACGCCCACGCGGAACGCCCCCGACTTGCAGAAGAAGTCGGGCGAGCTACCGACGCCGGTGGCCACGTTCTTCTTCTGATCTCGCGACTGCGCTGCCTGGGTAACTGAAAACGGCTACGGCGCGAGGCGCCTTGTAGTTCCATAGGTTCGACGGGAATCGATCGTCGAAGCGGGAACGAACAGGTCAGTCATCGTCGTCAGTGGCGTCGTCATCGTCCTCGTCGTCGGCACTGCCGTCGTCGTCGTCGTCGTCGTCCTCGTCCTCGTCCTCGTCGCCCTCGCCCTCCGCCTCCGGAGTGACCGAGTCACCGAGGTCGCGCAGGAAGGTCATCAGGGCGTTCGCGTCCTTGATCCGCTCCGGAGTGCCGAAGGCGACCGTGGACTGCTCGTACCCGGCCAGCCACATGGCCAGCTCCTCGAGTCGATCGAGCGACAGCGCGGTGGCCCGACCAGTGTGGACCGGGCGGAAGTAGACCGCGTCGCCGGGCAGGCCGGTGACCCACTCCGGAACCCGATCCAGGTTGTTCGAGAACGGGTCGACCGCAGCGACCACGCCGATGCGGGCCGCGAACACCGCGGCCTGGTAGGGGTCCCACAGGCCACCCGGGATCCACACGCGGGTCGCGCCGCCGAGCCGCGCGGCGGTGGCGGCCTCGGCGAAGAAGGTGGTGAGCTGCTGCCGGTTGGCCTCGCTCGGCGAGAACATCGGGTCGGACGGGAACACCACGGTGTGCGCGCCGCTGAGCGTGACCGCGCGGGCCAGCAGGTCGAGCGCCCGCTGCGCGGCCGGGCCGGTGCGGAAGTCGCCCGACTGCGCGTCGGTGTCGTAGCCGCCGGCGCGGGCGCTGGCCGGGGCCTTGCGGTGCGACAGCACCCACGGCGCGTGCAGGCCGAGCCGACCGCCGCTGGCCTGGCGCCAGCGCTTGAGCGTGGCGTCCTTGACCGGCCCGCCGAACGGCCCCGACAGCTCGAGGTAGTTGAGCTTGCTGAAGTAACGCTCCCACGCGGTGGCGTCGGCGAGGTCGACGGTGCCGATGTGGAGGGAGCGTGCCATTTCAGTGGGCGTCGGCGTGGGCGTGGTTGCGTCTCGTCAGCCGCCGTGGCTAGAGTCCGGCCCGCCGAGCGCCGCGGACCCTACGTCCGTGGCGCCGTCAACGCAAGCGGAGCCTGACCATGAAATTCTTCATCGACACTGCGGACATCAAGGAGATTCGTGAGGCGGCGGCGATGGGGCTCGTCGACGGGGTGACCACCAACCCGTCGCTGGTGGCCCGGACCGGGCGCAAGTTCCGCGACGTCCTCCTCGAGATCTGCGACCTCGTGCCGGGCCCGGTCTCGGCCGAGGTGGTCGGCACCACCCACGACGAGATGATGCGCGAGGCGCGCGAGCTGGCGGCGCTGCGCCCCAACATCGTCGTCAAGATCCCGCTCATCGCCGAGGGCCTCAAGGCCACGCGCACGTGCAGCAACGAGGGCATCAAGACCAACGTCACGCTGTGCTTCTCGGCGACCCAGGCGCTGCTGGCGGCCAAGGCCGGCGCCACGTACATCTCGCCGTTCGTCGGCCGGCTCGACGACGTCGCGACCGACGGCATGCAGCTCATCTCCGAGATCCTCGAGATCTACGACCACTACGGCTTCGAGACGGAGGTGCTGGTCGCCTCGGTCCGCCACCCGATGCACGTGCAGCAGGCGGCCCGCATGGGCGCGCACGTCGCGACCTGCCCGCTGTCGGTGCTGCTGCAGCTGGCCAAGCACCCGCTGACCGACCTCGGCCTGGCCAAGTTCCTGGCCGACTGGGACAAGGTCCCGAAGTGAGCGCCGGCCGCCGCGCCTTCTCGGTCGCGGTGTACGCGCGCCGGCCCGGCGGCGATGCGCAGCGCACGGGCGACGAGGTGCTGGTGATCAAGCACCGTCGGCTCGGCACCTGGTTGCCCATCGGCGGCGAGCTCGAGCCGGGCGAGACCCCGCTCGAGGCGGCCGTGCGCGAGCTGCGCGAGGAGACCGGGCTGGCCGGCCGCTTCGCCCCGGTGCGTGGTGCCGCCGACGGCGTGCCGCCCGGGCTGCTTGGCTACGAGGAGCACCAGGCCGGCAGCAAGGGCCTGCACATGAACTTCGTGTTCGTGGCCGAGGTGGCGGCCGACGCCACCGTCGTGCCCAACGACGAGTTCACCGAGTGGCGCTGGGTCGACCTCGGCGCGCTCGGCCAGCTCGAGTCCCCGCTCAACGTGCGCGAGTTCGGGGTCATGGCCCTGGCCGCGCAGCTGGCGTAGCGACGGCGACGGAGCGACGGTGCGGATCCGCCAGCACGTCAACCCGACCCTGCTCCACTTCGAGCAGTTCCGCGGCGAGCTGCCGCCGGCCGCGAACGGGCGCGCCGTCGAGGTCGAGATCGGGTGCGCCGACGCTCAGTTCCTGTTCGAGCGGGCCGCGCTCGATCCGGCCCGGTCGTACGTCGGCCTCGAGATCCGGCAGGAGCTGGTCCACCTCGTCAACAAGCGCGCGCGCGCGGTGGGCGCGCCGGTGCACGCGGTGTACTGCCAGGCCCAGCTGCACCTGCCCATCATCTTCGCCGACGCCAGCGTCGACCGCGTGTTCATCAACTTCCCCGACCCGTGGTTCAAGAACCGGCACCACGAGCGGCGCATGATCGACGACCGCCTGCTGGCCGGGGTGGCGCGCGCGCTGCGCCCGGGCGGTGAGCTGCTGCTGCAGACCGACGTGTGGGAGCTGGCCATCGACGGCCTGGCCACGATCGAGCGGACCGAGCAGTTCAGCAACCGGGCCGGCGAGTGGTCGTTCTGGCGCGGGCCCAACCCGTACGGCGTGCGGTCGTGGCGCGAGCAGAACGCAGCCGAGACCGGGCTGCCGGTGTGGCGCGCGCTCTTCGCGAGGCAGTAGTTCGTGGTTGACCCGCGCATCGGCCCGGGGTTCGATCGAGGCGTGAGGGCACCAAGCTGGGTAACTCGGGGGCTGCTGCCAGGGCTGCTGGCGGCGGGCTGTCAGGGGCAGACCGAGCAGCACCAGGTCAACGTCTCACCCAGCAACTACGACTTTGGACCGGTCCAGGTCGGCGTGCCGTCGCCACCGCGCCTGGTCACCGTGACCCGGGTCAACAGCGACAACCTGACCACGACCGAGCTCATCGACGGTATCGACGAGAGCTGCCCCGACTTCCTGGTGCAGTCGCTGTCGCAGGTGCTGCCGGCCGCGGTCAGCCAGACCTGCGAGTTCGAGCCAGGCCTCGGCTTCTTCTGCTTCCCCGAGGAGGTGCTGACGTTCGAGGTGGTGTTCCAGCCGACCGGGCCGGGTCTGCGCTCGTGCGTGTTCACCGTCGACAACGCCGACCCGGGCATCCCCGATCGCGTGTTCACGATGCAGGGCACGGGCCTGAGCCCGCCGGCCGACATCACGCTGGTCCAGCCGGTCGGCGGCGCGCTCGACTTCGGCGCGGTCACCCAAGGCGGGCCGAGCTCGTGGCTCACCGTCACCGTGCGCAACGACGGCTCGACGCGGCTCAGAATCGATAACGCCCTGCAGGACCTCGGGTGGTTCGGGGTGAACGGGCTGGGTTCGGGCTATCTCGACCCCGGGGAGTCGGCCGTGTGGTTCGCGGCCTGTCGGCCGCGCATGCTCGGCCCCGGCAGCGGGATCTTCCGCATAAACAGCAACGACGTCGACGAGCCGACCGTGCTGGTGACGCTGGCGTGTACCGGCGTCGACAGCATGCTCGAGGCCGCACCCTCGCCCATCCAGTTCGCGCCGACCCTGGCCGGCGCGGTCGCCGAGGTCACCATCGACGTCAGCAACATCGGCTCGGCCCCGCTGACCGGCCTCGAGGCCGTCGTCAGCGGGGACTACCTGACCCTCGCTGCCGGCCCGGGCCAGGCCAGCCTGGCGCCGGCGGAGGCGACCACGGTGCGGGTGCAGTTCGCGCCGCAGGCACACGGCGACGTGCTGGGCACGCTCGACCTCCGCTACGACGGCGGCACCCGGGCCGTGCCCATCAGCGCCCCCGGGCGCACCGCCGCCTTCTCGCTCACGCCCGACGGCGAGGTCGACCTCGGGCCGGTGTGCGCGGGGCAGCCGACGGCGACGCCGCACCTGTTCGTGCTGGTAGGCACCGGCACCGGCGACTTCGAGCTGGAGTCGGCCACCGTCGATGGTGGCTTCACCGTCAGCCCCAACGGCCCGTCCTGGCCGACCACGGTGGGCGCGGCCGGCTCGTCGACGGCGACGTTCTCGGTGTTCGCCGCGCCGGCCAACCCCGGGCCGATGACCGGCACGCTGACGCTCAGCACCAGCATCCCGGGTCGCGCCACCCACGACGTGGTGCTGTCGGCCCTCGGGGTCCCGGCCGGCATCGGCGTGACCCCGGCGGCGTTCGATGCGGGCGTGGCGGTGATCGGCTCCAGCTCGGGCGGTCGGCCCATCACCCTGTCCAACTGCGGTGGCGCGCCGATCACCGTGCAGTCGGTCAGCATCGACGGCGCCAACGCGGCCGAGTTCGCCATCGCCATGGCGCCGGCCTCGCTCACCGCCGGCAACGCCGAGACCTTGACCTGGCAGGTCGAGCTGCGCCCGGTCCGCCAGGGCGACAAGGTCGCCACCCTGCATGTCGTGTACGACGGCGGCGTGCTCGACGTGCCGTTGACCGGCATCGCGCTCGACGACAGCGTGCTGCCGCCGCCGCCCGAGGCCGAGCGCGGCAGCTACTGCGCGTGCAGCGCGGGCGGGTCCGGCGCGGGCGGAACGAGCCTGTTGGCCGTCGTGCTCGGCCTGGTCGTGGCGCGCCGTCGCCGCGCCCGCGCCTGAGCGCGGCCTGCGCGCGGCCGTCGCCGCTCAGCGTCGGCCGAGGTAGACCTGGCCGCGGATCTGCTCGAGGGTGACCTGGCCGATGCCGTCGATGGTCAGCAGCTGCTCGAGCCGCTCGAACCGGCCACCGCGTGCATTCCGCGCCGCCAGGATGCTGCGGGCCCGGACCGCGCCGATGCCCGGCAGGGCCTCGAGCTCGGGCAGGCTGGCGCGGTTGAGGTCGAGGCGCCGGCGCGGGCTGGGCCGGCCCGACCACGGCGCGCCGTCGTCACGCTCGGCGGTCGGCCCTGCGTGCGGGGCGGCGGACGGCTCGGACCGACCACACGCGCCGGCGAGGACGAGCAGCAGGCCCAGCGCCGCCGGCGCCAGGACCCGCACCACCGCCGCCGCTGCGCGCGGACCTCTCACGACCGCCCCGCCACCGCGGTCAGCGCCGCTCGCAACGCGCGGGCGGCGTCGGCGCGCGCGCGCGAACGCTGCTCGACCACCGCGAGATCGGCGGCGCTGGCGCCCATGCCGCGCCTTGCCCGGGCCGGCGCGCCGTCGTAGTGCGCGGCCAGCGCCTCGAGCGCGGCCGGCAACGCCGGGTCGCGCACGCCACGCCGGGCCGCCGTCAGCATCGTGCGCCAGCCGTCGACGTCGCGGCCGGTCCGCTTGCCGAAGCCGCGCCGGACCATGAGCCGCACCACCAGCGGCATCTGCGCGTACTCGCGATCGGTCGTGTCGATCGCGTCGTGGACGGCGGTGATCAGCGCGGCGAGGTCGGGCGCGGGGTCGGGCACCGGGATCACGTAGCAGAGAACGGCGCGCCTTGGTACACCGACGCGGTGACGACCGAGCCCACGCCCGCCCCGCCGGAGTCCGCCGCGACGTGCCCGTGCGGCACCGGCCAGCCCGAGCCCTCCTGCTGCGGCCCGTACCTGGCCGGCGCGCGCGCGCCGACGGCGCCGGCGCTCATGCGATCGCGCTACGCCGCCTACGTGCGCGGCGCCATCGACTACCTGGTGGCGACCCACCACGAGGCGACCCGGGCCCAGCTCGACGTCCCGGCCATGACCCGCTGGTCGCACGACACCGTCTGGCAGGGGCTCGAGATCGTCGCCACCGAGCGCGGCGGCGCCGACGACGACAGCGGCGTGGTCGAGTTCATCGCCCGCGGCGTCACCCGCGGCACCCCGTTCGCGCAGCGCGAGCGCTCGACCTTCCGCAAGGTCGACGGCGCCTGGTTCTACGAGGGCGGCAAGGCCCACGCCGAGCCGGCCCGGCGCGCCGCCGTGCCCGGCCGCAACGAGCCGTGCCCGTGCGGCAGCGGCAAGAAGTACAAGCGCTGCCACGGCTGAGCCGGCAGGCCCTCGCTCGACCGGTGCTACGGCCGCAGGCCGTCGCGCACGACCCGCACCGACCAGAAGGCGAGGTTGCCCTCGCGGTCCTCGATGATCGCCGAGCCGAAGGCCCAGACCAGCAGCTCGCCGCTGTCGAGCCGGACCGCCTTGAGGCCGGCGTGGAGCAGCTCGCGCTTGCGCGCCTCGGTCGGCTCGCGTCCATCGGCGTACTCGTCGGCGATCGCGCGGGCGCCGACGCAGTACTCGTCGGTGACCCGGTGATCACGGCACCAGTCACGCACGTCCTCTCCGGCCATCACGTCCTGGCCGGCCGCGTCGAGCAAGAGGTAGCGGACCTCGTCGACCCGAGCGCCCTGGCGGTAACTCCAGACCCAGTAGCCCAGGCCGGCGCCGTCGACGCGGAACGTCGTGGTGGTCTCGCCGGCGCCGTCGACGTCGCCCTCGGTGCTGGAGGACAACGTGACGGCATCGCCCGGGACATCGAGCGAGCGGAGGATCTCCCAGCCAGGGTCGGTCGCGGAGTTCTTGGTCAGGCGACCAACCTCGATCAGCTTGGAGGCCGAATGCGTGGTGATGAAGCTGGCCAGGCGCGAGTCCTCGTCGGCCTTTCCGCCGCCGGGACCGACGCCGGCCGGATCGCCCTCCTCGGCGACGCAGCCAGGGCCGGTGGTGGTGAGTGCAGACAACCCACAGATCAGGGCGGCCAGCCGCAGGGTCGAGCAGGTGGTGTGAGTGAAGGTCATCGCGAGCTCCTGGGTCAGGGTGGAGCGCGGGCCTGGTGCAACGGCCGCGCCACGGGTGCAGGCCGGTCAGCGTGGTCCTGGCGGACCTCGACGCTGGTCACGCGACCCCACGGCAGATCGAGCTGCCAGGCGTGGCCAGACCAGCCTCGCTCGAGCACACCCCGACCGCCAAGAACATGGCGCTTCAACGCACGACGACCGCGCCTGCCCCGACACCTCGACCGCGCGAGGCGTCACGACGGTGGCGTCCGATGCACCTCGCCGCGCGGCGCGGCTCGCCTCAGCGCAGCGTGAGCTCGAGCTGCTCGAGCTCGCGCGCCTTGTCGCGCAGGGTGGCGGCGCGCTCGAACTCGAGGTCGGCCGCGGCCTTCTGCATCTCGGCGCGCAGCTTGTCGATGGCCGTGCGCAGCGTGCCGAGGTCGTCGATCTTGGCCAGGTCGAGGCCGCCGAGGCCCTGCATGACGCTGGTGGCGGTCTGCTTGCCCTTCTTGGGGATGGGCACCGCCGCCGCCATCTCCTGGATCTTGCGCGTGGTCGAGCGCGGCGTGATTCCGTGCTCGGTGTTGAACGCCGCCTGCAGCGCGCGCCGGCGCTCGGTCTCGCTCACCGCGTAGCGGATCGCGTCGGTCTGCTTGTCGGCGTACATCAGCACCTTGCCGCGCAGGTTGCGGGCGGCGCGGCCGATGGTCTGGATGAGCGAACGCGGCGAGCGCAGGAAGCCCTCCTTGTCGGCGTCGAGGATCGCGACCAGCGACACCTCGGGCAGGTCGAGCCCCTCGCGCAGCAGGTTGATGCCGACCAGCACGTCGAACTCGCCCTGGCGCAGGCCGCGGATGATCTCGATGCGCTCGAGCGTGTCGACGTCGGAGTGCAGGTAGCGGATCTTGAGGCCGAGCTCGCGGTAGTACTCGGTCAGGTCCTCGGCCATACGCTTGGTCAGCGTGGTCACCAGCACACGTTCGCCGGCCGCCACCCGCAGGCGGATCTCGGCCAGCAGGTCGTCGACCTGGTGGGCGATCGGGCGCAGCTCGATCACCGGATCGAGCAGGCCGGTCGGGCGGATGATCTGCTCGACGATGACGCCGCCGGCCTGGGCCAGCTCCCAGTCGCCCGGGGTGGCCGACACGTACACCGCCTGCCTGGCCCGCTGCTTCCACTCGTCGAACACCAGCGGCCGGTTGTCGATCGCGCTGGGCAGGCGGAAGCCGAAGTCGACCAGGGTCTGCTTGCGGGCGCGGTCGCCGTTGGACATGGCGCCGATCTGCGGCACGGTCTGGTGCGACTCGTCGACGATGAGCAGGTAGTCGTCGGCGAAGTAGTCCATCAGCGTCGGCGGCGGCTCGCCCGGGCTGCGCCCGGTCAGGTGGCGCGAGTAGTTCTCGATGCCGTTGCAGAAGCCCATCTGCTCGATCGACTCGAGGTCGTACATCGTGCGCTGCTCGAGCCGCTGCCGCTCGAGCAGCTGGCCGGCGGTCGACAGCGCGGCCAGGCGGTCGCGCAGCTCCTCGCGGATGCTGGCCGTGGCCTTGCGCAGGGTGTCGGCCGGGGTGGCGTAGTGCGAGGCCGGGAAGATGACGGCGCGGTCGAGGCTGCGCACCACCTTGCCGCGCAGCGGGTCGATCTCGGCCATGGCCTCGACCTGGTCGCCCCACCACTCGACGCGGATGGCCAGCTCGGCCTCGTAGGCCGGGAAGATCTCGACGGTGTCGCCGCGCACGCGGAAGGTGCCGCGGTGGAAGTCGACGTCGTTACGCTCGTACTGCAGCTCGACCAGCCGGCGCAGGATCACGTCGCGGTCGAGCGTCGCGCCGCGCTGCAGCTCACACGTCATCGACGCGTACACCTCGCGCGCGCCGATGCCGTAGATACACGACACCGAGGCGACGATGATGACGTCGCGGCGCGACAACAGCGCGTAGGTGGCGGCGTGGCGCATGCGGTCGATCTCTTCGTTGACGATCGAGTCCTTCTCGATGAACGTGTCGGACGAGGGGACGTACGCCTCGGGCTGGTAGTAGTCGTAGTAGCTGACGAAGTAGTGCACCGCGTTGTTCGGGAACAGCTCCTTGAACTCGCCGTACAGCTGGGCCGCCAGGATCTTGTTGTGGACCATGATCAGCGTCGGTCGCTGCACGTTGGCGATGACGTTGGCGATGGTGAAGGTCTTGCCCGAGCCGGTGATGCCGAGCAGGACCTGGGCCGGGTCGCCGCGGCGCAGGCCCTCGGTCAGCTCGCGGATGGCGCGGACCTGGTCGCCGCCGGGCGGGAACGGCGCCGCCAGCTCGAACCGTCCGTCGGTCGGCGCCACCAGCACGTCGTCGTCGCCGTCGGCACCGTCTAGCGCGGGCGCCGGTGGCGGCGCGGCGCGCGTCGCCGGAGGGACGTCACCAGGAGACGGGACCGTGCGCTTGCGAGCCACGCCGGCACTGTAGCAACCGCGGGCCACGGCGCCGGTGCAGCGCCGCCACTCCCGCGCGGCGGCGGTCGCCCCGGGATCTCGCCCCCCACCTCGAGCCGCGGCGCTGGAGTACGCTGCGCGGGCATGGCGCTGCGAACCCGCATCTGTCGGCTCGACGAGGTCGTCGATGGCGCGCTGCGCGGGTTCCGGGTGCGCGGCGTGACCTGGCCGGTGCTGGTCACCCGCGTCGACGGCGAGGTCATCGCCAGCGCCGGCGTGTGCCCGCACGAGGACGTCGCCCTCGAGGACGGCGAGCTCGACGGCTGCGTGCTCACCTGCCCCGGCCACGCCTACCAGTTCGACCTCCGCACCGGCGCCTGCACCCACGACGCCGGCCTGCGCCTGCGCCGCTACCGCGTCACGATCGTCGACGACGAGGTGTGGGCCGATCTGCTGTGACGAGGGCGCCGAGGGGCTACGACACGCCGCGCGAGCGGCGGTGGGCGGAGCCGGTGAAGACGTGCTTGGTCTGGCCGATGGCGGCGATCCGCTCGAGGGCGAGGTTGTCGGCCGCCTTGTAGGTCGGGATCTTCTGCTCGGCCGCGGTGGCGTAGACCCGGCCGAGGATGTGGAAGATGTTCTCGGCCTGCTGCAGGGCGCGGTCGGCGTTGTAGCCGTCGAGCTCGTTGGCGACGTTGATGAGGCCGCCGGCGTTGATGACGTAGTCGGGCGCGTACAGCATGCCGCGGTCCTGGATGATCGGCGCCGCGACCTTGTCGTCCTCGAGCTGGTTGTTGGCGGCGCCGGCGATGATCTTGCACTTGAGGCGCGGCAGGGTGCGGGCGTTGATCGTCGCGCCGAGCGCACACGGCGCGAACACGTCGCAGTCGACGTCGTAGATGGCCTCGGGGTCGACCGCGGCCACACCCAGCTCGCTGGTGCACAGCTTGACGCGCTCGGCGTCGATGTCGCACACGGTGACGCGGGCGCCGGCCTTCACCAGGTGCTTGGCCAGGTGGTACGCGACCTGGCCCGCGCCCTGGATGGCGACGCGTTGCCCGGCCAGGTCGTCCTTGCCGCTGAGGTACTTCACCGCCGAGCGGATGCCGTGGAACACGCCGATCGCGGTGTACGGCGACGGGTCGCCCGAGCCGCCGAGGGCGCGGCTGATGCCGGTGACGTGCTGGGTCTCCATGCGGACCCACTCCATGTCGCGCACCGAGGTGCCGACGTCCTCGGCCGTGATGTAGCGACCGTTGAGGCTGTCGACGTAGCGGCCGAACGAGCGGAACAGCTGCTCGGTCTTGTCGCGCTTGGCGTCGCCGATGATGACCGCCTTGCCGCCGCCGAGGTTGAGCCCGGCGACCGCGGCCTTGTAGGTCATGCCGCGCGACAGGCGCAGCACGTCGCGCAGGGCGTCCTCCTCGCTGGCGAAGCTCCACATGCGGGTGCCGCCGAGGGCCGGCCCGAGCGTGGTGTTGTGGATGGCGATGATCGCCTTGAGCTTCGACGTGGCGTCGTAGCAATAGACGACCTGCTCGTGTTCGCGCGCTTCCATCTGGGAGAAGACGTTCATCGTGGCGCGAACGCTAGCGCACGGCGCGCGCGCCGCGCACGCCGCCCCGCCGCGAAAATTCTGCCGCCGCGACGATCACAACGCAGCGCGTCGCAACGCCCCGGTGTGCAGCGTTCGTTCGATCCGGGCGCTTGCCCGGGGCTGCTCAGTCGGTGGCGCAGCCGCCGCCCGTACACGTCGCGGTGCAGGTGGCGCTGCCGAAACACATCTGGGTGCAGCCGCCGCCGGGGCAGCTCAGGGTGCAGGTGGCGCCGGTGTTGCACTGCTGGACGCAGCCCGTGCCCTGACACGAGAACGTGCAGGTGGCGCCCTCGTCGCACTGCTGGGTGCAGCCGCCGCCGGCGCAGGTCGAGTCGCAGTCGCCCGCGCACTGCACGCCACACCCCCCGGTCGGGCAGGTGAACGCGCAGTCCCCGCCGGCGTTGCACTGGCAGGCGGCGCCGACGCAATCATCGTCGCTACCACCGCAGCCGGCGCCGGCGCCGAAGGCCGCCAGCGTGAGCCCGAGCACGGCGGCGAGCCGGGCCGCGATCCGAATCGGTTGGGAGGCACTCATGGCCGCATCCTAACGCAGGTGGCGCACGGTCGGGACCCGCGCCGCGTCGCGCTCGACCAGCAGCAGCGTGCGGTCGGCCAGCTCGGTCCACGGCTCGTCGGTCAGGCGCTCGCTGGCGATCACCACCGCCTCGGTCCGGCGCGCCTCGGCGCTGCCGTGCCGGGTCAGCAGGTGCAGCGATCGGCCGAGCCGGTGCGCGTACAGGCGCTCGCCGCACGACAGCAAGAAGTTGATCGAGCCGACGCCGCCGGCGCCGGCGTGGTGGTCGTGCAGCTCGTGCAGCGTGGCCACCGCCACCTGCACGCCGCGCTCGACCTCGCCCTCCCGATCGATGCTGGTGGCCACGAACGCCAGCAGGCGCTCGCTGTCGGTGTCGCCGGTGACCTCGGCCACGCGCGCCGGGCTGGTCCGCGCCGTCAGCTCGGCGACGTCGCGCACGGTGCCGTTGTGCGCGAACACCACCTCGCCGCCGCCGACGACGCGGCGGAACGGGTGGGTGTTGGCGAGCGAGGTCGGCCCGACCGTCTTCTGCCGGACGTGGGCGATCAGCAGCTCGGCCGGGGCGTGGTCGACGACCCTGGCGTAGCGGCCACACGTCGCCGCGCACGCCGTGCTGCGCTCGACCTGCCAGCCGTCGCCGGTCCAGCGCGCCATGCCCCACCCGTCCTGGTGCTCGCGCGACAGCTCGGCCAGGCTGCGTGGAGCGTCGCGCAGCAGCACGCGCGGCGACACCGGGCGCGCGGCGACCAGCCCGAGCATGCGGCACATCGGGCCATTGTAGGCGGCGCCGCGGCGGCGGCCAGCTTTTGGCCGCGCGGCCTGGCCCCCCCGCCGGCGCGGCCGCGCCGGCAGCGGTCCGCGGCGGCCTGGGTCACGGCACCAGCTCGACCGCCGCCGCCGGGTCGAGCAGGTAGCCGTGCGGGCCGCTGTGCAGCAGGTCGCGCAGGCCGAGCCGGCGCAGGGTCGACAGCGCGACGTGGACGCGGTTGATGGCGGCGTCGGCCCGCATGCGTTCGCCCGGCCAGCCGGCGGCGACCAGCTGGTCGAGCGACAGCGCCTCGCCCGGCGCGGCCACGCGTTGCTGGCCCAGCGCCAGCACGATCTGGCGCAGCGCGGCCCGGCGCCGCAGGTCGATCGGCGCGGCCAGGCCGGGGCCGTCGAGCGCGCCGGCCCCGCTGATGCGAACGACCGGGCCCCCGGCCGTGGTCGCGTCGGCGCGCGCCGACGGCGCGAGCAGCCGCTCGAACAGGTGCACGTCGTCGCCGAGCAGCGCGGCGGTGGTGGCGCCGGTCGGCGCGGGCGCCACGCCGGCGACGGCGGCGCGGACCAGCGCCACCACCGCGCCCACGCCCGGCTCGCGCGCACACGCCGTGGCCGCGTCGGTCGCCTCGGCCAGCGCCGCGCCCGCGCCGTCGGCGTCGCCCAGGTGGTGGCGCGCCACCGCCACCAGCGCGTGCAGCAGGGCGAGGTACCGCGGCGCCCCGACCGCGCGGATCTCGACCAGCGCCTGGGCGGCGACGATCAGCGCCTGCGTCGCCTCGCCGCGCTCGAGGTAGGCCCCGGCCAGGTAGTACAGCGCGCTGCCCTCGCGGTGGCGCTGGCCGAGGTCGCGGAACTCGCGCGCGGCCTCGGCGTGCAGGGCGATGGCCTCGCCGAGCTGGCCCTGCGCCTGGACCAGGATGCCCAGGCCCGAGCGGGCGGCGCCGACGAGCAGCGGCGCGCCCAGCTCGGTCGCCAGCGCGAGCGACTCGCGGAACGCGGCGTCGGCCCCGGCCCAGGCGCGCCGGAACAGGGCGATGACCCCGGCCTCGTAGGCCATCGCCGCCAGCCCGTCGCGGCGACGGCCGAGGGCGAACAGGGTCTGGGCCCGGGTCAACGCGATCGCCGCCTCGGCCAGCGCACCCTCGCGCCGGTGGGCGTGGGCCAGCCGGGCCCACACCTCGGCCAGCGCCGCCTGATCGTCAGCGTCGGCGCCGGGGCCGCGCGCGTCGAGCAGCGCCAGCGCGCCGGCCAGCGCGGCCTGGGCGGTGTCGGTCTGCCCGGCGATCTCCGTCAGCTCGGCCTGGCGGGCCAGGGCCAGCGCCCGGGTCCGCGCCGGCGCGGCCAGGGTCGCCACCTGCGCGAAGGCGGCGCCGGCCGCGGCCAGCTCACCCAGCTCGCGCAGCGCCGTGCCGTGGCCGAGCAGCAGCTCGGCGTGCAGCGCGACGTGGTCGCCGTCGGTCGTGGTCGCCCCGGCGACGCCCGAGGCGGGCGCCAGCAGCGGCGCGAGCAGCTCGAGGCGGGCCCGGTGCTGGCCCCGGTGCGCCAGGTCGCGGTCGAGCGCCAGCGCCAGCGTCGCCGCCGCGGGCCACGGCCCCGCACCTGGCGCGGATGTCCGCAGCGCCGCGGTCAGCGTCCGCAGCGCCGCGCCGAGGTTGGCGCGGTCGGCGCCGATCGCCGCCAGCGCCGCCTCGGGGTCGCGCGCCCAGCGCGCGCGGGCGTCGGCGGCGCGGCGCGTGAAGTGGGCGGCGTGGGCCTGGGCCAGCGCGGCCAGCTCGCCGCGGGTGCTGGCCTCCTCGTGCGCGAGCTGGCGCACCGTCTCGAGCACCGTGAAGCGGCCGCGCCAGGCGCCGGCGTTGACCGCGCGCAGGACCAGCCCGCTGTCGCCGAGCTGGCTCATCGCCAGCACCGGGTCGAACCGCCCGCCGGCGACGGCGGCGATGGCGTCGACGTCGACGCCGCCGTGGAACACCGCCAGGGCCGAGAAGCCGCGCCGGCCCTCGTCGGGCAGCGCCGCCAGCGAGTCGTCCAGGGTGCGGCGGATCGAGGCGTGCCGGCCGCCGCCGCCCTGCGCCAGCAGCGCCAGCGGATCGTCGAGGCGGGCCAGGATCTGCGCCGGCGTGAGGACCAGGCCACGCGCCGCCGCCAGCTCGATCGCCAGCGGGACGCCGCCCAGGCGCCGCACGATCTCGGCCACCTCGTCGAGCTGCGGGTCGCTCAGCGTCAACCCAGGGTGGCGCGCGCGCAGGCGGCGCATGAACAGCTGGCCGGCGTCGCTGGCGACGATCGCCGCCGGCGTGGCGCCCGGCGCCGGCACCGGCAGCGGCGCCAGCGGCCAGTGCTGGGCGGCGGCCACCGGCAGCGGCACGCGCGAGGTGGCGACCACGTGTAGCGCCGGCGCCGCGGCCAGCCACGCCGTCAGCGCGGCGCCAGCCTGGTCGACCACCTGCTCGAGGTTGTCGAACGCCAGCAGCAGGCGCGCGCGCCGGGCCAGGACCCGCCCGAGCGCGGCGACCGCGTCGGTCCCGGCGTGGCCACGCACGCCGAGCGCGGCGGCGGTGGTGGCGGCCAGGTCGGCCGCGCTGGTCACCTCGGTCGCGTCGATCAGCCAGGCGCCGCCGCCACCGTGAGCGGCGAAGGCGTCGGCCTGGTCGGCCACCAGCTGGGTCAGGACCCGGGTCTTGCCGAGGCCACCCGGCCCGGTGATCACCACCAGGCGGGCGCCGTCGGCGAGCATGCGGCCGAGCTCGGCCCGCTCGTGGCCGCGCCCGACCAGCGGATCGACGCCGGCGGCGCTGCCGCCGCTCGCCGGGCTGGTGCTGGCGCCGCGCCCCGCGCTGGCGCGGGGGCTGCGCCGGCGGGTCGTGTCGCCCCGGGATCGTGGCGACACGACCGGGCCGCCTCCTACTTGTACTCGGGCTCGACGATCTTGACGTCGGTCAGGCCAGCGTCGGCGAACGCCTTGGTCAACGTCGCGCGGTCGGCCATGGTGACGATGACCTCGTTGGCGGGCGGCAGCTCGCTCGCCAGCAGCGCCTTGACCTGGGCCGGCGACACCGCGGCGATCTGCTGCAGCAGCGTGTTGTAGAAGTTGGTGTCGAGCCCGAACGCGGCGATGAAGCCGAGCCGGCCCGCCACCTCGTACGAGACGGTCGACTCCCCGAGCAGGTCCTGCACCAGCTTGCGGCGGCCGCGCACGAACTCGACGTCGAAGTCGACGCCCTGGCGCAGCTCCTCGACGCCGGCCCGCATCGCCGCCATCGCCTCGCCGGCGCGGCTGGCGTCGACGGTGCCGCCCATGGAGTAAGCGGTCGGGCCGACCCGCGGCCCGCGGCCGGCGTAGGTGCCGTAGGTGGCGCCCAGCTTCTCGCGCACCGCCGCCATCTTGCGGTTGAGCATCTCGGCCAGCACCTGGCGCGCCGCCTCCTGGCCGTCGATCCCGCCCGGCGCGGGGTAGCTGATGGTGACCGCCATCTGCGGCGCCTCCTTGCCGACGACGCCGACGTAGGCCGGCCCAGTCCGCTGGTACTGGGTCGGCGCGATCGCCGTGTCCTGGTGGCCCTTGCTCCAGCTGCCGAAGGTGTCGCGCACCAGCGACTCGGCGGCCTTGGCGTCGAAGTTGCCGGCGATCACCAGCGTCGCGTTGGCGGCCGAGTAGTGCTTGGCGCGGAAGGTGTTCAGCGCGTCGCGCCCGAGCTGGTCGACCGCAGCCGGGGTCAACACGCCGGTCAGCGTGTAGGGGTGCTCCGGCCCGTACAGGGCGACCAGGCGCTGCCGCTCGAACTCGAGCTGCTGCTGGGTCGACTGCAGCTTGGAGTCCTCGCGGAAGCGCTTCTGGAAGCGCTCGATCTGCTCCTGCTGGTACTCGCCCGCCTTGATGAACCGATCGAGCGCCTTGACCATGACGTCGAGGTAGATGTTGATGCCGCCGGTGTAGCAGGTGGTGCGGTCGGCGCTCGACTGACAGCCGACGTTGATGCCGGTGCGGTACATCGCCTCGGCGTCCATCGGCAGCGACAGGAAGTCGGCGGCCGCGCTGGCCAGGGCCGGGCTGGTCGGGACGTGGGCGTCGCCGACGCGGAACATGAGCTGGGCCGACACGATCGGCATGCCGTTGTAGGGCAGCAGCGCGACCTGCATGCCGTTGCCGAGGGTGAAGCGCTGCGCGCTGGCCATGCCCTTGAGCTCGGCCGCCACCTTGAGCGGGCGCTTGGCCTCACGCGGATCGACCTCGGGGATCTCACGGCTGTCGTGCGACTTGGTCGCGAACTTCAGGTTGGACCGCTTGTCGCCCTTGATGCCCTCCTTGTTGGGCTTGAACACGGCGATCCGCGCCTTGCTCGGGTCGAGCGCGCGCTTGATGGCGCCGCCGATCGCCGCGCCGTCGAACTTGCCGATCTTGTCGAGCTCGTTGAACACGTACAGCTCGTTGGAGTCGAAGTCGAACTCCTTGTCGAACTGCACCTTCTCGGCGACCGTGAGCGTGCGCGAGTACAGCGACTCCAGGCTGCGGATGAGGTCGGCCTTGCCGCGGTTCTTCGACTCCTCGATCTGGGACCAGGTGCCCTGGTCGAAGCCACGGTGGGCCTGGCGGGCCGCCTTCCACACGAAGTCGAGCGCGTCGTCGAGCTTGCTCAGGCTCTTGAGCTCGATGAGGATGGCGAACACCGGCGCCTCTTGCCCACCCAGCACCTGCGGGTAGACGCCGTAGGCGAAGTCGTAGCGGGCGGCGGCCGAGGCGACGCGGGCGAAGGCCTGGCCGATGCCGAACTGGGCCGCCTCGCCCTCCTTGGTGTTGGCCGCCGGCAGGGCCCAGGCGACGCTGACGATGGGGCGCTCGATGTCGAGGTCGTAGGTCTTGCGGTCCTTGTTGACCCGGACCTCGGCCACCTTGGCGCGCGCGGCCGGCGTGCGTCGCTCGAGGTTGCCGAACCACTTCTGGATGCTCTTGCTGGCCTCCTCGACCGAGACCCCGCCGGCGATGATCAGGGTGGCCCGATCCGGCGTGTAGTACTTGTCCATGAACTCGCACACGTCCTTGAGCGTGATGTTCGACAGCTGCTGATCATCGCCGCCGATCATGCGCGCGTAGGCGTGGTTCTCCGGGTAGACCGAGGACAGCACCAGCTGTGGGATCTGGCCGTCGGCGGTGCCGGTGCGCTGGCGGATCTCGTTGCGGACCACCTCGCGCTCGCGCAGGAACTGCTCCTCCGGGATGGTCTGGCACCGGTAGAACAGGCGCATGGCGTCGATCTTGAGCAGCGCGTCGAGCTGCTCGACGCGGCCGGCCGCCTGGTAGTGGGTCGAGTCCCAGTTGGTGAAGGCGTTGACGTAGGTGGTCAGCTGGCCGAGGAAGGTCCACAGCGGCGGGCTGTCGGGCCCGTCGGGCCGCTGCTGGAACATCATGTGCTCGACCAGGTGGGCGATGCCGGCCTTGCCGGGCGGGTCCTCGCGCGAGCCGACGTCGTAGCGCACGTCGACCTCGATCATCTGCGTCGACGGGTCGGGCATGATGACGAAGCGCAGGCCGTTCTTCTCGAGGCGGCCACGCTGCTCGGCGTGCTTGAAGGCGAACTTCGGCGTCGACGGCCCACACGCCGCCAGCGAGGCGGCGGCGGTGGTGGCGGCGAGCACGGCGACGGACACGAGGCGGAGAGGGGACCTGACCATGCGCGGATCTTGGCCAGAACCCACCGGTTTGCAAGGGCCACGTCGCCTGCCCACGCCTGACCGTCACCGACGAGGTGCGGCGCGCCCGCCGCACCGGCACCCCAGGGAATATCGAGGCGCGGCGCCAGGTTCCGCCCAGGCGGCGGCGCAGGATCGCGGCCGTGGCGTGATATGTTCGAGCGCCGATGGCCCCCCTCACGCTGGCCCGGCCCGCGCTCCTCGTCGCCGCGCTGGCGACCATCACGACCGGTGCGCCCCGGGTGGCCCGGGCCGCCCCCCCCGTCGACGACGCAGCGACCGCCGCCGCCGCCGACGCCGAGGCGGCGCGCGGCGAGGACGAGGCGCGCCGCAGCAACTACGCCGCCGCCATCGATCACTTCGTCGCCGCCGACCGCCTGCGGCCGCGGGCCCGCCACGCCTGCCTGATCGGCCTGGCCTACCTGCGACGCAGCATGTGGTCGCACGCCGAGGTGTTCCTCGACCGCTGCCGCCGCCGCGCCAGCGCCGCCGATCCGCTGCCGGAGTGGATGCCGGCCGCCGAGGAGCAGCTGGCGACCCAGCTGGCGACGGCCCCGGTCACCGCGCTGACGGTGCGGGTCCTGCCGGCCGGCGTCGACGCCCGCGTCCGCATCGAGCTGTTCGGGGCCGACCAGCAGTTCGATCCGCGCGTGTTCTACCTGCCGGCCGGCGGGCACCGCATCACCGTCGAGGCGCCCGGGTTCGCCAGCGCGACCGAGACGGTCGAGCTGTTCGGCAAGGGCCAGCAGGAGGTGGAGGTCACGCTGGTGCCGATCGCCCCCGCGTCGGCGCCGATCACGCTCGCGCCGGCGCCCGCGCGCTCGCGCCTGGCCCGCCCGCTGCTGTACGGCGGCGGGGCGGCGCTGGTGCTGGGCGGCGTGCTGCACGGCCTGGCCTTCCAGGCCCGCGGCCGGCTGGCCGACGCCACCACCGAGGCCGAGTACGACGAGCACGAGGGTCGGTTCGACCTGACCCGGGCCGGGGCCATCGGCCTGTACGCGCTGGCGGCTGGCGCGATCACCGCCGGCCTGGTGCTCGAGCTGCGCGGCGGGTCGGAGCGGCGCGAGGCCGGCCTGGCCGTCGGCGCGGTCCCGCTCCCCGGCGGTGGCCTGGTGTCGGTGGCGCTGGCGCGATGACCGATCCGGCGCACGCGCACGAGCGCTACTGCCCGACCTGCGAGCAGTCGTTCCCGGCCGGGGAGCGCTGCCCGACCGACGGCACCCAGCTGGTCGTGCTCGGGTCCGGGCCCGACCCGCTGCTCGGCCGCGACCTCGAAGGCCGCTACACCATCTCGGCCCGGCTCGGCGCCGGCGGCATGGGCACCGTGTACCGCGGCCTGCAGCACTCGGTCGGGCGCGACGTGGCGATCAAGGTCGTCAGCCCCGGCCTGGTCAGCGACCCGATGGTGATCAAGCGCTTCCTGCGCGAGGCCAAGCTGGCCAGCCGCCTGTCGCACCCCAACGCGGTGTCCATCCTCGACTTCGGCCAGACCCGCGACGGCCTGTTCTTCCTGGTCATGGAGCTGCTGGTCGGGCGCACGCTCGACCGCCTGCTGCGCGACGAGATCCGGCTGGCGCCGCCGCGGCTGGTCACCCTGGCCGGGCAGATCTGCGACGCGCTCGACGGCGCGCACCGGCACGGCGTGGTCCACCGCGACCTCAAGCCGTCCAACATCATGGTGCTGCGCGGCGCCGGCGACCGCGAGCTGATCAAGGTGCTCGACTTCGGCCTGGCCAAGTCGCTGTCGGTCGAGAACACGTCGACGACGATGACCGCCAGCGGCGCGCTGCTCGGCACGCCGGCGTTCATGTCGCCCGAGGCCGCGCTCGGCACCGACGCCGGGCCGGCGGCCGACCTGTACTCGCTCGGCTGCGTGCTGTACGCGGCGGCGTCGGGCCGGCTGCCGTTCGAGCACACCACCATCCACGAGCTGATCGCGGCCCACGCCGTCGAGCCGCCGCCGCCGGTGGTCGGGGTGCCGCCGGCGCTGGGCGCGGTGATCATGCGCCTGCTGGCCAAGGACCCGGCCGATCGCTACGCCTCGGCGGCCGAGACCCGGCACGCCCTCGAGGCCGCGCTGGCCCGGCACGACAGCACGCCGGCCGTGGACGTCACCTTGCCGCCGACCGCGAGCGCCGAGCGTATGGCGGCGGCGACGCTGGCGACCGGGCCGGGCCTGGCGCTGGCGGCGACGATCACCCCGGCCACGCCGGTGATGCCGGCGGCGAGCGCGGCGAGCGCGGCGAGCGCGGCGAGCGCGGCGCCGGAGTCGAGCGCGGCACCGGCGGCGGCCGCGGTGAGCGCGGTGGCGACGGTCGTGCCAGCGCGGGCGCGGCGCGGGCGCTGGCCGCTGCTCCTCGGTGGCGTGGCCGTGCTGGCCGGCGCGGCGGTGGCCTTGCGTGGCCTCGCTCGCGACCCTGCCGCCGTCGATCCATCGGCGCCGTCGACCTCGCCGCCCGCGCTGGTGTCGCCCGCCGACGCGACGCAGGCGCCCGGCGCCGACCCGCTCGACGGCGGCGCAGCGGCGCCGGTGATGGCGCTGATCGATGGCGGCGATGATCGACCGGCGTCACCAGTCGACGCGGCGCCGCCCCGGCCCGACGCGGCGGTGCGCGCGGGTGATCGCCCTCGGCCCGATGCGGCGGTGCGTGCGGGTGATCGCCCTCGCCCCGACGCCGGCGCGCCTCGCCCCGACGCGGCCGCGCCGCTGGCCGCGCCGCCGCCCGACGCGGCCGCGCCTCGCCGCCCCGACGCTCGCCCTCCTGCTCCCGGTGAAGACACGCCGTTCTGAGGACGCTCGCCATGACCACCACCCGCACCCCTCGCTCGTCGCCGTCGCTCGTGTCGACCTCGCTGCTCGCGTCCGCGCTGACGCTCGGCGTCGGCTGCCTGAGCAAGCCCGACCGCCCACTCGTGCAGGACGGCGGCGGCATCGACGCGGCCGGGCCGGGCCCCGACGCCAACCCCTGCCCGGGCGGAGGCACCCCCTTCGCGGCCGACCTCGTGCTCCGGCGCAACCAGGCGCTGGGTGACCTCGGCGGCGATGGTCGCGACGACGTGGTGCTGTGGGGCCGAGGCAACAGCGGCTCCGGCCGCGGGGTCGCGGTGGTCGTCCCCGGTTCGCAGATGGATCTGTCGTGTGCGCCGATCCAGCTCGAGTTCCCAGCCGACGTCGAGCCGCTCGACGTCCGCATCGTCAACCTCAACCTGGCCGGCCCGCCCGACCTGGTGATGTTCGGGCGCGACACCAGCCCGAGCCCGGTCGCGTATCGGGTCATCGCGTACCTCGACCTCGACCTGAGCAGCCCGGGCACCCCGGTCACCACGCAGATCCCGCTCGCGTTCTTCCCGTCCCAGCTCGGCGGGGTCCTGACCAACCCCTTGCCGGTGGTGGTCACCACCTGGTCCTCCAGCACCTACGCCGAGCTGGTCATCGGCGGCCTCGATGCCGCCTATGGGCGGATCCCGTTCGAGCTGGCGGAGGGCACCTTCGGCGCCATCGCCGCGCGTGACCTGACCGAGGGCGCCGGGGGGATCTCCAACGTGCAGGACCTGACCGGGATGTCGACCGGCAACCCCAAGCTCCTGGTGGCGACGACCCAGTCGACCGTGTACCGGATGCGCGGCAGCGCCGACGGCGCGATCCTGGCCGCGGTGAGCCCGGGCAGCGTGGACCTGACCCAGCAGGATCGCCGGTCGGTGCGCTGGCTGCGCGAGCCGGTCGGCGCCGACCTCAACCTCGGCATCACCGCGGCCGGGACCGTCGCGCTCGATGGCTTCGACCTCATCATCGTGCCCGACGCCGCCGGCATGGCGCCGTCGGTGGTGCACGCGAGCGACCCGAGCCTGAGCGGGTACACCGTGCGCGACTACGCGCTCGGCCACGTCGACGCCGACAACCAGGTCGACGCCATCCTGGTGGTGCAGAGCCTGACCACCGTCGAGCTGCGGGTCTACCTCGACGTGCCGATGAGCGGGACGCCGTTGCTCACGCCGCTGAAAACCGTGGTCGGCCAGAGCCCGTCGATCGTGGCGGTGGGCGACTTCGACGGCGCCACCACCAGCCCCGACACGATCCGCCTGTTCAGCACCACGCCGGGTATGGCGGCCCCCGCCTGCTACCACGTGCTGCCAGACGCGGCGGGGTCGTGCCTGGTCACCTGCGGCGTCACCACCTGCCCGTGACCGCGCCGCGCGCGCGTGCTCGTGGCAGACTGCGCGGCCATGGCGTCCGCCGTCGTCCTGCTCTCGGGGGGTCTCGACTCGACCACCACCCTGGCCATCGCCCGCAGCCAGGGGTTTGCCTGCCACGCCCTCACCGTGCGCTACGGCCAGCTGCACGCCTGTGAGCTCGACGCCGCCCGCGCCGCCGCCGCCGCCCACGGCGCCGTCGCCCACCAGGTCGTCGACCTCGACCTGCGGCCGCTGGCGCGCTCGGCCCTGACCGACGCCAGCGTGGCCGTGCCCAAGGACCGCTCGCTGGCCGACATCGGCGCGCCCGGCGACGTGCCGTCGACCTACGTGCCGGCCCGCAACACCGTGCTCATGGCGCTGGCGCTGGCCTGGGCCGAGTCGATCGGCGCGCGCGACCTGTTCCTCGGCGTCAACGTGCTCGACGCCAGCGGTTACCCCGACTGCCGGCCGGCCTTCGTCGACGCATTCGAAGCGCTGGCCCAGGTCGCCACCCGCACCGGCGGCTTCCACGTCCACGCCCCGCTCATCGCCATGACCAAGGCCGACATCATCCGCGCCGGCCTGGCCCTCGGCGTCGACTACGCCGCCACCCACAGCTGCTACGACCCGGGCCCGGGCGGCGGCGCGTGTGGCCGGTGCGACGCCTGCCTGCTGCGCAAGAAGGGCTTCGCCGACGCCGGCGTGCCCGACCCGACGCGTTACGCCGCGTGAGTCAGCGCGCTCGCGCCTGCGCCTGCGTCTGCACCAGCGTCCGCATGCGCTCGTTGACGCCGGCCGGCCACGGTGGCTGCGCGCCGGCCGTCAGGCCGTCGACGGTCAGGCCGGCGTCGCGGCACAACCAGGTCGCCAGGTCGGCCATCGTGTAGTTCTCCGAGCCGCGGTCGCCGCTGATCGAGGAGCCCCGGTTGATCGCCCCGACCTCCTCCTTGCGATCGAACCACGGCAGCAGCAGCGGGCACAGCTCCGGCCGGGCGACGTACCGAAAGAGCCGGGCGTGTTCTTCGGCCTCGTCGGCGCTGGCGCCCCGAAGCGCACGCGCGAAGGTGGTGGTGGCCGCCGGCGCGCGCAGGTGGACCTGGGCCGCCGTCCACGCCAGCCGGGCCTCGGGGCCACGCGCGAGCGCACGCAGGGGCGCCAGCTGCCGCGCCGACGTGGCGTGGCGGCCGGCCGCCAGCAGCACCAGCGCGCGCCCGGTGTCACCGCTGGCCGATGGCGCCAGCGCGGTGATGACCGACAGGCACGGCTGCGCCGGCGTGGTGGTGGTGTTGAGCGACACCATCACGCCGTCGATCCAGTCGGCGTCGTCGGTGGCGCGCGGCCGCGCCCGCACGAAGCGGGTGGCCTGGCGACAATCGGCCTTGATCAGCGCGAGGACCACCGTCTCGCGCTCGAACGCGTCGAGCGTGGGCCAGGCCCGGGTCGCCTCGGCCACCTGGTCGGCCACCGGCTTGACCGGCGCCGTGGGGGCGGGCGTGGGCTGGGCCTGGGCCTGGGCCGTCCCGGCCACGACGAGGCCACACAGGCTGAGCACGAGGTGGGTACGGGCACGGTCGGGCATGGCTGGCCGGGTAGCATACCCGTGAACGCACCAGCGCCCGGCCCGGTCTGATGCCCGGGGCCGCCCGCTCACTGGCACGGCAAGCCGGCGATGCGGACCAGGTTGCCGTTGGTGCTGGCGATCCAGGCCGCGCCGGCGGCGTCGTCGAGGCCGATGCCGCTGGCCCCGGACGCGACCTCCGTCGGCAGCGCGTACTCGTCGACCAGCGTGCCGGTCGGCGTGAACACCGCCAGCGTCGGCTCGTCGCTCGACACCACGAACAGGTAGCCGTTGGACCGGCACACCTCGAGGTCGCCGTAGTTGACCGAGAACGCCGGCAGCACCGAGAAGCTGGCCAGCACCGCGCCGGTGGTGGCGTCGAGCTCGGCGATGACGTTGCCGACGGTGTCGCCCGGGACCCGGTCCTGCACCGCGAACACCGTGCCGCGCATCGGGTGGAGGGCGGCGCCGACCACGTGGCTGGCGCCGAACGCGGTGGCCAGCACGACCGCGCTGCCGCCCTGCGCGGCATACAGCTCGGCGCTGTCGGTCTCGCCGTTGACGAACACCACGTCACCGGCGGCGAGCGTGGTGGTGCCGAGCGTGAACGCCGCCCCGGCCACCTCGACGTCGACGTCGTTGGCGACCTCACCCGGCCGGGCGATCGGCGTGCCGGCCACACCAGCGCCGCTGAACGGGTGGAGCATCGCGCCGCTGCACGGGTAGACCCACACCGTGTCGGTGCTGGCGGCGTAGCCGACCCCACACAGCGCGCCCAGCCCGCCCGGGAACGTGGCCGTGGTGCTCAGCGACGGCGCCGCGTCGGGCGCGGCGTCGTCGGTGCTGGTGGCGGCGTCGGCGGCGCTGGTGGCGGCGTCAGGGACGGGCGCGTCGATCCGGCCGGCCGCGTCGGGCAGCTTGCCACCGTCGCTGCCACACGCGGTGGTGGCCGCGAACACGAGGGCCAGGACGAGGTGTCGCGTCGACATCCGGCCATTCTACACACGCGCGCCTGAGCTTCGACCGCGGCGTCGCGTCGACGCGGTCGCCCGATCACCGCAGAGATCGGCGACACTCCCTTCATGCCACCCCGCCCTCCCGGCCGCCCGCTGCTCCTGTCCGCCCTGGCCGCTCTCGCCGCCATGGCCGGTTGCGGCGACGACGGGACCAGCCTGCCCGATGCCTCCGATCCGCAGCGCGACGCCCCCGCCGTCGCCGACGCGGGGCCGCCCGGCCTCGACGGCGCCAGCGGCGTGGTCAGCGTCCAGCTCGCGCCGCCGGTCGGCGAGGTGCCGGTCATCTTCCTCGCCGCCGACGACACCGTCGTCGCCATGACCACCACCGACGGCGCGGGGATGGCCAGCGCGACCCTGCCGCCCGGCGGCAGCGTGACCGTGATCAACCAGGCCCGGGAGGAGCTCTACACCGTGCTCGGCGTCGAGGCCGGCGACACCATCCGCGTCCCGATCCTGGGCAACCCCAGCGCCGTCACGCTCACCGTCGACCTGCCGGTGCTGGCCGGCGCGACCTCGTACCGGCTGCAGTCGGCCTGTAGCAACGGCGGCACCAGCAACACGCCCCAGGTGCTGCTGCTCAGCCGATGCAGCGGCCCGACCGACCTGCTCGTCGTCGCGCAGAGTCCGAGCGGGCCACAGGCGCTGCTCGCGCCCGACGTCGACCTGCCCGCCGTCGCCGGCACAGTCACCGTGACCGGCACTTACCGGCCCGAGGGCAGCGCCAGCCTGGCGGTGACCAACCTCCCCGGCGGCCTGAGCACCATCGACGCCCACCTGGTTCGAGCTCGGGGTCGCTACTTCATCAACGACCAGGTCCCGACCTCCGCGGTGGTCACCGCCGGCGCCGCCGCGGTGCCAGCCCTGCCGTACACCGACCTGCCCGGGCTCGACGTGCTGGCCGGCGTGATCATGCAGCCGCCCGGCGTCGGCCGGCAGCACCTGGTGCAGCGCGGCCCGGCCGCGGCCAGCTACGCCCTCGACGCCGGCGTCACGCCGCTGCCGTTCGTGCAGAGCGTCAGCGTCGACGACGCCACGCAGACCGTGACCTGGACCGGGACCGGCCCCGGCACGCCCGTGGCGGTGTGGACCCAGCTGCAGGACGGCAAGGTGTACTGGAACGTGCTGGCCCCCAGCGGCACCCCCGTGCGGATGCCACACCTGCCCGCCCCGTTCGACGTCTACCAGCTCATCCAGGGACGCGTGCTCGAGCTGGCCCTGCTGGCTGGCGCGACCTACCCGGCGCTGCGGGCCGAGGTCGTCGGCGCCAGCAACGTCGACCAGCTGGTCCTGCCCGGGTCGACGATGACCATCGCGCTCCAGCCGTGAGCGCGGGGCGGCGCCTGGCGTCGGCCCGGCGGGTGATCGTGTAAGCTGCCGTCGTGAAGCTGGGCACGCTGCTCCTGCGCAACGCGGTCATCGGGCTGACCCAGCTCGAGGCGGCGCTGCGCAACCAGGTGCTGTACGGCGGCAAGCTCGGCACCAACCTGGTCGAGCTCGGCTTCGTCGAGCTCGACCTGCTGGCCCGCACCCTGGCCGACCTGTCGGGCCTGCCGGTCGCCACCCAGGACCTGCTCGAGGCCGCCGAGCCCGAGGCGCTGGAGCTCGTCGGCGCCGAGCTGGCGCAGGCGCTGGGCGTCGTGCCGCTCCGGCGCGAGGGCGATGCGCTGGCGGTCGCCGTGATCGATCCCGACGACGTCGACGGCATCACCCAGCTGACCGAACACGTGCAGATGCGGGTCGCCTCGTACGTCGTGCCCGAGCTGCGCGCGCTGTACTACCTCGAGAAGCTGTACGGCCTGCCGCGCAAGGCCCGCTTCGTGCGCACCGCCGCCCGCGACGCCGAGCGCCGCGCCGCCGCCGCCATCGACGACCGGCGCCGGACCCAGCCGGCCGGCGGCATGGTCATGCCCCCCGGGTTCACCGTCGAGCCGCGCCGCCGTCGCGGCTCGACCGCGCCCATGGACGTCGGCCCGGTCCCCGCCGCCGCCAGCGCCGTCGTCATCGGCGAGCGTATGGCCGGGGCCACCCACCGCGACCAGATCGCCGACGCCCTCGTCGACTTCGGCCGCGGCCGCACCGCCGCGTTGATCCTCTTCATCGTCCGCGACGGCAACGCCCTCGGCTGGCGCGCCCACATCGCCACCGGCCGCGGCCTGGTGCAGCAGATCGAGGACCTGTCCCTCCCCCTTGGCGGCAGCTCCGTCCTGCAAGCCGCCCATGACAGCGCCACCCCCTACCGCGGCCGCTCCCCGTCCTCCGGCCGCCCCGTCGAGACCCGCCTCTGGACCGCCATCGGCGCCGACCCCGCCCCCGACGAGTCGTTGGTCGTCCCCATCAGCGTCCGCCAGCGCGTCGTCAACCTCGTCTACGCCCACGGCCTGGGCGGCGCCCCGCTAGCGGCCGATGTGGCCGACGTGCTGATCGATCTCTGCCGCCAGGCCGAGGAGGCGTACGTGCGGCTGATCAAGGCGCACCGGGGGGGGTGAGCCCGACGTGCCTGATCGCAAGCTCATCCGTTGGATCGATTCCACCTGCTCGCAGCGCAATGCCCAGCCGTAGGCAAGTCATCCGGCCTTTGCAGGTTCAAATCGGGGGCAGGATTTGCCGGTGTGTCTATCGAGGTTTGCAAGGTTATCGCGCTCCAAGGCCGGTGATCGGCGGAGCGGCGAGCAGGTCGCCCTCGATCGCACGCGCGGCCCAAGGAGATGGGTCGTCGGCCCCGGCTCCCCGCGCTCGATTGAGTTCACTTCGTCGCCCTCTTTGAGCCTTTCGCCTTCGACGACGTTGGATCGATCGGCCTCTGCGGCTTCGCCTTCGGACCTTTCATCTTCGTCAGGTTCTGCTTCGTCAGTTTCGCCTTCGACACCTTGGACGCGCGTTCGGCGGCCTCGGCGACCAGAGGCGCGAAGACACGGAGCCCGTCCAACGCGAGCTGACCTGCCTCATACCGAGCGTAGTAGTGCCGGCGCCAACGGATCACCTTCTCGCCATCGCCGAGCTTGAGCCGCTTCAGCGTGAACTCGGCGATCGCCTTGAAAGCGGCTGGCACCTTGCTGGTCACCCGCATCTGAAGAGACGGCAGGATGACCTCGAACCAGCCACTCTTGACGAGGTACGGATCGAGGACCGTCGCGTCCGCCGTTTTCTTCGACGAGTTCAGGATGTGGGAAACGAAGCGGAAGTTGCTCCACTCGTATGCGAGGTCGGGGCGGTTCTTCCAGCTGAGATAGTGATCGACCGTCCCGCCCGTCGGATCGAGCATCGCGGCATAGCCGCACAGATGCGCAAAGCCCTCGGCCAGCTCGGGCAAGAACGGCGACCATAGATCCTTCGGGCGCTTCGCCTTCGGGTTAGCCCGCAGCCAGTTGTCGCCACCGGCCTTGATGTTCGCGTACCCCGACGGTCGAGCAACCTTGGCAACCGGAATCACGTCGTCCTCGCGCGCTTCTTCTTCGGCTTCACCAGCTTCATTGCACCGCCGTCGAGGAGCCAACGCGGCCAGAATTGATCATTCGCGGGAAGGAGGCGTTGCAAGGCCTTGTGGATCGCCTGCTTGGTTGACAGGCCCTTCGGCAAGTGTTTGTCGCCGCGCATGAGCGCTTCGGCCGCTTCAATCGCCCGCTCTGCATCGAGCGAGCGCGGTTGCTCCAATCCAAACACATCTGAGAGCAGCCACTCCGAGACGTCGCCTTGTGTGGCCCAACCGCCAGTCTCGAGGACAACCTTCCCGTCCACGACTTTCAAGTGAAACAGCTCGTCGAGCTCCGGCGAGAAGAGCGGCTCGACCGAGGCGAGCACGAGAGGCGCATGTGTCGCTAGGAGCACCTGCGGCGGTGAGGCCTTGTCACCACGGAGCGCGTCGATCGCCGCAAGCAAGCTGGGCACGATCGTCCGCTGCCAGCGCGGATGCAGGTGCGTTTCTGGCTCGTCGAAAAGGATCACAAACCGGTCCTCCGGCTCACGGTTCAGCAGCTTTGCCGCCACGCGATGCTCGTGCCAGGCCCACACCAGGAAGTACGCGAGGGCAAGCGCGCGTCGAACGCCAGCCGAGGCGAGTGCGACCGGTACCTCTTGGCTGCCGACCAAGAGCGTGGGGCGATCACGCCCCTCGCCGAGGAACAACCTTCGGGGTGGTCCCGCTCGTAGCGTTTCGCCGACCGGCGACAGCACGCGCAGGACCTGTTCCAACGCCTCGAACTGCGGCTTGCGGCCCTCCTGCCAGTTCACCCAATCGCGTTCGAGGCCCTCGCTTGCGCGCCGATCGCCGATCGTCAGACCATCCCAGACTTCGGACGCAGTGAAGTGATACGCAGCCGCGCGATCCGGATCGCTCCGCCAGTAGTTGCGCGCGGGGTCCCACACCGAGAACCCACCATCGATCCGGATGTAGACCACGATCCCCGGCATAGGGGGCCGCTTTGCATTGAGCGGCCAGCTCTCGTCTTCACGCCGGAACTTGGAGACGACCGGCTCCGCAGCCCCGCCCTTGCCGTGGACGACGTACTCGATCGTGCCGCCCTTCTCCGTCGTCGGAAGCGCAATCGTCCCGGCCCACGTCCGTGTCAGCGTCCACCATGCGACGTCGAGTAAGAAGCTCTTCCCAAGTCCGTTGTCACCTGTGATCAGGTTCAGACGCTCAGCCGCGTCGAACCGAAGGTCAGGAGCCGGGCCGACGTTTTTTAGGTGCAGGTATTCGAGCATCTATCTATTCCTCGGCGCATCGGGAACGGCCTCTCGTGTGAGCGACGCCGCCGGGCGACGCGCCGCTTGATCCACTACCTTCCAGGTTCGCGCGCTCATGCAAACTCGCCGTTAACCTTCGCGAAGAGCTTGGAAGCCAGGTCCGCAGTGCCAGGCGGAAGATCGGCCAAGGTCTTCATCGTGTCGAATCGCTTTTGAAGCGCCGCCAAGATCGGACCCTTGTCGAGAACCATGACTCGGCCCTTCGTGACCAGGGCCGCCTCGACTCGCTTGCAGAGCTGCGGGCTGTTGACGATCGGGATGTCGGCCGGCGTGAGATTCGTCCCATACGCTTCGTTCACGCATTCGAGGTAGAAGGCCTCGGGGAACATGTCCTCGATCGCGAACTCGGCATTCGTTGACCCGAGGGCCTTGCCGAGCATGAACACTCGAAACCGAGCCCCGGTTGTGGCAGCGATCTGGGTCGAGCACTGCTCGGAAATCTTCTTTCGAGCTGCCTCCCCCGCGCCATCGAGATCCAGCAGCACCCCCGAATCCCATCCGTTACCGGCAAAGAACGAGGCAAACATCGGTGTCTTGGAGGCGCCGTTCGCGACCACGAGGAAGATCCGATCGGAGAACCCTCCACTTCCGGAGGCCTTAGAGAGCCCGGAGAGCTTATTGAGGATCACCCAGTCGTCCACACCTTCGACGATCAAATTCTGGCGTGCGCCGAGTAGCCCGCTCATTCCGGCGCTCAATCCGAGGGCGGCCTCGATAACCATCATGGGTTCGCGCTGGCTGCTCACCACCCCGCGTTTGACGGTGGAGTGATGATCGTGAACCTCTAGGATTCGCAAACGCTCCGGGAACCCGTTGTCGAGCATCGTCGAGAGATGAGTGGTGTAAAGAACGACGTTACTCGGGCTGAGCTGTTCAAGGAACGCCAGCAGATCGCGATGGCCGGCGTGATGCAGGTACACGCCCGGTTCATCGAGAAGGAGGATGCAGTTGCTGTATGCCCCCTTGCTCGCATGCGTGAACCTCCAAATGAACGACACGAACCATTGAAATCCGCGAGACCGCTTCTTGAGCGGCACAAATGCGTCCAACCCCTCATCCTCAACGAGCACATCGAGCGTCGTCGCGTCCACACGAAGGTTGAACTTCACGGGGCGCTGCTTCCACATGTGAACGAACTGCTTTGACAGGTGTCGTGAGGCCGCATTCGTGTCGAAGCCTCGGCGCGTTCTACCTTCATCAGACCCGCCGCGACTGATGAGTTGCTCGAGGTTCAGCCCAGCAAGCTCGAGGAGCGTCAGGATGGTCCGCTCCTCACCGTCGACGTTGTCACCCTTGGCTTGAAGTGCCGCGATATCGGCGTGTCCCGCGAACGTCAAATAGTCGTCCATGTAGACGCACTTCGGAAGTCGAGCCGTCAGCCATGTCTCGGCCTTCGCCTTGTCAGCGCTCGCGGGAAAGCTGGCCGGCCATTCGATGATGAGTTTGTTGGAGTAGCCGCGACTGACGGCCACCTCCAACGAGGCTAGCGCCGGTGTGCTTGCTGGGGGCGACTGAGGCTGCCCGTCGATCGGAGCTGGAGGTGGGGGCTCGGACTCCTTAACAACCGAAGCGCACTCCTTCGCATCCAGCACAAACACCGCATCGCACGCGTTTGCGGCCGCACTCCGCTCCCCCCACTTATCGATCGGCCAGTCCTCTTCTAGATCGAACTTCTGCTTCTCGAACGGCAGCAGACGCTCAAGCGCCTGCAATAGGTTGCTCTTTCCGCACTCGTTCTGCCCAACGAAGGCAGTGATCGAGGACACCTCGACCCATCCCGAGTCGACAATGTTGCGGAAGTTGGAAACACGGAACTTCAGAAGACGCACGACAACCCTCCTGCCTGCTTGCGAATCTGTTCACTACTCAAACAACGCCATCACCGCTTGGGTCTGCTTCAGCCCTTCGACTTTCCTCGTCTCCGAACCAACGCGGATAAAGAGCTTGTCATCGACCGAAGCGACCGTCTTCTGCGACGGAATCCAAATGCACAGGTTGGTCACCCCTCGATAGACGATCGGATCCACTGCGGCGCAGACCGCCGTCTTCAACGGCTCCGAAAGGCCAGACTTGGAGATGTAGCTGACGATGTTCCGGACGTACTCCTCGACCGCGATCTTGAGAACCCTCGCCTCGCGATCAACCCCGACGCAGTAACGCGCGCCGACGTTCACCGATTGGATAGCGTCCAGTTCCTCCACCCTTCTCTTGTCGGCTAGCTTGTCGGCAACGCCAATGAACACTGCGCCAGTTGACTGCGGGCCGAGGTTCGCGATCGCGCAGATGGTCTCGACGATCCGGGCGAGTAATTCAGGATCCTTCGTTCGCTTGTCGTCGAGCCGAAGAATCCCTTGCTTGCACTCAAAGGCCGCCGACTCGATCCGAGAACGGCGCAAGCCATTTTCGAACTGCATCGTGGCGCCCGAACCGTGATTGAGCGCTGGCGGCTCCTTGTCCTCGAAGTGATCTTGGATAAGCCCCTTGACAGTGTTTATGTTGGTCTGTCGAGACTCACTTCGGATTCGCCCTGCGGCAATTTCGAGCTTCCCCTCTACTCCAGACAGAGCACCGAGGAGATCGTGGTCCTCCTTTGGGCTCTTTCGTTGACGCACGCACAGATCGAAGAACGCCATGAAGACCGCATAGAATTCGGTCTTGGCCGGGTTCCCGCTCCCTGGATGGACCGCATTCCGGAAAGCGTTCGGGGAACCGTCGACCGCTTCGATAACGCCCCTTAGCACCGATAGGGTCGACACAAGTTCGTGTTTTAGTCGTGTTGAGCCGTAAGTCCCCACCCGCAGATTGAGTTCGCGCCCCTCCTCGCTCTGCGGCTTGTAGATCTCATCGAGAGCGCCGCCGGAGAATGCGAACGGCTTCTGAGACAGCACGGAGATCGCGAGGTCGGCGATCATCTGCTCGTCCTCACTCTCTCGGAGCTGGCTTCGACGAAGGACGCCTTGCTTGCACCAGAAAGTCTCATCGGCTCGAATCGCATATCCCTGCATCTCGCCGGAAACATCAACGCTGATCTCGGGCATCTGGGCGAGATCGAGTGATTCGCTGGAGACATCACCCCGGATTTCGGCTGCCACCTCGCGCACAACCGTCGCAAAGGCGCTGACGATGCCGGCCTGCCGCCGCTCCTGGTCACTCAACTGTCGTCCGAACGAGTTGATCCGTCCAAACACCTCAGTCACAGCCTCTTCGTTTACTGCTGGAAACTCAGTGACGGCGAGCGTGTACTCGAGCAGCCGTGCGCACTCGTCCGCCGAGTACAACACCGCACCGTCCGGCGGTCGTGCGATCTTCCCTTCGTCGGCCAAGGTCTTGGCGCGAGACAGTTGGGTGACATCGAAGTATCGCTCGTTGACCGGGAAAGCATTCTCAATGAACCCGAACACAGCGTTCAGTCGCTGCATGCCGTCCAGAATTTCGAAGCTCTTCGACCCATCTGCTTTCAGGTGATAGGCGAGGAGCAGCAGCGGGATTGGGTAACCTTCGAGAACTGAATCGATCAGGTGCTGCTTCTCGGAGAGCGACCACACGAGCTTGCGCTGATAGCGGCGATTGACGCGAAAGTGCCCGTCCCGGAACTCACGATAGGCTTCCTGGATGCTCATCCCTCTTGGCGTGACGCTCATTTGCTCCTCATTTCGAACCTAGCCAGCCCACTCCGTTGCCATCAACTCGGCCTGCGTCAGGACAGTTTCGACGGCATTCTCGGTCCACCGTGCTTGACCTTGGACGCGCGCGCCCGACGCGACTTGTCGCCGGGCTCCTTCTTCTCTGTGGTCGTACGTTTCGCGGCCATCGTTCGTCTCCAGGTACAGCAGTCAGGTCCCATCCATCATCGTGCGCGCGTATGACGGATCAGATCCCGGGCATCAGCGACCCAGTGGGACCACCAACCGTCCCCACCGGGCGCGAGCAGGTTACCAGGACGCTCAGCCGGCTGTGGACAACGCCGGACAACCGACTGATTTCGCGAAGCATTTGGATCTCTTGCGTGAGGGTCAGCGGGTCGCCTGCCAGAGCTGGAACTGGCCGGAGCGGTTGCTGATGAACAAGGCGGTCCGGTGGTCGGCGGACACCCAGGGGTCCTCCTCGTTGCCGGTGCTGTTGAACGCGGCCGCCGGGACGGGATCGGCGAACGCCTCCGCGACGCTGTTGCGTTGCATCTGCCAGATGTCGTTGCCGGGGACCCCGTCGCCCTGGAAGTAGACGGTCAGACGATCGGCGGAGATGGCCGGGCGCCCACCGAAGGTCGCCACCGCGGCGATGCGCGGGCTGAGCAGCGACGGCGCGCCCCACGCCGCGGGGAGGCTGGCGCGCTCGCTGACGAACAACGTCGGGTCGGCGCCGCCGTTGCGGCGTGAGTCGAACACCATGACCAGGCCGTCGGGGCTTACGAAGGGCGCGTCGTCGCCGGCGGGGTCGGCCACCTCGACCACGTCCTGCAGCGGCGCCCAGCTATCGGTCCGGGTGGACCGGGTCGTCACGACGATGCGGGAGGGCGGCGCGACCGCGGCCCACAGGGTGAGGCCGTCGGCGGACACGTGCGGGCTGTACACGCTGCCAGCGAGCGAGGTCACCCGGGTGGCTGGAGGCCACGGGTCCGCCGTCGTCGCCCGCCGCGAGACGAACACCTCGGCGGATGGCGTGTTCACGTACAGCTCCAGGCCGTCGGCCGTCATCGAGGGATCGTCGACCGCGGCGAGGCCGAGGTCGATCCGCACCGGCGCCCCCCAGGGCAGGGCGAGGTTGGCATCGTCTGCTCGGCCGCCGTCGTCGAGCAGCGGCGCATCGGCGCCCTGGTCGGAGCCCAGCCCGAAGCCGATCCGTCCGCACCCCGCCGCCGCGGCGAGCGCCAGCGTCGCGGCCACGCGCCATGCCATCCGCCGCGCCATGCCACATCCTAGCGTGGGCTGGCCCGTGGTTGCGTGGGTCCTCGCTTGCCTGATCGAGGCGCTCCGCGGCGGGTGATCTCAGCGATCTCGATCCTTGGTAATCGCGCACTGGCGCGGACGGGGTTCGCCATCGACAACCGGGCGCTCGATGCGCTCACCTGTCCGTAGCGAGGGGGCCCTCCGCGCGCAGGTGCGGTGCTCGTCGAGGCATGCGAACATGCGGCGATGAGCAGTCCGTCTACCCGCCTGGCAACCGTGGGTGTCCTGGCGCTTGGCGTGATCGCAGGTCACCGGGGCGTCGAGGCGGCCACGGTCGAGGCGGCGTCGTGTTCGCAACTCGACGTCCAGGCCGCCGTCGAGCGCGCCGCCGTCGACGACACCGTGACGGTGCCCGCGGGGGCGTGCGCCTGGAGCGAGGCCGTGGCCTGGCGCAACACGAACCTCCAGCTCCTCGGTGCCGGCGCGGGCCAGACCGTCATCACGTGCCAGGCCTGCCTGAGCATCACGTCCGACGCGATGACGAGCGAGTTCTCGCGCTGGCGGGTCTCGGGCTTCACCTTCCAGGGCGATGCGCCGAGCGGCACTGTCGTGCAGATCTGGGACAACGTCGGGCCGTGGAAGGCGGGCTGGCGCTTCGACCACAACGAGCTGGCCTTTCCCGGGGCGGGCAGCGGCTACGGCATCTTCGTCGGGGGCGTCAGCTATGGCCTCATCGACAACAACGTCTTCCGCTGGGGCAACGGGCTGGCCATCATCAACGTCGCGCAGCAGGCCGACGAGTACCCGGCGACGATCACCAACCTGCAGGGCGCGTACGCGGCGTCGTTGCCACTCGACATGGGCACCGAGAAGGCGCTCTACATCGAAGACAACCGGTTCGAGAGCACGGCGCCTGGCGGCTGCGCGGCGTACGACACCTCGAGCGGCGGCGGCCGCGCGGTGTTCCGACACAACGAGGTCGTGGGGTGCCTCTACTACTCACACTGGACCCGCACGCTCGAGATCGGCGGCATCCTGCACGAGATCTACCGGAACCGGTTCGTGGGCAACGACGCGTATCGTGGCTACCCCATCCGGCTCGAGGCGGGCACGGGCGCCATCTTCGACAACACGAGCATCGGCTTCGACGAGCACGTCGCGGTGCTCGACGAGCGGCGCGGGTTCGTCGAAGCTGACGGCGAGCTCGGCGCCTGCGACGGCAGCAAGGCCTGGGACGGCAACGCGGGGGATGCGGCGGCGCCTGGATGGCCGTGCCTGGGGCAGATCGGCCGCGCGCCTGGAAAGACGATGGCGCAGCTGATGGCGGGCGACAAGCAGGAGTCTGCGCCGCTCTACTTCTGGAACAATGGCGTCGAGGAAGGGTGTCACACCGGCGGCGCGTGTACCGACAGCATGACGGCCTCCGTGTATGACGGCTCCCCGGCCGCCGAGGCGCACGTCCGCGCCACGCCGCACCCCAACGGCGAGGTCGACTACGTGCTGAGCGGCGGGACCCCCAAGCCGGGCTACACGCCCTACGCCTATCCCCATCCACTACGCGGCGAGCCGCTCGCCGCGGGCGAGGGGGACGAGGGCTGCGGTTGCCGCGCGCGTGGCGGCGGCGCCTCCGCCTGGCTGGTCCTGGTCGCGCTCGGCGCGGTGCGGCGTCGTCGAGCTGGCCGTGCCTGTTGAGCATTGATCTGGTCGTGCCGACCTGATCGGGGTGGCGGCCCTATTGCTCTGGTCGTGCCGCCAGACGAGGTCGTGAAGGCTGGGACATGGTGGCGTCGCTGGTCACGCTGCGCGCGCCTCGGCGCGCTTGAAGATCTTGTAGTGCAGGGAGAGGACGGGGAGGCCCAGGAAGCGGACCTTGTGGTCGCAGCGCAGGGTGCCCTGGTCGTCGACGAAGACGCGGAAGTGCTCCTTGAGCGACGTGATCTGCCAGACGCGCAGGTCGGTGCCGGCGCGCTGCATGCGGTAGAAGCCGGCATCGCCGAAGCTGTGTCCGCTCGAGTCGAGGACGAACGAGCCATCCGGCTCGGCCATCGGGCGCAACACCACGGTGGCGTTCCCGCTGGGCATGGGGAACACGACCTTCACGCACGGCACCTGCAAGGTCGGCGAGGTCTCGGTCATGTAGAAGCCGGTGTAGAGCACCGCCTTGCCGTGCGCGAGGGTGCGGAACCAGCCGGTGTAGCGGACGCTGCCATCCGGCCTGCGCATCGCGATGATCTCGCTGACCATGCCGTGCGCGGTGTCGAGCGGCGACAGCGGGAAGTTGAGCTGGTTCACCTGTCGGCTGATCGTCTTCACCAGCAGCCACATGCCGATGCTGGCCGGGAAGTAGGTCTGGCTCCACACGTCCATCGCGTACGACGCGGTGTGCTCGTAGAAGTCGCGAATGGCCGGATGCACCTTGGTCGGATCGAACGAGGGCGCGCGCAGCTGCTCGAAGCTCGGGATGAGCCCGGCGCCCTGCGCGTTGCGTTCGATGCGCAGGCCTTCGGCGTCACAGACCTCCTGGTAGGTGGCGTCGCCGATCGTCTCTCCGCCGACCGGACCGGCAAGCCACCCGACGGCGTCGCGCTGGCGCCGGCGCCCGAAGATCCAGATCAGCAGGTAGATGAACTGCGCGCCGATCCGCCCGACGAAGCCGGCGAACCATCCGATGCGCGGGGAGTCACTCACGAGGCCTTCATCGCATGAGATGCGTCATCGTGGTGTGCGGTCGCAGCACACCGTGATGTGCCTTGCGACCTGCGTGGGCCCGTCCGCTGCCGAGGCCGCCCTGGCGCGGCCTGCTGGCGGAGGCGTCAGACCTGGGCGGCGGTGGCGATGATGTACTCGATGAGCTCGGTCATGGTCGCTGGTCCGTAGTGGACCAGCTCGGCCTCGTCGCCATCGTCGACCGCCTTGCCGTTACCCCCCAGCCACAGCGGGAACCGGGCCTCGAAGGCCGCGCGGGTCGAGGCCAGGACGCGGCGCCGGAACCCGAGGAGGGTGTCGACGTCGAAGTCCAACCGGTAGTCGTGGAACACGAACATGGGGGCGCCGCCATCGAACGCGTTTCCCAGCACGAGCTCGATCGACTTCTCGTCCAGGCCACAGCCGTCGCCGATCGAGGCGAGCTTGAGGTCGCCCGCTCCGTCGAGGGCTCGGCCCACGGCCACGAGCAAGCGGTCGACGCCGCCGATGCGGGTGTAGCGATTGTCGGTGAACCCGTCGCACGTCTGGTAGAAGCAGCGCAGGTCGGCCGGCAGCGGTCGCCCCATGCGTTGCTCGAGGGCCTCCCACGCCGCCGCGTGCGCCGCGAAGTTCGACGGGAGAAACCGGACGAGCTTGTCCTCGTGGCCCTCGAGGTTGTCCTTGAGCTCCTCCAGGTGGCTCTCGATGAGCGACGTGTCCTCGGCGCCTGCCGACTTGGTCGGTTTCATGGTCAACATGGTAGCCCAGGTGGCCCACCCACTTGGTCGTGCCGACCTGATCTGCTCGACCCCGGCCGTTCATGGAGGTCATGCTCTGACGAGGCTCCAGGCGAGCTTCGCGGCCTCGGCCGGCGCGGTGATGTTCTTCAGCGCCTTGCGCATCGCGCTCCACTCCTTGCGGGCGAAGTGCACCTTGGCGTGATCGGCCGCGCCAAGCGTCTGCGACCAGACCAGCGCGTGGTCGGTTTGCTCGAGCTCCAGCGCGAGCTCCATCACTTGACGCAGCGCTTGCTGCTGCGGTGTGCCGGCGATGGTGAGCGCGTGCTCGAGCAGCACCAACGCTGGCGGCCAGCCGCGATCACGCGCGACCATTCTCGCCAGCGACAGGTACGCGCCGAACGAAGCAAAGCTGCGCGAGTCGAAGCTGCCGGTGTTCATTCGCTGCAGGGTGACGTCGAGCAGCGTCGTCGCGTCCTTCTTCCTTCCCAGCAGGCGCAAGGCGTCGAACGCTCTGGCGAGGTCGGACATCACGAAGTGCAGGTTCCACTCGGAGGGCACGAGCCTGGTCATGGCGTCGAGGGCCTGCGTTTTGACCTTGGCCAGCACGTCGGCCTTCCGGCCGAACATGAGCAACGTCTCCACGCCGGCCTCGTCTCGTTCGCGGGCGTCGAGCGAGTCCCACAGCGCCCGCGCGGCCTTCTTGTCGCCGAGCTCGAGCAGGAAGCTGGCCACCGCCGCGCCCCAGCCGGCCTTCCTGGCGATCCCCGCCGCTTCGTGCACGAGCGCGAGCGCCTGTGCCGGTCTTCCCAGGCGCTGCAGTCGGCCAGCGGCGACGTACGTGCTCATGGCGTGCTGGTGCGGAGACAGCCTGGCGCGCGCTTCGGGTGGAATCAGCGCGTGTTCAGCCCGGAACGTGTCGGGAGATTTCGCCAGGAGCGCCGCGGTGGTCCTTCGCTTCTCGCGTTTCGCCGTCGCGACGACCGGGTCGAACGCCCGCATTGCCGAGACCTCGTCATCGAGATCGAGGTGCGCCGACGCGATCGCCCTGGCATCGCCGAGACGCGCCAGCGAGTCACGCGGCGGCGCCGCTTCGAGCTTCTTGATCAGCGCCTTGGTTGCCTTGGCATCGCCCTCCCGCGCGTATCGGTCGAGCACGAAATGGGCGTACTGGCGCGCTTCACCGGCTCTGGGCTGCAGCGCCCAGTCGGCCGTGCACCTGAGCCAGGCATCGAACGAGTCCGTGGTGGGCCATCGGGGAGCCATGGGGCAGAACGTTCAGCAGCCCAAAGGCCGCCACTGGACCTGCCCATGGGAGCAGGTCCGCGCTCGAGGCGCAACGCGCAAGGCGAGGGAGCGTTGCACCCAGGATCCGGTCGTGCCGACCTGATCGGGGCTCACGCCAGCTTCGCGAGCTCCGTGTCGATCCAATCGAGGTACCACGTCGTGAACGTGAGGCGCGCTCCCGCGGCCGACACCGCCGGATAGAGCCCCGCGTCATTCGCGGTCTCGTCGTGCCAAACCTCGCCGCGCTGCGGACCAGACACGACCAGCAACGATCGCGACGCGCAGCCGTGATGACACAGGTAGAAGGCCCCCGTCGACTCGCATGCCGCCCAGTACGCGCGCTGGCGCGACTCCTGGTCGTCATCGCCTTGTTCGTCTTCGTCGCCCCACAGCAGGTGTTCGGGGTTGTGAGCGTCGGCGTACTTCCAGGCCGTGCCGAGTCGCTTGTAGTCGGTGTAGTCCTCGGAGTCTTTGCCGTGAAATGGGATTACGCCGTACGAGGGCCCGGCGCCTCCGTTGCCCACCGTAAGGACAAACGCGCGGAAGTCCTCAGGCAGGCGAAACCCATGCGCTCCCTCGAGCGCCGCGATCACCGCCTCTTCGACCGGCGCATGGAACCTGTACTTGTGCGAACTCGCACCGAACACGCGGTAGTTCGCATCGCGCGCGGCGAGCTCGTCGACACGGCGGCGCAGCTCGTGAACGTCGACCACAGCCGACGCTAGCATCGGCCCCTGACCGGGTCGTGCCCCCTGATCTGGTCGTGCCGACCTGATCAGGGTTGTGGCAAGACCTTGGAAGTGTTGGATTTGGTGGCGGCGCGCGGGTCCGGATTGTCCGGTGGGACGGACGGGGTGAGGGGCAAGTGGTTGGAAAGAAACGAAAGGTTGGGGGGAGGGCTGGGGAGGAGGTGGGCTCCCACCGATCTGGTCGTGCTCCCCGATCTGGTCGCGCTCCCGGTCGCGCTCCCCGATCTGGTCGTGCCGACCTGATCGGGGGGTGGCAAGAGATTGGAAGTGTTGGCTTTTGTGGCGGCGCGCGGGTCCGGATTGTCCGGTGGGACGGACGGGGTGGGGGGCAAGTGGTTGGAATGAGACGAAAGGTTGGGAGGAGGCCTGGGGAGGAGGTGGGCTCGGGAGGCCTGGCTAGCCGCCTTGCCGGCCCTGCGATCCGCCAGCGTGGCGGCGCGTAAAACCAAACGATATCGACCAGATGTGGCGTCCGAGATCCGGCACCGGGCTTGCTCTAGCGGACGGCAACCATGAAGCGCCTGTCCACGCTGGTCGCCGCCGCTGCTCTGCTCGCTCCTGCCGCTGCCCACCTGGGCTGCGCCGCCGAGGAGGAGGACATCCTGTACGACGGCGAGGGGGTCAAGAGCGGCGAGGGGGATGACGGCAAGAGCGACGCGAGCGCGCTCGCGGTGTTCATGGACTTCACCTTCAGCGGCAAGTTCAAGGTGTCGTCGCGGCCGTGGAACATGACCCAGGCGATCCAGGATCACCTGCTGTACACGATCGGGCACCTCAACGAGGACAACTCGGTCGGCCGCCTCGACAAGCTCGAGGTCCTCGAGTCGAACACGGTCACCGAGGGCGGCGGCACGTTCGTCACCTACAAGGTCAAGCTGCCGGTCGCCTGGGGCGACAAGGCCAACCCGCCCACCAGCTACACGTTCACGCTGCCGACCAGCCAGGAGAGCGCGTTCCTCACCCAGTTCGCGACCGACTACGGTCACAGCTGCGTCGACTTCGGCGCCCACGACGTCGACTCCGGCAGCATGTGGTACTACTACCGGCCCGGTCGCTCGGGCTGCACCTTCGCCAGCGGCGCGACCTACAAGGCCGAGGTCGCGGTCGCGCGCAGCCCGATCAACACCACGGGCAAGTTCCCCGAGTTCAACAAGGTCTGGGAGGACAACGAGTTCAACGTCCTCGCCATCTTCGGCAAGTACGAGGACGGCGCGACCACCGGCGACGCCGGCATCAGCGCCTACAACACGTTCATCGGCTCGGTCCGCACCGACCTGCGCGCGCGCGGCACGGTGACCTCGGTCCCGGCCACCGTCCCGACCACCCCCGGTGTCGGCACCCCCGACATCTCGTTCTCGGTCACCACCGCCGATGGCAAGAAGATCAACGTCACCGCCCTGCTGACCGACAACGTCCAGGTCGGCCTGTCGCAGCCGGCCTTCCGCGCCCGCTACGAGGCGCTGTCGACCCGGGCCGACTACATCGTCTACAACGGCCACGCCGGCCTCGGCAGCAACGTGCGCGCGCTGGCCCGCAACGGCAAGTGGGTCGCCGGTCAGTACACCGTGGTCTTCATCAACGGCTGCGACACCTTCGCGTACATCGACAGCGCCCTCAACGACGCCCACAAGGCGGTCAACCCCGACGACACCACCGGCTACAAGTACATCGACATCGTCACCAACGCGATGCCGTCGTTCTTCTCGTCGATGTCGGGCGCGACGATGTCGCTGTACCGCGGCCTCATCGACCAGGCCAACCCGAAGACCTACGAGCAGATCTTCGCCGGCGTCGACCGCTCGCAGGTCATCCTGGTGTCGGGTGAGCAGGACAACACGTTCGTGCCGGGCGGCGGCGGCGGCGGCGGCACCGGCGCCTGGGGCGGCCTCGACGAGGACGGCACCGTGGCGCGCGGCGCGACCAAGAAGTACGTCACCCCGACCCTGGCCGCCGGTCGCTACAAGTTCGCGATGACCGGGACCTCCGACGCCGACCTGTACGTCCGCATCGGTCGCGAGCCGACCACCTCGACCTACGACTGCCGCCCGTACAAGAACGGCAGCAACGAGACCTGCGTGGTCAACCTGCCGGCCGACGCCAAGATCTACGTCAACGTCCGCGGCTACGCCTCCAGCTCGGACTTCTCGCTGGTCGGCAGCAAGGAGTAACACCCGCCTGGTTCGCCTCGGCGGGTCTCTCGGTTTCAGCCTTTCTAGTCTCGCTTAGCCTGTTCGACGGCCCCTCCTCCTCCGGGGGCCGTCGGCGTTTTCGGCGCTGGGCTGGTACCGTCGGCGGATGCTCGTCCGGCTCGCCTGGGTCGCCGCCGTCCTGACGCTCGCAGCCGGGTGTCATCAGCCGGCGGTGCCCGCTCGCCCTGCGCCGACGGGCAACCCGGCGCCAGCCACGTTGGCGCTGGCGGTCGACGCGCTGTTCGTCGCCGCCTCGCTGCACTTCGTCGCGGAGCTCGAGGTCACGGACTTCGCCGACGAGGACGGAGACTCCACCTCGCGCGCGTGGGACCTCGACTGCGTTCAGGCGCCGCTTCCATCACCGCCCGGGCGGCGCGTCGCCAAGCTGACCTGCCACAGCCGGGAGCGGGACGTCGAGGGCGAGTCCCCATTCCCGATGCTGCTCGATGGCTACTGGGTCGCGACCGCCGATGCCGTGTGGCACGTGGCCGACCTGGACGAGCCGCTGGTCGCGGTCGCGCGCCTGATGTCGCTGCCACCGGCGCCGCGCCGTGACGAGGTGCCCGATCCCGAGCCGGCCGAAGGGGGCCAGGAGGCGCGCACCATCTACGAGACGAGCCTCGATGACAGCGGCGCCTGGTGCCACCAGCGCAGCGACGATATGGGCGGCCTCCCCGACCCCTCCACCTGGACGGTGTGCTTCGATGGTCGCGGCCTGGTGTCGGGCTCGACCAGCAGCGACGCCCACGCGGTCGTGTCGGAGGCCCGGTTCACCCGGCGCTGAGCGCCGCGCGGCGCCGGCGCCGGCTGGTACCATCGGCCCATGGTCCCATCTCGTCGCTCCGCGCTGGCCGGGGTCCTGGTCCGCGCCGGCCTGAGGGTGGTCGTGGCCGCCGCCGCTGCTACCGCCTGCCACCGGACGCCGGCGGCGCCGACCGGCCCGGCCCGCGGCGCCGATCCGGACGCGCCCACCACGCCCGCGCTGTCGGTCGACGCGCTGTTCGTCGCCGCCACGCTGCGGTTCGACGGCGTCCGGGTGGTGACGAACTACGACGCCGATGAGAACGGCCAGACGACCTCGTCTGACAGCGAGCACCACTGGCAGGTCGACTGCATGCAGCTGCCGCAGCCATCACCACCGGGGCGGCGCGTCGCCGAGCTGACCTGCCACACCCGCGAGCTGGAGGACGACGACGAGGAGGAGGACGACGACGAGGAGGACGGCGACGACGACTCCGACGACGACGCCGCCACCGCCGAGGACGAGCTGGAGGACGACGAGGCCAACGCCGGGCCCATCGCGACCAAGGACTATGGCGCGCCCTTCCCGATGGAGCTCGACGGCTACTGGGTCGCCACCGCCACCGGCGTGTGGCATGTGTCCGACCCTGACGAGCCGCTGGTCGAGGTCGAGCGCTTGATGTCGCTGCCGCCCGAGCGGCGCAGCGACGAGCTCCCCGACCTCGAGGCCGACGCCGAGCGCGACCCGCCCGTGCGCACCGTGTACGAGACCAGCTCCAACGACCGCGGCGTGTGGTGCCACGAGCGCATCGACGATCCGGGCGGCGGCTCCGAGGCCTCGACCTGGGGCGTGTGCCTCGACGGGCGTGGCCTGGTCTCGGGCTCGACCAGCGACGGCCACGGCGCCAGGGTGTGGGAGGCCAGCGTCACGCGGCGTTGACGCCGCGGTCGACGCGAGCGGCTCAGAAGTCGTCGTGCTCGTGGTAGACGCGCGCGCCGTCGAGGCCGAAGCCGATGACGGTCGCGTCCTGGTAGTCGGGCTCACCCGATCCGGTCGCCCACAGCGCGTAGGCGACGATCGTGTGGTCGTCCTGCGAGCGGTACACGGCGTAGTAGCCGTGGACGCTGGCCGAGTAGTCGAGGTCCGGATCGGTCTGCTCGAGCTCGTCGGTGGCGGCGCGGGCCGGGCCCCGGACCGCGACCGGCAACGCGGCCAGCGTCAGCTCCCGGGTCAGGAGTGGGTTGGCGCCATCACCCAGGTCGACCGCGTTGGCGATCATGCAGCTGAGGTCGGTGTCGGCGCACACCGGGAGCGGCTCGACGGCGGCGGCGCAGCCAGCCCCCGCGCAGTCGAAGTGGAGATCGGTGACTGGCGTGCCCGACCCGTTCTTGCGCTTGAGCAGGACGCGATAGCTGCCGGCGTCGAGGTCGACCGTCAGCCTGGAGAACTTGCCGTAGCCGGCGTCGTCGTCCTTGACCAGGTAGCTGCCCCAGCGATCACCCGTCGGCTGGTACACGTAGAGCACGGTGTCGAGCCGGCGGTTGATCTCGTTCCAGGCCGCGACCTCGGTCCGGTGGTACTTGGTCTCGAGCGAGATGGTGGCCGGCCCGCTCAGGGCGAACTCGACGTAGGCGAGGGAGCTCGGATCGCCGCCCGGGCGTTCGAACACGACGTCGACGGAGCCCTGGCCGCTCGCGACCGGCAGGACACCCTGCCAGGGCGGACTGAAGCCGTCGGCCTTGCCGTCGGCCGCCAGGGCCGGGTCCTCGTCGTCGGTGGCGCCGACGCAGGCGCCCAGGGCGAGGGCGAGAGAGACACTGAGGAGAGCTGGACGGTGCTGCATGAGAACCCGGCCGAGCACCATGCGTGCCATCGACGGCGCGCCGCAACGTTCCGGAAACGCGACGCCGGGTGGTGGCGCCAGCACGCCCCACGGCTAGCTCGCTGTCCGGATCCGTGGCGATCTGGTCGTGGGTGTGCACCGCCACGTTCGCCGGCCTGTGCTGTCGTCACCGCTGCTGGCGCGACACGCACAGCTCACGACGCTGTGCCATCGACGCCATCGCTGACGTCGCGCACACAGCTCACGACGCTGTGCCGTCGACGCCATCGCTGACGTCGCGCACACAGCTCACGACGCTGTGCCGTCGACGCCATCGCTGACGTCGCGCACACAGCTCACGCACGCTGCGCCTTCGACGCCAGCGCGGGCGTCACGCCGCGCGGACGACGCGCACGATGCGCACTCGCCGGCGCCGGCCGACGACGAGGCCGACGCTGACCACCAGCAAGGCGGCACCGCCGGCGCCGCGCTCGCCGGTCTGGCAGCAGCCACCACCGTCGTCGCCACCCGGCGCGCCCGGCGGCGGCAGGTTGGCGAGCGCACGCACGGTGCGCCGCAGCTCGGTCACGTTGCCGGCGACGTCGGCGACGCTGGCGACCAGCTCGGCCTCGAGTCCGAGCCCGGCCGGGACCTGCGCGGTGACGACGCCGGCCAGCTCGGCCGGCCCGACGGCGATGGGCGCACACACGCCGTCGCCGGCGTCGACACACAAGGTCAGGCTGGCCGGCGCCAGGCCGTCGCCGACGTCGGTGGTGCCGACCACCACCGCGGTCAACACCTCGCCGGCGAACTGCCCCTCCATGGCCAGCGTCGGCGCCACCGTGTCGTCGAACACGTCGGGGCCCCACATCGCGCCGAGGTCGATCCAGCGCGCCAGCACCGCCAGCTCGTCGGCGCTCATCGTCGACGGATGGTCGGGCCCGAAGTCGACGTCGTAGTGGCCGCGGTTGTCGTCGCCGGCGACTGGCTGCGACGGGTAGTCGGCGTCGGTGCGGCCGTCGGTGCGCCGGCCGGCCGCCTTCCAGTACAAGAGGCTGCCGCGCGCGTTCAGCATGCGCACGTACTTCGACAGGTTGGGCTTGGCCAGCGTGCCCTGCCGGGCCGGGTGACGCAGCGGCGCCGGGACCAGCTCTTGCCCGGGGTCGCTGGCCAGCCGGGCCCAGGTGCTGTCGTCGGCCGCGCTGCCGTCGCGCTGGGCCTCGGTCCGCGCCAGGTCGAGCCGCAGCCCGGCGTCGGCGCGGTCGGCGCCGTGGCACGACACGCAGCGCGTCGCCAGCAGCGGCATGACGTCGCGCTCGAACTCGTACTGCAGGCCCCACGACGGCACCGCGGTGGTGCGGACCGTGCCGCCGTCGACGCCGGCCAGCAGCGGCACCTCGCCGCCGCCCAGCCGCACCGGCGCGACCTCGCCGC
>JAGPCO010000196.1 GCA_018058095.1 Kofleriaceae bacterium
TCGCCGCCGAGGCGGCCGGGGTCACCACCTTCGACAGCGGACCGCTGGTGCTCGGGGCTGACGCCGAGGACGGCCTGCCCTTCACCACCCCGTTCATCGGCGACCTCGACGAGGTCCACCTGTTCGACCGCGCCCTGGGCCCGGCCGAGGTCGCCGCGCTCGCGGCGCGCTGACGCCCCGGAGCCACGAGCGCCGTCGCCAGGCGCCGCTGGCGCCAGGACCGATCCGTCGCACCGGGAGGGGCGCTACTGGATCAGGTAGACGGCGAGGGCCATGGTCAGGGCGGCCAGCGCGGCGGCGATCATGCCGAGGCTGACGTCACCCTGGAGACTGGTACTGCGTTGGGGCACGGGCAGACTTTTCGCCGAACCGGCGGTCGAGTCAAGTTCTCGGGCGGCTCCGCGAAATTCCAGATATCCCGTTTGTTTTCAAACTCTTGAACCAACAATGAGGAGCACTCAGTCAACTTGACTTTGGCCCGGACCTGCGATCAGCACGGCCCGGGCCTGATCGAGGCTGGCCATCACCAGCGCCGCTCCCGCCCCGTCGCCGCGGCCGAGCCCGCTCACCAGCGCCGGCTCGAGCGCCGCCGGCCACGGCACACCGCCGGTGTGGACGCCGAGAAAGTAACCCCGGCTCGACGGCGCCAGGGCCACCGCCGCCGCCGCCGCCGCCGCCGCCCGCGGCCCGTCGACCAGCACCGGCACCCCCGCCGCCGCCAGCCCGAGCAGCAGGCCGGTCATCGCCGGCACCCCCTCGGCCGCCGCGCCGGCGCCCGGCTCGGTCGCGCTGATGTCCAGGCCGATCGACGAAACCGAAGCAATTTCGATGCCTTCGGACGCCAGGCTGACCGCGAGCGCCACCCCCGCCCGGGCCGCGTCGCTCCCTGCCGTCCCGGCAGGCGGGCCGACCGCCACCACCAGCCCCGGCAGCGCCGAGCTCTCGCACCCGGCGTCGACCAGCACCACCGTCGCTCCCGCCGCCCGCGCCAGCGCCGCCGTCGTGCTGGTGCCGGCCGCCAGCGCCGCCGCCGCCGTCGCCGTCGGGTGGGCCGGGCCGAGGTCGAGCCCGCACCGGGCCGCCGCCGCGTCGTGCGCGACCACCACCAGCACCCGCCGCGCCACCCGCAGCGCCAGCGTCTGCTGCGCCGCGGCCAGGCGCACCGCCAGCGCCCCGACCGCACCAAACGTCGCCACCCCGCCGGCCGCCTCGCCCCCCAGCCGCCCGGCCGCCGCCGCCCGGTGCACCTCGCTGACCGGCTCGATCAGCCCGATCGTGTGCGCCACCACCTCGTCGACGCCGACGCCGCCCCCGCTCATGCGTCCCACAGCTCGGCCCGGCGCCGACCGGCCAGCAGGATGCCGACGAAGAACGGCCCGCCCAGCAGCGCCGTGACGATGCCCACCGCCAGCTGGTCGGGCGCCGCCACCCGGGCCACCGTGTCGCACAGCGCCAGGAACGCGCCGCCGCCCAGGATCGACGCCGGCAGCAGCAGCCGATGGTCCGGCCCCAGCACCGCCCGCAGCGCGTGCGGCACCATCAGCCCGACGAAGCCGATCGGCCCGGCCAGGGCGATACACCCGCCCACCAGCAGCGACGCCACCACGAACACCGTGGTCTCGACCCGCCCCGTCGCCACCCCGAGCGACGCCGCCGCCTCGCCGCCGCCGGCCAGCGCGTTGAGGTCGCGTGCCAGCCAAACCAGCACTGCCAGCCCCAGCAGCAGTGGCCCGGCCGCCCGCGCCAGCGCGCCGTAGCCGACCACGTCCTTGAGGCTGCCCATCATCCACCGCAGCATCTGCGACACCTCGACGAAGTCGGCGGTGTGCTGGATCAGCATCGACGCCGCCCCGGCGAACATCGAGATCGTCACCCCGGCCAGCAGCAGCGTCGCCGGCGGCAGGTTGCGCCCGACCCGGCCGAGCTGCCACACCACCGCCGTCGCCGCCGCCGCCCCGAGCAGCGCGGCCAGCCCCACCCCGGCCCCGCCCAGCGCGCCACCGACCCCGAGGCGGATGGCGATCACCGCCGCCAGCGACGAGCCCGACGAGATGCCGAGCGTGAACGGCTCGGCCAGCGGGTTGCGCAGGATGGCCTGCAGCGCGCACCCCGCCGCCGCCAGCGCCCCGCCCACCAGCAGCCCGGCCAGCGCCCGCGGCAGCCGGCTCTCGGTGTAGATCATCCACTCGATCGGATCGGCGGTGTCGAGCCAGGTCAGGTGCCGCCCGCCCGGCCCGAGCTCGACGCTCAGCAGCGGCGCCACCAGCACCGCCAGCGCCGCCGCCGCGCCGCACGCCGCCATCGCCACCAGCCAGCGCCGGCGCGTCAGCGGCCGCGGGTCGCGCCCGGCCAGGAAGCCGCTCACCGCGGCACCACGAACGGCGCGCCGCCGTCGAGCCGGCCGACGTGCAGCTCGACCCCGAACGCCGCCGCCAGCGCCGGCGCCGCCACCACCTCGGCGGCCGGGCCACGCGCCACCAGCCGGCCGCGGTCGAGCAGCCACATCGTCGTCGAGAACCGCGCCGCCAGGTTGAGGTCGTGGCTGACCACGACCGCGCCGTGGCCGCCGGCGTCGACGGTGGCGCGCAGGTCGGCGAACACCGCGCGCGCGTGCGCCGGGTCGAGCGCCGCGGTCGGCTCGTCGAACAGCAGCCAGCGCGCGCCCTGGCACAACACCTGGGCCAGCAGCACCCGGCGCTGCTCGCCGCCCGACAGCCGGTCGAACCGCCGCCCGGCCAGCGCCTCGACCCCGACCCGGGCCATCGCCGCCCGCGCCGCCGCCACGTCGTCGGCGTCGTCGAGCCCCGGCCCGCGCCGGTGCGCCGTCCGCCCCATCCGCACCACGTCCTCGACCGCGAAGCCGAACGCCATGTGCACCCGCTGCGGCAGGAACGCCAGCGTGCGCGCCAGCGCCCGCCGCGGCGCCGTCGCCGGGTCGACCCCGTCGACCAGCACCCGCCCGCCCCGGCGCGGCACCAGCCCGGCCAGCGCGCGCAGCAGCGTCGTCTTGCCGGCGCCGTTGGGCCCGACCACCACCACCAGCTCGCCCCGCCGCACCTCGGCCCGCACCGCGTCGACCACCACGCGGTCGCCCAGCGCGACCGTCACGTCGTCGAGCAGCAGGCCGTCATCCACCCGCCGGGCGTAGCACGACCGGCCCCGGGCCGGCGCGCCCGGGCGGCGTCACCGGACCTGCAGCGCCACCAGGTACGGCACGTCGACCCGCCAGCCGTCGACGACGACGGCGATCGAGCGGCCGATGGTCGTCGCCGGGATTCCGACCTCGGCCCCATCGACGGTGCAGCGCAGCGCGCCGCCGACGCTGTCGATCGTCACCCGGAGCCCCTGCTCTATGAGCAGGTCTCCACCTGCCGCCTGCACGACGCCCATCTCCGAGCGGGACGTCTGGTCCGTGAAGATCTGGTTGTCGTCGCTGCGCAGGCCACACCGGAACACGCCCCCGGCGACGCCGTCGTCGTTCTCGTCGGTCTGGACCTCGAGGTACGCGAACCCGGTCGTCGCCGCGCTCACCGCTTGCACCTGCATCACCACCTGCAGCTGCTGCAGCGAGCCCAGCCCCTGCTTCGTCGACAGCGCCAACCTCGACGGCGCCGTGGCCTCGAGCAGCAGGGAGCCGCCGACGAACGCCGGCATCAGGCCGTCGAGCGAGCGGATGCAGGCCCAGCCAAGGTCGGGGTTGCCGTTACCGCTGTCCGACGGGCATTCGACCATCGGCGGCGCGCTGAAGCCCTCGAACCGGTACCACATCGAGGTCGGCTGGCCGGGGACGGGGTCACACCCGTCGCCCACCCCGTCGCTGTCGGCGTCGAAGGCGTCGAGGGCGGGGATGTGCGGGCACAGGTCACACGCATCGCCGCGCTGGTCCGAGTCCTCGTCGGGCTGGAGCCCATCGGCGCCGACCGGGTTGGCCACACCCGGGCAGTTGTCCAGGGTCTCGACCACCCCATCGCCGTCGGGGTCGGCCGGGTCCGCGTCGGCCGGGTCCGCGTCGGTCCGGGCATCCGCCTCACCCGCGACCGGCCCATCCGCGCCCGGGTCGACGCCGAACACCACGTCGCACCCGGCCGCGCCGACGACCAGCAGCGCCATCAGGTGCCGGCCCACGCCGGTCATGGCGTCCGCTCCACCACGGCCACGAACGGCACGTTCATCGCCCACGCGCTGACGCCGATCGCCACCGAGCCGCCGAGCGCGACCGCTGAGGAGAGGTCGAGGTCGGTGCCGAGCGCGTGGCACCGCAGGCCGTTGCCACCGAGCGTCAGGCGAATCCGGCCAGAGATGTTGGGCGCCGGTCTACTGGCGGTGGAGCCTCCACCCGAGGGTGGCCCCTGGTACCGGAACGCCATGATGCCGCCTCCGGACCGCATGATCCCGCACCGCACCACCACCGCGCTCGAAAGCGCCACCTCCAGGTACACCATCGATCCGTCCGGCGGCGCCGGGTCCATGTCGGCGACGCCGGCCTCGACCGACTGCACGCCGATCAGCCCGCCGGTGCGGACCAGGGCCAGCTGCCCGGACGAACCCAGGTGCACTTGCCCCCCCTGCACCTCCGGACGGTCTGCGATGCCAATCCCCCGCTGACAGGCCCAGCCCGTCGACGGATCGCCGCTCGTGCCGGCCCCTTTCGGGCAGTCGATCTGCGGCGCCGGGTCGAACCCCTCGAACACGTACCAGCGCGAGTCGTTCATCTGCGGATCTGGGTCACACGGGTCACCCACCCCGTCCAGGTCGGTGTCCGCCTCGGTCGCGGTCGACACGTGCGGGCAGGCGTCACACGCGTCGCCGCGGTCGTCGCCATCCTCGTCGGCCTGGCCGGGGTTGGACGCGTCCGGGCAGTTGTCGACCTCGTTGGCCACGCCGTCGCCGTCCTCGTCCCCGCCTGGCTCGGCGTCGAGCCCACCCGGCCCGTCGCCCGTGCCCACCGCACCGTCGGCGCCCCCGCCGCCCGGATCGACCCCGAACAGCACGTCGCAGCCAGCCGCGCTCGCCCCCAGCAGGAGCAGCAGGCTCGCGATCGGCCACCGCATCGCCGCCGTCACCGCGCCGCCCACACCTGGGTCACCTCGTCCCTGGACAGCGCCTCGTACAGGATCTGCACCCGGTCGAGCGCGCCGGTCAGCGGGTCGATGCGGGCCACGCCGTTGCTGCCGTGGCCGACCGCCAGGTTGCCCGCACCAGCCGGCTTCAGCGCCCCTGTGTTCCCGCACTCCGGTTGCGCGTCGTCGACGTACGCACACAGCGCGGTCCCGTTCCAGGTGCAGGCCAGGAAGTGCCACGTCCCGGAGGCGACCCCTCCTGCGGTCACCGTGAACAGCCCACCGAGCGGTCTCACGGTGCAGCGAAGCTGCTGCCCATCGTTCACTCCGCTCGGGCCGACGTACATCGCGTACTGCCCGGCGCGGTGGATCAGGCCGCTGCCCGGCTCGACCTCCTCCTGATCAAGCCGCGCCCATGTCGCCAGCGTGAACGCCTCGGACAGGTCGAGCGATGCTTCCTCGGTCACCCACAAGGACGAGGTGGTGTTGAAGCGCGCGGCAGGGTCTTGCGCCGCGCCCCTGTCACGCGCTGTGGCCACGACCCCGATCTCGTCGGTCGGCCGGTTGAAGGTGCTGGAGTCGACCACGCCCGGCGGGGCCGCCGGATCATTGGTGAACTCCAGGCACAGCAGCTGGCTGCCGACGTGGTTGCCGGGGACCGCACACGGCAACGTCGACACGTCGGCGTCGCCCCCGCCGGGGTCGCCGTCGCCGCCTCTGCCGTCGGGCCGGGTCACGCCACCCCCGTCACCGCCCGCCTCGACCCCGAACAGCACGTCACACCCCGGCCCGCCCAGCACGCCTGCCAGCACCACCAGCAGCTGGGGCAGGCGCGGCGGCCGAGGATCCTTCACCGACGCATCTTACCGGCCCGTCGCGCCCTCCACCAGCGCCACCAGCCGGCGCGGGTGGTGTGCCTCGGCCCACGCCGCCGGGCCCGGCTGCGTCGCCGCCAGCACCTGGGCGCGCCACGCCTCGGGGATGGCGTTCACGCCGTCGCGCGCGCCCAGCAGCGCGCCGACGATGGCCGCGTTGGTGTCGGCGTCGCCGCCGCGGTTGCTGGCGTCGAGCACCGCGGCCCGCCAGCTCGCCGTGTGCACCGCGTGCCAGCACGCCATCCGCAGCGCCACCCGCACGAAGCCGGCCGTGTCGTCCAGGTGCAGCTCGCCGGGACGGTCGTACAGGCCCGGCGTGTCGGCCTCGCCGGCGCCCAGGTCCGCGGCCACGTCGCGCGCGCCGCTCGCCACCGCCGCCCGCTCGTCGGCGTCGGCCCCGGCCGCGGCCCACGCCGCGGCCAGGCGGTCGGCCGCCACGTCGAGCGCGCGCCGCATCACCCGCACCAGCCCGGCGCCCGCGCCCAGCGCGACCTCGCCGCGCGCCGCCGCCGCCAGCGCCGACGTGAACACCGCACACGCCAGCGCGCAGCGCGGATCGGCGTGGGTGATGGCGCTCTCGGCCAGCGCGGCGTCGATCAGCGTGACCTCCCCCACCGCCGCGTAGGCCCACCCGAGCGGCGCGCACCGCATGAGCGAGCCGTTGCCAGCCGGGCGCCACGTCGGCGACGCCGCCCGCCACACCTCGAGCCCGGCCCGCGCCGCCGGCACCCCGCGCGCGATGCGCGCCAGCGCCGCGTGGGTCTGGTTGCCCACGTCGAACGCGTGCGCCATCCACGCCACGTAGCGCGCGGCCACGTCGTCGACCTCGAGCCGCCCGTGCGCGGCCAGGCTGGCCGCCAGCGCCGCCGCCATCTGCGAGTCGTCGGTCACGCAGCCCGGCGCCAGGTCGAACGGCCCGCCGCCGACCAGCTCCGTCTGCGGCCCGGTCGCCAGCGCCGGGTAGTCCGGCCCGTCGAGCTGGTCGAACTCGTGGGTCGTCCCGACCGCGTCGCCCACCGCCAGGCCCAGCACCGCGCCCAGCCCACGCGCCCGGTCGGTCATCGTCGCCGGGCCCGGCCTGGGCAGGATCGTCGCCTCGTCTTGCATGGTGTAACAGTGACACTAACACGCGACGAGCGCAATCCCTCGCTCGCGCCCGGCCTGCGCGCCCGCCCCGGGCCGGTCAGGTCCGAGTGATGACGCCGAAGTACGGCACCCGCAGCTCCACCCCG
>JAGPCO010000197.1 GCA_018058095.1 Kofleriaceae bacterium
AGGACGTGGAGCGCGGCATGGTGCTGTGCAAGCCGGGCTCGGTGCTGCCGCACAAGAAGTTCGAGGCCGAGGTGTACGTGCTGAAGAAGGAGGAGGGTGGTCGCCACACGCCGTTCTTCAACGGCTACCGGCCGCAGTTCTACTTCCGCACCACCGACGTGACCGGCGATGTGACGCTGCCGGCCGGCACCGAGATGGTGATGCCGGGCGACAACATCAAGGTCGACGTGGCCCTGGTGTCGCCGATCGCCTGTGAGGCCGGCCTGCGCTTCGCCATCCGCGAGGGTGGCAAGACGGTCGGCGCCGGCGTCGTCACCAAGATCCACGAGTAGGGCAGGGCACGGCGGGCCTGGGCCATGGCCCGGGTCGGCGTGACGCGCGCGGGGAGCCAGCCGGCTCCCCGTCGTGCGTTTCGGGCCGGGCCGCAGCAACTGCGCGATCGCGGCGCGGCCCGGCGCGACCGCCGATGTCCCACGCCTCGTCTTCTCGGCGCCGCGCCTGGCTGTTAGGGTCGCCAGCGTGAAGGTCGCCTGTCTCGGCGGAGGCCCCGCTGGCTTGTACCTCGGCATCCTGATGCGGCGCGCCGACCCACGGCACGAGGTCGTGGTGTACGAGCGCAACCGGCCCGACGACACGTTCGGGTTCGGCGTGGTGTTCTCCGACGCCACCCTGGGCGCGCTGGCGGCGGCCGACCCCGACAGCCACGCCGCCATCACCCACGGCTTCGCGCGCTGGGACGACATCGAGATCCACGTCGGTGGGCAGGTCCTGCGCTCGAGCGGGCACGGCTTCTGTGGCATCGAGCGCAAGGCGCTGCTGGCCATCCTGCAGGCGCGCGCGCGCGAGGTCGGGGTCGACGTGCGGTTCGAGCACGACCTCAAGATCGGCCCCGGCCCGCTGCCGGCCGAGCTCGACGCCGACGTGGTGGTCGCGGCCGACGGCGTGGCCAGCGCCTTCCGCACCACCCGGGCCGACGCGCTCGGGGCCGACGTCGACGTCCGCCCCAACAAGTTCGTGTGGCTCGGCACCACGGTGCCGTACCGGGCCTTCACCTTCATCTTCAAGAACACCCCGCATGGGCTGTTCCGGGTCCACGCCTATCGCTTCAGCCAGGCCGGCTCGACCTTCATCGTCGAGTGTACCGCCCAGACCTGGGCCCGGGCCGGCCTCGAGGGCGCCGGCGAGGACGAGACGGTCGCCATCCTCGAGCGGATCTTCGCCAGCGAGCTGGCCGGGCACCGCCTGATCAAGAACCGCTCGATCTGGCGCAACTTCCCGACCGTCCGCTGCGCCCGCTGGTGCGACGGCAACACCGTGCTGGTCGGCGACGCCGCCCACACCGCCCACTTCTCTATCGGGTCGGGCACCAAGCTGGCGATGGAGGACGCCATCGCCCTGGCCGAGGCGCTGGCCGCGCTGCCGGTCGGGCCCGAGCGGCCGAGCCCGGCCGCGGTGACCGAGGCGCTCACCGCCTACGAGCGCAAGCGCCGGCCCGAGGTCGAGTCGCTGCAGAGCGCGGCCCAGGCCAGCCTCGAGTGGTTCGAGACCGCCGAGCGCTACCTCGGCCTGCCGCCGGCGCAGTTCGCCTACCACCTCATGACCCGCAGCCTGCGGGTCAGCCACGCCAGCATGCTGCGGCGTGATCCGCCGCTGGCCGACGCGGTCGAGACCCTGGTCGCGGCCCGGGCCGGGGTCAGTCTCGACGGCGTGCGCTCGCGCCGCCCGATCGATCAGCCGCTGCCGCTCGGGCCGGTCACCCTGGCCCGGCGCCTGGTCACGCTCGTCCACGCGCCCGGCCACCCGGTCGGTGGTGTGGTCGGCGACGACCACCTGGTCGCCATCGGCGCCGCCGCCCAGCGCGGCGCTGGCCTCATCGTGACCGAGCCGATGCCGACCGACAGCGGCGACGGCAGCGGCGCCGGCGCGCGCCTGCACCGCGACGAACACGGCGTGGCGTGGCAGCGGGTGGTCGACTACGTCCACTTCCGCAGCGACGCCCGCATCGCCGCCCGGCTGGTCAGCGGCCCGCACCTGCTCGACGCCGTCGCCCGGGCCCGCCACGCCGGGTTCGACGCGCTCGTGCTCGAGCTGGGCCCGGCCGACGAGGTGCCGGCGCTGCTGGCCCGGGTCGGCACGGTGTGGCCGGCCGACCGCGCGCTGGTGATCGCCCTGGCCGCCGCCGACGGCGCGCGGTCCATCGCCCGGGCCGGTCAGCTGGCCGGGCGGGACGTCGCCTGCCTGATCGAAGGTGGTCCCGGGGTCCGGCCGGCCCAGGTGGTGATGGTGGCCGACACCATCCGCAACCAGCACGGCGTGCTCACCCTGGCCGCGCTCGGGTCGACCGTCGACGCCGACGCCGCCATCGCCGCCGGCCGGGTCGACGCGGTGGTCGAGGGGCCGGGGCCGGTCGAGGCGACGACCAGCGCCGGGCCGCGGCCGCGCTCATGAGCGCGGGCGCCGCCGGCGCGGTCGGCCTGCGCACGCCACGCCGTTACCAGCTCAACAAGCACGCGCTGGCCATCGTGCGGTCGGGCCACCCCTGGATCTTTCGCGACCAGCTGTCGTCGGCCGCCGCGGTGTTCGCCAGCGGGCAGTGGCTGCGCCTGGTCGCCGGCGACAACCAGGTCGTCGGCCACGGCGTGTACGAGGCCGACGGCGCCATCGCCATCCGCGTCCTGTCCCGCGGCGCCGAGCGACCGCGCGCGCCGAGCTGGCGAGCCCGGGTCGAGGCGGCGCTGGCGCGGCGGGCGCCGCTGCGGGCCGAGACCGACGCCTGGCGCGCGCTGCATGGCGAGTCCGACGGCCTGCCCGCGGTGGTGGTCGACGTGTTCGGCGACGTGGTCGTGGCCCAGAGCTACAGCGCCGGCGTCGATGGCCTGACCCGGTGGGCCGGTCGCCTGGTCGCTGACCACGTCGGCGCGCGCGCCGTGGTGTGGCGCCCGGCCCGGCGCCGCGTCGGCGCGGTCCGGTCCGGCCCGACGGGCGCGGGCGCGGCCGAGCCCGGGCGCCTCCTGCGTGGGGTGCTCGACGGGCCGGTCACCGTGCGCGAGGGCGACCGCCGGCTGGTGGTCGACGCCCGGGCCGGGCAGAAGAGCGGCAGCTACCTCGACCTGCGCGGCCTGCGGCGCCACGTCGCCGCGCTGCCGCTGGCCGGGGCCCGCGTGCTCAACCTGTTCGCGTTCACCGGCGGGCTGGCGACCGCGGCCGGCGCGGCCGGCGCCGGCGAGGTGTGGAACGTCGATGCGTCCGAGGCCGCGCTGGCGCACGCCGCCGCCCACCACGACCCGCCCGGCGCCATCGTGCGGCAGATCAAGGCCGACATCTTCACCTGGCTGGGCGGGCTCGACGCGGCGGAGTCGTTCGCGCTGGTCATCGTCGACCCGCCCAGCATGACCAGCCGGATCGAGCAGGTCCCGGCGGTGCTGGCCAGCTACCGTCGGCTGTACCAGGCCGCCGGCCGCCACGTTGCCGCCGGTGGCGTGCTGCTCGCGGCCTGCTGCACCTCGCGCGTGACCCGGGCCCAGTTCGACCGGGCGGTGCGCGAGGGGCTCGGCGCCGGCTTCACCCACGAGCTCGACCTCCTGCCCGAGCTCGACCACCCGGCGACCTTCGCCGAGGCCCGGTACCTCAAGATCGCGCAGTACCGCCGCCGCTGACCGGGCCGACCGGGTGCGCGGCGTGTTGCCGCATGCGACGCCGCGCACACGCGGGGAGGTGAGGCCTGCGGTCCGCCGCGGCCCGGTGATACGGTCGGCCCATGCAGCACCCGAAGCGGTCGTCCTGGTGCGCCCTGGCGGCGCTGGCCCTCACCGTCGGCCCGTTCGCGGCCGGCTGCAGCGACGATGCCCCGGCCGAGGTCGACGCCGCGGCCGCGACGGCCGACGCCGCCGTCGACGCCACCAGCGTCGACGCCGGGCGGTGTGGCGCCGACGTCTTCTTCACCGGCGAGACCATCGACTGGGGCTCGTCGACCGCGATGTTCCGCGGCGTGTTCGACGCCCGCTGGACCCTGCGTGGCCAGCCCAGCGTGACCGCGACGACCGCGCCCAACGGCCGGATCGAGCTGTGTGTGCCGGCCGCCGATGGGGTGCTCGACCTCGACGCCCCGGCCCAGTACCTCGACGGCCTGGCCGTGCTCGACCTCGACCTCATCAACAGTACGACCCCCGCGTTCTTCTCGGCGCGCAGCTTCATGAGCCCCGGCGTGGCCGCCAACTTCTACCTCGACGAGGTGGGCGGGCCGTTCGACGTGGCCAAGGGCCACGTCCTGGCCTACGCCGCGGTCGACGTCGCCGCCGGCCTGGCCCTCGACCACCCACACGCCGCCGAGATCGGCACCCTCGACGGGACCACCTGGGCCGCCGGCGCCGGGCGGTGGACGCTGTTCCCCAACGTCGACATCGGGGACGGCAACGCGGTGCTGGCCGGGCCCGGCCCGACCTTCCAGGTCGCCCCGGCGATCCCCCTCGAGCCCGGCAAGCTGACCTTCGTCCACTACGTGTTCGCGCTCGAGTAGCCCCTTGGCCGGCGCGGTCGCCCCGGCAGCGCTGCCCGCCTCGAGCCCGGCACGCTGACCTTCGTCCACGACGTGTCCGCGCTCGAGTAGCCCCTTGGCCGGCGCGGTCGCCCCGGCGGCGCTGCCCGCCTCGAGCCCGGCAAGCTCCCGCCTCAGCGCTTGGCCGTGGTCGCCTCGGTCACGTCGCCCAGCTTGAGCTCGGCCAGCTGGTCCTGGAAGCGGACCCGCGCCAGCATGACCTTCTCCTCGGTGTCGACCATCTCGATGGTCGATGCCTGCACGCGGTCGGAGATGTCCTTCATCTTGGCCCGCAGGTGCTTCATGAGGTCGCCGCCGGTCTTGACCGCCTGCAGCGTGACCAGCTGGGCGTGCAGCTCGTCCATCCGGGTGCGGTAGTCGGCCAGGCGGCGGCGCAGGCTGACGATCTTGTCGTTGCCGTCGACGATGTCGCGGTGGATGCCGAGCAGCTCCTTGAGCTGGGCCCGCAGCTCGCCGGTCGGCTCGGGCGCCTCGACGTAGACCTTCATCATGTCGAGGGCGACGTCGGAGCTGAGGTCGAGCGTGCGCTGCATCGGCGTGGCCTGGGCGATCTCGATGGTCTTGGTCTCGAGCGGGCCGAGGTCGATCTCGAACAGGTGGGCGTCACCGATGCGCTCGAAGGTCTTGGGCGAGGTGATGAGGGCCCAGCCCTTGCCGACCGAGTGGCGGATGTAGACCTTGGTCGGCTGGCGCAGCCGGCTGGTCATCGTCAGCTTGGTCCGCTTGATGTGCTGGACCTCGGCGGTGAGGATGCCGCGCTGCAGGGTGACCAGCCGCGAGATGCGGTTCTCGTCGCCGTCGTTGCGCTCGACCACGACCTGGCGATCGAGCGCGAACGGCACGACCACCGCGGCCTTGGGCGGGATCGGCTCGGTCAGGCCCTCGCCGATGAAGCGGGCGTTGCCGAACACCGTGACCGGGCCGGGCTCGAGGGTGGAGTCGGTCGGGTTGTCGAGCCGGACCGCGCGGAAGGCGAAGCGATCGTTGCCGCGGCTGCTCTCGGCGTCGTACAGGTACACCACCTCGCCGGTGGTCTCGGTCCGCAGCAGCGACACCATGGCGCTGGTGCCCTTGCCGACGGTCATCGGCCGGTTGCTCTGGAAGTGGCTCTCGCCGACCGGCCCGAGCTCGCCGGCGCCGGCCTTACCATCGGGGCCGGCCGCGGCCTGCTGGCCCTCGGCCTGGGTCGGCGCCTCCTGCAGCATGCGGACCCGCTCGCGCTCGCCGGCCTGCGCCCGCGCCACCACCCGGATCTGCCCGGGAGCGACGCCCTGGTCGATGAGGCGGTTGCGGATGATGTTGGCCCGATCGAGCGCGCGCTGCTCGGCGCCGGCCACGTTGGCGTCGGCGAAACCCTCGATGACGATGTTGTTGCCGGCCCGGGCCGAGCTGACGATGGCGCCCAGCTTCTGGTCACCCTGGGACTGGCGCTGCTCGTTCAGGGCCACCCGCGGCTCCCGCGCCGGCGCGACCGGGCTTGGGTCATAGGCCCGGCCACCGGCCGACCCGCCGAGCGCCACCCCGGTGGCCGCGCCCGGGCCGTAGGAGCCGCCCTTGGTGGCGACCTTGTCGGCCCGGGTCCGGCGCGGCCGCTTCTTGGTGCCGCCGCCGCCACCGCCACCACCACCGTCGGCGCTGTCGGCGCTGCCGCTCGCCTCGTAGTCGCGGCTATCGTCCCGGTCCGGCGCCGGCATCGGCGCGGCCGCGCTGCGGGTGGCGACCACGTCCTCCGGGTGCCCGAGCGGGCGGCGGATCTCGTCGTCGGCCAGCTCGGCGACCGAGGTCGGCGCCGCGGCCGCGCCGCCCTGGGTGAACGGCGACATGCCGGTCGGCGGCGCCACCGCGAAGCGCTCCTGGTCGGCCAGGGTCTCACGGTGCACGGTGCGCACGTTCCACAGGTCGTAGCGGAACGACATGGCCGAGCTCGAGCCGACCCCGACCAGCACGTCGCGCCAGTCCTCGCCCGAGGTGTTGTCGACGATGGCCATGCCCTCGAGCATGACCTTGCCCTTGTCGCCGACGACGACGCGGTAGCTCGGCTTCCACGACGGCGACTCGGTGACGTAGGTGAGGATGACGTCGGCCGGCTTGTCTCCGGGTAGGTCGAGCTGCATCTCGAGGTAGCCGCTGTAGTCGTCACCGCGGCGCGGGAACGACACCGGCAGCGGCTTGTTGGTGACGGCGTCGATGACGGTGAGCGACTTGAGGAAGTCGTCGACCCGGTCGCGCGGCACGGCCACGGTCAGGCGGCCACCGGTGACCTGGGCCCGGCGCTCGTAGTAGGCCACGCCGTTGCGGTAGACCACGACCCGGCCGAGCGACACCTGGTCGACCTTGACGTGGCTCTTGAGGTTGGGACCGCAGCCAGCGCTGGGGGCGAGGGTCGCCGTGGACAGGAGGAGGGCAGCCAGCAGCTTCTTCATGGTGGTGGCGCAAACGCGCGACCCGGTGGGGCCGGTCTACCGCGGCCCGGATTTCTTCCGCCCCAGGCCAAGCCGGGGCCGGCTGGTGGTGTCGGGGCCGGGCGGGGAGGCCCTGCCCGGGCCGGGCGCGGTGGCCCGGGTGAGGGATCGGGGG
>JAGPCO010000115.1:0-2408 GCA_018058095.1 Kofleriaceae bacterium
AGTCTGGAGCCTAAAGGTGTCACGTTTCAACTGAACCGATACAGACGGACTCGGCGACTATCAGCAGCGCGCCCCATCCGCGGGGGCGGAGTGCACACCCTGCGGGGGAGTCTACGGCTATGTGGAGTCCACCTGCGGTGAGCGTCAGGTTGGCGCTTGCTGCCTTGGCCCGGACTGTCGCCAGGAAAGCGATCGGTGTTGCGTTTCATCTGGAGGTCTGTTTCTAGGGGAGAACACACCCTGTGCTCCGGATGTGTGCGATAAGCCGATCGCCGTGCGAAGGGTCTCTTGGGGCAGCATCAAACGCCGGTGGTGAGTGCGCGGGGCGAGCGACGAATGTTCCGACCACGTCGCCTTTGCCGAGTGCTAGTCAGGCGAGCACGATGTGGTCGCAGTTCATCCGTCTCCGGGGGGGGGGCAGGGTGGCGAGGGCGGCGTCGATGGCGCGCACCATGGCGGCGGTGCGCTGGGAGCGGGCGAGGAGCTGGGCCCGCTGCTGGGTCAGGGCGGCGCGGCGGTCGAAGCCCGGGTCGTCGAGCGAGCGGCGGATGGCCTCGAGCGGCAGGCCGAGCTCGCGGCCGATGAGGATCTGCTGCAGGCGGGCCAGGTCGGCATCGCCGTACAGGCGGTAGCCGGCCTCGGTGCGGCCCGACGGCGACAGCAGGCCGATCGCGTCGTAGTGGTGCAGCGCACGCACCGACACGCCGGCGAGACGGGCGACCTCGGACACCTGGTAGCTGCGGGGCGACGACACGAAGACCAGGCTAGACCCTGCCGCCGCGTGAGGGTCAAGATCGATCCCGTCCTGCGTGAGGGCCAGCTGGGCGGGAGCTGCTCTGACGACCGCGTACGCCGCCGTGTCATGATGCGGCATGGTGAAGCGGTCGACGAGGTGTGCGCTCTCGGTGCTGGCGGCGCTGACCCTGGCCGGCGCTGCCGCCTGCGGCTCGACCGAGCCGAGCGGCGCGGGACCGACGGCGAAGGCGCAGGCCGCCGTCAGCCCGGGCCCCGAGGCGACGGCGGAGGCCGAAGGGCTGCGCTTCACCCTGGAGCCGGTGGCGTCGGCGAAGGCCGGCGCGAGGCTGACGGCGACGCTGGTGGTGGGCAACCCGGGCCGCGACGAGCGGCGCCTGTACACCCCGCCCGAGCCGTTCCGGTTCCCGCTGCACGACGTCGCGTTGTGGTCGGGCGACGGCAAGCGGCAGGGTGGGCCGGAGGCGCATCCGCACGGCATCGTCATCGGTGAGGAGCACTTCCTGCGGATCGTTCCCGGGGCCGAGGTGCGAATCGACGGGACCGTCGACCTTCCGAGCGGGGCGGCCGCGGGTCGCTACCAGCTGACCTGGACGGTGAAGAACGAGATCACCCAGTGGCAGGGTGGTGTCGGCACCCTCGACGGACCGACCAAGACGCTGTTCGGCGGCGGGCCCATCCCGGGCATCTGGACTGGGGAGGTGACGGTGCGCGTGCCGGTCGTGGTTCGGTAGCCGCCGCCGGCGCAAGCGCTGCGCATCGGGGATGCGACGATGCCGGCCGACCGCTCGTCCGGACCGGCATGGACGGGTGCTTGCGCCAGATCACGCTTCTACCTCCGCCTGGCTTCGGCGACCGGCAGCGCCGTGGCATCCGCGCTAGCATCTCGCGCCACGGGGGTCCCATGTTCGTTCGTTCTGCTCTGACCGCGCTCGCCACGTTCGTCACGCTCGTGCTGCTGTCGACCGGCGCGCTGGCCGACACCGTCGTGCCGGGCGGCAACATCATCAACCAGACCTGGAGCCCGGCCGGCAGCCCGTACATCGTGCAGGGCGACATCATCGTCCCGGCCGGATCGACGCTGACCATCCAGGCCGGCACGACGGTGCAGTTCGCGGCCTCGGACGGCCAGGCCTCGGGCCTCGACACCAGTCGGGTCGAGCTCACCGTGCGCGGCACCCTGACCGTCAATGGCACGGTGGTGTCGCCGGTGACGATGGGCGGGGTGTCGGCCAGCCCCGGCTCCTGGTACGGCCTGATCATCGACAGCACGGCGGCCGCGGCGACGCTCAACAACCTGAGCATCAGCCAGGCGGTCCGCGGGGTCAGCCACCTGGCGACGGCGGCCACGGTGTCGTCGAGCGGGTTGACCATCCAGAACGCGCTCACGTACGGCCTGTACGTGGCGGCCGGGAACCCAACCTTCGACGGCCTATCGGCCATCGGCAGCAGCAACAGCGGGGTGTACGTCGACGGCAGCGGGTCGCTGGCGCTGACGAACTGCGTGGTGCGGGGCAGCGTGAGCCACGGCATCTACTTCGCGCCGAGCTCGAGCGGACGGACGCTGGCGGTGACGAACTGCACGATCAACAGCAACGGGTCGTACGGCATCCGCTCGGCCGGGTCGGCCGGCACGGTGACGGTGACGAACAGCA
>JAGPCO010000115.1:2508-24310 GCA_018058095.1 Kofleriaceae bacterium
TCGTGACCAACCACGGCAGCATCGGCGTGTTCCGGAACGACGCGTCGGCGTTCTCGGTGACGTTCTCGAACGTGTGGAACAACCCGACGAACCTGTCGGGGACGATGACGCTGGCCAGCAACCAGTCTGCCAACCCGCTGTACGTGTCGGCGCCGGGCAACCTGCGGCTGACGTCGAACTCGCCGTCGCGGTTCGGGGCGATGGGCGGGGGTGATCAGGGCGCGCTGCCGTACGTGGCGGACGCGACGGCGGGGCTGCACGGGACGTTGTGGACCAACACGACGCTGACCGCGGCCGGCAGCCCGTACCCGGTGGCGGGCGACCTGACGGTGGCGCCGGGGGTGACGCTGACGATCGCGCCGGCGGTGACGCTGTCGTTCGCGAACAGCGACCTCATGGCCTCGGGCACGGACACCAGCCGGAGCGAGCTGCTGGTGGACGGACGGCTGCAGGCGGGGGGCACGGCGGTGAGCCCGATCCAGCTGGTGGGGGCGTCGGCCAGCCCGGGCAGCTGGTACGGGCTGCAGCTGCGGACGAGCGCGGCGGCGTCGCTGGTGGAGCACGTGACGATCACCAACGCGGTGCGCGGGGTGTCGCTGCTTGCGACGGCGGCCAACACGCTCAACAACATCACGGCGCAGTCGTCGCTGTCGTACGGGATGTACGTGGGGGCGGGCACGCCGAGCGCCGACGGGTTCACGGCCATCGGCAGCAGCAACAGCGGGGTGTACGTCGACGGCAGCGGCTCGCTGGCGCTGACGAACTGCGTGGTGCGGGGCAGCGTGAGCCACGGCATCTACTTCGCGCCGAGCACGAGCGGACGGACGCTGGCGGTGACGAACTGCACGATCAACAGCAACGGGTCGTACGGCATCCGCTCGGCCGGGTCGGCCGGCACGGTGACGGTGACGAACAGCATCGTGACCAACCACGGCAGCATCGGCGTGTTCCGGAACGACGCGTCGGCGTTCTCGGTGACGTTCTCGAACGTGTGGAACAACCCGACGAACCTGTCGGGGACGATGACGCTGGCCAGCAACCAGTCGGCCAACCCGCTGTACGTGTCGACGACCGACCTGCGCCTGCAGGGCACCAGCGTCAGCATCGACGCCGGCACCGCCACTGGCGCGCCGCCGGCCGACTTGCTCGGCACGACGCGGCCGCTCGACGGCGACGGCATCGGCGGGGCCCAGGTCGACCAGGGGGCGTACGAGTTCGTGCGGGTGGTGGTGTGCGGCAACGGCGCGCTCGAGCCGGGCGAGGTGTGCGACGACGGTGCGTCCAACGGGATGTACGGCTTCTGCAACGCCACCTGCAGCGGCCTGGGCCAGCGCTGCGGCGACGGCGCCGTCAACGGCCCCGAGCAGTGCGACGACATGAACGCCAGCAACACCGACGCCTGCCTCACCACGTGCCAGCTGGCGACCTGCGGCGACGGCTTCATCCGGACCGGGGTCGAGCAGTGCGACGACAGCAACACGGTGGCGACCGACGCCTGCACCGCGACCTGCCAGACCGCGACCTGCGGCGACAACATCATCCGGGCCGGGGTCGAGCAGTGCGACGACGGCAACACCAGCAACAGCGACGGCTGCGTCGGCGCGTGCCAGGTCGCCACCTGCGGTGACACCTACCTGCAGACCGGGATCGAGCAGTGCGACGACGGCAACACCCTGTCGACCGACGCCTGCACCGCGGCCTGTGTGCCGGCCACCTGCGGCGACGGCTTCGTCCGTGCCGGCGTCGAGCAGTGCGACGACATGAACACCAGCAACACCGACGGCTGCGTCGGCACGTGCCAGAACGCGACCTGCGGCGACGGCTACGTCCGGGCCGGGGTCGAGGCGTGCGACGACGCCAACACCATCGACACCGACGCCTGCAGCAACAGCTGCGCCTCGCCGACCTGCGGCGACGGGGTGGTCCAGGCCGGCGAGGAGTGCGACGACAACAACCAGGTCAACAGCGACGGCTGCCTCGACAACTGCATGAGCGCGCGGTGCGGCGACAACGTGATCCGGACCGGGGTCGAGCAGTGCGATGACGGCAACACGGTCAACACCGACGCCTGCACCGCGACCTGCGTCCCGGCCACCTGCGGCGACGGCATCCTGTTCATCGGCAGCGAGGAGTGCGACGACGCCAACGCCGCCGACACCGACGCCTGCGTGGCCGGCTGTGTCGCCGCCCGCTGCGGCGACACCTACGTCCGGGCCGGGGTCGAGGGCTGCGACGACGGCAACAGCAACAACGCCGACGGCTGCACCAACGCGTGTGTGCTGTCGACCTGCGGCGACGGCGTGGTCCAGGCCGGCGAGGACTGCGACGACGCCAACCAGGTCGAGACCGACGCCTGCCGCAACTCGTGCCTGGCCGCTCGCTGCGGCGACCTCGTGGTGCAGACCGGGGTCGAGATGTGCGACGACGGCAACATCGACGACGGCGACGGCTGCAGCGCCAGCTGCGACGTCGAGTCGTCGTCGGTCGACGCCCGGACCGACATCCCGGGCGGGCCCGACGCCGGCGGCGGCGGCGGTGGCCAGGGCGGCAGCGGCTGCTGCAGCGCGAGCGGCGGTGGCGGCCAGGCCGCGGCGCTGGGCTCGCTGGTGATGCTGCTGGCCCTGCGGCGCCGGCGCCGGCGCGCGCGCGGGTAGCGCGCCTTCATCGCGAAGGCGCGATCGCGTACCGTGGGTCATGGCCGAGTTCTGGGAGCGTGCGTTCGGGCAGATGCAGACGATGTGGGGCACGGCGCCGACGGCGTCGGCGCCGCAGGCGGCCGAGCTGTTCGCCCAGGCGGGCGCGACGGACGTGCTGATTCCTGGCATCGGCTACGGCCGCAACGCCGGGGTGTTCCTGGCGCGCGGGATGAGCGTGACCGGGATCGAGATCTCGGAGACGGCGATCGGCCTGGCCCGCACCCAGCAGGGGCTATCCGCCGAGCAGGTGCCGATCCACCACGGCTCGGTCACCGACATGCCGTTCGACACGCGGCGCTACGGCGGCATCTACTGCCACGGCCTCTTGTACCTGCTCGACGCGGCGGGGCGAGCCAAGCTGCTGCGCGACTGCGCCGCCCAGCTGGCCCCGGGCGGGCACATGGTGTTCACGCTCATCGCCAAGGAGGCGCCGATGTACGGCCAGGGCCCGCGCCTGGGTGAGGACTGGTACGAGCGCCTGCCCGGCCTACCGATGTACTTCTACGACGAGGCCTCGGTCCAGCGCGACTTCGGCGCGGTCGGGCTGGTCGAGACCCGGCGGCAGGGCGAGCCGGCCCACGACGGCACGACCCTGCCGTTCCTGGTGGCGATCTGCCGCGCCCCGTAGGGTGGGCGAAGCCGGCCCCGTGCAGTAGGGTGCGAGCCAATGACGATCCTTGCCAAGGCCTGGGGAACACCTGCCGCGGGGCGACCGCTGGCGCCGATGACGGTCGAGCGGCGCGAGCCCGGCCCGCACGACGTGGTGATCGAGGCGCTGTTCTGCGGGGTGTGTCACTCCGACATCCACCAGGCGCGCGACGAGTGGACCGGCGGCCTGTTCCCGATGGTGCCGGGCCACGAGATCGTCGGCCGCGTCGTCGCGGTCGGCGCCAAGGCCGGCAAGTTCAAGCTGGGCGACCTGGCCGGGGTCGGCTGCATCGTCGACTCGTGCCGGACCTGCCGGCCGTGCGCCGACCACCTCGAGCAGTTCTGCGACAAGGGCCCGGCCCTGACCTACAACGGCACCGAGATGGACCGGCTGACCTGGACCTACGGCGGCTACTCGAGCCACGTGGTCGTCGACGAGGCGTTCGCGCTGCGTATCCCGGCCGGCCTCGATCCGGCCGCGGCGGCGCCGCTCCTGTGCGCCGGCATTACCACCTACTCGCCGCTGCGGCAGTTCGGCGTCAAGGCCGGTGACCGCGTCGGCGTGGTCGGCCTGGGCGGCCTCGGCCACATGGCGGTCAAGCTGGCGGCGTCGATGGGGGCCAAGGTCACCGTGCTGTCGTCGTCGGCCCGCAAGGAGGCCGACGCGCGCCGGCTCGGCGCCGCCGACTTCGTGACGACCACCGCCGGGGCGCTGACCGGCCGGGCCCGCAGCCTCGACCTCATCATCGACACCGTGTCGGCCCCGCACGACTACGGCCCGTACCTGGCCATGCTGCGCCCGCGCGGCGCCATGGTCCTGGTCGGCGCGCCGCCGACGCCGACCTCGCTGCACGCGTTCTCGCTCATCGGCGGCGCCACCAGCCTGGTCGGGTCGATGATCGGCGGCATGGCCGAGACCCAGGAGATGCTCGACCACTGCGGCCGGCATGGCATCGTGTCGGACATCGAGCTGATCCCGATCCAGCAGATCAACGCCGCGTACGAGCGGGTGCTGCGCAGCGACGTGCGCTACCGCTTCGTCATCGACCTGGCCAGCCTGAGCGCGCCGGCGGCGTGACGGCGCGCCGGCCTGCCGTTCGTCGAGATGAGCGAGGGTGATCAGCCCACGCGGCCGGCGTTCATCACCTTGGTCCAGGCCGCGGCGAAGTCGTGCACGAACCGGGCCTGGCTGTCGTCCTGGGCGTACAGCTCGGCGTAGGCGCGCAGCACCGAGTTCGAGCCGAACACCAGGTCGACCCGGGTCGCGGTCCAGCGCACCGCGCCGGTGGCGCGATCGCGCAGCTGGTACAGGCCATCCTTGGTCGGGTTCCACGCGTAGCGCATGTCGGTCAGGTTGACGAAGAAGTCGGTGCTGAGCGTGCCGACCCGGTCGGTGAACACGCCGTGCGGCGTGCCGCCGTGGTTGGTGCCGAGCACCCGCATGCCGCCGACGAGGACCGTCATCTCCGGGCCGGTCAGGCCCATGAGCTGGGTCCGGTCGAGCAGCAGCTCCTCGGCGGTGACCGCGTAGTCGTCCTTGAGCCAGTTGCGGAACCCGTCGTGGACCGGCTCGAGCACGGCGAACGACTCGGCGTCGGTCATGGCCGCGGTCGCGTCGCCGCGACCCGGCACGAACGGCACGGTCAGCGCGACCCCGGCCGCCCGCGCCGCCTGCTCGACGCCGACGTTGCCGCCGAGGACGATGAGGTCGGCCACGCTGGCGCCGGTGGCGGTGGCGATGCCCTCGAGCACGGTCAGGACGCGGGCCAGCCGGGCCGGCTCGTTGCCGACCCAGTCCTTCTGCGGGGCGAGCCGGATCCGCGCGCCGTTGCTGCCGCCGCGCAGGTCGGAGCCGCGGAAGGTCCGGGCGCTGTCCCAGGCGGTGGTGACCAGGTCGCTGATGGACAGGCCGCTGGCGGCGATGCGGGCTCGGGCCGCGTCGACGTCCCAGTCGGTCCGACCGGCCGGGACCGGGTCCTGCCACAGCAGGTCCTCGGCCGGCACGTCGGGCCCGAGGTAACGCGCCTTGGGCCCGAGGTCGCGGTGGGTCAGCTTGAACCAGGCGCGCGCGAAGACCTGCGAGAAGTAGGCCGGGTCGCGGTGGAAGCGCTCGGAGATGGCCCGGTACGCCGGGTCCTTGATCATCGCCATGTCGGCGTCGGTCATGATCGGGTTGCGGCGGACGGTCGGGTCGGCGACGTCGACCGGCTTGTCCTCCTCCTTGATGTCGATCGGCTCCCACTGCCAGGCGCCGGCCGGGCTCTTCTTGAGTTCCCACTCGTAGCCGAGCAGGAGCTTGAAGTAGCCGTTGTCCCAGCGGGTGGGGTGGGTGGTCCAGGCGCCCTCGAGCCCGCTCGAGACGGTGTCGCCGCCGACGCCCGTGCCGGTGGGGTTGCGCCAGCCAAGGCCTTGCTCCTCGAGCGCGGCCGCCTCCGGGTTGGGGCCGAGGATGGACGCGTCGCCGTTGCCGTGGGCCTTGCCGACGGTGTGGCCGCCGGCGGTCAGGGCCACCGTCTCCTCGTCGTTCATCGCCATGCGGGCGAAGGTGAGGCGGACGTCCTGGGCGGTGCGCACCGGGTCGGGTTTGCCGCCGACGCCCTCGGGGTTGACGTAGATGAGGCCCATCTGCACCGCGGCCAGCGGGTTCTCGAGCGCGGCGCGATCGTCGGCGCCGCTGGCGCCGTGACGGTTGCTGGCCAGCCACTCCTTCTCCGAGCCCCAGTAGATGTCCTTCTCGGGGTGCCAGATGTCCTCGCGACCGAAGCCGAAGCCGTACATCGGCAGCCCCATCGACTCGTACGCGATGGTGCCGGCCAGGATGATGAGATCGGCCCAGCTGATGCGGTTGCCGTACTTCTTCTTGATGGGCCACAGCAGGCGGCGCGCCTTGTCGAGGTTGACGTTGTCGGGCCACGAGCTGAGCGGCGCGAAGCGCTGGTTGCCGGTGCCGCCGCCGCCGCGACCGTCGGCGACCCGGTAGGTGCCGGCGGCGTGCCAGGCCATCCGCACCATGAGGCCGCCGTAGTGGCCCCAGTCGGCCGGCCACCACGGCTGGCTGTCGGTCATGAACGCGGTCAGGTCGCGCTTGAGCGCGGCCACGTCGAGCTTCTTCACCTCCTGCCGGTAGTCGAAGTCGGGGCCGAGCGGGTTCGACTTGCGGTCGTGCTGGTGGAGGATGTCGAGGTCGAGCGCCTCCGGCCACCACGACATGGGCGAGGTGCCGACGGTGGTGTTGGCGCCGTGCATGACCGGGCACCTGCCGGTCGAGGTCTTGGAATCGCTCATCGCTTGCTCCTGCTGGGTTTGGCGGGCCGGGCCTTGGCCGGTTGACATTGGTTGCAGACGCCGCGCACCTCGACGTGGGCGGCGGCGACGCTGCCGAGGGCCCGGGCCGCCGGCGGCAGCGCGAGCGCGTCGAGGTCGGCGCTGGTGAAGTCGCGCACGAGGCCGCAGCGCACGCAGGTGTAGTGGTGGTGCGGCGCGAGGTTGGGATCGAAGCGGAGGGCGTCCCGGCTGGGGCCGAGGGTCTGCACCAGCCCGAGCTCGTGCAGCTTCCACATCGTCCGGTACACGGTGTCGACCGACACGGTCGGCACGCGGCGCTGGACGGCGCGGTACAGCGTGTCGACGTCGGGGTGGTCGTCGGACCCAGCCAGCTCCCGGAAGATCTCGAGCCGCTGATGGGTCAGCTTCACGCCGGCCCGGCGGGCGACCTCCGTGAGGTGGTCGAACCGGGCCTCGATCGTGTCGTGACCGGTGCGGGAGTTTCTGCTCATGATTCTTAGTTGCGACTTGTTCGCAGCTAGGAAGGTGGCCACGACATGGCACAGCGTCAACCCCTGAACCTGCATCTCCCGTCGCAGCGAGGCGAACGACACCTAGGTATTGACCTAACCAATGAGCTCGGGTATAGATAGGCAGATGGCTCAGCAACCACTCGACCTGGTGTTTCGCGCGCTCGGCGATCCGACCCGGCGGGCGGTCCTGCACCAGCTCAGCCGGGGCGACGCCGCGGTGAGCCAGCTGCGCACCCCGTTCGCGATGGCGCTGCCGTCGTTCCTGCAGCACCTGCGCGTGCTGGAAGACGCCGGGCTGGTGCGCTCGCGCAAGCGCGGGCGAGTGCGGACGTATGCCCTGCGGCCGGAGACCCTGTCGGCGGCGTCCGGCTGGCTCGAGCAGCAGCGGGCGCTGTGGCAGCGTCGGCTCGACCAGCTCGACGCCTACCTCTTGTCCCTGAAGAAGGAGAACTAGCGATGACGATTGATCCGAAGCTGGACCTGGTGCTCGAGCGCGACGTCGACGTGCCGCCCGAGCTGGTGTGGGCGGGCTGGACCGAGCCCGAGCACCTCAAGAAGTGGTTCTGCCCGCGCCCGTGGCAGACGGTGCACTGCGAGATCGACCTGCGCCCGGGCGGCCGGTTCCGCACGGTGATGCGCGGGCCGGAGGGCCCCGAGATGGACAGCACCGGCTGCTACCTCGAGGTGGTGCCGGGGTCGCGCCTGGTGTGGACCGGCGCGCTCGGCGCGGGCTACCGGCCGGTGGTGCAGACCGCCGACATCCCGTTCCTGTTCACCGCCGCGGTCCACATCGAGCCGCGTGGCGGCGGCACCCACTACCGAGTGGTCGCCATGCACGCCGACGCCGATGGCGCGGCCAAGCACGAGGCGATGGGCTTCTCGGCCGGGTGGGGCGCCGCGTTCGCCCAGCTGGTCGACGAGATCAAGGCCGGCCGCATCAGCCCGACGTGAACGCGGCCGGGCCGCCGCGGTACACGACGAGGCCGCCTAGCTCGGGTCCGAGCGCGGTCAGCCACGCTGCCGCCGCGGGAGGCAGCGGCAGGTCGATCGCACACACGTGGAGGGTGCGCGTCTGCGCCAGCGCGGCCAGCGTGGTCAGCACGGCCTCCAGCCGGGCGCCGCTGAACGGGCAGTACAGGAAGAACACCGTGCCGGTGGCCAGGACCGTCGCGTGATCGGCGACGTCGCCGGTGACGACGTCGACCGCGGCGGCGTCGAGGCCGAGCGCCGCGGCGCGGGCGCGAGCGGCGGCGGCCAGGCCGGGCTGCACCTCGACGCCGACGGCGCGCGCGCCGGTGAGGAGGTGCGTCAGCGCCACGACCCGGCCCAGGCCAGCGCCGACGTCGACGAAGACGTCGCCAGGCCCGACCGCGGCCAGGTCGAGGGCGCGCAGCACCGCGTCGATCGGGCACGGCAGGTACGGCACGCACCCGCGCGGAAGGGCCGGCTCGTCGGCCGGGACGTCGCCGCCGCCGAGCAGCGCGTCGACGGCGCGCTCGCGGGCGGCCGGCGCCAGCGCGTCGAGCGCCGCGCGCAGGGACGGGCCGCGCAGGTCGGGGGAGATCACGCGCTCAGGCCTTCTTCACGTCGGCCCAGCACGCGGCGATGCCATCGGCGTAGCTGGTGGCGCCGCGGCCGAGCGCGGCCTCGGCCTTGCGGCTGTCGAACCGGTAGGGGTGCTCGAACTGGTACATCATCTCGTGGTTCTCGCGCAGGACCGGCACGAACAGCCCCATCATCCGCAGCATCCAGCGGGGCGCGACCTGCAGCTTGTACGGGCGACCGGCCTGCTCGCAGGCGAGCCGCACGTAGCGCTCGCCGGTCATGTCGTCCTGGCTGGTCAGGGCGTGCCAGATCTGGCCATACGCCGACGGTATGGCCGCCAGCCGCGCCAGCGACAGGCCGGCGTCGGGGGTGTACGTGAACGTGTGGACGGCGCGCGCGTCACCGACCCACTGCGGGGTCTTGCCGGTGGCCAGGCGGGTGGTGACGGTGGCGTGGGTCAGGCTGAGCAGCGCGCCCGGGCCGTAGAAGTCGGCGGCGCGCACGATCATGGCGCGTACGTCGCCGCGCTGGTGCGCCTCCATCAGGGTGGTGGCGATGGCCGCGCGTACCTCGCCCTTCTTGCTGCACGGGTTGTACGGCGTGGCCTCGGTCATGACGCCGTCGACGCGGCCGTAGGCGTACACGTTGTCGAAGAACACCAGCGCGCTGCCGGCGCGGGCGCAGGCGTCGATGGCGTGCTGCATCACGCGTGGCCAGTCGCGCTGCCACACCTTGGCGTCGTAGGGCAGGCCGGCCACCAGGTACGTCACCGCGCTTCCAGTGACGGCGCGGGTGGTGGCGTCGGCGTCGAGCAGGTCGGCCGGCACCAGCTCGTCACCGGGCACGACCGAGCGCGGCGTGCGCCCGATCTGGCGAACACGCACGCCGCCAGCTTCGGCCAGGGACCGGCTCAGCTCGCGGCCGATGACGCCGCCGGCGCCGAGGATGGTGTGGATCGGCGCCGTCGCGGAGCTGGTGGTCATGGCGTCTGCACTATAGTCGGCCCACCGATCCTGGCATCCCACACGGAGCGACTTCGATGGCACGCACCTCGACCTATCTCAACTTCCCCGGCACCACCGAGGCCGCGTTCCGCTTCTACCGCTCGGTGTTCGGCACCGAGTTCGTCGGCGAGATCGTCCGCATGGGCGCCGCCCCGGCCGGGCCGGGCATGCCGCCGATGGCGGACGAGCACAAGAACCTGGTCATGCACATCGTGCTGCCCATCCTCGGCGGCCACGTGCTGATGGGCACCGACGCGGTCGAGTCGATGGGGCACCCGATCACGGCGGGCAACAACGTCAGCCTCAACCTCGAGCCCGACACCCGGGCCGAGGCCGAGCGCCTGTTCGCGGCCCTGGGCGAGGGCGGCAAGGTGACCACGCCGCTGATGGACATGTTCTGGGGCGCGTACTTCGGCTCCGTGGTCGACCGCTTCGGGATACAGTGGATGATCAACTGCTACGCGAAGCCGTGAGCCCAGCATGACTCACGCCACTCGAACCCGGGAGATCCTGGCGGTGTGCGAGGCACGCGACCAGGTGTGGTTCCTCGAGCTGAGCGCGGAGGCGGGTGACGCCAGCCGCGCGGTCGGAAGCGTGTACACACGGCCGCGCGCGGGCAGCGGCGGCGATGTGCCGGCCCAGGTGCTGGCGAGCAACGATAGCCTGAGCGTGCTGTGGGCCTCCCCCACCGGCTCCGTGTGGGTGGGCAGCAGCAGCGGCCACGTCGCCACCACCGCCGAGGTGACGTGGGAGGCCACGACCCGGGCCCGGTACATCAGCAAGGACGACGAGGCGCCCTGGACGGCGACCTCGCTTCCGCCGGTGCGCGCGACCGGGTTGCCCGCCAACGTGACCGCGCTTTGGGGAAGCAGCGACCATCAGGTATTCGCCGGTACGTATGGTGGTGACATCTTCCAGTGGGATGGTCGCGCCTTCACCCAGGCGTACGAGGGCCCCGGGCGCGGCCAGGCCAGCATTCGCGCCTTCGGCGGCGGCGCCGACGATGTCTTCGCCGCAGCGGCCGATGGCGTCCTGCTGCACTTCGACGGCGCCGGCTGGCGGCGCGTGCCGGTGCCCGACGGCCCACACGGGGTCGAGCACCTCACCGGGGTCGCGGCCCTGCCCGACGGTAGCGTGGTCATCAGCGCCAGCGGCAGCCAGGGCCGGCTCCTGCGAGGTACGGCGGGTGGCCTGGTCGAGCTGACGAGGACCCCCATCCCGCTGATCGACCTGGTGGCGATCGGGGATCGGCTGCTGATGGCCACCGGGGACGGCGTGGCCGAGTGGCAGGCCGGGGCGGTGGGCATGATCAAGTCCAACTTCCTGACCGCGACCGCGTGGCCGGGCCGTGGCCGCGTGTTCTTCATCGAGCCGGCGCAGCAGGTCCCGGCGTACATCGAGTTCGACCCGGGTAATGCTGCGCGGCCGTGGTTCCGGCACAAGCACTGAGGCCGCTCAAGCCTTCGGGATGACGCTGGCGCCGCCCGGACTCGCCGGCGCCAGCAGGTCCTCGAGGAAGAACGCGGCCAGGTCGTTGCGGCCGGTCAGGCCGGCCTTCTTGTAGACGGCGCGCGCCTGCTGCCGGGCGGTGGCCTCGGTGACGCCGCGGACGTCGGCCAGCTCCTTGTGGCTCAGGCCCTTGAGCAGGAGCAGCGCGACCTCCTTCTCGGCCGGCGACAGCGCCCACCGTTCGAGCTGGCGATCGATCGCCTGGGACAGGCCCCCAAGCAGGTCGGCCACCTCGCCGCGCCAGCGCATGGCCTCGGCCTGGCTGCGATGCAAGTCGGCGGCCATGACCGCGGCCTCGGCGCGCAGCGCCTGCGCGTCCCGCACCATGCGCCGGAGCTGACGGGTCACCAGCCAGGCACCGACCAGGCCGACCACGACCACCCCGCCCTCGGCCAGGGCGTGCCCGACCGAGGTGCCCTCACCCAGATCGGCGCCCAGATCGAGCGCGGCCAGCACGGCGACGGCGACGAACGCCAGCGCGACGCCGGCCATCAGCCGTCCCTCGGGTGTCAGTTCTCGCGCGCGCAAGTGGCCTCGACCATGGGGGTATCACATCCGGTGGATGGCGCCGGGTGGCGCGTGGTCGCAGGGTGGCGCCAGGAGGTCACGCCATGGAGTCACTCTTCTTTCATCCCAAGCTCGTTCACCTGCCGATCGCCCTCGCCATCCTGATGCCGCTGATCGCCGGCGCGCTGGTCCTGGCCTGGTGGCGGCGCTGGCTGCCGGCACGAACCTGGTTCGCCGCGGTCGCCCTGCAAGGCCTGCTGGTCGGCTCCGGGTTCATGGCCATGCGCAGCGGTGAGGCTGACGAGGAGCAGGTCGAGCGGGTGGTACCCGAGGCGGCGCTCGAGGCGCACGAGGAGGCGGCCGAGGTGTTCGTGTGGGGCAGCGTGGGGGTGCTGGCGGTGATGGTGCTGGCCGGGGTGCTGGCGGCGCGGCCGGCGGCATCAGGGATCGCCGCGGCCGCCGTGGCCGGCACGCTGATCGTGCTCGTGCTCGGCTATCGCGTCGGCGCGGCCGGTGGCGACCTGGTCTACCGCCACGGTGCGGCCCAGGTGTATGCCGGCGCCGGGGCGGCCGGCACCGGGGCGCCGGGGGTGGCCCCGGCGGCGCGTGGCGACGACGACGACGACTGACACGACCAACGACGTCGGCCGGCGCCAGGGCCGCGGTCGTCACGACCGAGCAGACTGACCACACAGTACGTACCGTCGCGGGTTCGCCTCATGGTTGCGCGGGGATGGGCCTGGCGCGCGACCTGCACTGGTGCCCACCATGCCCATGTTCAGGCCTGCCTCGCCCTTCGTCCTGGCCGCGCTCGCCACCGGCGCCGCGGCGCTCCTGGCCCCCGCCACGGCGGCGGCTCAACGCATGACGATGGCCGACGTCGTCAAGGTCGCGCCGGAGAACGGCATGCCGGCCGTCGGCAAGTGGAAGCCGACCTGGTGTGACGCGGTCGGTGACGACGGCACCGGCGGCGGCTTCCGCTCGCTGGTGCGCCACACCGAGGGCCGCTACCTGTGGGACAGCTTCGCGCAGGCGGCCGAGCGCACCTGCACCGACCCCGACAACGAGGCGTTCCAGGCCCAGGTCGGCATGTACATGCAGCGCTGGGTCAACGACACCGGCGCGTCGGCCAAGCAGATCGCCGAGTTCATCACCCTGCGCGTCGACAAGGACAAGTGGGAGGCGCAGAACAAGGCGACGTGCGAGAAGCTGCCGCCGATCGAGGAGGGCTCGGACCGGCTCAAGACGCTGCGCAGATACGAGCTGCGCGTGCTCGGCTGCTCGACCTTCGGTGACCCGACCACGCCGCGCCACCTCGCGGTCGAGGGCGTGTCGGCCGACGCCGACCTGTGGACCTTCGATCGCGGCGAGCAGCCCGAGTCGCAGGTGCTGGCCATCGGTCGCCTCATCAACTGCTTCGGTTACGACAAGATCGGGCCGCACCAGCTGGCTGGCTGGGCCGTGTGCCGGCTCGAGGTGCCGCAGCTCGACCAGGGCAAGCTCGAGGCCGAGCTCAAGGCGGCCGGGCACAACGACTTCGCCCGCATCATCGCGTCGCAGGCGATGGCCTACGTGAAGATGCGCGGTCGCGAGTACGAGGCGGCGGCGCAGGCGGCGATGGGCAAGGACCCCGACGTCAAGGTGCTGTTCGACGCGGCCGAGGCCGGCTGGAAGCAGTGGCAGGCCGACTACGCGGCGGCCCGGCCGGCGATGGACGCGGCCATGGCCTACGAGGAGAAGTTCTACGGCCTGCGCAAGAGCGCGGCCAAGGGCTGCTTCGCCGGCCTCGGCGGCCTGCTCAAGGGCGTGATGGCCGGGCGCAAGGGCGCGTCGATCGAGGAGGTCATGACCATCGCGACGTCGGGCGTCGGCCCGGTGATGCTCGAGCACCTGACCGCGTGTATGAGCGCCGACCTGCCACCCGGCGTCGGCGGCGAGGCGGTGCCGATCTACATGCTCAAGGAGATGCTGGCGTGGGGGCCTCCGGCGCGGGGCCCGCGCGTGGCCGCCCAGGTCGCGCTGTCGAAGGCGGCAGCGACGATCGCGGCCGACCGCACCGGCTTCGCGTACGGCAACGACGTCGCCTCGGTCGACGCCCGCTCGCCGCTGGCGGGCCGGACCTTCGCGCGCACGATGCCGCGGATCGACCAGTCGGGCGAGGTGGCCAGCCTCAAGGTCGAGGGCGACAAGGTGAAGGTCACGTTCAAGCCGGTCAAGTTCAAGGACAAGGAGATGAGCTGCACCGAGACCAGCAAGATCATCATGTGGTCGGGTGACGGCACGCCGATCTACGCGCGCAACTGCCGCTACACCGGCCGCACGGTGGTGCGCGACCTCACCGCCCAGCCGTTCTGGACCTACAAGCACTTCGCGGGCGGCATCAAGAAGGGCGTGGTCGTGAAGTACTTCAGCGGCGTGTACGAGGAGGGTTACCCGGTCGAGGTGTGGAGCAAGGACGGCAAGACCCTGCTGGCGGTGATGGGGCTGGAGGCGAAGTGATGCGGCACGCGGCGTGGCTCCTGATCGGGACGATCGCAGCCGGCGCGGCGTGCAAGGCGGGTGGCCTGGTGCAGTTCTCGTCGAGCGGCGGTGGTGGTGCGAGCGGGGCGAGCGGCGCCCGCACGAGCAACGGCGGCGGCGGCAGCACGAGCAGCAGCGGCGGTGGCAGCACGAGCGGCGGCACCAGCAGCGCCGCCGCCGCCCCGGCGCGGTCCGACGAGCGCGTCGCGGTGCGCGAGGGCGGCGGCTTCGCGCTGACCGAGGCCCAGCGGGACGCGGATCCGTACGGCGACAAGGTCTACAGCGTCGTCCCGCTCGGGCGCTGCGCCGACCCGGGCGAGATGCCGAGGCAGAACCACGGCAACCTGCCGCCCATCCCGGCCCAGCCGGCCGACCCGTGGCTGGCGGTCACCGACGGTCAGCCGGCGGCGTTGCCCGTCCCGGAGAAGCGCCTCAAGCGGGCCAGCGTGTACGCGCGGACCCAGCCGGCCACCTGCGACGGCGCCCACGACCACTGCTTCCGCGACTGCACGTGGATCGTGCGCGACCCACGCCAGGAGGGCATCCGCACCTTCGTCGCCGCGCCGGCGCACCGCCGCCCCGACGGGATGTTCACGCTGCCGTCGAGCGACCACCGCTACCAGGTCGGGACCGGTGAGGCCGTGCAGGACCTCGCGCCGGGCTACGACGCCTACCGCACCGTTCCGGCGACCAGGCGTCTGCTCGCGCCGGGCCGGATGGTGGCGGTGCTCGAACGGGTGCCGACCAGCGAGCGCGAGGCGATGGCGCCGTGGCGCGTGGGCAAGGTGTACCAGCTCGACTGGGACGCGCAGATGGTGCAGCTGGTCGGCAGCCCCGACAGGTACCCGCTGGCGGCGACGCGGGTGGTGGTGTTGACCTATCGCGACGGCGGCGCGGTCGAGCTGGCCGACGGCCTGAGCAAGGACCAGATCGGCGTGCGCGCCGACGAGACGATCGCCCCGCTGACGCAGTGAACGCCCAGCGCGTCAGCGCGCGTAGCGAAGGAGCCGACCGCGGTAACGCTCGTCGAGCCCAGGCGCGGCGCGCACGTCGGTCGAGGTCAGGCCGAAGCCGAGGTCGCCCATGGTGCGGGAGAAGCGGGCGCGCTGGCCGCGGTTGGGGTCGACCAGCACGACGTGGCCGTCGGCCTCGAGGTGGTCGTCGAGGAAGCGGGTCAGGGCCTGGCTCGGCACCTGCTCGTACAGCACGTCGCTGCCGATGATGAGGTCGAACCGGCCGAGCGGGTGGTCGCTCAGCCGGCCCCAGTGCGCGGCGTGGTAGGGCAGGTGGCCGAGCGCGTTGAGGACCAGGTTGCGGCGCAGGAACTCGGGCACCAGCGGGTGGCAGTCGCTGGCGGTGACGTCGCCGGCGCGGCGGTGCAGCACCAGGCTGGCCAGGGCCAGGCCGCAGCCGACCTCGAGGATGCGCTGCCCGGCCAGCGGGTAGTCGACCATGTGGTGGGCCAGCACCCGCGCCGACGGCCACAGCACGCCGAACAGCGGCCAGGCCTCGGGCGACACGTCGGCGCGGGCGGCGGCACCGTCCTCGTCGCCGTCGAACTGGTTGCGGTCGAGCAGCGAACGCAGCTGCAGGTCGGCCCCACACGCGGACACCGTCTCGGTCCTGGTGTGGTACGCGGGCAACGGACCAGCGTAGCAGCACGGACCGGCCGCGCCGGCGTTACAGCAGCCAGAACGGCTTGCCGCCGGCGAACAGCACGTCGGCCTCGGCGGCGTCGGGGGTGGTCAGCTCGATCTCGACCAGCACCCCGCGCTGCAGGCTCTCGTCGTGCGGGTGGTGATCCGTCACCTCGCCGTCGAGGACGCGCACCACCTTGCCGACGCGGTCACACCGGACCAGGCCCCAGGCGCAGCCATACAGGGTGGTGCCGGTGCGAACGTGGTCGACGTTGCCGTACGGCACGAAGGCCACGGTGACCGGCGCGTCGAGGGCACGCGCGAACGGGGTCGAGGCCAGGTGCGCGGTCCGGGCCTGGGCCTGGTCGATCCGGGTCGCCAGGTCGGTCAGCTGCTGGCCGAGCACGGCCTGGCGCGCGGCGGCGTTGCTGCGCTCGAGGCCGACCCGGTCGAACTCGCGCCGGAGCATGACCTGCTCGGCGGTGGCCAGGGTGGCCGGCACCATGGCGGTGCTGTCGGCCAGGAACCGGGTGGCGACCTCGAGGGTCCGTTCGACCTCGGCCAGGTCGGCGCGCAGGCGCACCTCGTCGGCGGCGAGGTCGGTCTGGTGCTGGCGGGCGGCCGCGAGCTGGTCGGCGGCGTCGATGACCTTGGGGTGGGTCCGGGTCAGGATGATGGGCCGGACCCAGCTGTCGCTGAAGAAGTAGAAGACGTTGACGGTGACGAACACCACCAGGCCGACCAGGATGGCGGTCAGCACGCCCATGCCGACGACCTTGTAGGCGCGGACGATGACCTGCTGCAGCACCGGCTTGCCGCCGCGGGGCGCGGACGCGGTCATCACCATGTCGGCACCATGGACGCACCGGGGCTATACCGCAGGACCCGACCGCGGCGCCAGACTTTGGCGAGGTGCCTGGCGGGTGCGTCACGAGGTCTGCCATGGATGTCGCGATCCGGGCGCGCCGGGCCCCGGCAGGATCTCGGGCGAGGGATTTCGACCCGGCGGGGTTCAAATCGGCCGCGATTCGGATTAGACGAACACGATCCCCCCGAGGCAGCGCACGTCATGACCGGCAACGCCGCCCCCGAGGCGTTGGAACTCGCCATCCCCAACCCCCCGACCAGCTTCTGGCGAGGGGTGCCGACGCTCGTGCGCAACGTGCGGGCGCAGCGCCAGCTCATCCGCGAGTTCGCGGTGCGCGACATCCGGCTCAAGTACCGCGGCTCGGCGTTCGGCTACGTGTGGTCGCTGCTCGAGCCGCTGCTGATGGCGCTGGTGTTCGTCGCCATGTTCACGCTGGTGTTCCACCAGCCCAACCAGGACTACACGCTCGGCGTCGTCGTCGGCGTGATCATGTGGGGCTACTTCACCATCGCGACGATCAAGTGCCAGAGCAGCCTGACCAGCAATGCCGGGTTGATCGAGCAGGTGTACTTCCCGCGCGAGGTGTTCGGCGTGTCGGCGGTGATCGCCCAGCTGATCATGACCGCGCTCAGCCTGCTGGTGGCCATCCCGTTCCTCATCTACCTGCGCCAGCCGCCGACCATCTACCTGCTGTACGTGCCGGCCGGGCTGGTGCTGACCACGGCGCTGGCGCTCGGGGTCGGCATGGGCAGCGCGCCGTGGAACGTGCTCAACCGCGACGTCGAGTACTTCTTCGGCTTCATCACCCGGGCCGGCATGTACCTGTCGCCGGTGATGTGGAGCCTCGATACGCTGCCGGCCAAGGCGTCGACGCTCAAGACCGCGGTGCTGCTCAACCCGCTGACGGTGCCGATGGAGCTGGTCAAGCACGGGCTGCAGGGCAAGCCGCTCCACGTGGCGCCGGGCTACGTGGTGTACGCGGTGGTGATGTGCCTGGTGTGGATGTGGCTCGGCCTGTCGGTGTTCCGCCGGATGGAGGGCCTGGTGGTGAAGAAGCTATGAGCACCGCCATCGAGATGGACCGGGTCGTGCTGCACTTCCCACGCGGGCGCGTGTACGTCGGGCCGGTGATGCAGTCGCTGCGCAACATGTTCCGACCGGTCAACCGCGCCGACGACACCTTCGTCGCGCTGCGCGGCATGTCGTTCACCGCCAGCAGCGGCGAGATCGTCGGCCTGATCGGCCGCAACGGCGCCGGCAAGAGTACGATGCTGCGGGTCATCGCCGGCATCTACCGCCCCGACGAGGGCCGGGTCCGCACCGCCGGCCAGGTCCTGCTGCTGGCTGGCCTGGCCGCCGGCTTCAACATCCACCTGACCGGGCGCGAGAACGTGTACCTGTACGGCAGCATCCTCGGCATGCCCAAGCCGCGTATCGACGAGCTGTTCGACACCATCGTCGACTTCGCCGAGCTGCGCGACTTCATCGACCAGCCGGTCAAGACCTACTCGGCCGGCATGCGGGCCCGGCTCGGCTTCTCGGTCGCGTCGGAGACCAACCCGGCCGTGCTGCTGCTGGACGAGACCCTGGCCGCCGGCGACGCCGCCTTCGTCGAGAAGTCGGCCGCCAAGATCAAGGCCATGGTCACCGGCGAGCGCACCGTGCTGGTCGCCTCGCACGCCCTCGAGCTGCTGCGCGAGTTGTGCCCGCGCTCGATCTACGTCGACAAGGGCGAGATCCTCGCCGACGGCCCGACCGGCGACGTGCTCGAATACTACATGGGCACCAAGCCGCTGCCGCCGCGCTAGCTGCCCGGTCGCCTGCGTGGACCGCGGTCCAGCAGCTCGGCCGGGTCGATCGGCCCGCCGGCGCGCAGCCAGCCCTCGCGCGCGAGCCAGGTCTTCGGAGCGCTCAACGGCGAACCCGCGGGAGGCGGCGACCCGTCGATGACCCAGACACCCGACTTCGCCGGGTGTCCCGACGACCAGCGGTCGGGCTCGAAGAACCGCAGGCGCCGACGGAGCTGCCCGGGATTGGCTTGCCAATCCCGGATGGAATGACTGACGTGGTTCAGCAGCACGTAGCGCAGCGTGTTGCGCATCTGCGTCGGCGAGGTGACCGGGCGGGCGTGGTAGCGGTCGGAGAAGACCCGGCCGCGCCGGCCGAACGCCTTGTTCCAGCCGCGGGCCAGGCGAATCGTGAGGCCCTGGATGCCGCGTGACAGCGATGTGTGGTCCTCGGCCTCGACGATGAGGTGGAGGTGGTTTCCCTCGAGGGAGAAGTGCAGGACACGGAAGCTGGCGGAGACACGCGAGCGGTCGCGGGCTCCCTCGAGCGCACGCTCGAGCACCTCGAGGCCATGGCGGCAGCGCAGGTTGGGGAGGGTGTCGACGGTGCGCAGGGTGACGTGATGGACCGTGGTCCTCGCGAAGCGAGGTCTCCCGCAGCGCTTGATGGTCTTGCGGTGCTCGAGCGGCGGGCGTCCGCGCTTGGGGCGGCGGGGCTGTCGCGGCGCCTTGGTGATGCCGTGAACGACGTCGTCGAAGCTCACCTGCGCCTCGGGCGGCAAGGCGCGGCGGCGCCGGTCGCTGCGAGGCGCAGGGCGTGGATGGGCGGTGCGGCGCGTGGAGAGGGGGTGCGCCTGCCCACAGCAGTCCGCCCGGGCCTGGGTGTGGCCGGCCCTGAGGGTGTTTTCTCCCTGACCCCGACTCAGACACTTGGCTTCGCCGGGTGGGGTCTGGATCAGGGTTGGATTCGAAAGAATCCGTCTGGGGAAGCCACGACAGCCCTCGGGGGACCGCTGGGGGCAGGCGCCGTCGGCGGTGCTGGCGTGCTGCGTGGCGGCTGGCAGGCGCCTGTCCACAGCGCGAGGCTGAAGGCCGACCCCGGGGGCGATCCGCTGCGCGTCACAGATCGCCTGCGGTCCTCCTCACGTGCTGGCCGGCAGCAGGCGCTCGAGCACCGCGACGATACGCGGCGCGGTCTGGCCGTCCCACAGCGGCGGGGGCGGGCGCGGAGCCGACGGGGCGGCGAGGGCGGCGCGCACGGCGGCGGTGATGGCGGCGGGGTCGGTGCCGGCCAGGCGGTTGGTGCCGTGGCTGACGGTGATCGGGCGCTCGGTGCTCGTGCGCAGGGTCACGCACGGTACGCCGAGCACGGTGGTCTCTTCCTGGATGCCGCCGGAGTCGGTCGCGACCACCGCGGCGCCGTCCATCAGGCCGACGAACTCGAGGTAGCCGACCGGGTCGATGAGGTGCCAGCGCGGCGCCGTCAGCGCCACCCCGGCCGCGGCCAGCCGGGCCCGCGTGCGCGGGTGGACCGGGAACACGATGGGCAAGCCGTCGGCGGCGGCCCCGGCCTCGACCGCCGCCAGCAGCGCGCGCAGGTGGTCGGCGTCGTCGACGTTGCCGGGCCGGTGCAGCGTCAAGAGCAGGTAGCGCGAGCCGGCCGCGGTCGACGGCGCCGCGGCCCGGGCCGCGCGCGCCGCCTCGACCATCGTCAGCAGCGAGTCGATCATCAGGTTGCCGACGAAGTGGACCTGCTCGTCGGCGATACCCTCGCGCCGCAGGTGCTCGCCGGCCGAGGCCTCGGTGGTGAACAGCACGTCGGCGATGGCGTCGGTGGCGCGCCGGTTGATCTCCTCCGGCATGTCGAGGTCGCCGCTGCGCAGGCCGGCCTCGACGTGGGCGACGATGGGGCGGGTGCGCGGCCCCAGCCCCGAGGTGAACGGGCGCTCGAGCGTGAACTTGCTGGCGGTCAGCGCACAGGCCAGCGTCGAGTTGACGTCGCCCACCACCACCACCACGTGGGGCTGCACCTCGCGCAGGACCGGCTCGAACCGGGTCATGACCGCGGCGGTCTGGGCGGCGTGGGTACCTGAACCGATGCCCAGCTCGAACGCCGGCGCGGGCAGCCCGAGCTGGGCCAGGAACACCGCCGACATGGCCTCGTCGTAGTGCTGGCCGGTGTGGACGAAGGTCGAGGAAAAGCGCCTGGTTGCGCCGAGGGCCCGCAGCAGCGGCGCCACCTTCACGAAGTTGGGGCGGGCGCCGCCGACGACGATGATGCGCACCGACGGACAATAGGGGCGGCGGGCGCTGAGCTGTCAAGCCGTGCCGCGGGCTCTGTAGGCATGGCCGCAACCCCTGCGCTCACCGTGATCCCGCCGCCGCAACTTGGCAGAAAGTGGAGCGATCTGGCGACCCACGGTAACGTGACCGCGGGTGTGCAGGGGGTCACCGAAAATCCCGGGCGTTTCCCTTCACAATGCCGACGATTCGGATTTAGCTACGGCTCTTATCGGTCTCGCGCTTAGGGTCCTTATGCCTACTTACATCGCTGATGTTGCTTGGGTTCCTGGCGTCGCCAGGGCGCACGAAGCCGCCGGCCACCGAGGCCTGCCATGAGCGGCGTGCTGCTGTGGGTCGCGGCGATGCTCGCCGGCGTCGTGTTGTGCTTGCCGCTGTTCGTGCTCCTGGCCTCGTACCGGCGCGGCACCGGCATCGTCTACAAGGACGACTACCAGCCGACCGTCACCGTCATCACGCCGATGTTCAACGAGGGTGCGAGCATCCGCCGCACCCTCGCCAGCATCCTGAACCAAGACTACCCGGCCGAGAAGGTCCGCATCATCGTCGTCGACGACTGTTCCACTGACGACAGCTATCAACATGCGGTGGCCGCGCTCGCCGGGGTGCCCGGGGCCCAGGTCATCCGCAACCCGCGCAACCTCGGCAAGCGGCGCTCGATCAACCGCGCCGTCGCCCTGGCCTCGACCGAGATCGTGGTGTCGGTCGACTCCGACGTGGTGGTCGAGCCGCAGTCGCTGCGGCAGATGATCCGCTGCTTCTCGAGCGACAAGGTCGCCGCTGTCGGTGGCCGCGTCGCCATCCTCAACGCGCGCGACAACTGGCTGACCCGGATGCAGGAGGCCAAGTACTACTACAGCTACTTCCTCATCAAGCGGGTCGAGGCGCGCTTCCGCTCGGTGTTGTGCCTGTCGGGCTGCCTGACCGCGTACCGCCGGACCGTGCTCGAGGAGCTGCTGCCGGTGCTCGAGAACCGCAGCATG
>JAGPCO010000198.1:0-5604 GCA_018058095.1 Kofleriaceae bacterium
GTTGCTGTTGCTGTTGCTGTTGCTGTTGCTGTTGCTGTTGCTGTTGCTGTTGCTGTTGCTGTTGCTGTTGCTGTTGCTGTTGCTGTTGCTGTTGCTGTTGCTGTTGCTGTTGCTGTTGCTGCTGTGTCGACTCAGCCGCTGACCGAAACGCCGACCTCGCGCAGCATGCGCTGCGCTCGCCGGTGGCCTTGCCCGGCCGCCATACGCAGCCAGTGCCGCGCCCATCGACGGCTGGCGACCACCCCGTCGCCGTCGAGGTAACAGAGCGCCAAGTTGAACTGAGCGCGCGCGAGCCCGCCGCGGGCGGCGCGGCGGTACCAGGCGGCGGCGGCGGCCAGGTCGCGCCGCACACCGAGTCCTTCATGCAGGCAGTACCCGAGGTCGGCCTGCGCCTCACGATCGCCCGTGTCCGCACTCAGGTACAGCCAGCGCACGGCCAGCGCGCGATCGAGTCGGCCGCCGACACCGTCGCGGAGCATGTGCGCGAGGTTGTACTGGGCGGTCGGGTCGCCAGCGAGCGCGGCCAGGCGGTACCAGCGCCGAGCCTGGGCCCGATCGCGCCGGGCACCGCGGCCAAGGTCGTGGCACACGCCGAGATAGAACATGGCGCGGACCACGGGTTCCGCGGCGGTCACCAGGCCGCTGGCCGTGGTCATGCCAGCAGTGGCTGCTCGCCAGTGCGTCGCGGCCCGTCGCCATGAACGCCGCCGCGAATCGCGCGCGAACGCCAGCCGGTAGCCGAGCCGGAAGTGGGCTACGCGATCGCCGGCGGCCGCGAGCCGCCGCAGCTGGCGAGTAGAGACCATGGCGCGAGGCTCAAGCTTGCCACGACCGTCGTCGGCGCCGCTCGGCAAGGCTTCCTCACTCGCGAATCACTCGAAGCCGCCGCCACCGCCGAAGTCGCCACCACCGCCACCACCGAAGTCACCGCCACCGCCGTAGTCGCCGCCACCACCACCACCGCTGCCGGAGTCGTAGCCGCCGCCGCCACCACCGCTGCCGGAGTCGTAGCCGCCGCCACCGCCGCCGCTGCTGCCGGAGTCGTAGCCGCCGCCGCCGCCCGCATCGTTGCTGTTGGTGTAGCCGCCGCCGCCGGCGTCATTTCCGCCGTCGGTCGACGGGGTGGCCGAGTAGCCGCCGGCGCCGTCGTTGCTCAGGGTCGAGCCGTCGTCGAAGGTCTGGGTCGACGGGGCGCCGCCGTCGGTGGCCGGGGTAGCCGAGGTGCCGCCGGCGCCGTCGTTGCTCAGGGTCGAGCCGTCGTCGAAGGTCTGGGTCGAGGGCGCGCCGGTGTCGGTGGACGGGGTGGCCGAGTAGTTGCCAGCGCCGTCGTTGCTCAGGGTCGAGCCGTCGTCGAAGGTCTGAGTCGAGGGCGCGCCGGTGTCGGTCGACGGGGTGGCCGAGTAGTTGCCGGCGCCGTCGTTGCTCAGGGTCGAGCCGTCGTCGAAGGTCTGGGTCGTGGGAGCCCCGTCGGTGGCCGGCGTCGACGACAGGTTGCCGTAGCCGTCGTTGCTCAGGGTCGAGCCGTCGTCGAAGGTCTGGGTCGACGGGGACGGAGACGGGGTCGCCGAGGTGGTGCCGTCGGGGTTGGTGGTGAGGGTCGAGCCGTCGTCGAAGGTCTGGGTGGTCGGGCTGGCCGCCGGCGCCGGCGCCCCTGGCGAGGTGACGTTGCCCATGGCGTCGTAGGTCGGGCCGCCCGGGTATCCCTCGGCGCCCCACGTGCTGTTCGGCGCCTGGCCGGCGCCGGCGGTGAGCGCGTTGACCACGGCCGAACCGCCATTGATGAGGGCGTCGGTCAGCGCGGGCCCGGTGCCGGTGTCGACGCCGAGCACGGCCTGGCTGGTGAGGACGTCGGCGACGAGGTCGGGGACGGCCGACGGCGCGCTGACCTGGCCGCTGAGCGAGTTGCCGACGCCCTGCACGACGCCATAGGCACCGAGCGTGGCCGACGGCCCGAACGTCGCCACACCATACGCGAGCGCGGCCTGGGCGCCGGTGACCGCCAGGTGGGTCGCGACCCGCTGCACCCCCATGCTCAGGATGGCGCCGCCGATGAAGAGGAGCGGGGCGACACCGCCACCTGCATCCTCCAGCTGCTCGGGCGTGAGCTCGATCTCGGCGGTGCGGTCGTCGTCCCATTCCCTGGTCATGCCCGGGTAGGGTGCAACCGACGATCCAGCACCGGATGGGCCACGATCCTGGTTGTTTCGCCAGGTTAGCATCCCCCGCGGTTGATGCCTGCGGCCATCAATGGTGGGCCGCCCCACCAGGGTAACGGCGTCACCAGGCCCCATCAGGGCCTGGCGATCAGCTGCGGCCTGCAGCTCGAGTGACGGCGGCGCCAGGCCACGGCGGCGGGCGGTGGCGTCACCCCGGCAGCTCAGCGGTAACCGGCGGCCTGCAGCTCGAACAGGGTGGCGTAGCGGCCCCCGGCCGCGACCAGCTCGGCGTGGCTGCCGCGCTCGATGATGCGGCCGCGGTCGAGCACGACGATGTGGTCGGCCATCCGCACGGTCGAGAACCGGTGCGAGATGACGATGGCGATCTTGTCGCTGGTCAGCTCGCGGAAGCGCTCGAAGATCTTCACCTCGGCCTCGGCGTCCATCGACGCGGTCGGCTCGTCCAGCACCAGCACCTGGGCATCCTGGCGCATGAAGGCGCGCGCCAGCGCCACCTTCTGCCACTGCCCCAGCGACAGCTCGCGGCCGTCGCGGAACCAGCGCCCGAGCTGGGTGTCGTAGCCGGCCGGCATCTCGGCGATGAACGGGCTGGCCAGACCGCGCTCGGCCGCGACCTCCCAGCGCGCGCGGTCGGTGTAGGCAGCGTCGTCGCCGGCGCCGATGTTGTCGCCGACGGTGAGCTGGTAGCGCACGAAGTCCTGGAAGATGACGCCGATGCGCCGGTGCAGCGCGGTCAGGTCCCATTCGCGCAGGTCGCGGCCGTCGAGCGAGATCGTGCCGGCGCTGGGCTGGTACAGCCGGGTCAGCAGCTTGATGAGCGTCGTCTTGCCCGAGCCGTTCTCGCCGACGATGGCCAGCTTGTCGCCGGGCGGGATGTGCAGGTCGAGCTCGGCCAGCGCCGGGGTGGCCGCGCCCGGGTACGAGAACGACACGCCGGTGAAGCGCACGCCGTCGCCCGGATCGGGCCCGGACGTGGCGCCGCCGCTGGCGACGGGCTGCGCGGTCGGCGTGTCGAGGTACTCGTACAGGTTGGACAGGTACAAGTTATCCTCGTACATGCCGCCGACGTTGCCGAGCGCGCCGCCGAGCGAGTTCTGGGCCTGCCGGAACACGACCACGTACATGGTCATGGCGCCGATGGTGATGGTGCCGGCGATGGCGGCCAGCGCGATCCAGCCGTACATGCCGTAGAAGGCGGCGGTGCCGATGACGCCGAGGGCCAGGCCCCACAGGCCGCGCCGGATCGTGAGCTTGCGGTCCTCGGCGTACAGCGTGGTGAAGATCTCGCGGTAGCGGCCGAGGAACCGCGCGCCCAGGCCGTACAGCTTGACCTCCTTGGCGTGGTCCTCACGCGCCAGCACGGTCTCGAGGTACAGCTGCTCGCGCGTCTCTGGCGTGCGCCAGCGCGACAGCCGGAACGCGTCCGACGAGAACTTGATCTCGACCAGGAAGGCCGGCACCGCGGCGGCGGCGAGGATGAGCAGCGCCAGCGGCGAGAACGCCAGCAGCAGGGCGGCGTAGCTGGCCAACGTGATCGCGCTCTGCGCCAGGTCGAACGTGCGCGACACCAGCGACAGCGGGCGCGACGACGCCTCGCGCCGGGCCCGGGTCATGCGGTCGTACAGCTCGGAGTCCTCGAACTGGGTCAGGTCGAGGGTCAGCGCCTTCTCGAGGATCATGACGTTGACGCGCTGGCCGAGCTGCTGGCGCAAGAGGCTGCGCAGGATGCCGAGACCGCGGCCGGCGGCGGCCATGGCGACGACCAGCGCGAACTCGACCACGACCCAGGTCAGGGCGGCGTCGCGGTCGGCCTGGGCGCGGGTGGTGCTGGCGGCGACGACGGCGTCGATGAGGTGCTTGCCGACCCAGGCCACCGCGCCGGGCAGGAGGCCGGCGATGACGTTGCCGACGGCCAGGCCGATGGTGAGGGCGCGGCTGGTCGACCACACCAGCGCCAGCGCGCGCCGGGTGTAGCCGAACACGCCCAGGTAGCTGCGCCAGGTCGCGCGCGGCTTGTTCGCCGGCGAGGCGAGCGGGGGCGGAGCCATGGCGGCACGATACGCCGCGCCGCCGGAGCTGCCCACTGCCGGACCAGGCAGGTTGCGCGGCGAGGCGCGGTCAGCGCGCCGGCTCGAGCTCGGTCACCGGCGCGCCATCCTTGACGCCGCCGCGCACGACCGCGATCTCGTCTGGATCCTGCGCGTCGTCGCAGTCGAGGTCGGCCCAGGCGGTGGCGGTGAACGCCTGCGCCGTGCCCTCGTACTTGATGCGAGTGCGGCCCGGTTCGTCGATGGTGAAGTCGAGCGAGGCCCACGGTTCGGCCTGCCACTCGGTCGGCGTCGGCGCGCACTTCTGGTCGGGCTGGCCGCAGCACGCCGCAGCCGGGACCCAGCCGGTGCTGGCCACGGGGTAGGCCGCGGTCTCGACGTGGACGACCTTGGCGTTCTTGGACAGGCGGTTGGCGTGCAGCTTGACCTCGATCGCCTTGCTCTTGTCGAGGTAGGCCCCGAACGCCTGCTGCACGCAGGTGTCGGCGCCGGCCTGGTCCTTGGCCGCGAGCACGCAGTCCATCATCGGGTCGCGCTTGGGGGCGACCCGGCACTTGTCGACCATGGACGCCTTGCTCGGCATGGGCTTGCCGCCATCGGCGGCCGCCATCTTGGTCAGGGTCGGCCAGATCTTGTCGGCGAAGCGCTGGCAGTCGTCCTGCTTGCCGCCACCACCGCAGGCGGCCAGGGCGAGCAGGGCAGGCGCGACGACGCGGGTGAGGAAATGCATGCCTGCTGATATCACGACGGGGCGGGCTGGTCAGGGATGAGCAGCGCGTGCTCGATGCGCTGCTCGACGTAGCGGGCCAGGTCCTGGTCGGGCGTGGCCAGCACCAGCACGTCGCGCCCGGCGGTGCGGGCGGTCAGCTCGTAGAACGGGATGCGCGCCTTGCCGCTGCCGCGGTGGGTGGTGTGCAGGTCGAGCTGCTGCAGCTCGGCGCGCGGGATCACGACCGGGGTGCCGTCGCGGACGAAGCGCAGGCCGGCCGGGCCGAACGTGAGCTGGTGTGGCAGCGTCGGCGGGAAGCGGGTCAGGCTCCACGCCACGAACGCGACCACGAACGCGCCCAGGACCAGCAGCTCGCTCACGCCGCGCTGGCGCAGCAGGGCGGCGGCGCCCAGCATGCCGGCCAGGATCACCAGCGTCGCGCCGATGAGCCAGGGCCGCCCGGCCGGCGGTAGCCGGAGCGCCAGCTCGCCGGCCACGCCGGTGCCGCGCACCTGCACGCCGCGCGGCGGCACCAGCGCGGGCAGGTCGCGCCGCGGCCGTGATCGCGCCGGCGCCGGCTCGGCGGCGGCGTCGAAGCGCAGGCCGCAGCCCGGGCAGTCGCGCAGGCGGCCGTCGCCGCCGGCGACGGTGGCGGCGCAGCGCGGGCAGG
>JAGPCO010000198.1:5704-7058 GCA_018058095.1 Kofleriaceae bacterium
AGCCCCTGGCCCGGTGCACGCCGGTCACGACGCGTCGACCCCGATAAGCTCGCGCGCCGCCGCCAGCAGGTTGATGTCGGTGGTGCCGGCGCCGAGCTCGAGCATCTTGGCGTCGCGCGCCATCTTCTCGATGCCGAGCTCCTCCATGTAGCCGTAGCCGCCGTGCAGCTGGATGGTGGTGAGGGCGGCGTCGACCGCGAGCTGGGCGGCCATGGCCTTGCTGGCGTTGACGAACGGCAGGTCGCGCACGCCGTGCTGCTGCATCCAGGCCAGGCGGTACACCATGTTCTCGACGGTGCGCAGCTTGAGGTACAGGTCGGCGATCTTGAGCTGCACGGCCTGGAACTCGCCGATGGCGCGGCCGAACTGGCGGCGCTCACGCACGTAGGCCAGGGCGGCGTCGTAGCAGCGCTCGATGATGCCCCAGGCCATGGCCGGCACACCCGAGCGCTCGGTGCCGAGGCTGTCCTTGGTGTCGCCGCGCCCGGCCCGGCCGCGCTCGCGCCCGCCCAGCAGGTGCTCGGGCCCGAGCACGACGTCGTCGAAGAAGACCTCGCTGGTCGGCGACTCGCGCATGCCCATCTTCTTGAACGGCGGGCCGACGCTGACGCCGGCCTGGCCACGCTCGACGATGAAGGTCGACACGCCGCGCTGGTCCTCGGGCTCGCCGCGGTCGACCTTGGCGTACACCAGGAACACGTCGGCGCCGGGGCCGTTGGTGATGAAGGTCTTGCTGCCGCGCAGGCGGTAGCCGGCGGCCGGGTCGGGCCCGCCCGGGGTGGCGGTGGTCTTCATGGCCCCGAACGCGTCGGAGCCGGCGCCCGGCTCGGTCAGGCACCACGACCCGATCAGCTGCACCGTCGACAGCGGCAGGCCCCAGCGCTCGATCTGATCGGCGGTGCCCTTGGCGACGATGGCGCCGCCGACCAGGCCCATCGACACGCCGAAGCCCATGGCGAAGCCGGGCGCCACGCGCGACAGCTCCTTGACCACGACGTGCATCATCATCGGGTTGCCGACCGAGGCGGCCAGGTCGGCCCGTTCGTCGGCGGCGGCCGCGTCGCCGGGCGCGGCGCGCAGCCGGGCCAGCCGCTTCTTGACCGCGCCGCCGAGCATGGCGTCGAAGCCGAAGGTCTTGGCCATCTTCTTCATCAGGTCGAACGGCTGCTCCTCGCCGCGCTCGAGCGCGGGGATGCGGGGCGCCAGCGTGGCCTGGGCCCACTGCCGCATCACGCCCGCCACCATCTGCGACTGCTCGTCGAGCTTGAACATGGGGCGACGGTACACCGCGGCGCGCCGGCGCGGCCTGCCGTGGCGGCAGGGGCCGGCGTGATCTGAGGGCTACGTCAAAGGT
>JAGPCO010000015.1:0-50159 GCA_018058095.1 Kofleriaceae bacterium
CCCGGGCAGTCGGCGCGCAGGCCGCAGCCCGCGCACTCCTGGCCCGACCAGATGCGCTCGAACACCGCCTGGGTGTGGTCGAGCAGGAGCGCGTCGTCGCTGACCAGGCCAAGCTCGAAGTTGCGGCGGCCGCGGCCGCGCGCGCCCAGGCCGGCCCCGGTCCAGTTGGCGCTGCCGAGGTAGCCGAACGCGCCGTCGACCACGACCAGCTTGAGGTGGACCCGCGGGCAGCGGCGCAGGGCCAGGCCGCCCTCCGTCAGCACCGGCTGGCGCAGCAGCTCGGCCCGGAACGGGCGCGACGGCAGCTCGGCGTGCAGCACGCGCAGCTCGACGCCGCGCCGGGCCAGGTCGGCCAGCACCTCCAGCACCGAGCGGTAGGAGGCCGCGCCCAGGCGGCGGCGCTGGCCGGGCCGAGCCCGGCCGTCCTCGACCATCAGCTCCTTGAGAGTGGCGGTGGCGATCCACACGCTGGTCTCGGCGGCGGCGACGGCGGCGATGACCCGCTCGTAGTGGGCCCGACCACCGAGCAGCTCGACCACGATCGGCCGCGCCGGCAGCGCGCGGTCGACGATCGACGGCGGCGCGGTCGCGGCCGCGCCCCGGGGGCGAGTGGTGCGAGCGCGGCGCGGCATGTTCGGACGGTACCCCGCCTCAGCGCCCTTGCCCCGGCCCACGCCGGGCCAGCCGGTGCAGGTCTCCGCCCATCGCGACCCGGGCCAGCGGCGGGTCGGCGTGGCCGTCGCGCCGGCGGCGCCGGTGCGGGGCCGCCTCGATCGCAACCGGCGGGCGGGCCGGCCGCCTGAAAAAAACACGGAACCGATCGCGCGGCCCGGTGTCATGGACAGGGCAAGCGACGCGATGGGGTGGCCCGGATGGCCGCACCGCCGCGCCGCCGCCGCAACGCCATCGTCGGCGTCGCCGCGTCATCCCCTGGTCCGGGCCTGCATCGCCCGGCGGAAGGCCCCCTCCATGCGCTCGCTCCTCGTCCGCTCGTTCGCCACCCTCGCCCTGCTCGCCGTCGTCGCTGGTCCCGCGTTCGCCGGCAAGAAGACCACCAAGGACGCCAAGGCGAGCAAGAAGCGGTCGCTGGCCGAGTGCACCAGCTTTGGCCAGCAGGATCGTGAGGCCGAGGACGGTGTCGACCTGGCGGTGACCAACTCGTGCTCGGTCCCGGTCACCTGCTCGGTGTCGTGGACGCTGACCTGCGCGCCCGAGTCCAAGAAGCGGCGCTCGAGCAAGGCCGACAGCCACGTGTTCTCGCTCGACAGCGCGGCCGCCCTCACCGTCTCGGCCACCACCGAGCGGTGTGGTGATGCCGGCTGGGCCCTGACCGACATCCAGTGGAGCTGCGCGCCCAAGGCCGACTGAGGCGCTTGCGGCGCGGGCGCCCCGCGCCCATCGTTCCCGGCGCGAGCCGGCCGGTTCCCCCGGCCGGCTCGCGGTCGTTTTCGGCTAAAATTCAATCACTTGACGGGCCCGGGCGGCACCTTGAGTGGGCCCCTGAACGGCGATTAGATCGCCGGCGCGCCTCTTGCGTGTACATGCCATGAGCCCTCCAGCATGACCGCCCGGTCGCCCCGCCTCAGCCCGACGTCGCCCGATGTCGCCTGCCGTCGCCCGCGCCCAGGTCGGCCCACGCTGGCTCGTTCCCTTGGCCCATCGTTTCCTGGCCGTCGGCATTCTCCGCCCGCCGTAGTATGAGTAAGGACAAGCCCATGACCCGCAACCGCGAAGACCTCGATGCGCTGCTCATCAGCGCGCTGTACGGCGAGCTATCGCCGGGTCAGCGGGTCGAGCTCGACGCCCACCTGGCGGCGCACCCGGGTGACCGCGGCGTGCTCGACCAGCTGGCCCTGGCGCGGCAGCTGGTGCAGACGTCGGGTGTGCTGGTGCCCCACCTCGATCCGGCGCCCGCGGTCAGCGCCCAGCTGGTGCAGGCCGCGGCCCGGCGCGCGCCGGCGCGGGCCAGCGAGCCCGGGCTGTGGGCCAGCGTGGTCGGGTTGTTCGCCGGCCTGGGCCGCCACCCGGCCATGGCCAGCGCCGCCGCCCTGGTGCTCGTGGTCGGCGTGTGGGGCGTGCTGCGCCTGCGCGGCGAAGACCACCTGGCCACGTCCGAGGCACCGGCCCGGGCGGCTGCAACCGCCGAGGCGGCGACCGGGGCGTCGGCCGGATCGGCCGCACCCGCGCCCGGCCAGGCCGGCCCGGCCGATCGCGGCTTCCAGGTCCAGCTGGCCGATGGAGATGGCGCGGACCTGGCGCTGGCCGGCGGCGAGCGTGCGGCCGGGGATCCGGCCGTGGCCGACAAGCTGGACGAGGGCAAGACCCTGCGGCGGGGCGGCAACGCCGCCGCGCGCGAGCCAGGCGATCGCGTCGACACCAAGCCTACCGGTGACAAGAAGTCCAAGGCCGACGAGCTCGCGTTCTCCGATCCGCCGAAGCCGCGCAAGGACGCTTCCAAGCCGGTCGTGCGCGGGGTCGAAGTGACCACCGCGGATCCCACGCTCAAGGCGGCCGACGCCGAGCTCGACGACGCCGGCAACGAGCTGGCCGGTGCCGATGAGGCGCAGCGGCGCGAGGTCGTGGCCCAGCGCAGCGCTGGTAAGGCCGGCGCCAGCGGGCCGGTCGGAGGCGCGCCGCCGGCGCAGACGGTGCCGGCGGCGCCCACGCCCGACACCGCGGCGGTCGAGGTCGCGCGCACGCTGCATCGGCGCATGGTCGACCTGGTCAAGGCCAACAAGTGCGCCGACGCCAGCAAGGTCGGGCGCGACCTGTTCGCCCGCTTCCCCGACTACTACGCCGAGTTCGTGGCCAACGACCGCGCGGTCGCGCCGTGCAAGTCGTACACCGAGCGCGAGCGGCGCAAGCAGGCCGAAGAGACCAGCAAGTCGCGCGCGCCCAACACGTCGGCCGATCAGGTCAAGTAACGCCGGCGCCGAGGCCGAGCCAGGTCCGCATCGGCGCGGGCAGGCGGGCGATCGCCGCCTCGTCGTCGGGCGGGAGCCGCGCCGACGACCGGGTCAGCCAGAACAGCGTCGGTCCGGCGTGGCCGGCGACGTCGAGCACGCAGGCCGCGGTCTTGGCGGTGTAGACCGGATCGAGCTCGGGCAGGGGCGGCTGGTGGGCCCCGGCCGCGCGCGCGAACACCGCCCGGGCCCAGGCGGCGGCGCCGGTCGGGTGGCCGTAGCCGGCGCCGAGGTAGCCATGGTCGACCACCAGGCCGCGCCGCAGCGCCGAGGTCGGGATCGCAGCGACCGGCCCGAGGGGGCCGACCAGCTCGGCCAGCGCGGCCGCGGCCAGGCGCGCGATCCGCCACGCCTCGGTGATCGGCCAGGGCGAGATCGCCACCGCACGCACCAGCGGCGGGTGTGGCCAGGCGCCGAGGCGGGCCGCCAGCGCCGCTCCGGCCAGCAGGCCGGCGGCGGTGGTCGTGCTCCCGGCCGGCACCACGACCTGGCGCGGGCGCGGACACAGGCCGGCGGCGACCTGGTCGGCCAGCTCGAGCATGGCGCTGACTGCGCCGAGCGCGCCACGGGGGCTGGCCCCGCCCGGTGGCATGACCCGGTCATCGGGGTGCTGGCGCCGATGCCGGCGCATCACCCACGGCAACCGCAGCGGCGACGCCATGGCCACCACCGTCGCCCCGGTGCTGGCCAGCGCGCGCAGGTTGCGCTGCGCCGCAGGTTCCGCCGGCTGCGGGAACAGCATGGCGCCGGCCTCCAGGCCGAGGCGGGGTGCGTGGATCGCGGTCGCCAGCGCGTGGTTGGAGCCGTAGCCGCCGGTCGACCAGATGCGGCGCGCGCCGTCGGCATGGGCGGCCGCGAGCAGCAGCTCGAGCGTTCGCAGCTTGTTGCCGCCGTACCAGGGGTGCGCCAGATCCTCCCGCTTGATCCACACCTCGCCGCCGGCGGCGGCGCTCACCGCGGCCGCGGCCGGCTCGATCGGCGTCGGCCAGCGGCCGAGCACGGCCCACGGCACGGCGTGCGTCAGCGCCGGGGCGACCCGCAGCAGGGCGACGCTGGTGGACTCGCCGAGCCCGGCGTCCGCGCCGCGCCGACCGTCGGCCTCGGCGCGGTCACGCGGTGGCGGCGCGGTCGCCATGGCGAACCTCTCAGGTGGCAGGCGGGACGTAGTCGGGCGGCGCCTGCACCGGCGCGTCGCTGAACAGGAACTGCTCGCACTGCTCCTTGAGCAGGTCGTGCGTCTTCTTGAGGGTCAGGTCGAGCCGGTACTCGTTGACCAGCTTCTTGGAGTGCTCGACCCACTGTTGCCAGGCCTCGGCCGAGATCGAGTCGTAGACCCGCTGGCCGAGGGCGTCGGCGAACGGGCGGTAGGCGATGGCGGGCAGGTCTCGCCCGAGCTTGGCGCAACGTACGGTCCGTGACATGGCGCGCATTCGAGCATTCTTTGCCCTGCGCAGCAACGACCTATCCGATACAGTCGCGCCATGAAGTCGAGGGGACGACGTCACTTCACCGCCCTGCTCCTGGCCACCTCGGTCGGCGCTCTCGCTGGCTGCGGCGACGACGCGGTCACCCCGCCGTCGCTCGCGGACTTCTACCCCGAGCTGCCGCCGGCCACCGGCGCGGCGCAGCAGGTCTTCGTCGGCCAGATCGCCCAGGCCAACGCCGGCGAGCTGGTCACCGGCCCGGCCCAGACCGGCATGATCGGCGACTACTTCCTGCGCAACGACAAGGCGTCGTTCGTGGTGTCGGCCCCGACCCGGGTCATCGGCGTGGTGCCGCAGGGCGGCAACATCGTCGACGCCGCCCTGCGCGACGGCATGACCCAGCTGACCCAGGATCACTTCGGTGAGATGTCGCTGTTCTACGTGCTGGGCCGCACCTGCGAGCACGACCAGATGGAGGTCGTGCGCGACGGCGCCGGCGGCGGGGTCGCCGCCCTGCGCGCCATCGGCCACGCCGCCGCCAACGACTTCATCAGCATCAAGGGCATCGGCGTGTTCCCGGTCGACGGCGCGGTCGATCCGGACATCGAGGACAACGTGGTGTGCGCCACCACCTACGTGCTGGCCCCGGGCGCCAGCCACGTCGAGGTCCACTACAGCCTGTTCAACCCGACCGAGTCGAACATCTCGGGCCCGATGGGCACGCTCAACGACACCGGCGGCGAGGTCGAGGCCTGGGGCAACAAGCTCGGCTTCAAGCGGGTCAGCATCAGCGACATCGGCTCGCTCGGCGAGCCGGCCCCGGTCGAGTACGTGGCCTACCAGGGTCCCGGCAGCGCGTACGGCATCATCCCGCGCCACGACGTCCCGACCGACAACGTCGCCGTGCTCATCGCCGGCGTCTCGCTCGTGCTGCTCGGGTCCGACAGCGTGTTCGACCTGCTCAACCGCGACAACTACTTCCTGCGCCTGGCCGCCGGCGACGGCCAGCGCCAGCGCTTCGACTTCGCGGTCGGCCGCGACGGCGAGGACATCGACGTCGTCTACCGCTCGGCCAAGGGGGAGGCGCTGACCGCGATCGGCGGCACCGTCACCTGGTCGGCCGGCGGCGGCGCCACCGGCGCCCGGGTCGGCGTGTACGAGGACCTCGACGGCAACGGCGCGATCGACGACACCGACGTCATCGTCTCGTACATGGACGTCGCAGCCGACGGCAGCTACGCCGGGCAGGTCCCGGCCGGCAACCTGCTGGTGCGGGCCGAGGTCAAGGACGTCGGCCGCTCGCCCCAGGCCCCGGCCGGCGCCGCGGTGGCGCTGACGGTGCCGTCGCCGGTCCGGGTCGACTACCAGATCGTCGACGACCTCACCGGCGGCTCGATCCCCGGCCGCCTGCTGGTGGTCGGGCAACACCCGGCCCTGCCCGACACCCGGGTGTTCGAGACCTACGACCGCCTGCCTGGCGTCGTCCAGTCGGTCCACGCCATCCGCGGCACCACCACCGACGTCGGTGACGGCGCCGACCCGGCCCTGCTGCTGCCGGCCGGCGGCATCTACAAGATCTACGCCTCGCGCGGCACCGAGTGGTCGACCGACGCGGTCCCGTTCACCGCCACCGCCGACGGCAACCTCACCTTCCACCTGCGCCAGGTCGCGCCGGCCACCGGCTACCTGTCGACCGAGTGGCACGTGCACCAGATCGGCTCGCCCGACTCGCCGGTCGGCAGCCTCGATCGGGTCCGCACCGCGCTGTCGTCCGGGGTCGAGATGTTCTCGGTCAACGACCACGACTACGTGACCGACCTGCAGCCCATCGTCACCGACCTCGGTCTCGACGCCGCCCTCCGCATCATCCCCGGCATCGAGGTCACGCCGTTCGCGTACGGTCACTTCAACGCCTGGCCGATGGAGCCGGACGCGCTGTCGCCCAACCGCGGCGCGGTCGACTGGGGCCGTGGCATGGCCGGCTACGCCATGATCCCCGACGAGATCTTCGCCGCGATGCGGGCGCGCGGCGCCCAGCTCATCCAGGTCAACCACCCGCGCTCGGGCAGCTCGCTCGGCGAGTTCCAGTCGTACTTCGACCGGGCCGAGGTGGTGTACGACTACGACAACCGCACCATCTTCGGCGACTTCCAGAACGCCACCGTGCCCAACGGCGAGCTGCGCCTGCCCAACACCTCGCTGTGGAGCGGCGCCTTCAACATGCTCGAGGTGTGGAACGGGTTCGGCCACGAGGACTCCGACGCCGACGGCCGGCGCGAGAACACCTCGCTCGACCGCGTCCTGCGCGACTGGTTCAACATGCTGTCGATGGGCCTGCCCATCACCCCGGCCGGCAACTCCGACACCCACACCCAGACCGCCGACCCGATGGGCATGCCGCGCACGTACGTGCGGGTCGCCGACGACAGCGGCGCGGCGCTGGCCTCGGGCGCGGCCGTCGATCAGGTGCTGGCGACGCTGGCTGGCACCGGCCCGTCCCCGCGCGACGTGGTCGTCACCGACGGGCCGATGATCGAGGTGACGGTGGCCGGCCAGCCGGCGCTGGGCCGGACCGTGTCCGGCAGCCCGAGCGTGACCTTCGAGGTGACGATCACCGCGCCGGAGTGGGCCGACCTCGACACCCTCGAGGTGTTCGCCAACAGCACGCCGACGGTGCCGGCCCCCGACGTGAGCGCGCTGGCCCCCCTCAAGTGCTACACGACCCGGGCCCTGGCCTCGCTGCCGGCGACCGACCCGTGCCGGCTGGCCACCCTGGCGGCTGAGGCCATGACCGTCACGGTCAACAACGTGAGCGGCCCGGGCAACCATCGCCAGCGCCGCGCGGTCGTATCGATCACCATGGACGCGGCCGACGTGACGACCCGGGCCGGCGCGACCGGCACCGACGCCTGGTTCGTGTTCCGGGTCAGCGGCGACCGCGCCATCTTCCCGATCATGACCCAGGGCGCCATCGACGACACCACCCTGCCGCTGCTGGTGGCCGGGACCCCGGCCGAGGTCGACGCCGCCCTGCGCGGCCGCGGCGTGCAGGCCATCGCCTTCACCGCCCCGGTCCTGGTCGACTTCGACGGCGGTGGTTACCGCGCCCCGTTCGCGCCGCAATAGCTGGGGGTCCGGTGCCAGGCCTGCCCTCCGTGCTACCTTCTCGACTCCGCCCCTGCCGGCAGGCCAACCATGGATGATGTCTGGGAACTGATGAGCCATGGCGGTTACGCCATGTGGGCGATCGCCATCTTCTCGGTGCTCGCCCTGGCGGTGGCGATCGAGCGCGCCTACGTGCAGTGGGGCTTCACCGAGCGGGCCCGGGCCCTGGCCGAGGTCGTCGGCAAGTGCCTCGACCGCGGCGCGGTGGCCGACGCGCGATCAGCGTGCGAGCGCTCGAGCTCGCCGCTGGCCGACGTCTTCCTGGTCGGCTACGCCCGGCTCGGCCGGCACAAGCCCGACCACGTGGTCACCGCGGTCCACCGCGAGCGGACCCGGGTCGGCCAGGACCTGCGCGCGCGCATGTGGATCCTCGGCACCATCGGCGCCACCGCGCCGTTCGTCGGCCTGTTCGGCACCGTCATCGGCATCATGGACGCGATGAACAGCCTCAAAGGCGACGTCACCCTGGAGACCGTGTCGGGTCCGATCTCGTCGGCCCTCATCGTCACCGCCGCCGGCATCCTGGTCGCGGTCGAGGCGGTCGTGCTGTTCAACCTGTTCTCGCAGCGGGCCGCGGCCATCGCCACCGAGCTCAAGCTGCTGACCGACGAATTCCTCGAGCAGCTGCTCGAGGCCCCGGTCGAGCCGGCCGGCCGTGGCAAGGGCGACGGCGCCCAGGGCGACGCCCCGGCCGGGCGCACGCCGGCCGCCAGCAAGGGGGCCGGCGATGGCGATCGCGAAGCTGCATAGCGGCGACGACGGCGAGCCAGGTGATGACGGCGGCATCTTCGCCGAGATCAACATCACCCCGCTGACCGACGTCTTCCTGGTCCTGGTCCTCATCTTCATGATCTCGTCGCTGGCCGCGCTCGGCGTGGCGCGCGATGAGAAGCGCAAGAAGGAAGAGGTGACGGAGAAGATCGCCGAGGTGACGGAGAAGATCGCCGAGGAGAAGCGGGCCGGGCTCAAGGTCAACCTGCCGGCCGGCGCGGCCCAGGAGATCGATCCGACCAAGGCCTCGGTCGTGCTCATCATCCCGGTCAACGGGGAGGTGGTCATCGCCGGTCGGCCCATGCCCGACGCCGACATCGACAACGTGTTCCGGGCCGCGTTCGCCAAGGACAAGCTGACCCAGGTGGTGCTGCAGGCCGACAAGGGCGTGCCGCACGGCCGGGTGGTCAACCTGATGGAACGGGCCAAGCGGGTCGGGCTGACCCGGCTGGCCATCGGCACCGCCGGCGGCGGGTAGTTTGTCGGGGCGCGCCCGGCCCGGCCCGGCCCGGCCCGGCCCGGCCCGGATCAGTGCGTGAAGTACACGAACTGCGAGCTGCCGACGACGACCTCGAGCGGGCCGGCCGGGGTCGCCACCTGGGCCCGATCGAAGCGCATCATCCACGACGGGTGCGACTCGAGGCCGTTGCTGCGCGGCAGATCGGCGATGAGGCCGCCCGGCACCACCAGCTCGCCGTCGTCGGGTCCCTCGCACAGCAGCAGCGCCTCGTACGGGGCGCCGTGCCAGCCAACCACCAGGCCGAGCTGGATCTGACCCGAGCCGGCCGCGCTCCAGCGGACGGTGGTGTCCTGGCCGTCGACCAAGGTGAGGCTCGCGTCGGGCCCACCGGTGAGATCGGCGACGCCGGTCAGGCCGACCGAGAACCCCGGCCCGGTCGCGCCGGGTGCGCTCACGCCGATGGCCGCGCCCGGCGCGAACAGGTCCTTGCCCGGGGCCGGCGTCGGCTCGTACCCGAACTGGCCGGGCACGAAGCGCAGCGGCTGGCGCAGGCCGGTGACGGTGATGGCGCCGACGTCGACGTTGGCCGGCCAGGGCGTGCAGGTGCCGGGAGCGGTGCACACCCCGTCGGTGCAGGCCGGGCTACACAGCGCCGGCTGCGGGCGGACGAACACGGTGCACTCGCCGGCCTGCGCGGCGGCGATCGGGGTTGGCCGCTCGGGCCCGTCCTGGATGAGGGCGAACACCGACAGGAAGCCCCCGCCTTCGATGAGGTTGATCATGCCGGCGCGATCGACGCGGTGGTTGGTCGGGCCGGCGTCGACCACCGGGCCGGCGTCGGGCCGGTCGGGATCCGCGTCGCCGTCGCCGCAGGCGGCGAGGGAGATCAGCAGGAGCGAGGTGGCGGCGCGACCAGCGAGGGACATGGGCCGTGACCTTAGCAGGGGGTGTGCCAGCGCCGGCCCCTGGTCGGGTCGACCGGATCTGCGCACTTCGGTCATGGCTGCCTCGGAAATGTGAGGTTGGTCCGACGGCGCCGGCGTGGCCGCGGGTGCTTGCGCGGTGGGCCGGGTGGCCCGGGCCTTGCTCGAGCGAGGCACATGCGCCTCGTGGTCCTCGCCCTGTTCCCGCTGCTGGTCACCATCACCGCCTGCGGTGACCCGCCGCCGACGTCCCAACCCGACGCCGGCGCCGACGCCGACACCGGCCTGTGCGCGGGGCGGCCGTGCCGCACCCGCATCGCGACCGAGGCCGATTGGGCCGCGGTGAGCGTGCCGCACCCGGCCGACGAGCGGTGTGACTTCGTGGAGGAGGCCAAGTTCATCGCGCCCGCCACGGCCGCCGCTGCGCTGCAGGAGGTGGTGTTCCAGGACCTCGAGGCGCACCGGCTCCACCTCGACTTCATGACCCAGGTCTTGCCCGAGTACTTCGGCGGCCTGTCCGGGCAGGCCTACGCCGCGCTGGTGCAGCGGCGCGCGACCCGGCAGTACTACGCCGGCGCGCTGTACCGCCTGACCGACGCGGCCGGCGCCACCACCGGCTACGGCTTCGACGTGGTGGTCGACCCGTCGTGGGACGAGCAGCTGACCGAGGCCGAGGTGAGCGCGCTCGGCGCCCGCCTGAGCCAGGCCTTCACGCTGCCGCTGCGCTACGCGCCGACCACGCCCGACGCGCTGGTGGCGGCCCAGCAGTTCCAGCAACCCATCACCCACTTCCCGCGCAGCTGCACGCTGACGACGTGCCCCGACCCGGCCACCGACTGCATCGTCGTGCCGGCCGCGGTCAGCCTGTGTGGCCACTTCAGCGAGGGCCGCACCATCGCGCTCGAGTACGCCGCCAAGACCCGCCTCGACCTCGCCGCCGCCACGCTCAGCTTCCCGCGCGTCGACGGGACCTACCCGGTGCCGCCGCTGTTCACCGGCGGCGCGCGTGGCCCAGGCCAGGCCCCGATCACGCCGGTCGTCGGCAGCGCGGAGGTCGAGGTGCGGGCCTACCCCGCCAACAACTACGTCGACCGCACCTACCGGCAGCGCCTGCAGATCGGGGCGGTGACCCACGAGCTGGCGTGGAGCCTGTACCTGCCGGCCGAAGGCGGCGGGCTGCTGGTGGCCGAGCCGCACCTGACCGGCGTGCCGGCGGCGGTGATGGCGCCGCTCGGCAACACCAGCAACGACGAGGTCGCGCTGCTGTCGGCGTGTGCGCCGCGCCACCAGCGCTGGCAGGTCCGTGGCGACATCGGCGACGGCGCCGGGGGCGGCTTCACCATCGACGTGCAGTACCAGCCGCCGGCCGCCGGTTCGGGCCCGCTCTTCCCGACCGCGGCCGAGGTCCGCCTGGGCGGGCAGACGGCGACCGTGAGCGACTACTTCCGCCTGGTCTACGCCGGCGAGCACCACAACTGGAACAACCAGTACTGGGTCCTGTTCGCGACCCCGCTCACCTACGCCGGCCACGCCGTGCACGGGCTGTGGATCGACGAGGAGCCGTTCTCGTCGTCGCTCGAGCAGGCCCGCACGCTCGACGCGGCCCGGCAGCCGCTCGAGGTGTTGCCGGTGACCGGCTACGAGTTCGCCTTCGTCCCCGGCGGGTGAGGCGTCGGGCGCGGCGGTGACCAGCGCGGGCCGAGCGCCAGCACCAGGATGGCGACGACCACCAGGCCGGCGCCGACCAGCTCGGTCGTCGGCAGGTGCGCCGAGGCGCCGGTCGCGGCCAGCACGCCGGTGGCGGCCACCCCGGCCAGCACCGACGAGGCGCGGTTGACCGGGATGCAGAAGCTGTGGTCGCGTTGATCGAGCAGGATGAGGCCGCCGAACAGCCCGGTCAGCTGCGAGGCGACGCCGATGGCCAGGCCACGGACGGCGTCCGGCCGATCCCAGAACGAGGTGAAGCCGGCGCGGATCTCGTCGACGCCGGCGAGGGCGGCCAGGGCCAGGGCCAGCAGCAGCGCGGGCGCCGACACCAGCTGCTCCTCGACGAAGTAGCGCAGGTTGGTGGCCGGGTCGTGGGCCTTGGCCAGGCGGCCCATCAGCGTCAGGCGGACCATGTACAGGCCGAGGTAGGCCAGCACGTTGACCGTGCACAGCACGGTGATCTCGGTCCGGCCGTCGAGCACCACGGCGACGATCAGCGCGGCCAGGGCCAGCGCGAGGGCCAGGTACGAGTACCAGCGCGGGCGTCGGTGTCCAAGCACGTCGATGACCGGCGCCAGCACCAGCAGGCCACCGCGCATGAGCAGCATGACGAAGACGATGCTGATCCCGTCGAACGTGTAGGCCAGGGTGGTGGTGGCGATGATGCCGGCCGAGCACAGGCCCGACAGCAGGGTCGGTAGCGTCGGCACCGGCCAGCGCCCGCCAGCCACGACCGAGCCGGCCTTGCGCCACCAGCCGGTCACCAGCAGGAACCCGAGCACACACACCACCCCGGCCAGCAGGGAAGGCGGCAGCAGCTCGAGGCCCGTCGCGGCGCCAGGCCCCGACGACATCGACTTGGTCAGGGCCGCGTACGGTACGTAGGCGGCGAAGTACCCGAAGGCCCACCACCAGATGGAGGGCGGGGACCGCCCGAGCGGCGAGGTCGGGGCGGCCATGGCGGCCAGCATACGCTCGGCGCCGGCGACATGCTCGCCGGCGAGGTGCGACCCGGGTGCCGCGCCGGCGGCGCACCGGATGCGTGGCTGTCAGGAACGAGGGCGGCCGCGATCGGCGGGGGCGTGGCTTGATGGAGCCCATGCCGAACTGGCGCGCCGCCGCAGCCTCGGTGGGGATCCACGTGGTGGTCCTCGCGCTCGGGACCTGGCTGGGCCCGTCGCTGCGCCGGCCCGGTGCGGAGGAGGCGAGCGGTGGGCTGGAGCTCGTCGAGGTCGCCGCGGTGGCCGGGCGCGACCTGTCGCCTCCGGCGCCGCCCGAGCCGGTGGCGAGCGAGCGGGTGGCGGCGCCGCGCTCGAGGCGGGTGGAGGCGCGGGTGGAGCCGAGTCGGCGGGAGGCGCGGGAGCAGCGGCAGGAACAGGAGCAGCGGCAGGAACAGCAACAGGAGCAGCCTCAGGAACAGGTACAGCCACAGGAGCAGGAACAGCCGCAGCTGCAGCCGCAGCCACAGGCGCAGGAACAGCCGCAGCCGCAGGCGCAGGAGCAGGCGCAGGCGCAGGAGCAGCCGCAGGCGCAGGAGCGGCCGCAGGCGCAGGAGCAGGAACAGCCACAGCCGCAGGCGCAGCCGCAAGGACCGGCACAGCCGCACGGGCAGGCGCAGCCGCCTGGGCAGGTGCAGGGAGCGGGGCAGCGGCAGGCGGCGCGAGGAGGTCACGGGGGGCCCGCCGGTGGAGGGGCAGGGCGGTCGGGGCTCGGCCCGGGTGGTGGTGGTGGCCGAGGTGGCGCGGTGGGGCCGGGTGGCGCGGGTGGGAGTCGGTCGCGGGCGCGGCCGCCGATCCTGGTGTATCCGTCGCGGACCCGGCCGGTGCGCGACGTCGACGACCTGTACGTCGTGCGCCTGGTGATCGACACCCGCGGGCTGGTCGACGGGGCCCGCCTGGTGCGCGGAAAGGGCGGCCGGCGCGACCAGCACGCGCTCGATTCCGTGTGGCGATTTCGCTACTTGCCCGCGCTCGACCACGCCGGCACCCCGGTCCGGGCGGAGATCGACCAGCGCTTCATGGTGCAGTGAAGCGGTCGATCTACGACCCGTGGCTGCGCGGCGCGACCTCGTCCTGGGCATCGACTTCGGGACGTCGTACTCGTCGGCCGGCGCGCTGATCGACGGCCGGGTCGAGCTGGTGGTCGACGACGGCGAGCCGATGATCCCGAGCGTGGTGTACCTGCCATCGAGCGGTCCACCCCAGGTCGGCCAGCGCGCGGTCATGCGCATGCTGCACGACCCGCAGAACACCGTGACCTCGGTCAAGCGCTTCATGGGCCTGGGCGACGACGAGGACGCCATGCGCCGGTTCGCCGCCTCCGTGCCGTACAACCTGCGCGCCAGCGGCTCGCAGATCCTGCTGCACGTCGGCGGCCGCGAGTACGCGACCGAGCAGATCGCCGGCTACGTGCTGACTCGCCTGCGCGAGCTGGCCGAGGCCCGCTTCGGCGCCACCATCGAGCGTGCGGTCATCACCGTGTCGGCGGCGGCCCCGGTCGGCTACGTCGAGTCGATCCGGCGCGCCGCCCGCATCGCCCGCCTCGAGCTGGTCCAGATCGTGTCCGAGCCCATCGCCGGCGCGCTCGCGTTCGGCCTGCATGGCGAGCCGTGCCACCGGCGGCTGGTCGTGTGTGACTTCGGCGGCGGCACGTTCGACGTCACCGCCGTGGTCCAGCAGGGCCTCAAGTTCCAGCCGGTCGCCGCCGGCGGCAACGCCTTCCTCGGCGGCGACGACCTCGACCTGGCCATGGCCAACACCATCGCCGGGCACATCTACAAGCGCAGCCGGTTCGACGCCCTGGCCGACGTCGTGCGCAAGAGCCAGCTGCTGCTGCGGTGTGAGAGCGTCAAGCGGGCGCTGTCGACCAAGCTCGAGGCGCCGCTGGTGCTCAAGGACGCCTACGTCGAGAACGGCCAGGCCCGCGCCCTCAACCTGGTCATCGACCGCGGCTGGGCCGAGCCGGTGTGGGCCCCGCTGCTCGAGCAGGCGGCCGGCCACGTCGACGTCCTGCTGCAGCGCGCCGGCTGGCGCGCCGACGAGGTCGACCAGGTCGTGCTGATCGGCGGCTCGTCGCTGGTGCCGGCGTTCCAGCGCACCATCGAGGGCCGGTTCCCGCCCGAGCGGGTCGTGGTGTCGAGCATCGCCAACGTCGCGGTGGCCATCGGCGCCACCCTGGTCACCGGTGCCCACAACCCCAGCATCGGCCGCGTCCCGACCCTGACGATCGACAGCGCGGCGTAGCGGTCGCGGCGGGCGCAGCCGGCGCTCGGCCTGGTATCTTCGCTTCATGCAGCGCATCCGCGGCGTCGGCTGGGCCGTGTCCATCCCGGCGCTGGCGGCCGCGCTCGGCGGTTGCGGCGCCGACGTCGACGCCAGCCCGGACGCCGAGCCGTGTGTCGACGGCACCGTGTTCTACCCCGACAACGACGGCGACGGCTTCGGCAACTTCGCCCTGCCGCGGACCGAGTGCCCGCGCCCGGCCGGCCACGTCGACGACAGCCGCGACTGCAACGACGGTGACCCACGCATCAGCCCGCTCACGGTCTGGCACCTCGACTTCGACGGCGATGGCGCCGGCAGCAAGACCGCCACGGTCGGGCCCGAGTGCCAGCAGCCGAGCGGGTACATCCTCGATGGGCGCGACTGCGATGACAACGACGCCGCGGTCCGCCCGGGCGTGGTGACGTGCCCGATCGAGACCAGCGCCAGCAGCTGCAAGGCGGTGCGCGACGCCGGCCAGGGCGAGGGTGATGGCGCCTACCTGCTCGACCTCGACGGCGCCGGCCCCGACGCGCCGGCGCCGCTGTGGTGCGACATGACCACCGCCGGCGGTGGCTGGACGCTCCTGACCGGGATCGCTGGCCTGCCCCGGTCCGCACCCGGGGTCACGGTCGTCGGCGACACCGTCGGCGGCACCGTCGGGTCGTGCACCGGCCCGGCCGTCGACATCACCCAGAATGGCTGGCATGGCGTCAACCACTACCGGTGTGGCGACCAGCACGCCCGCCTGACCCTGACCTGGCCCAACCCGATCGGCGCGACCGACCTGGCCTTCCTCGCCGTGGTGCAGGGGCAGACCGTCAGCCTCACCGTCGACGGCGCCGAGCTGGCGCCGACCGGCAGCGTCACCGACGGAAGCGGTGCGATCTGCCGGTTCTGGAACGGGCCTGGGGCCACCGTGACCCCGGCCGTCAACGCCTGTTACCAGACCTACCTCGACGTCGCGCCGACCGTCGCCGCCGGCGCCATCGCCGGTGACTTCGCCCTGCAGTTCACCGCCGGCCCGGCGTGTGCGCCCCTGTGCACCTACGGCGCCGGCGGCAACCTGCAGCGGGTGATGGTGCGCTGATCCTCTGGCGCGACACCCTGTTGCAGGAGTTGGCCCGGCCCCAGGTCGCGGCGGCGGTGGCGCTCGTGGTACGTCACGCGGCATGACCCAGTGCAAGCCCGCCTTCCTGGTCGGCTCGATCGCCGCGGCGCTGGCCGCGTGTGGCGTCGAGACCGATGATCGCCCGCCCACCTTCGAGGTCGTGTTCGAGACGATCATCAAGCCCGGCTGCGCCCGCGCCGGCTTCTGCCACTCGTCGTCGGCCGCGGTCGAGGGCCTCAAGCTCGACGTCGCCAACAGCGAGACCCGGGCGGCCGTCAAGGCGTCGATCTGCCGCCTGACCGACAGCTGCCCCGGTGGAGAGGAGCCGATGCCGCGCGACGGCCGGCTCAGCGACGCCGACATCGCGCTCATCGAAGCCTGGGCGGCGAGCGAGTGATGCGCGCCCTCGTTGCCATCGTGGTCGGCCTGGTCGCGCTCACCGGCGCGGAGCGGGCCCAGGCCTATCCCCAGTTCCAGTTGACCCAGGACGGCGGCGCCACCTGCGGGCGCTGCCACGTGTCACCGGCCGGTGGCGGCCTGCTCAGCGACATGGGCCAGTTCACCGCCGAGGAGATGTCGGCGCGGGGCGGCGAGCCCGCCTTCCTGCACGACGTGTGGACGCCACCGGCGTGGTTGCGGCTCGGCGGCGACATCCGGCTCGGCGTCGGCGGCAGCGACGCCGGCTTCGGGCCGGGCCCGGCCATCGCGCCGATGCAGGCCGAGGTGTACGCGGCGGTCGGCTCGGGCGCCTGGACCGGGTACCTCAGCGTCGGCGTGTTGCCCGACCTGCTGCGCGAGCACTACCTCATGTACCAGCCGTCGACCGACGGTCTGTACGTCCGGGCCGGGCGGTTCATGCCGGTGTACGGCCTGCGCCTGGCCGAGCACGTGTACGCGACCCGGCGCTGGGGCGCGGCGCCGCTCGGCGGCGAGGTGTACGGCCTGGCGGTGGGCTACACCGGCGAGGGCTACGAGGCGCACCTGACCGGCTTCGTGCACGACCCGCTCGACGGCAAGCTGCCGCTGCACGGCTCGGTCGAGAAGGGCGATGGCGCCGCGCTGTACGCCGAGAAGCGGCTGGGCGAGCGGGCGGCGATCGGCGTGCAGGCCCGGTATGCGCGCAGCGACCTCGAGCACCGCACCGCCGGCGGGGCCACCGGCAAGGTCTGGCTGCCCGGGCCGCGGCTGCTGCTGCAGGCCGAGGCCAGCATGATCCGGCAGCGCATCGGCAGCACGCCGATAGGCCAGCTGGCCGCGCAGCTGGTCGCGACCCGCTTCTTCGGCGGCGGCGTGTTCGTCGACCTCGGCCTGGGCCGGGGCGACACCGACCTGGGCCTGGCCAAGAACGAGCGCGACGCGGTCGATCTCAACGTGCACTGGCTGGGCACCTCGCACCTCGAGCTGGTCCTGTCGTCGCGCTTCGCCATGGTCGGCCTCGGCGACGGCGGCGCCAGCACCTGGTACTCGCTGCTCCAGCTGCACTACCGCCTGTAGCCGGTAGTCGCCCCACCGCGCGCCGGCGTCGACCTCGGGCATCGATCGCCGACCGTGGCCTCGGTGCTTCGCCCCGCCGGAGGTGGTTGGCGCGCCGCAACTGCGCGTCTCCGCAGGGGCGCCGGCCCTGGCCCGGATCGTGAAGAGGGGTGCGACCATGAACACGTATGGACGACAGGGGTGGATGGTCCGGCTGGTGGTGGGGCTGTCGATGGCGTTGGCCGGCTGCATGCCCGAGGTCGACGACAGCTCGCAGGAGGCCTGCGTCGGCCCGCTCGGTCCGCCGATCACCAACTTCGCGGGCATGACCGCGTGTGGCCAGGCCGAGGGGGGGCAGGGCCACTGCGTCGACGATGCGGCGCTGCCGGCCGAGCTCAAGCCCTTCCTGGCCGCCTGCGACGGCGGCCAGCTGTGTGTGCCGGATCAGTTCCTGCGCACCGGTGGCGCCGAGCCGCCGACCTCTTGCACCGCGTTCGGTGGTGATGGCGTGTGCCTGTCGATCACCATCCCCGACGTCGCCGCCAACGCGCTCATCCTCAAGCAGGACGGCTGCACCACCGGCGTCGACCCCGACCTGTACTGCGTGCCGTGTATCAGCCCCCTCGACAGCATGCCGACCGGGGCCTGTGACCTGCGCCAGCTGGCCCAGCCGATCTGCCCGGGCGACGAGGACCCGACCGGTCCGGGCCCGAGCCCGGCCGCGTGTGACGATCCGAGCACGTGCGTGTACGAGGCGAGCTGCGCCCCGTTCCTCGATCCGTCCACGCTGCCGAGCTGCGCCGCCGACGCCCACTGCGTCGACCGGGCCCTGCTGGCCGGGACCGATCCGTCCCTGCTCGAGCGCCTGGGCGCGTGTGAGGGCGGCGGCGCGGTGTGTGTGCCCGACCTGATGATCCGCACCAACAACAAGTTCACCCCGGCCACGTGTACGTCGATCAACGCGGCCGAGGGGAGGTGCCTGTCGAAGGCGCTGCCGGAGGTCGCCGGGCAGGCCGAGCTGCTGCCGAGCGAGGGCTGCGGCGGCAACGAGGCGTGTGTCCCCTGCTACGACCCCGTCACCGGCGCGTCGACTGGCGCGTGTGACCTGTCGTGCGACGCCGGGCCGACCCAGCCGGCGGCGCCGCTGGCGGCGTGTTGCGACGGCCGCGCCCGCTGCGTGCCGACCGGGCTGGTGCCGGCCGACCAGCAGGACCAGCTCGAGCAGGACAGCTGCGAGGACCTGCAGGAGGACGCCTTCCTGTGCGTGCCGGTCGAGGTCCTGGCCGACGGCCCGTTCCCGACCTGCAGCGCCGACAGCTTCATCCTCGGCGACTACACCGGCGTGTGCCTGTCGGACTGCCTCGACTTCGGCATCCAGGGCCTGGCCCTGGCCCGCGGCAGCTGCGGCAGCGGGTTCAAGTGCGCGCCGTGCGAGCGGGACGGCGCGCCGACCGGGGCGCCCGGCTGCCCGCCGACGCCGTAGCAGGGTGCTGAGAAACGCCGAAGGCGTTTCGAAGTCACCCTGCCCCGTGCCCGTGCCCGTGCCCGTGCCCGCGCGCTTGGACTTCGATAAGCGCGCCGGAGTGGGAAACTTGCCCGGCCGGCAGCGCGCCCCGGACAATGGCTTCATGTCCGACTTCGACCTCGATCTGGAGCTCGACCTGCTCGACCTGACCGGCTACCGGCGGTCGAGCCCACGGGTGACCGTCGAGGCGTTGTGCCTCGAGGTCGAGGACGCTGGCGAGCACGAGGCGCAGGTGCTCAACCTGTCGCAGCGTGGGGTCCGGCTCGAGCGGCCGTACCTCGGAGGCGGCGGCGCCCCGCGCGAGGTCTACCTCGAGCTGGCGGTGCCCGGCATCGACGAGATCCTGGTCGCGCGTGGCCAGCGTTGCTTCGATCAGATCGGCGCGCCCGGCCCACACAGCGACGGCGGCCCGCTTGGCCTGGTCCGCCGCACCGGCTACCGGCTGGCCGCGGCCTGTACCCGCGACTTCAACATGCTGCGCGAGTACGTGATCGAGCTGCATCGCGAGCGCCTGGCGGCGCAGCGCCACGAGGGCGTGGCGGCCATCGCACCCGCGGTCGCGATGGCGGCCGCGGCGGGCCCGGTGCTGGCGGTCGGCACCAGCGTCGGCCCGGCGCCGACCCTCGAGTCGCCGTCCCGGCTGGTGCACGCACCGGCCTCGGTCGTGGTCGCGCCGTCGACGACCAGCTGGTTCGATCAGCTGGCGATGACCACCCGCTACGCCTGAGCCTGCGGCCCCTGCTACGCGCAGCACGGCCTGTTCCGGCTCCCCCATCGCCAGGACGCCGTGAGGCGTCCGGATGACGACTAGCCAGCGTCCTCACCACGGTGGAGGCGTGGGTGGTGAGGCGGGGACCACAGGTCTCCGCCGGTGGCGCAGCACTGCGCCAGTGCTGGCGGACGATGACGGCCCGGATGGGGGTTTGGGGGAGCCGTCCCGGCTCCCCCATCGGAGGACGCCGTGAGGCGTCCGGATGACGACTGAGGGCCAGCCTCACCTGGGTTGAGTCCGGGGCGGTGACGCGGGGACCGCAGGTCCCCGCCGGTGGTGCGCTCAACGCGCCACGCCCCGCGGCTGGAAACCGCCCGGATGGGGGTTTGGGGGAGCCGTTCCGGCTCCCCCATCGGAGGACGCCGTCAGGCGTCCGGATGACGACTAGCCAGCGTCCTCACCACGTTGGAGGCGAGGTGGTGAGGCGGGGACCGCAGGTCCCCGCCAGTGGCGCAGCACTGCGCCAGTGCTGGCGGACGATGACGGCCCGGATGGGGGTTTGGGGGAGCCGTTCCGGCTCCCCCATCGGAGGACGCCGACAGGCGTCCGGATGACGACTAGCCAGCGTCCTCACCACGTTGGAGGCGAGGTGGTGAGGCGGGGACCGCAGGTCCCCGCCAGTGGCGCAGCACCGCGCCAGTGCTCGCGGACGATGGCTAGTAGCGGTAGTGGTCGGGCTTGAACGGGCCGTCGACCGGCACGCCCATGTACTCGGCCTGGGCCGCGCTCAGCGTGGTCAGCTTGACGCCGACCTTGGCCAGGTGCAGGCGCGCCACCTTCTCGTCGAGCTTCTTCGGCAGCACCGACACGGTGCCCTTGGCGAAGCTCATGCCGGTCATCTCGTCCTTGCCGTGCAGGGCGTTGGTCCACAGCGCCATCTGCGCCATGCACTGGTTGGTGAACGAGTTCGACATCACGAACGACGGGTGGCCGGTCGCGCAGCCGAGGTTGACCAGGCGGCCGCGGGCCAGCAGCGTGAGCCGCTTGCCGTTGGGGAAGATGAACTGGTCGACCTGCGGCTTGATGTTCTCCTCGCGGATCTCCTTGTTGTTCTCGAGCCAGGCCACCTGGATCTCGCTGTCGAAGTGGCCGATGTTGGACAGGATGGCCTCGTCCTTCATCGCCATCATGTGCTCGCCGCGGATGACGTCCATGCAGCCGGTGGCGGTGACGAAGATGTCGCCCAGCGGGGCGGCGTCTTCCATGGTCACCACCTCGAAACCCTCCATCGCCGCCTGCAGGGCGCAGATGGGGTCGATCTCGGTGATGAGCACGCGCGCGCCCAGGCCGCGGGCGGCGTGGGCCGAGCCCTTGCCGACGTCGCCGTAGCCGGCGACCACGACGACCTTGCCCGCGACCATGACGTCGGTCGCGCGCTTGATGCCGTCGAACAGCGACTCGCGGCAGCCGTACAGGTTGTCGAACTTGCTCTTGGTGACCGAGTCGTTGACGTTGATGGCCGGGAACAGCAGGGTGCCAGCCTTGGCCATCTCGTACAGGCGGTGCACGCCGGTGGTGGTCTCCTCCGACACGCCCTTGATCTCGGCGGCCAGGGTCTGGAACCGCTTGCCGTCGCGCTTCATGCTGTCGGCGATCACCGACAGGACGACGCGAAACTCCTCGTTGTTGGCGCTGGTCGGGTTGGGCGCCTTGCCCTGCTTCTCGAACTCGGCGCCCTTGTGCACCAGCAGGGTCAGGTCACCGCCGTCGTCGAGGATCATGTTCGGGCCCTTGCCGCCAGCGAACGCGTTGAGCTGCAGCTCGATACACTGCCAGTACTCCTCGAGCGTCTCGCCCTTCCACGCGAACACCGGCACGCCGGTCTTGGCGATGGCCGCGGCCGCCTCGTCCTGGGTCGAGTAGATGTTGCACGAGGTCCAGGTCACCTCGGCGCCGAGCGAGACCAGGGTCTCGATCAGCACCGCGGTCTCGATCGTCATGTGCAGGCAGCCGGCGACGCGGGCGCCCTTGAGCGGGGCCTTGCCCTTGTACTCCTCACGCAGCGCCATCAGGCCGGGCATCTCCTTCTCGGCCATACGCAGCTTCTTGCGGCCCAGCTCGGCGAGGGTGATGTCCTTGACCTTGAACGCGGGGAACTCGGTGCGGGTATCCATGGTGATGCTCCAGATGCGGTTCGTGAGGGTTGTCGGTTGCCAGAAGGGGGAGGGCGGTGTGGTCGGGATCGGTGGTCGGCTCAGTTCCCGGTCGGGCGGCGGCCGATGGCCAGCTGCAGGGCCGGGCGATCGGGGCCGGGCAGCGGCGCGAGGTGGACCTCGTCGAGCTCGGCCGCGCCGAGCCAGGTGCGCAGGCGGGCCGGCTCGAAGCCGAGCCACACGTCGCCCTGCTCGCGCATCGCCTCGTCGGCGTGTGGCAGGTAGTCGACCACCAGCAGGTGGCCACCGCGGCGCAGCAGGCGAGCCGCCGCGGTCAGCGCGTCGCCGGGCCGGGCCGCGTGGTGCAGCACCCGCGCCATCAGCACCACGTCGGCGCCGCCGCGCTGGCCAACCTCGGCGGCCAGGTCGGCGTCCTCGGCGTCGCCCTCGCGCAGGCGCACGTTGGGCAGGCCGAGCTGGCCGACGCGGGCGGCGCAGCTGGCCAGCCGGGCCGGGCTGCGATCGACGGCGACGACCCGGTCGAACAGGGGCGACAGCAGCGGCAGGAACGTGCCGTCGCCGGCGCCGAGGTCGACCGCCAGCGCGCGGCCCGGCAGCAGCGGGGCGAACAGCGCCAGCATCGGCAGCAGGTCGGCGCCGGCGTCGCCACGGGCGCCGGCCGGGTGGTCGGCGCTGGCGTGCGCAGCGTGGGCGAAGTACCGGCGCGAGTGCTCCTCGCGCTGCGCCACCACCCCCGGCACGCGGGCCAGGCTGCCGTCGCGGGTGCACAGGGCCCGACCCTCGTCGAGCGCGACCGCGAGCACGCTCGCCGCGACCGCGGCCTCGTCGCCGAGGTGCGCCCGCAGCAGCGTGCGGGTGCCGTCCCGGCGTGACACCAGCAGGCCGGCGTCGCGCAGCGGCTGGCTCTTCTTGCTGACCTGGGGCTGGCTCTCTCCGAGCAGGGTGGCGAGCTCACCCACCGTCAGCTCCTCCTCGCGGCACAGGGCGAGCAGGCGCAGCCGATCCTCGTCGCCCAGCAGGCGGAACAGGTCGACGCGCGAGGCGGCCAGCACGAGACTCAGACTATGCGATCATGCGAATTTTGGCAATAATGAATAAGTATAGTGATTACAACTTAATACGGATTAGATCGTCACAGGGTCAGCCGACCACCACCTCCTCGAGCGGCCGCCGCGGGGTTGCATCCATACCCGGCCCGTAGCCGAACCGGAGCACCAGCTGGGGAAATCCCCCGCTCTTGCACGCGCGGGCGATCTGGGCCCGCAGGTCACGCGACTCGACCGCCTGGTTGAGGAACGACACGCCCAGGCCACGGTGGGTCGCGCGCAGCATCACCGCCTCGAGCGCCTCGCCTGCGGCCAGCCAGGCCCGCGGCGCGTCGAACGCCGTGCCGAGCACGCCGATCATCGGCGCCGCCACCACCAGCTGGCGCTCGTGCTGCGCCACCTCGACGCCGCGATCGACGTGGCGCACCAGCATCGGCCCGGCCACCGGCATCGTGCTGGCGACGTCCCGCTTGCTCATCGGCACGCCATCGCGCCGGCCGCTGCCGCGCGGGACCAGCCACTGCGCCAGCTCCTCGCGGTAGGCCGGATCGCGCCCGAGCCGCTCGTCGTTCTCGGCGATGATTTCGGCCAGCACCAGCTTGCCGTGCGGGTGCAGCCGCTCGAGCCAGGCGCCCTCGGCCGCGGCCTCGCTGGCCAGCTCGGCGGCGAGGGCGGCGCCGACCGGGCGGGGCAGGAACGGCGCCCGGTTGGTGCGGCGGCGCGGGATGGCGGCGAACAGCGCGAGGTCGCGCCGGTGCGGGGGCTCGGCCGGGCCGAGCCAGACCCGGGCCAGCAGGTCCGGCCGCTCGGGATCGGGCAGGTACTGCACCAGGTCCTCGAAGCCGAAGCGCCGGATGGCGACCCGCAGGTTGAGCAAGGCGGCGCCGCAGCTGATGTGCAGCTGGCGTCGGTCGGGGTCGATGGTCGGTAGCAGGCGGGTGCCGTCGGCCAGGACGTGGACTGTGTCGCCCACCAGCTCGAACCGCCACGGCTGGGTGTTGTGGGTGCTTGGCGCCAGCACGGCGTAGCGGAGCAGGAAACGCAGCTGTTCGCGCGGCCGGACGCCAGGGCCGGCCGGAAACGCGCGCAGCTCGGGGGCGGTGGCGTCGTCGATGGTGTCGGTGTCACGCAGGGGCGCGACGTCGAGGATCGGGTTGGCGGCGACCATGGGGGCTCCTTGCCGGTGCGGCTGGCGAAGGGCTCAGCAAGCCTCGTACCGGGCTCGTACAGGCCAGAAGCGGCGAGGCCCTGCGCCGCACTTGCGCGCGACCAGGCCGGTGCGCACTCGCTGCGCAAACCGCGCCGTCCTGCACCGGCCGGCGCTGGCGGGCCTGGGGCCCCGACGCTCACCCCTGGGCATCAACACCTCGCTTGGGCCAGGCCGCTGCGCGCAGCCGGCGCTGGCGGGCGCACGGGATGCGCGCTTGCGCGACGAAAATGTCACACTGCGCTGGCCCCCGTTCTACGCTCGGTCCGTGCGTGTCCTGTTCCTGCGGTCGCTGATCCTGGCGTTTGCCGTGTTCGCGACCCTGTTCGGCCTCGAGTTCTTCCTCGAGTGGCAGCGGGCCGGCTACCCCGGCGTGGCCGAGCTGAGCTGGGCCCACACCAACAACGCCAAGCTGGTCGACGTGCTGTCGCCGATGGCGCGCGCCTACAACAACGTCCTGTCGATGTTGCTCGGCCTGATCGGGCTCGCCATCCCGCTCACCGCCAACATGCACACGCCCAAGCTGATCGACATCTTCCTGCGTGATCGCATCAACCGGCTGGTGCTGTCGTTCATGGCCCTCGGCGCCGCCCACGTGTTGTGGGTCGCCTACATGATCGGCCCCGAGTTCGCCCCGACCTGGGCCATCGCCATCGCCGTGTACGCGTCGATCCTGGGCTGGGCCGTCCTCATCCCGTACTTCTTCTACGTCGTCCGCTTCCTCGACCCGTCGCGCATCATCCACCGCCTGCGCGACGAGATCCTGCGGACGATCAAGAAGGTCGCCGCCGGCAAGGCCGACCCGGTGCGGGCCCAGGAGGAGATCTCGCTGCGCATCTCCCAGCTCGGCACCATCATCCTCAAGTCGCTCGACCGCGACGACCGCGACGTCGCCCGCGAGGGTGTGTGGTCGCTCAAGCAGCTGATCGACGCCTACGCCACCCACAAGGGCCGGCTGCCGCCGGGCTGGTTCAAGGTCGACCGGGCCGACTTCGTCGGGCTGTCGGCCGAGGCCCTCGACATGATGTCGGAGGACCACACCTGGTTCGAGATGAAGTGCCAGCTTCAGCTCGAGCTCGGCTACCAGCGCGCGCTCGGCGCCGCGTCCGACTCGGTGTCGAGCATCAGCGACGCGACCCGGGTCATCGCCCAGGGCGCGCTCGAGCGCGGCGATCGCCGCGCGCTCGAGCTGTGCGTCCGCTTCTTCAACAACTTCCTGCGCGAGGCGATCAAGGCTCGCAACCTGCGCGCGGTGTACGACGTGTTCCACCAGTACCGGCTGCTCGGGCGCGAGCTGACCGACGAGCCCGAGCTGCTGCGCGACATCGGCCGCTACTTCTCCTACTACGCGGTCATGGCCCGCAGCTTCGGCATGTTGTTCGCGCCGCAGCTGGCGGTGTTCGACCTCGGCTACATGGTGCGGCGGGCCTACGAGGCGGGCAGCCAGGCCGCGCCCGAGCTGCTGGCCGAGGTGCTGGCCATGCCGCACCGATCCAACGACGACGTGCACAGCCTGGCGGTGAAGGCCAAGCTCATCCTCGGCGGCTTCTTCCTGGCCGCCGGCAAGGCGGACGAGGCCGCGCAGGTGCAGGCCAACCTGGCCGACATCGACGCCGACGAGATCGGCCGGGCCGAGCGCGACCTGCTGGAGGCCCGGCGCGCCTTCTTCGAGGTCACCGATCGCCAGCTCAACCTCGAGTACCTGCCGCCCGAGCGGCGCGAGCCGCTGCGCCAGTTCTGCGCGCGGTTGCTCGGGCGCGAGCCGAGCACTGCCGGCGTGGTCGGCGCCGCGGCCGACGCGTGATCCGATCTGAGAGCTGCGTCAAAGGTGGCGACCATCTCCACGTCGCCGTCGCCGTCAAGGTCCACGACCATGACGACGACCACGTCGGCGTCAACGCCAGCTGGGGACAGGCCCTAGCAGGCTGCTGAGAAAGGCCGTCGCCGCCTCCGTCCTGGCGCCCACACTCGCGTTGCTCGAGCGGGTCGTCGCCATGCTGGCTCGTCTGGCCGGAGCCTGACCGAGCAGACTCGGGCACGGGCACGGGCACGGGCACGGGCACGGGGCAGGTCGCTGCAAACGCGGCTGCGCCGCGTTTGTCAGCGGCCTGCTAGCGTGCGGTCGGCAGCGCGACGATCTCCTCGAGGATCGCCGCGTTCTCGGGGGCCGTCGGGGTCAGCAGGAACACCGCGACCGCGACGTCGTTGGCGCCGCCGTGCTGGAACGCGGTCCAGCTCCGGGTCCCGGCCGGCAGCTGGCGCAGCTGGCGCAGCGCCTGGCGGGCCGGGTCCGACTCCGGGCCGAGCTTGGCCCGCAGCGCCACCAGCTGGTTCCAGCGCTCGACCGCCCGCTCGTCGTCGTCGTAGCGCTCCCACCGGCGCACCCGGATCAGCCGATCCCCCTCGTACTCGACCTGCACCCACGAGTCGCCCCACTCGCTGCCAGGGCGATCGCAGCGCGGGAACACCTCGAGCGCCGCCTCGGTCGGCTCGCCCGGGCAGTAGTCGAAGCGGCGCAGCGCGGCGGCGGTGCCCTGGCGGTCGAGCCCGAGCGGGACGGTGAGCGGCCGGTCGAGCGCGCTGGCGCCGCACCCGGCGCTGGTGACCGACGCCATCAGGAGCAGGGCAGGGAGGCGCATCGCCGGCACGGTAGCAGCCGGCGCGATCGGCGCCAGCCCCGGCCCGAGGTTTCGCCCCGTCTGGTGGGTAGTCGCCGAACTCCGTGACGGGCATTTCCGGACTCGGCCTGTGCGGGTGGGTTTGTTCGACCTGCTTCGGGCCAGCGGTGCTAGCGTGCCGGCGATGCGTCGGCACCTCGCGCCCGCCACCCTGTGGATCCTGCTCACCACCCTCGGCGCCGCTGGTGCCGTCGCCTGCGGCGGGCCCGGCGGCCCACCGCCGCCCCGGGTCAACGCCCCGGTCGCCCCGGCCAGCAACGACCCGGCCTTCGTGGTCAGCGGGCTGCGCCGGTGGTACGTGGTCGGCAACGCCGCCACCCCCGGCGACGCCGAGGTGTTCTTCGCGGTGACCGCGCCGGCCGAGGTCGAGTACGTCGACTGGTGGGTCGCCGGTCAGCCCGGGCGGCGGATGGTGGCCCAGGACGGCCAGTTCCTCGAGGCGCTCGCGCTGTCCGAGCTGCCGGTCGGGGTGCACGAGGTGCTGCTCGCCGCCGACGGCGCGGCCACGGCGTTCGCGCGCGCCGAGATCCGGGTCAGTCACCCCTACTACGTGCTCATGTCGACCGACTGGGACTTCGCCGATCCGTCCGACCAGGCGCTGCGCCGCCAGGACAACCTGCACAGCCAGCACCCCGAGCTCAAGCTGACGCACTTCGCGGCGCCGTACACGTTCACCGACCCAGCGTTGACCGAGCCGCGCAAGGAGGAGCTGGCGGCCTGGCTGCGTGCCCAGCGCGACGACTTCGGTGACGAGATCGGCCTGCACATCCACCCGTACTGCCACTTCGTGGTGTTCGCGGGCCTGACCTGCGTGACCGATCAGTCGACCGTGTACACCACCGACCCGTCCGGATACACGGTCAAGAACTCCGCCTACGACGAGGACCAGTTCGCGACCCTGCTGGCCGCCGCCGATGGCCTGTTCCTCGAGCGTGGCCTGGGCAAGCCGACGACCTACCGCGCCGGCGGCTGGACCGCGTCGATCGAGACGCTGCGCGCGCTGGCCCGGCAGGGTTTCGTCGCCGACACCAGCGCGCTCAACTGGGCCCGGCTCGAGGAGTGGGTCGGCCAGGGCACGGGCGAGCTGTACCGGTGGAACATGGCGACGTGGGCGCCGATCGGCGACACCAGTCAACCGTATTATCCGAGCATGACTGACGCGCTGGCGTCGACGGCCCCGACCCTGAGTCTGCTCGAGGTTCCGGACAATGGCATCATGGTCGACTACGTGTCGGTCGAGGAGATGCAGGACATCTTCGCCGCCAACTGGGATGGCGCCCCGCTCGCGGCGCCGCGGACGCTGATGATGGGCTTCCACCCCGCCGACGGCTTCGGGCCGGCCGAGCACGCCCGTGTCGACGGCATCCTCGACCACGCCGATCAGTTCCTGGCGGTGCGCGACGCCGGCCCGGTGGTGTACGCGACGCTCAACCAGATGCCGCTGGTGTTTGCTCGGCCGTGACCGATGGTAGCGCGGAGGGATTGGGACACGTTGTGTTCACACTGCTGATGTGCCAGATTGCGCGCAGTCTCAATTCACGAAAGCAGTATGAACGATGAGTGACATCCAGACTCAGATCGACAAGCTGGTGGCCGGCTTCGTCGCCGACCTCACCACCCTGGCCCGGGCCCAGGCCCGCGAGGTGTTGCTGGCGGCGCTCGACGGCGCCGGTGGGCGATCGGCGGGGGGGCGTGGCAAGGGCCGGGCCCTGGCGCCGTCCGCCCGCCGCGGCAAGGGCGCCAAGCGCTCGGCCGGCGAGCTCGACAAGCTGTGTGACCGGGTGACCACGTTCGTGGCGGCCCAGCCCGGACTGCGCATCGAGCAGATCAACAAGGAGCTGGGCACCAGCACTCGCGATCTGGCGCTGCCGATCCGCAAGCTCATCGCCGACGGTGCCATCCGCACCGAGGGCGCGAAGCGGTCGACCAAGTACTTCCCCGGCGAGGGTGGCGGCAGCGGCGGCGGCAAGCGCCGCCGCAAGAAGCGCTGACCCGGACGCGACGGCGCCGTACCGGCCGCGGCCGGCGCCAGGTGCGAGGTTGCCAGGAGGGCACATGCGATTCGACACGATCCCGCACCGACTACTGACCCAGGCCGCGCGTCGGCCGTCCGCGCCGGCCTACCACGTGCGCGTCGGCGGCCACTGGGTCGCGACCAGCTACCGGCGCTACGCCGAGGAGGTCCGGACGGTGGCGCGGGCCCTGATCGGGCTCGGCGTGCCGGCGGGCGGCACGGTCTGCCTGCTCGGGTTCAACCGGCCGGAGTGGGCCATCGTCGACCTGGCGGCGATGATGATCGGCGGCGTCCCGGCCGGCATCTACACCACCTGCTCGGCCGACGAGGTGCAGTACATCGTCCACCACGCCGAGGCCAGCGTGGTGCTGGTCGAGGACGCGGCCCAGCTGGCCAAGCTCGAGGCCCGGCGCGCCTCGCTGCCGCACCTGCGCCACGTCGTCCTCATGCGCGGGGCGACGGCGCCGGCCGGGACCTCGCTGGCGGTGCTGAGCTGGGACCAGCTGGTGGCCGCGGCCGAGCCGGTCGGTGACGACGCCGTCACGGCCAGGCTCGAGGCGCTGGCGGCGGGCGACCTGGCCACGTTGATCTACACCTCCGGCACGACCGGGCCCCCCAAGGGCGTGATGCTGTCGCACGGCAACCTGGCGTGGACGGCGCAGCTGCTGGTCACCATCGGCGCCGGGGCCGAGGACGACGTCAGCCTGTCGTACCTGCCGCTGTCGCACATCGCCGAGCAGACCGGGACCATCCACATGCCGATCACCAGCGGCGCCTCGGTGTACTTCGCCGAGTCGATCGACAAGGTGGCCGACAACCTCAAGGAGGTCCGGCCGACCGTGTTCTTCGGGGTGCCGCGCATCTGGGAGAAGCTGCACGCCGGCATCGCCGGCAAGCTGGCCCAGCTCACCGGCGGCAAGAAGCGGCTCCTGGCCTGGACCCAGGGCGTCGGGCGTCGGGTCCACGCCCGCCGCGCCGACGGCGCACCGCTCGGGCTGGCGCTCGAGCTGCAGCACCGGCTGGCCGACCGCCTGGTCCTGCGCAAGCTCAAGGCCGCGATCGGCTTCGACCGGACCCGGCTCGCCATCTCCGGCGCCGCCCCGATCGGCAAGGACGTGCTCGAGCTGTTCGCCAGCCTCGACCTCATCGTGTACGAGGTCTACGGACAGTCGGAGGACACCGGCCCGACCTCGATCAACCTGCCCGGCGCGGTCCGGCTCGGAACGGTCGGCCGCCCGGTGCCGGGCGTCGAGGTCCGGCTCGGCGACGACGGCGAGATCCTGGTGCGCGGGCCCAACGTGTTCCTCGGTTACTTCAAGGAGCGGGCGGCCACCGCCGAGGCCCTGGTCGACGGCTGGCTGCACTCGGGTGATCTCGGCGCGTTCGACGCCGACGGCTACCTGTCGATCACCGGCCGCAAGAAGGACATCCTGATCACCGCCGGGGGCAAGAACGTCGCGCCGCGCAACATCGAGGATGCGCTCCGGGCCAGCCCGCTGGTGGCCGAGGCGGTGGTCATCGGCGATCGGCGCAAGTACCTCACCGCGCTGCTCGTGCTCGACGAGGCGGCGCTGGCCAGCCGGGGTGGCGACGCGGCGGCGTCGGCCGTGCGGGCCGAGCTGCAGCAGGCGGTCGACCACGCCAACGCGGCGCTGGCCCGGGTCGAGCAGATCAAGAAGTTCACCGTGCTGCCCCGCCCGTTCTCCATCGAGGCAGGCGAGCTGACGCCCACGCTCAAGATCAAGCGCGCGGTGGTCAGCGAGCGCTACGCCGACGAGATCGCGGCGATGTACGCCGAGTAGGGCCCCCGCCCCGGCGCGCCGGCGCTGGTGCCCACGGTCACGGTTGCAGCACGACCAGCGAGCCGGGGCCGCGGGCCCAGATCCGGCCGAACTGGTCGAGCGCCAGGTCGAGCAGCTGGCTCTCGACCAGGCCGCGCCGGGTGTCGAGCCGGCGCAGCTTGCGTCCGTCGTAGCTGGCCAGGCCGCGCTCGGTCGCCATCCACAACACGCCGCTGTCGGCCAGCGCGACGTCGTTGGCGGCGAACGCCAGCGTCGGCGGGAACGACCACGACGTGCCGTCGAACACCCCGACCCCGGCGCTGGAGGCGACGAAGACCCGACCGCCGCGGCTGGCGGTCACGCCGTGGAACAGGTCCGACGGCAGGTTGTCGCGCTCGCTCCAGACGTCGACCCGGCCCGCGGCCATGCGGGCCGCACCCTGGCTGGTCGCGAACCAGATCTCGCGATCGGACACGAAGGCGATGTCGTTGGCCCCGAGCGGGACCGGCAGCTGGCCGGCCTTGCGGTCCCTGGCCCGGGACGTGGCGTGGTGGTAGGTGACCGTGGCCGCCGACAGGTCGACGACCGCCACGCCCCACGGCGCCAGCTCGTCGCCGTCCTGGTACTGGAGGCCCAGCCACAGCTGCCCGCCCGGCGCGAAGTGGGCGAAGCTGACCGCCGGGGTCTTTCCGGGTGGCTTGATCTGGATGCCGGGCACGGGCTCCCAGGTCTCGCCCTGGATGCGCGAGACCTCGATCTCGTCGTCGCGACTGCCGCGGTGCAGGGCGTAGATGCCGCCGCCGGGGTGGCGGACCATCGCCAGCACGACCTGGTCGGGGCCTCCCGGCGTGAAGCGGTCGTCGCGCCAGTGCCAGGCCCGTCGCGCGCCGACGGAGATCCAGCAGTCGTCGCGGCGAGCGCACGCGACCGACAGGCTGCGTGCCTGATCGAACATGACCTGGCGGCGGAGCCAGCTGGTCGGGCGGACGGCGCGGGTCGGGACCCGGGCGATGCCGACGTGGCGCGTCGCCAGCAGGAGCTCGCCGGGTGCGGCGGCCAGCGCGACGATGTCGGCCGGCACGGCGATGGTGAGTGGATCGACCACGAACGGGCTGGGCCCGGCTGCGAGCGGGACCAGGCGGGCGCCGTCTCGGGCCAGCGGCCGAACGCCACCGTCGGGGCGGGCCAGGCGGTACAGGCGCGATCCGGCCATGGCCACGACCTGGTCGCCATCGGTGATGACCCGGTCCCAGCGCTGGTCGGGCAGCAGCCGGAACGACGCCCACGCGCCGTCCTGCCGGACCGCGAGCCGCTGCCGGCCCTGGCCGTCCTCGCCGACGACCAGCACGCCGCCGCCGGGTGCGGCCGCCAGCAGGCGCGGTCGGGCCACCGCCAGGCCGTGTTCGGCGCCGTAGCGCAGCGTCTCGCCATCGGGCTTGCGCCCGATGAGGCCGGTGCTGGCGGCGATCCACAACCAGCCGGCGTCGTCGCGCCACAGGTCGAGGATGGGCTCGGTGATCGGCGTCGAGGCCCAGCCGCCGGTGGGCGACACGAAGAACAGGCCACGCGGATGACCCAGCCACAGGCCACCACCGGCGTCGGCGGCGAGCTGGACCGGGCGGTCGAGCAGGGCGCCGAGCTGGGCCGGCGGCGAGGCGACGGTGGCGAACACGCCGTCCTCGACGTCGTAGGTGCCCAGGCCCTGATCGGTCACCACCCACAGGCGGCCACGGTCCGGATCAGGCGCGGTGCCGAGCACGCGGTCGCCCGGCAGGCCCTGGCTGGCCGACAGCGGCAGCACCTCGCCGCCGTCGAGCTCCCAGCGCTCGAGCCCGACCTCGGTGGTGGCGAAGGCGACGCGTCCGACCACCTCGAGGTCGGTCACCGGCGTCACCTCGGTCGACACCCGCAGCTTGACCCGGCTCGGCGCCGGCGGGCGCGGCGTGGTCGGCGCCGGCGGGTCGGTGTGACAGGCCGGGGCCGCCGCGGCGACGGCGAGGCTGAACATGAGGCGAGCGGCGCGCACGAACGGCGGCCACGGTAGCACGGCCCCCTGGGCCCCGTTATGCTGGGCCCATGGCTGGTCCCCGGCGCCGCGCAAGCTCGTTCTCTCCTCCCGAACTGCGCGGCACCCTGGGCACGCTGGTGCGAACCACGCTGGCCCAGGCCGGCGTGGTGCGCGACGTGCTCGAGCGGGGCGCGCGGGAGGGGCGGGCCCGCTGGGACGACGTGCGGGCCGACCGGCAGCGGCGCGACCTCCTGGCCGAGCTGGGCCAGCGCGTGCTCGAGCGGGTGCAGGACGGCGCGCTCGACGAGCTGGCCGACGATCCCGACATCGCCCCGATCATCGACGACCTGCTGGCCGAGGCGGCGCCTCCACCGCCGCGTCGCGCCGCGCCGGCGCGAGGGCGCGCACCTGCGCGCGCCGGCGAGCGTGCCGTCGCGCGACCAGGGCAGGGCGGCGGCGCCCGTGGCCGCGATGCCGGCGCCGGCGACGACGCTGCCGACGACGCCGACGACGCCGATGACGGCACGGTGTCGGCGCGTGACTGGCGGCCGCCGCCCGCGCGCGCCGCGGGCGCGGTGTGGCGCCCGCCGATGGACGAGGAGTTGGCGCCTGGCTCGACCGCGGCGACGCTGGCCGCGACCGAGGCGCCGCCACCACCCCCTCGTCGCGGCGGCATCGACTTCGACGACGACGGCGATCTCGCCGACTACATGCACCCCGACGACGTGCCCCCCCGGCGGTGACCGGCACGGCTCCAGCACTGCCCCAGCCGGCCACTGGGGCGACCGGGGCCAGAGAGCGCCGCCCGCGCCGCTTGACATGTCCGGGCCGCCTCGGTAGAAAACGCGTCGCTTCGGAGAGAAAACCGAAGAACCCGGGGATATAGCTCAGCTGGGAGAGCGCGTGAATGGCATTCACGAGGTCAGGGGTTCGATCCCCCTTATCTCCACCCTCTAAGAGGCTGCTTCGGCAGCCTCTTTCGGTTTCGGCGCCGGCGCCGCGGCCGCGGTGTCACCGGTCGACAGCTCCGCGCCATGTTCCTCGATAGCCTGATCGATGACGCGGCGGCGACCGAGCTCGTCACCGATGCCTGGTTGGCCGGCCTCCCCGACGACCAGCTCCCGCCGGGTGAGGCCGACCTGCGCTGGTTCTCGTCGTACCTCGCGCGCGACCCGGTGTTCGCGGCCGGCACCGCCAGCGCCCAGGCCGCGCTGCGCGAGCGGGCGCTGCGGATCGAGCGCACCACGCCGATGGTGTCGAAGGAGCGACGGGCGCTGCCGGTGCCACACCGCCTGTTCGCCGCGCTGGAGATCGCGAAGTTCGTCCAGGGGCGGGTGGCCCCGTCGCTGTTCACGCTGCGGTCGGTCGTGATCTACCCCGACGCCGGGCGGGTGCTCAAGGGCCGGCCCGCGGTCGGCTTCGCGGCCCTGCGCGGTCCCCGCCACGTCCTCCGTCACCTCGACGCCATCGACGGCACGTTCGTGGCGCTGACGCCGGTGATCGAGCAGTCCGGCAAGGCGCAGCGTCGAAACCGCAAGGACACGCGGGCGCTGGCCAGGCAGCGCGAGCAGCTCGCGCGCTGGCGGACCCGGCTGGGGTCGGACGACTACGAGCCGGTCGCGGAGGCGGGACAGGTGATCGCCTACCTCGAGGGGCTGGCGAGCGAGCTCCGGCCGTTGCTCCTGCGCACCGTGCGCGCGCTGGCCCCCGACCTCGGCGCGCAGGACTACAAGCAGCTCGAGGAAGCCGTCGCCCTGGCGGCCGAGCGCATCGCCGCGCGCGCGGCGCTCATCACCAAGGCGAGCGACTCGCTGTCGTCCGCCAACGCGTCGAGCGTCCACATCAGCTGGATGGCGCAGATCGCGGGCCGGCAGACGCCGCACGACAACATCCTGGTGCACGAGCTGGCCCACGTCCTCGACTTCGAGCATGGCGGCCCCGACGGCTGCCCCAGCCCGAGCGCGCCCGGCCGCGCGATCGAGCCGTTCGAGCAACGGTGGGCCGCGGCGTACGAGCAGGCCACGCGTGGGGAGTTCACCTCGCTGGGGGACTACGCCCGCACCGACCCGCTCGAGCTGTTCGCGGTGAGCAGCGAGCACTTCTTCTCGTGCGCGAGCGCGCTGCGCGCGAACGCGCCGGCGTTGTTCGAGCTGCTGGTCGAGACCTACGGCTACGTGCCAGCGGACCGCCGACCGGCGTCGTGGCTCGGTTCGATCCGCACGCTGTTCCTGTCGCGCCTGCGCGTCCTGTAGCCGGCCGGCCGCCGCTGGGCGCGCGTCGCCGGTGTCGGCTCAGGCCAGGCGCGCCTCCAGGCCGCCGACCAGCACCCCGAGCAAGTGGCGCTGACGCTCCGGCAGGCGGCCGCTGCGATCGCAGGCGCGGCGCAGCGCGGCCACCTGCGGCAGCATGCGGGCCGCCTCGGGCGCGAGCGGGGCCAGCGTGGACAGGAGGTGCTGGACCTCGTCGAGCGTGGCGGCGTCGGCGCAGCCGGCGCCGTCCCACCGGATCGGGGACGGGCGCTGGCGCAGCACGCGCACGAAGCCGGTCAGCCAGCGGGCGGTGGCGGCGATCTTCGGCAGGTCGAGCTTCTCCGGCGTGTCGTCGACGGTGTGGTAGACGGCGGAGCGCCCGGCGCTGAGGAACAGGAACGGGATCTGCGCCCGCCAGAACGGGTCATAGTCCGACAGCGGCGGGATGATGTCGGCGTCGGCCGGGCGCACGACGACGCCCGGCGTGCTGCGCTGCAGCGGCGCCAGCAGGTCGAGGGTCCCGGCGCTGCGCTCGGCGCCGAGCGCGAACAAGGTGTGCCCGACCTCGTCTGGCACCAGCGGCGAGCCGAGGCGGTGACCGACCAGGTCCATACACACCATGAAGTCGATGGCCTGGCGCGGCACCGGCGGCGCCGCCACGAAGGCCTGTGAGCCCATCGCGCCGGTCAGGAAGAACGGCGGCTCCTCGCCATCGAAGGCGGCCAGGAGCACGCCGCGCCCGGCCCGCTCGGCGGCCAGCGTGTGGGCGACCTCGACCAGGACCGCCACCGCTGCGGCGTTGTCGTCGGCCCCGGCGTAGACGTTCGGGCCGTCCTGGCCAAGGTGGTCGAAGTGAGCGCCAACGACGATCCAGCGGTCGAGGTCACCGGGGATGGTGGCGAGGACGTTGGCGCCCCCACAGGCCGGGACCGCCTGCTCGTGCGGGTCGAGGCCGGCGCCGCGCAACGCCGCCGTCACCAGCCGGCGTGCCTCCCGCCCACCCGGCGTGCCGGGGCGACGACCGGCGCAGGCCGGCCCACACAGGTCGTCGACGAGGCCACGAATTCGAGTGAGCTCCATGGTTCCTTACAGCGTAAGCTTATGGTGTAAGATTGGCAAGGACGATGGTGGCCTCCGACCGAACCGCGCTGACCCGCGACCGCATTCTCGACACGGCGCTGGCGATCGTCGCGCGCGACGGCCTGGCCGCGCTGTCGATGCGGCGGCTGGGCGAGGAGGTCGGCGTCGAGGCCATGTCGCTCTATCACCACGTCCCCAGCAAGGCGGCCCTGCTCGACGGCGTTCACGAGCGCATCCTGGCGCGCGTCCCGCCGCCGCCGGCGCACGAGCACGACTGGCGGCGGTACGCCGCGCATCAGGCCCAGGCGCTGCACGCGACGCTGTGTGCCCACCCGGGCGCGATCGGCCTGTTCGTGGCCCGACCCGCCGCCACCGCGTCGTCGCTGGCCCGGCTCGACGCCTACCTGGACGTCCTCGTCCGCGCCGGCTTCAGCCGACCCGAGGCGGTGCAGGTCGTGCACGTGGTGATGGCGTTCGTGGTCGGGCATGCGTCGTGGGCGGTCGGTCCGGCGCATGGCGAGCCGCCGGCCGCGGAGTTTCGGTTCGGGCTCGACGCCTTGCTGACCGGGCTGGCAGCCCGGCTCCGCCGTTCACGCACCCGGTGAGCCGGCACCCGGCCGACCTGGACCGGCCAGGATCCACGTGAGGGCCACGGCCCCGGCGGAGCGACCACCACCTCCACCAGCAAGAGCCAACGAGATCGCGGTGTTGCGCCTCGGCGGCGGGTGTGGTCCCGGTTGGCCAGGGGCTTGCTCCATGGGCTGGCAACCAACCAACCACCGGAGTCCGTCATGCGCATCAGCCTGCTCACCGCCACCATCCTGACCCTGTCCACCACCGCCTGCGTCGGCCAGCCCGACGAGCTCGACGACGTGGAGGATGACGCCACCATCGGCGACTACGTCGACTCGGCGTTCGAGGACGCCGCTGCCCAGGCCTGCAACTTCCAGTACGGCAACGGCACCGGCGCGCCGCTCGGGACGGCGCGGGTCCAGGTCGACTACTCCCTGGTCGGCGGCGTCACCAAGCTCAAGTCGGTCGGGTACGACATCTCCAACCGCGAGCACCTGTCGGGCGACAACAACAAGGTCCAGATCGACGTGCAGAAGTCGGTCGACGGGCGCTGGAAGGACGCCGCTGGCAACGGCGGGCCCGACTACGCCCTCAGCCACCTGCCGCTGGGCGGGGACACCCTCCAGGCCAACACCAGCGTCGAGACCGGCGCCCACGCGGTCCGCCTCAAGGTGCGGGTGTCGTGGGACATCCGGCTCGCCTCGGACCCGGCCAGCACCTGCTACATGTGGCTGTCGTGAGCGCCATGCCCGCCGCGGTTCACCTGCAGGTCGTGCTGGCGCTCGCGCTCACCGCGTGTGTCGTCGGGGACCCGAGCCCGCTCGAGGTCGGGCCCGGGCGTCGCCACGTCGTGCTGGTGGCGGCGGGCGAGGCGCGCGACCTGGCCGACGCGCTGCGCACCGACGGCGTGGCGGTCGACCAGGTCCTGTCCGAGGTCGACGTCGTGACCGCCGTGGTCGACGACGCGACGGCCCAGGTGCTGGCGGCCCGGACCGACGTGGCCGGGGTCGAGCTCGACCACGGCTTCGTCCTGTCCGCCTTCGCCGGCGCCCGCGCCGGGGCACGTCCAGCCGCCGACGCGACCCAGACCGTGCCGTGGGGCGTGGCGCGGGTCGGTGGTGGCGACGATCGCGGCGACCACGCCCTGTGGGTGCTCGACGGCGGGGTCGACCTCGACCACCCCGACCTCGAGGTCGACCGCGTGCGCTCGCGCGACCTGGTCCTCGAGCGCGACCCCGACGACGACGCGGACACCAGCCACGGCACGGCGGTGGCTGGCGTGGCCGCGGCCGTCGACAACGACCGCGACGTGATCGGCGTCGCGCCGGGGACGATGGTGGTGAGCGTGCGTGTGCTCGACTCGGGCGGGCAGGGCGCGGCCAGCGATCTGCTGGCCGGGCTCGACCACACCCTGGCCGGCGCCAGCCCGGGCGACGTCGCCAACATCTCGGTGGTGGCCGACCACCGCAGCGCCGCCATCGAGCGGGCGGTGGCGCGCCTGGGCGACCGCGGCGTCGGCGTGGTCATCGCCGCCGGCAACGACGGCGCCGACACCGCCGGCTACACCCCGGCCGGGCTCGACCACCGCAACGTGTGGACGGTCGGCGCGGTCGCCCAGGGCGACTGCCAGGCCTCGTTCTCCAACCAGGGCAGCGCGGTCGACGTCGCCGCGCCCGGCGTCGGCGTGCTGACGCTGGCGCCGGGCGGCGGCATGGTCGTCGTCGACGGCACCTCGTTCGCGGCGCCGCACGTGGCCGGCCTGCTCCTGCTCGGCGGCTACGACCGCGAGCCCGGCCAGTGCGCGGCCGGGGCCAGCGCCGTCCCCATCGCGGTCGCGCGCTGACCCAGGCAACCCGCGACCGACCCGGCGTGTCCATCCAGGGTGCGCGCGGTCCACGTCCTCACCGCCCTGGCCGCCCTCACCACGGCGGTCGCGGCCGGTTGCGGCGGCGACGCCATGCCGGTCGCGGTCACCTCGTCGCTGGCCGTGCCGGCGCCGGTGGTCGCGCCGACGCGCGGCCCGGCGTCAGCACGCGCCCTGCGTGTCGTGAGCTACAACGTCAACTTCGGGCTGGACGGGGACGCGGCCGGGGTCGAGGCGATCGCGCGGGTCGACCCCGACGTGGTGTTCCTGCAGGAGACCACCCCGGCCTGGCAGCACGCCCTGGTCGCCGGCCTGGGCGCCCGCCTGCCGCATCACCGCTTCGACCCGAGCGACAGCTGGCCGGCCGGCGGGCTCGGCGTCATGTCGCGCTTCGCCATCGTCAGCGCCGAGACGCTGCCGAGCGCGGGCGGCCCGTTCTTCGCCAGCCGGGTCGTGCTGGCCACCCTCGACGGGCCGGTCCAGGTGCTGCACGTCCACCTGCGGCCGCCGATGAGCGACGGCGGCAGCTGGGTGATCGGCTACTTCTCGACCCGGGATGACCGGGTCCGCGAGATCACCGGCCACCACCAGGCGCTGGCGCCCGGGCTGCCGACGCTGGTCGTCGGCGACTTCAACGAGGAGGGCGACGGCGGCGCCGTTCGCTTCTTGACCGAGCGCGGCCTGGCCGACGTCTTGCCGCGCTTCGTCGGCGCGCGCCCGACCTGGCAGTGGGCGCTGCCGTCGGGCCTGACCCTGCGCCTGCAGCTCGACCACCTCCTGCACGACGCCCACTTCGTGGCCATCGACGCCGGCATCGTCGCCGCCGGCCGGTCCGATCACGTCCCGATCTGGGTCGACCTCGAGCGGCCGTAGCACGACGGCGCGGCGGACGCCGGCGCGCCGTCGGCGTACCCTGCTGGCCCATGGCCCGCACCCCGCTGTATGCCGCCCTGCGCCGCGCCCTGGTCCGCGCCGCGCTGGCCAACCGTGATGGCCTGACCACCCGCGTCGCGCCGCCCGCGCTCGGGCCGAGCCGGCGCGCGCTCCTCGGCGGCGTGCTGGCCGGGGCGGCGCTGGCCCCGCTGGCGGCGGCGTGTCGCCCGGCCCGGCGGCGCGACCAGCAGCCGGTGATCGCCATCGTCGGTGGCGGCATGGCCGGCCTGTTGTGTGCGTACCGGCTCAAGCAGGCCGGGCTGTGGGCGACCGTGTACGAGGCGTCCGACCGCGTCGGCGGGCGGATGTACTCGCTGCGCGGCCACTTCGCCGACGGCATGGTGTGCGAGCTCGGCGGCGAGCTCATCGATACCGAACACACGCACATGCACGCGCTGGCCCGCGAGTTCGACCTCGTCCTCGACGACCTGGCGGCCGACACCGCCGGCCTCGCTGCCGACACCTTCCACTTCGGCGGCCGGGTGCTGGGGGCGACCGAGCTGGCGACGGCGATGCGCCCGGTGGCGGCGCGGATGGCGGCCGCGGTCAGCGCCGCCGACGGCAGCCCGGGCGAGTTCGCGCGCCTCGACGCGCTGTCCATCGCCGCGTGGCTCGAGCGCGAGGCCCAGCTGGCCCCCGACGCGCTGATCCGCCGCGTCATCGAGGTCGCCTACACCGCCGAGTTCGGCGCCGAGGTCGACCAGCAGTCGAGCCTCAACCTGTTGACGATGATCGACTACCAGCAGCTCGAACCGCTGCGCATGTACGGCGACTCCGACGAGCGCTACCACACCCACGCCGGCAACGACGCCCTCGTCGGCGCCCTGGCCGAGCGCCTGACCGATCGCATCGCGCTCGGCCACGTCCTGACCGCGCTGACCCCGGCCCGCGCTGGCCACGGCTTCCAGCTCGGGTTCGAGGCCAGCGGCGACGACGTCGCCATCCCGGCCGACCACGTCGTGCTGGCGCTGCCGTTCACCCGCCTGCGTCAGCTCGACCTGGCCGCGCTGGCGTTGCCGCCGCGCAAGCAGCTCGCGATCTCCGAGCTCGGCTACGGCAGCAACAGCAAGCTGATGCTGCAGTTCGCGGCCCGGCCGTGGCGCACCACCGGCCGCGCCGCCGGCAACATCTTCACCGACGTCGGCCAGCTGCAGAGCACGATCGAGACCTCGCGTGGCCAGGCCGGGGCGCACGGCCTGCTCACCAACTTCGTCGGCGGCCAGCGCGGGCTGGCCAGCGGCGACGGCAGCGCCGAGGACCAGGCGCGCCGGGTGGTGCCGTGGATCGACGCGGTCTATCCGGGTGCGGCGGCGGCGTACGTGGCCGGGCGCGCGGTGCGCCAGCACTGGCCGAGCCACCCGTTCACCCTCGGCAGCTACTCGTGTTACCGGCCGGGCCAGGCCGGGCTGGCCGGGGTCGAGGGGGCGCGAGTCGGGCGCCTGCACTTCTGCGGCGAGCACACCTCGGTCGAGTTCCAGGGCTACATGGAGGGCGCGGCCGAGACCGGGACCCGGGTCGCGGCCGAGATCCTGGCCGACCTCGGCGGGTAGCTCCGGCAGGGGACCGGTTCAGCGCGCCAGGTGCGCGACCGTGCGATCGACCGCGCCGAGGAAGGCCTGGATCGACAGGTCGAGCGCCGGCAGCGGCGTGTCCTCGAGCCGGGTGTGCGAGATGCCCGGGCTGCTCTGCGCGAACACCATGGCGGTCGGCACCACCGCCGCCATCTCGGCCGCGTCGTGCAGCGGCCCCGACGGCAGCTCGGGCGCCCGGCCGGCCACCTGCTTCACCGCGGCGCGCACGAAGCCCATCAGCGTCGGGTCGAACGGGCGCGGCGTGATGTGCAGGAGCGGGCTCCAGCTGACCGCGACGTGGTGCCTCCGGGCCGCGCGCTGGGCCGCGCGCCGGGCCTCGGCCAGCATGCGCGCCAGCACCTTGCCGTCGAGCGCGCGCAGGTCGATCGAGATCTCGGTCGACCCGGGCACCGCGGTCACGAAGTTGGGCTCGACCTTGACCACGCCACAGGTGGCGACGACCCGGCTGCGCGGGGTCTTGCCCGAGTGGGCGATGCTGATGTCGCGGCAGGCCAGCGCGAACTCGGCCGCGGCCAGGAAGGCGTCCTTGCGCAGGTGGATGGGGGCGGCGCCCGAGTGCGCGGCCTGGCCGACGAAGCGGAGCTGGTGGCGCTCGACGCCCATCGTGCCGAGCACCACGCCGACCGGCCGCTTCATCGACTCCAGCACCGGCCCCTGCTCGATGTGCAGCTCGAGGTAGGCCGCGGCCTCGAGCTGGTCGAAGTACACGCGCGCGGACGCCATCCTGGCCAGGCTCACCCCGTTCTCGGCCAGCGCGTCGGGCAGGCGCACGCCCTGGCGATCGACCAGGTGGGCCAGCTCGGCCTCGGCGTCGAGCGTGCCGGCCGAGGCCGCCGAGCCAGTCAGGCTGCGCCCGAAGCGTGCGCCCTCCTCGTCGGCCCAGTCGACCAGGTGCAGCGTCACCGGCGGCGTGCCGGCGGCGCGGGCGCGGCGCAGCACCTCGAGCCCGGCCAGGACACCGAGGCAGCCGTCGAGCCAGCCGCCGCCGGGGACCGAGTCGAGGTGGCTGCCGATCACCAGGCTGCGCCGCTGCTGCCCCGGCAAGGTCGCCCACAGGTTGCCGGCACCATCGCGGTGCGGCGTCAGCCCGAGCTCGGCCTGCAGCTTGCCGGTGAACCAGTCGCGCGTCTTGCGCCAGACCGGGCCCCACGCCACGCGCTGGGCGCCGCGCTCGTCGGTGGTCAGGGCGGCCAGCTCCTTCAGATCGGCGATGACGCGGCGCGAGGGTGCTTTCATGGCGGCGCCGACGATTGCAGAACCGGGCCGCAGGTCAAGGGGCGCGCGGGGCGCAGCCTCGCCCGGCCCGGGCCGCCCGCGCTACACTGGGCCATGGTCCGCCTTGGCCACCTCGGGTGGATGCTCGCGCTGGCGGCGTGCGGGCAGATCGGCTTTGACGGTGCCGGTGCCGGCGGCGATGCCGACCCAGGCGCCGACGGCGCCACCCCGGCCAGCGGTCGGCGCTACTTCATCGGCAAGGAGAACGTGTGCCGCCTCGACGCGGCGGGCGGCCTCGAGTGCGCCGGCCACGCCGACCAGTTTCAGCTCGGGCTGGCGCCGCAGCGGCTCGACTCGGCCACCTTCGTGCCCCACCGCAGCGCGCCGGCGCTGCAGACGGTGAGCGCCGGTGACCACTTCCTGTGCGGGATCGATCTCGCCGGCGCCGCCCGCTGCTGGGGTGACAACTCCGGTGGTCGGCTCGGCACGTTGTCCGATGGCAGCACCCCGCTGCCGGTCGATGAGGTCGCGGCGGCGGAGGCGATCGCCACCGGCAACTCCCACAGCTGCGTGGTGACGGGTGGGCAGGTGTTGTGCTGGGGCTTCGAGGAGGCGGGCGAGCTCGGCTTCGGCCTTCGCCCGCTCGCGCCCGAGGGGCACCCGGCCAGCCCGGTGCCGGGCCTGCCGGCGATGGCGCCGGCCATCGACAGCGAGGCCCAGCACACGTGCGCGCTCGATCAGGCCGGCGGGGTGTGGTGCTGGGGCCGCAACGACGCCGGCCAGTGCGGCACCGGCGCCGTGACGACCGTCGCGGCGCCGACGCGGGTCGGCCCCGACGTGATCCCGGCCGCGACCGCCATCTCGGTCGGGGCGACCCATACCTGCGCGCTCGACGGGGCCGGGCAGATCTGGTGCTGGGGCGACAACTCGTCGGAGCAGCTCGGCCCAGGCCCCGGGCCTGGGCCGGCCGCGGCGCCGGTCCAGGTCGCCGTCCCGTTCGCCGCGACCGCGGTCGCGGCTGGCTACGGCGCGACCTGCGCGATCAGCCCTGGCGGGGGCGTCTGGTGCTGGGGCTACAACGAGGATGGCCAGCTCGGTCTCGAACCGCCGCAGTACGCGGCCCTGCCGGCGCAGGTGCCGGGGCTGTCCGGGATCACCCGGTTGGCCTCCAGCCACGGCGCGATCTGCGCTGGCGACGCCGCCGGGCAGGGCTGGTGCTGGGGCCACAACTACTACGGGCAGCTCGGCCTCGGCGACGGCAGGCTGCGCCACCTCGCCGCGCAGACCGTCCGATCCGACGTGGTCGAGCTCGCCGCCGGGCAGGACCACGCGTGTGCGGTCGGCGCCGGCGGCGAGCTGGCGTGCTGGGGGGCCAACTGGGACGGTCAGCTCGGCGATGGCACCGAGGCGCGGCGCCGGGCACCCGTGGTGATCGGCACCGGCTACGCGGGCCCGACGATGGGCGCGTACCACACGTGTGCGCGCACCGGCGCCGGCTTGGTCGCGTGCTGGGGCGACGGTGGACGGGGCCAGCTGGCCGGGCCAACCGGCGCGTCGACGCCGACGCTCGTGTCCGGCCTGTCGATCAGCGCGACCGCGGTCCGCGCCGGCCTGCTCCACACCTGCGCGCTCGGCGGTGGCGCGGTGTGGTGCTGGGGCGACAACAGCGCGCTCCAGCTCGGCAACGGCACCGCGGCGATGCGGGCGACGCCGGAGCCGGTCGTCGGCCTGACCGCGGCCAGCGCGCTCGCGGTCGGGAGTCTGCATGGGTGTGCCCTCACCGGTGCGGGAGCGGTCGCGTGCTGGGGCCACGGCGAAGCTGGCCAGCTCGGCGACGGCACCTCGGGCAACCGGGCCATGGCGGCGCCGGTGCTCGGCCTGTCCGGCATGGTCGGGGTGACCGCCGGCGCCAACCACACGTGCGCCTGGACCGGCGGCGGCGAGGCGTGGTGCTGGGGCCACAACGGCAGCGGGCAGCTCGGCGATGGCAGCGGCATGACGCGCACGACCCCGGTCCGGGTCGCGACCGGCGTGGCCCAGGTCGTCGCCGGCGGCGACACCACCTGCGTGGTGAACACCGACGGCTCGACCGCCTGCGCCGGGGCGGGCGCCGACGGCGAGCTGGGCGACCTCGCGCAGCAGGACCAGGTCGGCTTCGTCCCGGTCCGCGCCGTCACCGCCGTGTCGGCCCTGGCCCTCACGTACCGTCGCTCCTTCGCGCTGGCCGGGAACACGCTGTTCGGATGGGGCTTCGACTACGCCGGCGAGCTGGGCACCGGCGGCAGCGGGGTCGAGGTCGCGCCGGCGCCGGTGCCATGAACTGCCGGTCCATCACCACCGGCGCCGTGGCATCCTCGCGGCCATGACGATGCCGTACCGGTCCGGCCTGACCTCGCTCCGGCGCGCAGGCGCCGCCACCTCGACGCTGCTGGTGATGGCCTGCGCCGTTGCGTGTGGCGACGACGCTGGCGCCACCGCCGACGCCGCGCCCGCCGGCGCGATCGACGCCGCCGTGGCACCGGCCGACGCCGACACCCGGGACGTGCTCGACCGCCTGGCCGACCTGCCCGGCGTCAGCGTGGTCGAAGAGGAGTCGCGCTACGACCCGACGCTGCGCTACTTCGTGCTGACGGTCACCCAGCCGGTCGACCACACCCAGCCGGCCGGCCCGACCTTCGGCCAGAACGTGACCGTGCTGGTGCGTGATGTGGCGGCACCGACGGTGGTCGGCACCACCGGGTACTGGAACTACTACCTCGACTACCCGACCGAGCTGACCCAGCTCCTCGGCGGCAACCAGGTGTTCTTCGAGCACCGCTTCTTCGCGCAGTCGCGACCGGAGCCGGCCGACTGGAGCCACCTCACCATCCGCCAGGCCGCGGACGACCAGCACCGCATCATCACGCTGCTCCGCCCCATCCTGGGCGGGCCGTGGCTGTCGACCGGCGCGTCCAAGGGCGGCATGACCGCGACCTACCACCGGCGGTTCTATCCCGACGACGTGGTCGCCTCGGTGCCGTACGTCGCGCCGCTGTCGCGGGCCGCGCCGGACCTGCGCTACGCGCCGTTTCTCGATGGCCTCGGCACGCCCGGCTGCGGCGACGCGGTGCGCGCCCTGCAGGTGGCGATGCTCGGCCCGCGCTGGGCGGCGCTGCTGAGCCGGGCCCAGGCCCAGGCCAGCAGCGAGGGCCTGGTCTACCAGCGTGTCGCCGTCGGCCCGGCGCTGGAGAGCTCGATCACCGGCCTCGACTGGGCGTTCTGGCAGTACCAGGGCGAGGCCTGGTGCAGCGCGGTGCCCGGGCCGGGTGCCAGCGACGACGCGGTGTGGACCTTCCTCGACGTGGTCAACCCGGTCAGCGGCTCGACCGACGACAACCTGGCCGCGTTCGAGGCGTACTACTTCCAGGCCGCGTACGAGCTGGGGTACCCCGGTGGCACGGGCACGCACCTGGCCGGGTTGACCCGGTTCGGCGACGTCGACTACGCCGGCGCCTGGCCGGTCGGGGTCACCCTGCCGCCCTACCGGGCCGAGGTGATGGTCGACATCGAGAGCTGGGTCGACGACGCGGGCACCCGCCTGCTGTTCGTGTACGGCGAGTTCGATCCGTGGACGGCGGGCCGGTACCCGCTCGGTGCGGCCACCGACGCCAGCAGCCTGACCGTGGCGGCCGGCACCCACGGCGCCGGCCTGGTCGACCTCGCCGCCGCCGACAAGGCCATCGCCTACGAGCAGCTCGGGCGGTGGACCGGGGTCACGCCCGACGAGGGACGGCTGCTGCAGTTCGTGCGGCGCGCGCCGCCGCGGCTGCCTCGTCTGCCGCCTCCGCTGCTCCGGCGCCCGCTGACGCCGCGGTGAGTCACGGCGGCAGGTTGATGAGCACCGGGACGGGCGAATCGACCATGGAGGGGTCGAGGGCCAGGGCGCCGCTGTTGTTGCTGCCCCAGCACCAGCGCTGCCCCGCGCCGTCGAGGGCACACACCAGCAGGCCGGCCCGGCCCGACAGGCTCACCAGATCGGTCAGCCCGGGCACCGGCGCCGGCGCGCTGCGGCCGGCGTGGGTCCCGTCGCCGAGCTCCCCGTAGGTGTTGCTGCCCCAGCACGAGGCGGTGCCGTCCTGGTGCAGCACGCAGGTCGAGCCGGCGTTGGCCACCACCATCACCACGGTCGCCACGCCAGGGACCCGGAGCGGCGCGCTGGAGCTGGCCGGGGCCGCCACGCCGAGCTGTCCGCTCGAGTTGCTGCCCCAGCAGGCCACCGTGCCGTCGCGCAGCCGCCCGCACGCGTGGGTATCACCCACGGCGACGTGATCGAACGGCCCCGGCGCCGACGCGACCACGACCGGGACGTCCGACTGCGGGAGGTCCGGCACGCCGAGCTGTCCCGCGCCGTTGTCGCCCCAGCACACGGCGGTGCCGTCGGCCCGCACCGCGCACGAGTGGGTGTCGCCCGACTCCAGCGTGATCGCGTCGGCCAGCCCGACCACCTCGACCGGGACCAGCGACGAGCTCGACCCGCCGTTGCCGAGCTTTCCGGCGCTTCCATCGCCCCAGCACGCCACCGTGCCGGCCGCCCGCAGCGCGCACCCGAAGGCATACCCGGAGGAGGCGGCGCGGACCGGACCGCCGAGGTCGAGCCGGCGCGGCACCAGGCCAGGGCTGGTGGTGCCGTCGCCGAGCTGCCCGGTCGTGTTGCCGCCCCACACCCACAGCCCGCCGGTCTCGTCCACCACGTAACGGGCGCCGTGCAGGTCGGCCCGGCGCAGCGGCGGCAGGCCGGGCACCGGCGACGGGACGGCGTGGGTGCCATCGGCCTGGCCATCGCCCGGTGGCTCGTTGCCCCAGCAGTACAGCGTGCCGTCGGTGGTGGTGGCACAGGCCGAGATGCCCCCGGCGGCGATCCACGGCCCGACCGGGTCGGCGGCGTCGACGCTGTGGGTGTCGGCGTCGGTCGTGGCGGCATCGCCGCCGGCCGGCGCGAAGTCGATGTGCCCGCAGCCCATCCACAGGAGACCGGCGACGAGGCGAGCCGAGGTGGACAACGACCACGAGCCTAGCAGGACCGGCCGCGCCTGGATGCGCAGGCGCCGCCACGGCAGCTGTATGCTGGCGCTGGACGGTCTATGCTGCCGGCGTGTTGCTCGGCGAGATCCTCGTCGCGGATGGGCTGGTGCTGGCCGGCCACCTCGAGCGCGCGCTGACGGCGCAGCGCCGGAGCGGGCAGCGGCTGGGCTCCATCCTGGTCGCGGCCGGGATGGTCACCGCCGACGGGCTGGCGCGGGCCCTGGCCCGACAACACGGCGTCCCGGCCGCGCTCGAGAAGCACCTGGCGGCCCGCGACGTGCGGCTGACCGGGCGGCTGCCGGCCGAGCTGGCGCGTCGGTGGCTGGCGCTGCCGGTCGCGCGTGGCCGGGACGGCACCATCGTGGTGTGCCTGCGCGACCCGAGCCCAGCCGCGTTGTCGGCGCTGGCGACCGCCCTCGGCGCCCCGGTCACGCCGGCGGTGGCGTGTGAGCTGGTGCTGCGCCGGCACGTCGAGCAGGCCTACCCGGCGCGGGCCGCTGGCGAGGCCGGCGACGAGTTCGAGGTCGACCTCGAGTCGGGCGTACACGTGCAGTTCGACCTCGACGACGCGGCCGAGGAGCTGCTGGCGGAGATCCACGCCCCCGCGCTCGCGGTCGGCGCCGGCGCGGAGGCCGACGACGATGGCCTGGCCGACGGCGTCGCGGTGCTGGCGTCGGGGCAGTTCGAGCTGGTCAGCCTCGACCACGCCCAGGTCGCGCGGCGCGACGTCCAGGCCGAGCCGACCGGGTTGACGCACGACCGGGCCCGGGTCAGCACCGACGGCCGCGCCGCGGTGCGCCCGCCGAGGGTCGATCCCCACGCGGCGACCGCGCTGGCCGGCGCGGCCGCGCTGGCCGAAACCGCCCTGGTCGCGGCCGCCGCGCCGACCGCCCCGGCGGCGGCGGCCGTGGCCACTCCGGCCCGGTCGACCCCCGCCGCGTCGATCGACGCCCTCGACGAGGCCTGGACCCTGCCCGAGGAGGCGGCCGGGTCGAGCGGCCCGGCGATCCGCACCAGCACGCGCCGGCCTCCGGATACGCTCGAGCTCGAGGCCATGGCCGGCGCCGATCCGACCCCGGCCTCGGTGCCGGCGACCATCGCCGGGCTCGGCCTGGCCCGGGCCCGCGACGAGGTGGCCGACCTCCTGCTGGCCGCGGCGTTTGGCCGGTTCGCCGCGGTGATCGTCCTGCTCGTCCGCGACGGCCTGGCGCTGGGCCACCGCGGCGCCGGCCCGGGCATCACGCCGACCACGGTCGACGCGCTGTCGGTGCCGCTGTCGACGCCGTCGCTGCTCAAGACGGTGATCGACAACCGCCAGCCGTACCTCGGCCGCATCCCGGCGGGCGGCAGCACCATCCAGGACCGGTTCTTCCGCCTGCTGCCGACGACACCCGCCGTGCTCCTGCATCCGATCGCGCTCGGCAACCGGGTGGTGGCCCTGGTCGTGGCCGGGGCGCGCGACGTCGAGACGGCCCGGCGCGAGGCGACCGCGCTGGCGCCGGTGCTGGCGGCGTGCGCCGAGGCCTACACCCGCCTCATCCGCGCCAGCAAGCAGTCCAGCCAGCGGCCGGTGCGGCCATGAGCGCGGTCGCGGCGTCGATCCTGGTGGTCCACCGCGATCGCAAGACCCAGCGCGTGGTGCAGCGCATCCTCGGCGCGACCGGCCTGCGCCTCGACGTCACCGACGACCACGAGCAGGCCATGCGCCTGGTCGCGCAGACCACGCCACGCTTGCTGGTCCTCGACGGCGCCGATCTGCTCCAGCCGCACGGTCGGGCGCTGGTGGCCGCGGCCGAGCTGCGCGGCGCCACCTCCTGCCTGACCCTGATGGCGGCCGACGCCAACGCCGAGGTGCCGCGCCTGCTGGCGACCGGGGCGGTGTCGAACCTGCTGGTGCACGCCATGCCGGTGCTGGCCGAGGAGTTGATCGTCACCGCCCACAAGCTGCTGCGATCCGACATCTTCGGCCTCGAGAAGTACCTGCTGTGGGGCAGCGAGGTGGTGGCGCGCCGCCTGACCCGCTCGCAGGCGCGCTCGGCGTTGGTGCACGAGCTGTCGGATCACCTCCACGCCGCCGGCCAGAGCGCGCGGGTCGCGTCGATGGCCATGCTGGTCGCCGACGAGCTGCTGTCCAACGCCGTGCACAACGCCCCGGTCGACGCCGCCGGCGTCGCCTACCGGCGCGACACCCCGCGCGACCAGGACTTCGCCCTGACCGAGCGCGAGGCGGTCGCCCTGCGCTGGGGCTGCGACGCGCGCTACGTGGCGATCGAGGTGCGCGATCGGTTTGGCAGCCTGCGGCGCGACACCGTCCTGGCCGCGCTGGCCCACGTCCGCATCCGCGAGACCGGGGAGGGCGCCGGCATGGGCCTGGCGCTGGCGTACCGGTCGTGTGATCATCTCGTCTTCGACCTCGCTCCCGGGGTGGCCACCGAGTGCATCGCCTTGATCGACGTGCGCGCCCTCCCCAACCAGCGGCCGTCCGCCTCGTCCTACAACGTGTTCGAGGCGACCACGGGGCCGCATGAGTGATCGCCGGCGCACCCCGGACGGGATGGTCGGCACGGCCGCGCCGCCGGGCACCCACCGCCTGAGCGTGCAGCGGTCCGACGCCGACTTCCTCACGCTCGCCGGCGTGATCGACGAGACCTCACGCCTGACCGACCTGGTGCTGACCGCGACCGGGCGGCTGCGGGTCGACCTCGGCGGCGTCACCTTCATCAACTCGCTCGGGGTGCGGGCCTGGATCCAGTTCGTGGCCGAGGCGGCCCGGGCCGGCGTGCGCCTCGAGCTGTACCGGGTCAGCGAGGTCATGATCCAGCAGCTCAACATGATCGTCGCGGCGCGCGGCCGGGCCGAGGTGCACTCGCTCCTCGCCCCCTACGTGTGCGACCGGTGCGGGCGCGAGGAGTCCATGTTGATCGACGTCGGGCGCGACCGGCACCAGCTGGTCGCGGGCCAGGCGCCGGCGATGACCTGCCCGGAGTGCGGCGCGGCGATGGTGTTCAACGACTTCCCGCAGCGCTACTTCCTGTTCCTGTCGGAGTAGCGGACGCGCCTGGCCCGGGGTCAGCAGGCTGCTGAAAAACCCGTGCCGGCGGCATTTGCCGACGGGACGGGCTCCGTGTTTTCAGCAGCCTGCGAGATCAGAAATGGCTAGCAGGATGCTTCTTCAGCATCCTGCTAGTCC
>JAGPCO010000015.1:50259-82440 GCA_018058095.1 Kofleriaceae bacterium
CCGGGTAGCGCAGCGGCAGCTGGCGCAGCGTGCCGACGACGATCTCGGCCACGGTGCGGCGCATGAAGCTCTTGGAGTCGGCCGGGATGGCGTACCAGGGCGCCCACGGCCGCGACGTCGCGGCCAGCGCGTCCTGGTAGGCCTCCATGTAGTCGTCCCACTGCGCCCGGTTGCGGACGTCGCCGGCCGCGAACTTCCACCGCCCGCTCGGCTCGTCGATGCGCTCGATCAGGCGCTGGGCCTGCTCCTGCTTGGACACGTTGAGCCAGAACTTGAGGACGACGACGCCGCTGCGGGCCCAGTGCTGCTCGGCGTCGCGGATCGACTGGTACCGCTCGGCCCACAACGCGCCGAGGTCGGCCGGTGGGCGCGGCAGGCGCTGTCCGGCCAGGAACTGCGGGTTGACCCGCACCACCAGCACCTCCTCGTAGTGGCTGCGGTTGAACACGCCGATGCGTCCGCGCTCGGGCAGGCAGCGCTGGACCCGCCACAGGAAGTCGTGGTCGAGCTCCTCGGCGCTCGGCGCCTTGAACGAGTAGACCTGGCAGCCGGTCGGGTTGATCCCGGTCAGCACCGCCTTGATCGTGCCGTCCTTGCCGGCGGCGTCCATGGCCTGGAACAGCAGCAGCACGGAGTAGCGATCGTCGGCGTACAGCGTGGCCTGCAGCTCGGCCAGCGCCTCGCTGGCGGCGGCCAGGGCGCGCTGGTTGTCCTCCTTGTCCGGGGCGCCCTTGCCCTTGGGGGGCTTGGTCGGCGCGTCGGCGCGCCGGAACGAGCCGTCGAAGGGGACGAGGTACGGGCTGGCGACCGGATCGAACAGCTGCGACATGGCTGTCACGGTAGCAGCGGTGTGGGTGTCCCGGGTGCGGGGGCGGCGGTGTTGGCGGTATGGTCGGCCCCGATGTCCACCCCCGCCCCCGTCCCCGGCCCGCTGGCCGCTGCGCCCTATCGCGAGGAGGACAAGCTGGGGCCGCTCGGGGCGCGCCGCTCGGTCCTGATCCCCGGCCAGGCCGACGTGCGGGCGGCGATGGTCGCCGGCTTTCGCGCCGAGATCGATCGCATCGCGGCCATCGCCGCCGCGGTCGAGCCGGCCACCGTCGACGCCGACGTCCACGCCATGCGCAAGGCGCTGCGCTGGGCCCGCGGCATCCTGTCCCTGGCGGCGAGCGCGTTGCCGCCCAGCGAGCACCGCGCCATTCGCCGCGAGCTGCGCGCGGCCCGGCGCGCGCTGTCGGTCGCGCGCGACCACGCGGTGGCGCCAGTCAGGCTGCACGCGCTCGAGCTGCCGGCCGATCTGATCGGCACCCGCGATCGGGTGGCGGCCGCCGCCGCCGCGGCCGCGCCCGAGGTCGAGGCGGTGATCGCGGCGGTCCGCGCCGGCGCGGCGCGGGCCGGGCGCCAGCTCGTCGCGCTCGAGGCGGCCCTGCCGGCGCAGCTGACCTGGGCCATCGTCGCCGCCGGCGTGGCCGCGACCTACCGCGACGCCCGCCGCGCCCTGGCCGCGAGCAAGCGCTCGCGCCGGGCCTTCCACGCCTGGCGGCGTCGCTGCAAGGAGCTGGCGCACCAGCTGGAGTTCGTCGCCGACCTGGCCGGTCCGGAGGTGGCGGCGCTGCGGGCGCCGTACCAGGAGCTGTCGGATCACCTGGGCGACGTCGTCGACACCCTCATGCTGCGCGACTTCGTCGCCACCCACGGCGATGGCGCACGCCCCGGCGCGGTGCGGGCGCTGCGCCGTCACCTCGGTCACGAGCTGCGCGCGGCCAGCCGGGCCGCCCGCCAGGCCGGGGCGCCGCTGTTCTCGCATCGCGCCCGCGCCTTCGCCCGTCAGGTCACCGACGCCGTCGCCCGCGATCTGGCCGCGCCCCGCGCCGCGTGAGCACCGGCCCGGCGGCGCCGCCGGGCCGGCCCGCAGTTTGCTTCTCGGTCCCCGAGTGCGTCGCCGCCGGGCTGTGCTAGCGTGCCGCCAACTCGGAGGCAGCGCGACATGTCGAAGGTGCTCATCATCGGTGCGGGTGGCGTCGGTGGCGTGGTGGCTCACAAGTGCGCGGCGGCGACCGACGTCTTCTCGGACGTCATGCTCGCCAGCCGTACGGTGTCCAAGTGTGAGGCGCTGGCCGCCGAGATCAAGGCGATGGGTGGGCGCGCCATCCGCACCGCCCGGGTCGACGCCGACCGCGTGCCCGAGCTGGTCGCGCTCCTGCGCGACTACCAGCCCAAGGTCGTGATCAACGTCGCCCTGCCGTACCAGGACCTGCCGATCATGGACGCCTGCCTCGAGGCCGGCGTCGACTACCTCGACACCGCCAACTACGAGCCGCCCGACGTCGCCAAGTTCGAGTACAAGTGGCAGTGGGCCTACCACGACCGGTTCAAGGAGCGCGGGCTCATGGCCGTGCTCGGGTCCGGCTTCGATCCGGGCGTGACCAACGTGTACTGCGCCTACGCGCAGAAGCACCTGCTCGACGAGGTTCACCACGTCGACATCGTCGACTGCAACGGCGGGTCGCACGGCAAGGCGTTCGCGACCAACTTCAACCCCGAGATCAACATCCGCGAGATCACCGCGCGCGGCCGCTACTGGGAGGGCGGCGAGTGGAAGGAGACCGATCCGCTCAGCGTGTCGATGATGTTCGACTACCCGGGCGTCGGCGAGCGCAAGAGCTTCCTGCTCTACCACGAGGAGCTCGAGTCGCTGGCCAAGAACCTGCGCGGGCTGCGCCGCATCCGCTTCTGGATGACCTTCGGTGAGGCCTACCTCAAGCACCTCGAGGTGCTGCAGAACGTCGGCATGACCAGCATCGAGCCGATCATGTTCGAGGGGCGCGAGATCGTGCCGATCAAGTTCCTCAAGGCGCTGTTGCCGGATCCGGCGTCGCTCGCGCCCGGCTACACCGGCAAGACCTCGATCGGCTGCCTGTGCGAGGGCGTCAAGGACGGCAAGCCGCGCCGGGTCTTCCTCTACAACGTGTGCGACCACGCCGAGACCTACAAGGAGGTCCGGGCCCAGGCCGTGTCGTACACGACCGGGGTGCCGGCGGTGACCGGCGCGGCGATGATGGTGACCGGCAAGTGGCGCGGCGCCGGCGTGTTCAACATGGAGCAGCTCGACCCCGACCCGTTCCTGGCCGACGTGGCGACCCGTGGCCTGCCCTGGCACGTGGAGGAGCGTTGAGCGCCGGCGCTGGCCTGGGTGGTCACGTCGCCGCGCGCCTGCCGCTCGATCGGATCGAGACCCCCTGCTTCGTGACCGACCTGGGTGCGCTCGAGGACAACCTGCGCATCCTGGCCGACGTGCAACAGGCCGCCGGCTGCAAGATCCTGCTCGCGCTCAAGGGCTTCGCGCAGTGGTCGACCTTCCCGCTGGTCAAGCGCTACCTGGTCGGCGCGACCTCGAGCTCGGTGGCCGAGGCCCGGCTGGCCCACGACGAGCTGGGCGGGGAGGTCCACGCGTACGCCCCGGCCTACACCGACGGCGACATGCGCGAGCTGGTGACGCTGGCCGACCACATCGTCGTCAACTCGCCGGGGCAGTGGCGGCGGCTGCGCCCCATCGCCGAGCACGCCCGGCAGAGCGGCAAGCGCCTTTCGTGTGGCCTGCGCGTCAACCACGAGCACCGCGAGGTCGAGGTCGACCTGTACGACCCGGCCGGGGCGTGCTCGCGCCTGGGCACCACCCGCCGCAACCTGGCCCCGGGTGATCTCGACGGCCTCGAAGGCCTGCACTTCCACACCCTGTGCCAGTCCGGCGCCGACGCGCTCGAGCGCGCGGTCGCCGCCTTCACCACCAACTTCGGTGACCTGGTGCCGGGCATGAAGTGGCTCAACTTCGGCGGCGGTCACCACATCACCCGGCCCGACTACGATCGGGACCGCCTGATCCGCCTCATCCGCGAGGTCCGGGCCCGCTGGCCACACGTGACCGTGTACCTCGAGCCAGGTGAGGCGGTCGCCCTCGGCGCCGGCGTGCTGGTCGCCAGCGTGCTCGATACCTTCCACAACGGGATGGACATCGCCATCCTCGACACGTCGGCCACCGCGCACATGCCGGACGTGCTGGAGATGCCGTACCGGCCGGTCATCGTCGGGGCCGGCGCGCCGGGCGAGCGGGCCCATACCGTGCGCCTCGGTGGCCTGACCTGCCTGGCCGGCGACGTCATCGGCGACTACAGCTTCGATCGCCCGCTGGCCATCGGCGACAAGCTGGTGTTCCTCGACATGGCGCACTACACGATGGTCAAGACCACCACCTTCAACGGGGTGCGACTGCCGTCGATCGCCACGTTCGATCCGGCGATCGGCTCGGTCCAGGTCAGCCGGCGGTTTGGCTACCGCGACTACCGCGACCGCCTGGCCTGAGCGCCTGCACCTACATCGGCGCAGTCTGGTTGCGCAGGAAGCGCGTTCACCCGCAACTTGCGCTTTGCGGTGGGGGCCGGCGCCGGTACCCTGCCAGCAACGAGGGGATGTCCATGCGAACGATCAGCCTGACTTCACTGGCGATGACCATCTTGGTGGCGGCCGCCTGCGGCGGCGATGACGGCGGCGGCGGCGGTGGCGGCACGCCCGACGGCGGCGGCGGTGGCGGGACGCCCGATGGCTCGATCACCCCGCCCGCCGATGGCTTCCAGATCGTCACCACCGACGTGACCATCCCGGCCGGCGGCGAGGAGACCTGGTGCTACTTCTTCCAGACCCCCAACACCGGCGAGCTCGGCATCACCCGGTGGGAGTCGGCGATGACCCCGGGCAGCCACCACATGATCGTGTACTTCACCGATCAGGCCGCGGGCACGCCCGGCACGCTGGAGGAGGGCTGCGGCTCGCTCAGCCAGATCTGGACCTACGCCTCGCAGACGCCGACGCAGACGTTCCAGATGCCGGACGGCGTCGGCATGACGGTGCCGCCGGGCCAGTACGGCTTCATCGAGATGCACTACCTCAACGTGACCGACGAGCCGCTGGCGGCGCACGTCACCCTCAACGGGGTCGCCTTCGCCCCCGGGGTCCCGTACACCAAGGCCGCCGCGTACGTCACCTACAACACCAACATCAACATCCCGCCCGGCACCCCGCAGCAGCCGGCGACGGCGACCGCGACCGGCTCGTGCGACGTCTCGCCCGCCGCCAAGTTCTTCACGCTATCGACCCACGCCCACAAGCGGGCGGTCCGGACCGAGGTGCGGGACGGCGCCAGCATGGTGTTCCAGAGCACCGACTGGGAGCACCCGGGCTCGATGGACTGGAGCGCCGAGCCGTTCTACTCGTTCACCAGCGGCAAGATCGACTACCGGTGTGACTACAGCAACCCGGAGGCGCGGACCGTCCGCACCGGCAACAGCGCCGAGACGGACGAGATGTGCATGGCGGTCGGCTACTTCTTCCCGGCGACCGGCCCGAAGATGTGCCTCAACAGCACCGTCGTCCGCTGATGCCGCCGGCGAGCCGCGGCGCCTTCACCTTCGCCTTCGGCCTGGCGCTCGTGCTGGCCTCGGGCGCCTGCCTCGTGGTCGAGCCTGACGGGGACGACCTGCCCGCGGCCCCGGGTGGGGCAGGGGCCCTGCTCGAGCTGGGCGGAGAGCCGGCTGGTATCGTCGACCTGGTCCAGGCGCAGGATGGCGGCCGTGATCCGTGTGGCGCGACCACGATCAGCTTCGCGCTCGGCGCCGACCTGGGCGCCCCGGCCCGGGCCTGGCTGGGCGCCGCCTTCGCGGGCCAGCCCCAGCCCAGCCCGCTCGTGCTGTACCTGCCCGCGCCGGCGCGCCGCCTCGTGCTCGAACAGGCGGCGGTGGTCGACGCGTTCCTGCCGGGCGGGACGGTGGACTACGCCGACGTCGCCCGCCTGACCATGGCCGTGCGTGGTGAGCCGGCGTCGTGTCAGCTGGTGCCGGCCAGCGCCTGGCGTGAGCAGGCCAAGCTGGCCACCACGTTCGCCGACGCCTGGAGCCGGAGCGACCTGTTCGAGCTGACCTTCGCCGGTCAGGTCGTGAAGGCGCGCACGGTGTCGCTGCACTACAGCGACATCGAGTTCGGGTCGCTCCGGATCGAGCTCGACGCGACCGGGTACGCCGCGGCCGAGGCGCTGGCCCGGTCGATCGTCGAGGACGGCGAGGCGAACGATGACGAGTTCGGGGTCGGCTACGACGACGCCGGGACGGGCCAGCGGCTACTCGAGGTGGTCGTGCCGGGCGAGGCGCTGCGGGCGGCGCAGCCCGTGCTCGAGATCCGCGGCCGTCGCCTCACCCTGCGCTGAACCGCCTCCTCGGCCGCCCGGCCCGCGTCCTGGTGCGGTGGCGCCACGCCGGTCAGCGTCGGGTTTCGGGATTCGGTATATAGTCGCGCCGCGCCGACGATGGACCCGCAGCCGTATCCCATCCTGCCCTCGCGCGTCGACGTGAACGACGGCGAGCACCAGGGCATCCGCGCCGCCACCGAGGCGGCGCTGGGCACCCTGCGCGTGGCCCTGGCCGCGGCCACCGCCGGTGGCGGCGACAAGTACACCAGCCGGCACCTCGCCGCTGGCAAGCTGCTGCCGCGGCAACGGGTCGAGCTGCTGCTCGACCGCGACAGCCACTTCCTCGAGCTGTGTGCCCTGGCCGGCAAGGACGTGCCCGGCCACGCCCCCGGCGCCAGCATCATCGGCGGCATCGGCGTGGTCAGCGGGGTCGAGTGCCTCATCACCGCCAGCGAAGCCACCGTCAAGGGCGGGGCGATGAGCGAGCTGTCGGTCAGCAAGAGCGCGCGGCTGTCCGACGTCGCCGCCCAGAACCGGCTGCCGTCGATCTCGCTGATCGAGTCGGCCGGGGCCGATCTGCCCAACCAGAGCAAGATCTTCGTCCCGGGCGGCCGCGCCTTCCGCGAGCTGACCCGGCGCTCGCAGGAGCGGGTGCCGACCATCTGCCTGGTGTTCGGCAGCTCGACCGCGGGCGGGGCCTACATCCCGGGCATGAGCGACTACACCGTGATGGTGAAGGACCAGGCCCAGGTCTACCTGGCCGGCCCGCCGCTGGTGAAGATGGCGACCGGCGAGGAGACCACGCACGAGGCGCTGGGCGGGGCCGAGATGCACAGCCGGCGCTCGGGTGTGTCCGACTACCTGGCCGTCGACGAGCGCGACGCCATCCGGCTCGGCCGGGAGATCGTCGCCCACCTCGACTGGAAGAAGGCAGCGCGGCCGACCCCGCGCCTGGTGCGGCCGCCGCGGCACCCCGCGGACGAGCTGCGCGCGATCGTCCCGCAGGACCTCAAGGTCCCGTTCGACATGCGCGAGGTCATCACCCGCATCGTCGATGACTCCCGCTTCTCCGAGTTCAAGCCGCTGTTCGGGCCGACCCTGGTGTGCGGCTGGGCCCACGTCCACGGCTACCCGGTCGGCATCCTGGCCAACAACGGCATCCTGTTCTCGGAGTCGGCCCAGAAGGGCGCGCAGTTCATCCAGCTGTGCAACCAGGCCGACGTGCCGCTCCTGTTCCTGCAGAACATCACCGGCTTCATGGTCGGCGAGAAGTACGAGCAGGAGGGCATCATCAAGCACGGCGCCAAGCTCATCAACGCGGTGTCGAACTCGACGGTGCCGGCCATCACGATCATGGTCGGGGCCAGCTACGGTGCGGGCAACTACGCGATGGCCGGCCGGGCCTACGCCCCGCGCCTGCTGTTCTCCTGGCCGAGCCACCGCATCGCCGTGATGGGCGGCAAGCAGCTGGCCGGCGTGCTCGACATCATCCAGCGCGAGGCGGCCGGCAAGCGGGGCGAGACCGTCGACGAGCAGAAGCTGGCCTTCGGCAAGGCGATGATCGAGGCCCAGGTCGACAAGGAGAGCGATCCGTACTTCGCGACCGCGCGCCTGTGGGACGACGGGATCATCGATCCGGCCGACACCCGCGACGTGATCGGCATCGGCCTGTCGGCCGCGTACAGCGCCCCGGTCGGCGGCACCACCTCGTGGGGCGTGTTCCGGCATTGAGCCACGCCATGACCCTCGCGCGCCCCTTCCACACCGTCCTGGTCGCCAACCGTGGCGAGATCGCCGTGCGGATCCTGCGCAGCTGCCGCGCCCTCGGCCTCGGCACCGTCGCGGTGTACTCCGACGCCGACCGCGCCGCGCCGCACGTGACCGCGGCCGACCGCGCGGTGCGGATCGGCCCGCCGCCGCCGCGCGAGTCGTACCTTCGGGTCGACGAGATCGTCGCGGCCGCGACCCGGGCCGGCGCCGACGCGGTCCACCCCGGCTACGGCTTCCTCAGCGAGAACCCGGCCCTGGCCGAGGCCTGCGCCGAGGCCGGCCTGGTCTTCGTCGGTCCGAGCGCGGCGGTGATCCGCGCGCTCGGCTCCAAGCGCGAGGCCAAGCACCTGGCGGCGGCGGCCGGTGTCCCCATCGTCCCGGGCTACGCCGGCGCCGACCAGTCGACCTCGGCCCTCCTCGCCGCCGCCGAGGGCATCGGCTTCCCGCTCCTGATCAAGGCCTCCGCCGGCGGTGGCGGCAAGGGCATGCGCATCGTCCGCGCCGCTGGTGAGCTGGCGGAGTCGATCGAGCGCGCGCGCGGCGAGGCGCAGTCGGCCTTCGCCGACGGCACGCTGCTGCTCGAGCGGTACCTCGAGCGGCCGCGCCACATCGAGATCCAGATCCTGGGTGACCACCACGGGGAGGTCACCCACCTGTGGGAGCGCGAGTGCTCGCTGCAGCGCCGGCACCAGAAGGTGATCGAGGAGGCGCCGTCGCCCAGCCTGACCGGGGCGCAGCGGGACGCGATGTGTGACGCCGCGGTCGCCCTGGCCCGCGCGGTCGGCTACGCCAGCGCCGGGACGGTCGAGATGATCGTCGACGCCGACGGGGCGCACTACTTCCTCGAGGTCAACACCCGGCTCCAGGTCGAACACGCGGTGACCGAGGCGACGTGCGGGGTCGACCTGGTGGTGGCGCAGCTGCGCATCGCCCGCGGCGAGCACCTGGCCGAGGTCGTGCCGACGCGACCGCCGCCGCGGCGCGGCCACGCGCTCGAGGCCCGGCTGTACGCCGAGGACCCGGGCAACGACTACCTGCCGGCGCCGGGCCGGGCCGAGGTGGTGAGCTTCCCGACCGGGCCGGGCCTGCGCGTCGACAGCGGCCTGGTCTCGGGCGGCGAGGTCACCGTCCACTACGATCCGATGGTGGCCAAGCTCATCACCCACGCCGACACCCGGGTCGACGCGGTGGCGCTCTTGGCGTGGGCGCTCGAGCGGACCTGGATCCCGGGCCTGACCAGCAACCGCGAGCACCTGGTCGGCATCCTGCGCCACCCGGGCTTCCGCGCCGGCGCGCTGCACACCCACTTCCTGGCCGACGAAGAGGCCACGCTGCGGGTGCCCGCACCCACGCTGGCGCAGCGCCGCACGGCGGCAGCGGTGGCGGCGCTGGCGGCGACCGCGGGGCGGCAGCACCACGCGCTGGTGCCGGGCCTGCGCCCGGGCTGGCGCAACGTGCCGGTGGCGCCGGCGGCCGACACCTGGGTGGTGGCAGGGGAGCCGATCGCCATCACGACGCACAGCGAACCCGATGGCCGGGTCCGGCTCAGCTTCGCCGAGTTGATCACCGTGGTGCGGCCGGGGCCGATCGAGCCCGACCGGGTCGTGCTCGAGGACGAACTCGGGGTCCGGACCTCGCACCGGGTGGCGTGGCAGGCCGGCGAGCCGACCCGGGGGTGGGTCGAGGTCGATCACCGCTGCCTGCTGGTCGAGCTGGCGCCTCGCTTCGGCCAGGCCGGCGCCAGCACCAGCGCCGGCGCCCTGGTCGCGCCCATGCCAGGACGGGTGGTCCGCGTCGTGGTCAGCGTCGGTGATGAGGTGGTGGCCGGGGCGCCGCTGCTGGTCGTCGAGGCCATGAAGATGGAGCACACCATCCGGGCCGGCGCCACCGGCACGGTGCGGGAGCTGAGGGTGCAAGCCGGGGCGCAGGTCGTGGCCGACCAGGTCCTGGTCGTGGTCGCATGAGGCGGGGCGGCGCGCTGGTGCTGCTGGTCGCAGCGGCCTGCAGCTCGCCGACCCAACCAGGCACGCGCTGGATGCGCCCGCCGCCCGACGCGGCGGCCGGGCTCGACGCGGTCGGCCCGACCTCCGACGCGGGCGCTGGTGCGCGGCCCGGTCCGGTCCTGCGCTTGCCGCGCGGGGCGCGCCCGCTGGCCTACCACCTGCGCCTCGAGCTCGACCCGGCCCAGCCGCGGTTCACCGGCGAGGTGACCATCGACGTCGAGCTGACGGAGGCAAGCGATCGGCTGTGGCTCCACGCCGTCGGCCTGACCGTGACCGAGGCCCGGTTCGTCGGGCCCGGCGCCACGTTGCCGCTGCGGGTGGGTGCGCCGGCAGAGGCGGGCGCTGGTACGGGGGGGCCGGCCGCGGGCGCGCCCGCGGGCGCCGGCGCCGAGCCGGGCGCCGAGCCGGGCGCCGAAATGATCGCGCTGGCGGCACCGACGGCGCTGCCGGTCGGGGTCGGCCAGCTGCGCCTGCGCTATCAGGGCGTCGTCGACGCGCGCGACCAGGTCGGCCTGTTCCGGGTCGACCAGGACGGGGCGGCCTACCTGTACACCCAGCTCGAGGCGACCTTCGCGCGGCGCCTGGTGCCGTGCTTCGACGAGCCAGCGTTCAAGGTGCCGTGGACGCTCGCGGTGGTGGCCCCGGCCGACCTGGTGGTGGCCGGCAACACCCTCGTCACCCGGCAGCACCAGCTGGCGGATGGGCGGGTCGAGACCCAGTTCGCCCCGACCGCCCCGCTGCCGTCGTACCTGCTGGCGCTGGCGGTCGGCCCGTTCGAGGTGCTGGCGCTGCCACCGGTCGGGGCCCGCCGCCTGCCGGCGCGGATCCTGGTCCCGCGCGGACAGGCGGCGTCGACGCGGATCGCGCGCACCCTGATCCCGCGGGTGATCCGGCAGCTGGAGGACTACTTCGGCCGCCCGCTCCCGTTCGACAAGCTCGACAGCGTGGTGGTGCCACGCTTCTCCGGGGCGATGGAGAACGTCGGTCTCATCACCTACGCCGACGACGAGTTTCTGGTCGACGCCGACGACGGGCCCGAGGCCCGGCGCGATCTGCACGAGCTGATCGCCCACGAGCTGGCGCACCAGTGGTTTGGAAACCTGGTGACCATGGCGTGGTGGGACGACCTGTGGCTCAACGAGGCGTTCGCGACCTGGATGGCGCGCAAGGTGATCGGCGCGGCCGCGCCGGGGCCGGACGACGCGCTGGCGGCGCACCAGGAGACGGTGCGGGCCATGCAGCTCGACGCCGAGGCCGGCGCGCCCGCGCTGCATCGGCTCATCGGCAGCAACGCCGACATCGAGGACGCGTTCGACGCCATCGCCTACGAGAAGGGGGCGCGGGTGCTGGCCATGTTCGAGGCCTACCTCGAGGAGGACCGGTTCCGTGACGCGGTCCGGGGCTACCTGGCGGCCCACGCCGGGGGCTCGGCCACCTCGGCCGACTTCGCGGCGGCGATCGAGCAGGCGGCAGGTGCGGAGGCGCGCGACGCCCTGCTCGGGCTCATCGCTCAGCCTGGCGTGCCGGTGGTGAGCACCCAGCTGGTGTGTGATCAGGCGGCGCCGGGCCGCGGCGGCGCCCGGGCCGTGGTCACGGTCGAGCGGCTGGCGGCCGGGGCGGTCACGCCGTCGCCGTGGCAGCTGCCGGTGTGTGTCCGCGTCGGGGCCGCCGGCGCGGCGGCGCGGTGCGCGCTGGTCGGCGCCCGGGCCGAGCTGGCCCTGCCGGGCGCCGGCTGCCCGGCCACCGTCCTGGCCAACCCCGGGGCGGTCGGCTACTACCGGGTCGCGCCGGCCGGCCCGATCACCAGCGCCACCCTCGACGCCATGTCGGATCGCGAGCGGCTGGCGCTGGCCGACGACGTCGGCGCGCTCCACGCGGCCGGGCGCTGGCCGCTGGCTTCGCTGGACGAGCTGGCCCGGCGCCTGCTCGGGCGGCGCGAGCCGCTGTCGCTGGTGGCCGCGCTCGACCTGATCGAGGGCGTGCGGGCGAGCGTCGTGCTGGGGGCGCTGCCGGCCTGGGAGGCGTGGGCGCGGCGCACGATCGAGCCGCGCTGGGGCCGCCCGGCGCAGCGGGCGGCCGGCGCGTGGATCGCCCGCGAGCGCCTGTACGACTTGCTGGTGCTGGCGCGGTCGACGCTCATCACCGCCGAGGCGACCCGCCTGGCCTCCGGCTGGCTGCGCGGCGCCGATCTGCGGACCAGCTACCCGCTGCCCGCGATCGTCGCGGCCGCGGTGCGATCAGGGGCGCCGCTGTCGGCGACCGTGTTGCTCCAGCGCGCCCGCGGCGCCGACCCCGACGAGCGCGAGGTGGCGCTGGCCGCCCTGGCCGAGCTGCGGGCGCCGGCCGACGTCGGCCTGGTCCTGGAGGCGCTCGCGTCCGGCGCGTTGCCGTGGAAGGACGGACACGAGGTCCTGGCCGGGCTGCTGGCGCGGCCCGAGCTGCAGGCTCAGGTCGAGGCCTGGATGAGCACGGCCGGCCCGGCCGTGCTGGCACAGGCCGCGCCGAGCACCGCGGCCGACGACCTGTTCGACGCCCTCGCCGCGGCGTGTGATCGGGCGCTGCTCGAACGGGTGGTGGCGGCGACCCCGGCGGTGGCGGCGCTGGCGGGCGCCGGCGCGGCGCTCGAACGGGCGCGTCGCGACGCCGACTCGTGCGCGGCGCGGCGCCGGCTCAGCGCGAACGAGCTCGACGCCTTGCGCTAGCAGGCTGCTGAAGCAGCAGCCTGCTAGACATTCCCGATCTCGCAGGCTGCTGAATACACGGCGCCCGTCCCGTCGGCAGGAGCCGCCGGCACGGTCCACCGTGACCGAGGATCAACGCAGCCCCCGAGGATGGATCGTTCGCGAGAACGAGTGAGTTGCCCCTTCGCGGGCTCTCATCCCAGCGCGGGCGCGAACTGCGCCTCGTGCCAGGCCAGCAGCGCGGGCAGCTCGTCGAGGATCACGTCGGCGCCGGTGAGTTCGGCCCGGGCGCCACCACCGGCAGTCACCCCGACCGCGCGCGCCCCGACCGCGCGGGCGGCCTCGACGTCGTGCGCGGTGTCGCCGACCACCACCACGGCGTCGCCGCCGCCGCTGCGCTCGATCGCGCGCGCGACCAGCTCGGCCCGGATGGCGCCATCGTCGCCGTAGCCACCGAAGCCGAACCAGCCGGCCAGCCCGGCCCGCACCAGCTTGGCGTGGGCCCCGGCGGCGATGTTGCCGGTGGCCACCCCGAGCCGGGCGTCACCGCGCGCCGCCAGCGCGGACAGGGTCGCCTCGGCCCCGGCCACCACGGCGAAGTCGGCGCTGCGTGTGAGCTCGTCCTCGAGGCAGGGCAGGTAGGCCCGGTAGAACGCGGCGCGCTCGTCCGCGCTCGCGGCCTGGCCGCGGCGGGCCTGCAGGATCTCGTCGAGCAGGGCCGGATCGGTGCGGCCGGCGAACACCACCCCGGCGCTGCCCCGGTCGAGGGCGAAGGTGCTGGCCAGCGCCCGGTCGAACGCGCGTCGACCCGCGCCACCACAGCGCAGCAGCGTGCCGTCGAGGTCGAACAGGTACACCACCCGCACGCGAGCGCTCACGGGCCGCGGGCGTGGCGGATGAACACCTCGAGCAGGCCATCGAACGTGTCGCGCAGCGCCCACGCCTTGTCGGTGAAGTTGCTGGCGGCGCTGACCCGGAGCAGCCCGTCGCCGAAGGCGGCGCGGACGCCGGGACAGGGGGCGTCGCGCTCCCACTTGATCACCGTGCCCTCGTACACCCGGAAGCAGGCCTCGTGGTTGCCCTGGTTGTACAGCGGCGCGCCGATGTCAATGGCCTGGCTGATGGCCCCGGCGATCTCGGCCAGGTCGGCCTTGCTGCACCCGTCGACCACCGTCAGCTCGTGGCGCGGCACACGGCGCGGCGGCGGCTTGCGCCCCTGGCCGGGTCCGGCGTCCTTGGGCCGGGTCAGCTCCGTGAAGTCGGCCATCGACATCGGCTTGGGTGTCGCCAGCAGCGGCTTGACGTAGTTGACCGGGATCCCGAAGTTGAGGTTCTGCCCCTCGCCGGCCAGCTGGAACGCGATGCCGATCACCTCGCCGAACAGGTTGAACAGCGGTCCTCCGCTGCTGCCCTGGGAGATCGGCGCCGAGAACTGGATCACCGTCAGCTCGCTCGACACGACCCGGACCGACGAGATCAAGCCGTCCGACACGGTGTAGTCGAACACCCCGAGCGGGTTGCCGATGGCCAGCACCGGATCGCCGGCGCTGACGGCGTCGCTGTCGCCCAGGGCCAGCACCGGCAGCGGCGCCTTCGGGTCGATGTCGAGCACCGCCAGGTCCCGGCCGGGGTCGAGGCCGGAGATGCGCTGGACCGGCAACACCGCGCCGTCGAGGAGCCGGACCCGGATCTCGTCGGCACCGGCCACCACGTGCAGGTTGGTGGCGACCAGCCCCGACGCCTCGAGCACGAAGCCGGTCCCGACCCGACCGTCGCTGGTCGCGATCTGGACGATGGCCGGCTTGGCGTCGGCGACGATCTCGCGCGGCGAGTGCCGGGTTCGGGTTGGCTTGTGGGCCGGGGCCGAGCAGGCGCCCGCCAGCAGCGCCGTCACCATCGCGAGCGCTTTCACCCAGGGAGCATAGCAGAGCCGGCCCGGCAAGCAGCCGCGGCCCGACCGGTCACGGGCCGAGGCGCACCGGGCGCAGGCCCGCTTCCCCGGCGGCCCGGAAGCCCTGGGGATCGAGCTTGGGATCGATGCCAGAGCGGACCCCGGCCTCGAGGTACTGCTTGTAGATGTCGAGCCGGACCTCCTCCCACGACGGGCACGCGGTCGGGCCGACGGACCGGCAGGTCGAGAGCGCGGTGTCGGCCCACTCGAGGGCCGGCTTGGCCTCGAACCGCTCGGACAGCGCGACCGAGGTGGCCAGCTGGGCTCGCCAGCGGTCGGCACCTCGCCCCTCGCTGGCCACCGCGGCGACGACGACGGCAAGGTCGAAGTGACCGTTGCGGGCCAGCAGACGGGACAGCTCGGCCACCGCGGCGCCGTCGCCCGGGTTGGCCCGGGCCCACGCCTCGGCCCCGGCCAGGGCGGCGCGATCTTCGGGGTTGCCCCGGTCGGCCTCGGCCGCGGTCATCGACCGGGCTGGCAGCAGGATCGCCGTGGCGGCGACGATCGCCACGACCAGATCGAACAGGCTGAGGTGACGGGCGATCTTCATGAACCAGCCGCCCCACGGTACCGGCGCGGCTCCCCTGTAGACAAGCGACCGGGCGATCTGGTTCCCGTCGCGTGTTCACTTCCCGCCGCCGGCACGCTGCCCACCGTGAGATGCGTGGCATTTTTCCCCGCACCGTCCCGGGACGCCACGGGGCGAGGCCCCCTCAGGGCGAGCTCGCCCGGGCCGGATCGCTTGCGGATCAAGCCATTGCCCGGCTGGATCCGCTCTTGCACACCTCGCGGCACAACGGCAACAGCGCCAAACACCGGCGCGCTCCAAGGAGCTAGCACCCATGGGCATTCTGCAGGCGATTTCGAACGCGTTCGACAAGGGTGGATGGGGCATGTGGCCCATCCTGGCGACCTCGATCGTCATCATCGCGCTCGTCGTCGAGCGTGCGGTCTATCTGTTCAAGGCTTCGGTCGACAAGGACAAGCTGCTTGCCCTGCTCAAGAGCCAGGTCATGAGCGGCAACGTCCAGGGTGCGATCAAGGTCTGCTCGGGTAACCCGACGCCGATGACCCGCATCGTCCAGGCCGGCCTCATGAAGTTCAACAAGAGCGATGAGGAGGTCCAGGCGGCGATGGACGAGGCCGCGCTGCGCGAGCTCCCCATCATCAACGCCCGCACGCCGTACCTGGCGATGCTGTCGAACTTCGCGGTGCTCGCCGGTCTGCTCGGCACCATCGCCGGTATGATCAAGTCGTTCGGCTCGGTCGCCAGCGACGCCGCCGGCGCCGCCGGCAAGCTGGCCGAGGGTATCGCCGAGGCGCTCAACTGCACCGCCTTCGGCATCGGCACCTCGCTGATCGGCCTGCTCGGCTACTCGCTGCTGCAGGGCAAGTCGACCAAGGTCGTCGACGACATCAACGAGGTCACGGTCCAGGTCGTGAACCTGGTGACCAACCACCGCGCCCAGATGCAGCCGGGCTGATCGAACCCGGGGGTGGCCTTCGCCCCCGCGTTCGTCGTGTCCTGGAATCGTAGCCACGCCACCGACCCGTACCGGGTCCACGCGAGGAGCCCCCGATGGGTGCCGCCGTAGGAACAGACGACAAAAAGAGCGTCAACGTCGACGTCAACATCGTCCCGTTCATCGACTTGCTCAGCTGCTTGACCGCGTTCCTCCTGGTCACCGCCGCGTGGACCAAGACCGAACAGCTGGACATGCGGCCCAAGGGCAAGACGCGTGACTCCAACCCGGTCGACGCCGACCCGAACAAGCAGTACCTGTCCGTGCTGATCCAGAAGGAGCAGCTGTGGATCGGGATCTCGCGGATCAACGACTTCCGCCCCATCCCCAAGCTGCCGAGCGGCCAGGACTGGGACAAGTTCGAGACCACGCTGGCCGACATCAAGAAGAACAACGCCGAGTTCGTCGAGCGTGAAGACCTCGAGCTGGCGGCCGAGAGCACCCAGGGTTCGGAGGTGCCGTACAACGACATCATCCAGGCCATGGACCTCGCCATCAAGGTCGGCTTCAAGGACGTCGGACTGTCGGATCCCCAAGGCCTGTCGGCGCGTCCGACCCTGTAGTCTGAACCCCACCAGGCGGAGCACCCCATGCCCATCCACGCAGCAGGCCCACGCCTCTACCGGTCGGTCCCGTTCAAGTACCTGGCCCAGGCCGCGCACAGCGGCGTTCGCTCGTCGAACGTCGCGCTCAACCTGACGCCGTTCGTCGACATGATGACCATCCTCGTCAGCTTCCTGCTGATGGTGTTCTCGGCCAGCAACCTGATCACCGCCTACGAGGGGCTGGAGCTGCCCGAGGCCAGCCGCACCTACCCGCTGCAGCAGGCGCCGGTCATCCTGGTGTCGAAGACTGACATCGTGTTCAAGGTCGCCAACCAGGCCGCCATGGTCGGCAACGTCGACAGCGTCCTGCGCGACGACTCGCCGACCTGGAAGATCGAGTCGCTGTTCGAGGTCCTCGACGCCGAGGCCAAGAAGATCCAGGAGCGCGTCCGCGAGGGCCGCGACATGACCAACGAGCAGCGCGCCGCGTGTGAGCTGGTCAAGGCTGGCAAGCGCCAGGACCCGTCGAAGGCGCTGTGCCCCGAGGGCCTGGCCATCCTCCAGGCCGACCTCACCACCGACGTGCGCGTCATCAACAAGATCGTCAACACCGCCAAGGCGGCGGGGTTCGATCACCTGCTGTTCGCCGCGAACAAGAAGTGAACTGCGAAGGGTGCTCACCTCACGAGCGCCGGTCGCGTCCCGTAGGGGAAGCCGAGGGGCTTCCCCGTTGGTCGTTCTGACGAAAGGATCCGCCATGTCCCGCCTCCGCACCCTTGGCCGGGCCGCCGCTGCCGGCGCGCTTCGCACCTCGTTGTTCGGCGCGCTGCTCGGCACCGCGCTCACGCTGGCCGGCTGCCCCGACAACCCGTACGAGGCCGACACCTGGATCAAGAAGCTCGACGAGCGCGGCGAGTCCGAGCGGGCGGTGACCACGCTCGAGCAGCTGGGTGACCCGCGCGCCATCCCGGCCCTCGGCAAGGCGTGGGAGAAGCAGGGCAAGCCGGTCCGCATCATCCAGGTCGTGATCGACCTGGCCCGGCCGGTGACCGAGGCCGAGGCCAGCTGCGACATGGACAAGGGCGGCAAGTGCCTGACCAACTATCCCAAGGGTCGCCCGGCCTCGTGGGAGAAGGCGCTGCCCATCCTGCAGCTGGCGGTGACCGAGATCGACGAGAACAATCCGCGCTCGCTCGACAGCGCGGTCAAGGCGGCCGACGCGCTTGGTGACGCCCAGCTGCCGGAGGCGATGCAGGCCCTGATCGCGGCCACCGCCAACCCGGACCTCAACCGGCCCAAGGCGCAGCGGGTCCGGCTGAGCGCGATCATCGCGCTCGGCAAGTACCGCGACCCGGCCGCGGTCGGGGCGCTGACGACGATGCTCAAGGCCTCGCTCGAGGACTACGGCACCGCCTTCCTCGACCTGCAGAAGGCCAAGAACGAGGACGAGAAGAAGGGCGCCAACGAGCGCGGGCGGGACGCCACCGCCACTGCCGCCGCCGCCGTCAACGCCATGGCCGATCTCGGCGCCCCCGAGGCGGTGCTGACGCTGACCGAGACCATGTACCGCATCCCGGCGCTGGCCTCGCAGGTCCGGCGCGCGCTGGTGGCGTCGGGTCCGAACGTGAGCGCCGAGCTGCGCAAGGTGCTGCGCGGCGAACACGCGGCGATCAACACGCTGTTCAAGGACAAGAAGCTCGACAAGTACTGCGGCGACAAGGGCACCCTGCCGCCCGACCAGTGCCCGTCGGTGTCGGCGCGCGACTTCTACGCCGCCCTCATCCTCGGCGACCTGTACGATCCGGCCTCGGTGCCCGACCTGCTCAAGGTCCTGGGCCAGCCGGCGCTGCCCGTGTACTACTCGGACGACGCGCCCAGCCCCAACACCCAGTACAACGCGGTGTTCGACTCCCTGCGCAAGATCGGCTCGGCCGAGGGCGCGGCGCAGGTCAAGGCGCTGTGGGTCGATCCCAAGGCCGAGGCGCAGCTCCGGGCCCTGGCGGTCGGGGCCTACGGCTTCATCGCGCGCGACTCGTCGGCGGTGAAGGAGCTCGGCGCCATCGCCGAGGAGAACGGCGCCGACAGCGGCCTGCGCCTCGAGGCGGCCACCACCTACGCCCGGCTGGCCGACAGCGTCGACGCCATCGCGCTGCTGCAGCGGCAGGCCCAGACCTACGCCGAGGCGTCCGACAAGAAGAAGGCCGAGGTGGCCAAGGCCAAGCCGGCCTACGACAAGGTCAAGGCCGAGTTCGACGCGGTCAAGAAGCGCTTCGACGACGCCAAGGCCAAGGCGCTCAAGGCCGCCAGCGACACCAAGTTGTCGACCGACCAGATCACCGCCGCCGCCAAGGAGGTCGACGTGATCAAGGTCGAGTTCGACGCCATGAAGGCCAAGTACAAGGCCGAGGGTGACAAGTTCAAGCCGATCGAGCGGGCGGTCGAGGACTACCGCGGCTACCAGCGCGGCTTCCAGACCCACATCGCGCGCATCGAGATCGCCATCCGCTGCAAGGGCAAGCCGGAGTGCTTCGCGGGCGCGTTCACGGCCAAGCCCGACGAGGTGGCGGCCAAGGTCGCGCCCCACATCAAGGACATCAAGGACTGGACCGCCGACGAGAAGATCGGCCTGGTGACGTCGCAGATCGAGCGGGCAGCGCTCGAGCTGGGCAAGATGGGCACCAAGGCGTCGGGCCAGCTAGGCGCGCTGCTCACGGCGGCGCAGAGCGACGACCGGGTGATCCGCCAGAGCGTGCTGCTGGCCCTGCCCAAGGTGGCGCCCAAGCCGTGTAACGACTGCCTGGGCAAGCTCGACGAGGCGATCAAGGCCGGCCAGGGCAAGAGCACGCTGGCCGAGCTCAACGTCGAGACGACCATCCTGCGCAACTACTTCCGCGCCCAGGGCGCCAAGTCGGACTCGGCCGCGCCGCCGGCCGAGGCGCCGGCCAAGTAGCGCTCGCCCGCCAGGGCCGCTTGCCAGATGGGGAGGCCAGGCGGCCTCCCCATCGTCGTTTCGGCGGGCCCGAAGGCCTCGTCGTCGTCGGGGCGAGAGGATTCGAACCTCCGACACCCTGGTCCCAAACCAGGTGCGCTACCAGGCTGCGCTACGCCCCGTGCCCGACGGTGGTACCCGGAATGGGCGGGCGCCGCAAGGGCGAAGCGGCGCTCGGCGGCGGCCGCCGGCCGGGCCGCCGCATCGGCCCCGGCTTGTCGGCCCGCGGCGGCTGCGGCACAGTGCGGCCGTCAGCGCCCATAGCTCAGCTGGATAGAGCACCGGCCTTCTAAGCCGGCGGTCCCAGGTTCGACTCCTGGTGGGCGCGCAGCAGACCTCGCGGCCCGGCCCGAAAAGGTCCGGCCCGAAAAGGTCGGCCACGCAGAGAAAAGGTCCTACCTCGAGAAAAGGTCCACCTGAAAAGGTCGTGAAGACCCTCGAAAAGGTCCCCTCGAAAAGGTCGCCCCACCTGAAAAGGTCCCCACCTGAAAAGGTCGTGAAGACGTGAGCAGGGGATGGGTCGCGGAGTGGGGCGTTATGTAAACCGGCGAGATGGCTTGGGCCCACCTGAAAAGGTCGTGAAGACGTGAACAGGGGATGGGTCGCGGAGTGGGGCGTTATGTAAACTGCCCACCTGAAAAGGTCGTGAAGACGTGAACAGGGGATGGGTCGCGGAGTGGGGCGTTATGTAAACCGGCGAGATGGCTTGGGCCGGGTGTCCGGTGCGGACGGGGGCCGGGCGGTTTCGGACGGGGACGTCCGGTGGGCCGGACAGCTGGGTTGGCAAGTGGCGGGAATGAGGGGAAAGGTTGGTTGGCGCGGGATGTGCTGCGACGGGGGGTATGGCGACAGCGCGGCAGAAGGAGACGGGCAAGGGTGGGGTGGTGCGGCGGATCCGGTATCTGCCGCTGGAGACGACGATGCCGGAGGGTGGGCCGGGGGGGCTGGTGGAGGTGACGATCAGGACGATCGCGGCGATGCTGCTGTGCCGGCCGTCGGAGCGGCTCAATCAGAGGATCTTGGGGGTGATGGGGCGGGCGCTGGCGCTGTACCCGGTGGCGCTGCACGCCTTCGTCTTCATGTCGAACCACTGGCACGCGCTGCTGACGACGCCGGATGGCGAGACGCTGGCGCGGTTCGTTCAGCACGTGAACAGCAACGTCGCCAAGGCGATCAAGGAGGAGACGGGCTGGACGGGCAGGGTGTGGCAGCGGCGAGCGGCGAACATCGCGGTGCTCGACGACGACGCGGCGGAGGACCGGCTGCGCTACGTGCTGGCGCACGGGGTGAAGGAGGGACTGGTCGAGCGATCGGAGGACTGGCCGGGCGTGAACTGCGTGAGCGCGCTGCTCGGGCGCGAGCGGCTGGTGGGGCGGTGGGCGACGAAGAAGGGGCGCAAGCGGACGGTGGAGACGTACTTCATCGACCTGGCGCCGCTGCCGGGCTGGCGCGTGCTGCGCGAGGAGCAGCGGCTGCACCGGGTCCGGCGTTTGCTGGCCGGCATCCAGCGTGACGCGGCGGCGGCGCGTGGCGAGGTGCCGGCGCTCGGGCGGGCCGGGGTGCTGGCGCAGGATCCGCTCGACCGGCCGACGCGCAGCAAACACGGCGCGGCGCCGCCGTGCCACACGACGGAGCGGGGCCGGCGCGACGCGTTCAAGGCTGGCCGCGAGTACCTGTGCGCGGCGTTCGCGGCGGCGCGCGAGCGGCGGTGGCGGCGCGAGCACGAGGCGCCGGCCTTCCCGGCTGGCTGCTTCCCGAGCCCGCCGCGCTTCGTTGCGCCGATCGACCCGGCGGTGGTCGCCGCCCGCCGCGCCCGCGTGCTGGCGGCGCACCAGCGGACGCGGTGGCAACCCACGGCGTGAGCAGCGGCGCACGGCGTCAGGCCCGCGTCGGGTTCGTCCGGCAAGCCTGCGAAGCGGCGTCGTCAGGACCTGGTCAGGCGGTCACCGGCGGGCCGTGGGCCACCAGTCGTCGACGATGAGGGCGCCCGGGCTGATGAAGCGCAGGAGCTTGCGCGCCAGGGCGTCGTCGGCCCGGGCCGACCGCAGCTGCCCCGAGCATGCCCATCCCCCCACCCACCTCGCTACCGGGTCAACCTGCCGTCGGCGCTGACGTAGCCACCACTCGCACCCACCGCCAGATCGGCCGGGCCGACGCCGCCCAGCGCGGGCAGCGGGATCTTGCGCAGGAAGCCATCGGCCGCGTACACCGCGCGCTCGGCCGCGAACGACACCAGGTCCTCGAACTGCTCGTCGTCGAACACGTTGCCGCCGGTCACGCCGTCCGACAGGAAGTCGACGTCGACCGCGGGTGTGCCCACCACCAGCGTCAGCCGGTCCCCGGCCTGAGCCAACGCGAGATCGAGGCGTCCGTTGATGGCGATCTTGGTGACGACCTCGCCCCCGTTGCGGAAGGTGGCGATGAGGTCGGGCACGATCAGCTCGACCTTGCCGTCACCGCGGTGGGCCGACACCATCGGCGCCTGCAGCGGCTCGATGTCGACGCCGTCGAACAGCACGCCGATCTGGCCGTAGTCGCCGCCGCCGAGATCGAGCGAGTAGGTCATCGCGCCGGCGGCCCACGCCCCGGCCAGGAGGCCGTTGAGGAAGTCGTCGGCGATCGCCAGCGCGAAGCCGTCGTCGGTCGCCAGCTCCGGCATGCTGTTGCGGACCACGGCGATGCCGGGCGAGCGCTCGCTGCCGGCCACGGTGACCGCCGCGTTCATCTGCAGGCGCACGCCGGCGTCGTCGATCGCCACCACGCTGGGCGTCATCGCCAGGTCGACGGCGTGGCCGGCCAGCGTGAACTGCCGCTCGCTGGCGGCGCCCTCGAGCGCGGTCGCGACCTTCGGCAGCAGGTACCGCTCGGTGACCCAGCCCAGCACCGGGCCGAGCGCGCTGTCGAGGTTGAGCAGGTTGACCACGTCGCCCGGGACCCCGCCGAGCTCGAGGTCGAGCCCGGTCATGGTCACGTTCCGGTTGGGTAGCGTGACCGACAGCCGCTGGCCGGCGATGCCGATGGCCATGTCGCCGCTCAGGGCCAGGCGATCGAGGTGGATGGTGACGTCGCGCATCCCGTCGACGCAGGCCGCCGCGTACTCGAGGTGCAGGGTGGCGTCGATCCCGGTCAGCTCGGCCGACAGCGACAGCGCGCCGCGGCGCGGGAACAGGTCGACCGCGGCGCCGTCGACGTCGAGCGAGCTGACCCAGACCCGGCCGAACAGGCAATCGCCCGGGCCCGACCAGCCGGCGTCGACCGCCGGTCCGAACCCGGCCATGAACGCGGTCAGGTCGCCGTCCTGGGCGAAGGCCTGGGCGCCAGCGGCGATGGCCGCCAGCGCGTCGTCGGAGACCGAGGTGGCCAGGGCGTCGGTGACCGGCCGGCCCAGCGGCGACAGCGGGCCGGTCAGCACCGAGCGCGTCTCCGTCGTCTCGTTGCCGCCGCGGTCCTTGGCGCTGACCACCAGCAGGTTGATCCCGGGCTGCACCGGCACGTCGACCCGGAACGCGCCGACGCCGTCGACCTCGGCGCGCACGCCGTTGACGGTCACCCGGTCGAGGCCGGTCTCCGCGTCGCTGGCGCGCCCCATGACGGTGACCATCGGCAGGTCACCCACCATCTGGGCCCGCTCCGGGGACGTCACCTCGACCACCGGCGGCTCGGGATCGGTCGGCCCGTCGGGTCCGAATAGCTGATCGGCGCAGCCGGCGCTGGTCAGCGAGAGGGAGCCAAGCGTTGCCAGGGCCAGGAGCTGAACGTGGGGGTGGCGCATGCGGTGTCTCCTCGGTGCGCCAGGTTGAGCAAGAAGGAGGCCACGCCCGCGGTCCACCGCCGCTCCGGCCAGGTCGACGAGATCTGCCAGCGGGTCTCCGCCTGGTTGACCCATGAAAACCGGGTCTTGGCGTCGCCGACCTGGACCACCAGGGGCCCGTCACCAGCGCTGAGCGGCGCCGTCGCCAGGGCGGCGATGGCTACTCGACCTGACCCCGGCGGATCGGCGACCAGCTTGAGCTCGACCTGCCGCAGCGGCCTGCGAATACCTCCCTGGACGACCGCGATTCCGGCCAGGGCACGCGCCCCGATCAAGTCGCGAAGTGCCGAGGATCGTTTGGCTCTTCCCAGGGCGTCGAGTTCGGCCGCGAAGGCCTGCGCCTCGCGCTCGTTACCCGGCTGGTAGCTGACCAGGAGGGCCATCGAGCAGGGCTCGAGCTGGGCCACCACCGTGCGATTCGCTGGATCGGGGTGCGCCGAGGCGGCTACCGGAGTGGCCAGCACGCTGGCGCCAGCGGCCACCATCAGGTGACGGCGCCAGCTCACAGGCCCACCCCAGGCAGGCGCGAGAACGCGTCCCGCACATCCGGCACCACACCGGGCTCCTGCGTCGGCGCCTGGCGCGCGGCACGATCTGGCAGCGGCGGGCGCGGCGGAGTCCACCCGCCGCCGTCGACGTCGACCCAGATCGGGCTGGTGAACGCCAGCGGCGTCACCCGCAGGGTCTTGCTCGGCTGCAGCGCCCCCGTCGGCGCCAGGCCCGACAGGTCGAAGCCGGCGCCGAGGGCCTTGATGACCACGGTGGCGTCGAGCCCCTCGAACTCGCGCGGGGTCACGATCGGGAACATGCTGCGGTCGCCGCTGACCTCGGCCACCAGCCAGGCGTCGTCGGCCAGGCTGAGGTCGAACGTCTCGGTCACGTCGAGCGGCGCCCCGCTGGTCGGCGGCAGGGCGCGCTGGCCGACGGCGACGCCACCGTTCGACCACAGCGTGAGCCGCGTCGGCGCGGCCCAGGCCGGGGCGCGGACCCGGACCCGGACGCTGACGGTGCCGCTGACCCGGACCTCGTCGCCGATCATCGCGTCGTCGACGAACAGCTCGACCAGGGGCCCGTTGGTGGAGATCGTGCGGCGGGTGCGGATGGCGTCGACCAGGTCCTGCCGGGTGAAGCCGCCGACGCGGTCGCGGTCGGGGCCGACGTAGATCATCGTCCGCGCGTAGCCGGCCTCGTGGTCGGCGCCGTGGCTGTCCGAGCTGCCCATGGCCGCCGTGCGCTGGCCGCGATCGAGCAGGGTGAACCAGGTCTCGACCGTGCCGGGGAAGGTTGGCCGACCGTCGGGGCCGCGCACGATCTCGCCTGGGACCGGCTGTGGGTCGGGGAACGGACCGGGCGGCAGCGGATCGGGCGCGCGGTAGCTGTGCACCTCGAACAGGTGCTTGCCGGTGATGAGCTCGATCGCGTCGAAGTCGTACGAGAACGCCGACGGCTGGAACTCGTCGCCGTACGGCGCGAACACCGCGCGCAGCCCGCTCGGCACGTACGGATCGCCGGTCTCGGCGTCGACGAAGAACTGGGCGAAGTAGCCGAGGATCTGCTGGCGCGGGTGGTTGACCTGCACGATCGTCGTGGCCGGGTCCTCGCCCAGGCTGCGCAGCTGCGTGAACAGGTCGGCCGGGCCGATCCGCGACCAGGTGAACTCGCCACCGCGGGTCGAGCCGGGGTCGACCCGCAGCGGGTAGGCGTTGAAGTGGCCCATCTCGAACGTGGTCAGCTCGACGCCGACCACGCCGGTCAGCCACTCGGTCAGGCCGGCGGCGTCGATGGCCGGCTGGTAGTCGACCACGTTGTTGTGCTCGGTCGCGACCGCGACCTCCAGCCCCTCGGCGGCGCAGTGGGTCACCCGCGTCGCCAGCGGCATGCCGGAGTCGGTCGACGCGACCGAGTGCAGGTGAACGTCGGCGCCGACCCAGCCGACGCTGTCGACGGCGCGGACCAGGCGGATCTCGCGCGTCGTGGTGGTGCCGGCGGCCAGGTCGATCGGCTGCCGGTACAGGTCGTACTCGGGCCCGCGCGACACCACCAGGTCGTACTCGCCGGGCCGGGCGTGGATGAGGAGCCGTCCGTCGGCGCTGTAGTACGCGTCCTCGACGTACTCGTCGGAGTCGGGGTCGAACGCGGTCGGGCGGATGGCCTCACCCAGGCCGAGCGAGTACAGGAAGTCGCGCGGGTCGCGCCCGGCGTCGGCCGGGTCGCGGCGGGCCAGCAGCGAGGCCTTGGCCGGGGCCGGTCGACCGTCGGGATCGAGGATGAGCAGGGCCAGGGTGGCGGCCGGATCGAGCTGGATCAGCCGCGACGTGGTGACGCCGACGGTGATGCTCAGCGGCTCCTCCGGCGCGCGCGGGCGGCTGTCGTCGACGATCTGGTAGCGGTAGGCCCCGGCCGGCAGCTGGGCCCGGAAGTTGCCGTCGGCGTCGCTGTCGAGCTGGGTCACGTAGCCGTCCTGGTTCGACACCACGATGCTGGTCTGGACCGGGCTCTGGGCCCGGCCGTCGACGACCCGCCCGGCGAAGGTCCCGGTCGCGACGCCGCGGTCGGCGTAGATGGCGTCGGTGATCGAGGCGACGTCGCCGCGGCCGACGTAGAAGTGCGAGGTGAAGGTGAAGCGCTCGCCTTCCTGCAGGATGGCGGGTGGGTTGGCCGTGAACACGCCGATCACCGCCGCGTAGTTGAAGGCCAGGAGCAGGCTGGTCGGCGTGACCGGCTGCGGCGCGTAGCGGCTGGCGAACGCGCTGACGTAGTTCGACGCCTCGGGCGGCACCGCGAAGCCGTACGACACGCCGCGGCCGCGGCTGGCGATGAACTCGCCGACCAGCCCCGGGAAGGCCGGGAAGCCGCCGGCGGTGGTGTAGGCCTCCTCCAGGGTGAAGCGGACGTCGAACCCGGCCGGGCCCGGCACGAACAGCTTCTGTTCGCCGCCGAGCAGGAGCAGGTGCCCCATCGGCACCGACAGCTGCAGGTTCTCGATGCCGGGGATGTCGAGGCCGAGCGCCGGCAGGTCGGGTGGTGACACGAACGGCAGCGGGTGGGCCCCGGAGCCGGGTGGGTTGATGATCGAGGTGCGCAGCTCGACGTGGCGCTCGCCCGGCGCCAGCGAGTAGACCTGCTCGAACTCGAGCGAGGCCGGGTAGAGCAGGCCGCTCACCAGCAGGCCGGCCAGCTGCAGCAGGTCGGAGCCGCGGCCGCGCACCGTGACCTCGGCCGGGCCACCGTCGCTGCCATCGCGGGTGACCCGCACGTCGTCGGGCTCGATCACCTCGAACATGAAGGCCGGGACGATCTCGGCGACCTGGTCGTTACCGGCGGTGCCGCCGGCGCCGCCGGGGCGGACCAGGTCGGCGTCGACCAGGGTCCCGCCGTACAGCGTGTTGACCCGGCCCGGGCCCTTGTCGTGGATGACGATGCGGACCTGGTCGTTCTCGAGCAGGTAGTCGCCGATCTGGCCGATGGCCTTGGGCCCGCCGATGAGGTGCGCGCTGGCGGCGATGCGCTGGGCCCGCGCTCGCGGCGCCGGCCCGTCACACCCGACGCCGGTCGCCAGCACCAGCCCGACCAGGAACAGCACGTGCCACGGCCGCGGCGGCGCGTGCGCTGCCCCCCGCGCCGTCACAGCTCGACCTCCAGCGCGGCCTCCAGCCGGTCGTTGGCCAGGGCCCGCGCCGCCTGCTCGACCACCAGCGTCGCCCCCAGCTGCAGGCGCAGGCGCAGGGCCGGGATGGCCATGACCGCGCCGGCGCTGTGCTCCATGACCCGGTCGGTCAGCACCAGCGAGGACGGGTCGAGGATGGCGAAGCGGTAGCCGAGGGCGACCGGGTTGGCGCCGGGCACGATCTGGATCATCGCCTGGGCGTGGACGCCGAACGCGTTGGCGGCCGGGCCGCCGGTGGTGCCGAACGTGGTCCGCACCAGCACCACCCCGCCGCCGAGCGCGACCGGCCCGGCCGCCAGGCGCGCGCCGAGGGAGGCCGCCAGGTCGGTCTCGTCCTGGCGCAGCGGCAGGTCGCCCTCGCTGCGCGGGTTCCAGCGCACCCCGCCGACGACGGCGCCGCCGGCCGGCAGCGACGCCAGCAGCGCCGCCGACAGCGCGACCTGGTCGTTGTCGTTGTCCGACGCGAACTCGTGCGCGCCGTTCTGCGCCGCGACCTCGAAGCCCACGCCGGCGCGGTCGTCGGGCGCATCCCGCCGCACCGCCACCCCGATCGAGCGGCCGGGCGGCAGGCCGTCGGCCTCCCAGCCCTCGGTCGCGCGGACGCCACGGCTGACCAGGGAGCGGTCGACGAACGGCCGGCGCCGCATCCAGTTCGGGTGCAGGTCGCCGTCGAGATCGTCGGGATCGAACGCGATCTCGAAGCGGCCGATCCGCACGTCGAGACCGCCGGCCGCGACATCGACGAAGGCGTCGCGCAGCCCGACCCGCAGCGTGCCGTTGGGGTCGTTGAGGTGGTCGCGCTCGTCGATGGCCCCGTCGATGGAGAGGTCGAAGCGGGCGCGGTCGGCCAGGGCGCCGCGTACGCCGAGGCGCGCGTTCTGCAGCTCGAAGCCGTCGGACCGGCCGACGAACGCCACGCTGGGGTCGTCGCGGACGAACGCCGCGGCGGCCCGGAGGTAGCCGTAGGGGGCCCAGCGGAACGAAGGCCGCGGCGCGGCGACGGCTGGCGCTGGCGCCGGCGTGGGCGCGGGCGGCGCCGTCGCCGATGGCGTCGTCGCGTTCGGGGTGACCGCCTGGCCGTCGGCGTCGTCGGGCTCGGCCGCGGTTGGTCCGGACGGAGTCGCCTCGGGGTCGGGCGCCGGCTGCGCGGCCGCGCTCGAACTCACCACGGCCAGGGCGACGCAGGCGGCGACGGAGGTACGCACCGCCGGCAATCTACCACGCAGGCCGCATCGGTCGGCGCGGCGGCGCCGGGTCAGAGGCCGAACTTGGCCAGCTTCTTGTGCAGGCCCTCGCGCGTGATGCCGAGGGTCACCGCCGTGCGCGTCTTGTTGCCACCGTGTTCCCGCAGCGCCTCGCTCAGCAGCCAGCGCTCGACCTGGTCCATCATGTCCTTGAGCGTGCCCTTCTTGGGCGCGACCCGGGCCACGGTGCCCTCGACCTTGCGCAGGCGCGGCGACAGGTCGGTCACCTCGATCCACTCGCCCGGGTCGGCCTGGATGACCAGCCGCTGCACCTCGTTCTCGAGCTCGCGGATGTTGCCCGGCCAGGCGTAGGCCGCCAGCGCGTCGAGCGCCTCCTGGGTGAAGCCAGGCAGGTCGATGCGGTACTCCTCGCCATAGCGGCGCAGGAAGTGCGCCGCCAGCAGCGGGATGTCCTCGGTCCGGTCGCGCAGGGGCGGCAGCCGGATCGGGAACACCATCAGGCGATAGAACAGGTCGCCGCGGAAGCGCCCGGCCTCGACCTCGGCGGCGAGGTCGCGGTTGGTCGCGCAGATGATGCGGACGTCGACCTGGCGCTCGGCGGTCGCGCCGACGGCGCGGATGGTGCCCTCCTGCAGCACGCGCAGCAGCTTGGCCTGCAGGGTCATCGGCATCTCGCCGACCTCGTCGAGGAACAGGGTGCCACCGTCGGCGATCTCGAACAGGCCCTTCTTGTCGGAGTCGGCGCTGGTGAAGGCGCCGCGCTTGTGGCCGAACAGCTCCGACTCGAGCAGGTTCTCCGGCAGGGCCGCGCAGTTCTGGGCCACGAACATCTTGTCGCGCCGGGGCGACTGCCGGTGGATGGCGCTGGCGATCAGCTCCTTGCCGGTGCCGGTCTCGCCCTCGATACACACCGTGGCTCGGGTCGTGATGACCTTGTCGAGCTGGGCCAGGACCGAGCGCATGGCCTGGGCCTGGCCGATGATGTTGGCGAAGCCGCGCTCCTCGCGCTGGCGCAGGTACACGTTCTCGCCGCGCAGCCGCTCCTCGGCGTGGCGCAGGCGCTGGACCAGCGAGGCGTTGTCGAGGGCCAGGGCGGCCTGGCTGCCCAGCAGCAGCGCGGCCTCGAGATCGCGCTCGCTGAACATGCCAGGCGAGCGGCGGTTGTCGGCCTGGATGAGGCCGATGATCTCGTCGCCGCGCCACAGCGGGACCGCGACCATCGACAGGATCTGCCCGCCCAGGATCGACTCCGAGCTCGACAGCTCCTCCTGCGCGTTGGCGGTGAGGATGGCGGCGCGGTCGGACAGGACCCGGCGCAGCACGGCCCGGCTGGCGCGGACCGGATCGACCCCGGTGGTCGGCCCGGCCACGGTGCGCCCGCCGACCGTACGCTCGCGCGACAGCGCCAGCACGAAGCGGTCCTTGTCGCCCTCGGCGCGCATGAGCACGGCGACGTGGGTGGCGCGCGGCAGCAGCTCGAAGGTCGCGTCGACCACGGCGTCGAACGCCGCCGGCGCGTCGAGGCGCGAGCCGAGCGGCTGCAGCGCCTTGTACACCCGCAGCGCGTCGGCCGGATCGTCGAGCTCGAGCTGGTGGGTCACCGCCGGCAGGTCGACGATCGACCGGCTGGCGATGAGGCGGTCGCCGAGCTCGGCGTCGTCGGCGTCGGTGCCGGCGCGCCGGCCGGGCTCGGTCGCCGCGGCGGTGAAGTCGACCCGGATGAGCACCGGGTTGGCCGGATCACCCAGGCGGAGCAGGTCGCCCGGCTGCAGGGGGATCTCGAAGCGGGCGGCGGCATCGACCGGCAGGCGGATCCCGCCCCGATCGATGACCGAACCGTTGGTCGAGCGCAGGTCCCGGAACAGGTAGCCGCCGCGCTCGCGCACCACCTGGCAGTGCTCTCCGGACAGGTGAAAGTCCGTCACCACCAGCTGGTTCTGGCTACCCCGGCCGATGGTCATCACGTCAGCGCCGGTTTCGAACCGGCGCTGAGGGGACGTACCATGCAAGATCTCGAAGGCGATCACGGGAGCGGTCGGCGGTGGGCAAAACAGGCCCAACCTATGTCGGCACCGCCGATGCCTGGTTATACTGCACCGGCGTTCGCGCGGTCATGGCGGCGGCTAGCAAAGTCATCATCGTGGGTGAGGCCGGCCCGGTCGCCGACGCCTTGCGCTATGCGTTCGAGCGCGACGGCTTCCCGGTCGTGACCACCACCGCGGCCGGCTCGACCGAGGTCGCCGCCGCCGAGGCCAGCCTGCTGGTGACCAGCGCCGGCGACGCCGAGGCGGCCCGGGGCGCGCTGGCCGCGGCGACGCGAATCCGGGTCGCCGCAGGGCGGCCGGTCCCGATCATCCACCTCGGTGGTGACGGCGACGGCCTGACCCGGGCCGCGGCCTGGGACGCCGGCGCCGACGAGATCATCATCCCGCCCAGCTACCTGCGTGACCTCGTCACCGTCGGCCACCTCATGCTGGCCGGGCCCGAACAGCCGGCGCACTGGGTCGGTCAGCTGGCCGAGACGGTCGGGGTCTACTTCCTCATCCGCGCGCTGGCCTCGCTCGGCCGCAGCGGCGTGTTGACGATGTCGCGTGGCCTCCGCCGCGGCGAGGTGCGGTACTACCTGGGGGAGGTCACGTCGGCGCAGATCGGCGGCCTGCACGGCCAGGCCGCCCTGCATCAGCTCCTCCTGTGGACCGACGGCCGCTACGACTTCCGGCGCGAAGACGTGGTGCGGCGGCGCCAGATCCCGCTGCCGCCGGAGGAGCTGTTCGCCGACGCCGAGCGCTTCCTGCATGGCATCCGCGACGCCTCGGGGGAGCTGTCCCCGGCGATGGTCTTCGAGCAGGACGCGACCACCTTCGCGGCTCAGGCCAAGCAGGTGCCGACCGAGGTCCACGGCGTGCTGCGGATGTTCGACGGTCATCGCACGCTGGCCGACGTCATCGAGGACTCGCCGTACCGCGCGTTCGAGACGCTGCGGGTCGCGCGCTCGGCGGTCGGCGCCGGCCTGCTGCGCCGGGTCGCCGTGCAGCGGCCCAAGGCGACGATGCGGGCGGTGCTGGCGATCGACGAGTGGCTGGTCGGGGACAACAAGGAGGCGGTGGTCGATCGGCTGCAGTCGATGGCGGCCGACTCGGCGGCGAGCTCGGCCAGCGGGCGGCGCCGGCGCCGGCGTGGGTCGGCCCAGCGCGAGGCGCAGAGCGGCGCCGGCACCAGCAGCGGGCCGGTCGACTGGTCCGCGCTGCTGCCGCGAACGGCCGGGGCCGAGATGCTCGGGCTGTCGGGGGTGGTGCCGTCGGCCCAGGCCGCCGGCGAGATCGTGGTGAGCGAGCGGGCGTCCCGGACCCAGCCGCGCGAAGGGCTGGAGGCGCTGACCGACCCATCGATGCGAGATCGCCTGTTCCCGACCGAAGGCGCTGACGTGGTCAGCGTCTCGATCGACGCCAGCCTGACCGCCGAGGTCGCGGCCGGCACCGAGGCCAAGGCGGCGGCGGCGGCGGCGGAGGCCAAGGCGGCGGCGGAGGCCAAGGCGGCGGCGGAGGCCAAGGCGGCGGCGGAGGCCAAGGCGGCGGCGGAGGCCAAGGCGGCGGCGGAGGCCAAGGCAGCGGCGGAGGCCAAGGCGGCGGCGGAGGCCAAGGCGGCGGCGGAGGCCAAGGCGGCGGCGGAGGCCAAGGCGGCGGGGGAGGCCAAGGCGGCGGCGGAGGCCAAGGCGGCGGCGGAGGCAAAGGCGGCGGCGGAGGCCGAGGCGGCGGCGGGGGCCAAGGCGGCGGCGGAGGCCAAGGCAGCGGCGGAGGCCAAGGC
>JAGPCO010000199.1 GCA_018058095.1 Kofleriaceae bacterium
GCGTCGGCATCGGCGACGTGGTCGTCTTCGGCAGCTCCAACACGCTCGCGCTGGGGTTCGTGCGCGCCCGGGTGTCGGCGACCAAGCTGCGCCTGGTCGACCGCGACGGCGCCGACCTCGTGCTCGAGCGGCCGCCCGGCACGGCGGCTGCGATCTACCGGGCCTACGACGCGCTGGGTGGCCTCGAGACGCTGGTCGAGAACCCCGCGCTACCGGATGAGGTGCGCGACTTCGAGGTCGACCGCGATCTGGTCAGCCGCGACGCCGCGCTGGCGGTGGCCTGCTACGCCGACGGCACCGAGATCAGCACGGTGACCCTGTCGGGCTGGAACACCTCGCCCGACCACTACCTGCGGATCTACACGCCGGTCGCGCCGGCCGAGGTCGGCGTCAGCCAGCGCCACGACGGCACGTTCTCCGGTGGCTTCCAGATGGAGGCGGGCGACAACTTCCCGACGCTGCAGCTGGTGCAGTCGCACGTCCGGATCGAGGGCCTGGCCCTGCGCGCCTGGCCCGGGGCCGGCCCGAGCATCGGCACGCTCGAGGTCCTTGCCGACGATGTCGACATCGACGTCCGGATCAGCCACAACGTGCTCGACGGCAACGGCAGCGTGAACAGCAACGGCATCCTCCACCTCGCCGCGCTCGGGGCCGGCGCGACCGGTACGTTCCGCAGCAGCAACAACTTCGCGTACGACTCACCGGACGACACGTCCGAGTGCATGTGGCACCGCAACGAAGGTGGCGCGACCGCGCGTTACTTCATCCACAACAACACGGTGTGGGGCTGCGGGCGCGGCATCGAGGCCCGCGACACCGCCGGGCGGGCCTTCGCGGTCAACAACCTGGCCTTCGTGACCGGGGCCGGGCCCGCCTTCTTCCCGTATGGCGGGGCGGGCGAGTTCGCCTCGACCTCGAGCCACAACGTGTCCGGCGACACCAGCGCGGCGGTCATCGGCGCCAGCGCGCTGACCGGGGTCGACCCGAGCCAGGTCTTCCGCTCCGTGGTGCCAGCCACCCTCGACCTCCGGCTCGGGCCCGACGCGCCGGTGGTGGGGGCCGGCAAGGACCTGGTGCTCGACCCCGACCTGGCGGTGACCGACGACATCGAGGGCCAGGCCCGCGCGCCCGGCAGCAACGACCCGGGCGCCGACGAGCGCTGAGGCTCGAGGGTCGAGCCTGGGGCCGCCCGGGATCCCGCCAGGCTGATCGGCAGAGCGCCTGGCCGGGAAGATCGGCCGGGGCCTGCGTCGGACCTGCATGCCGCCCCGCCTGCCCACCGTGCCCGCCCCCGTGGCGGCGCTGGTCGCGGGGTGCCTTGGCCTGGCGCTGGGGCGGGCCCAGGGCGGGGCCTCGGCCCCGGCCGGCGCGCCGGCCCCGGGCGCTGCGTCGGCGGGGGTGCTGGCGCCGGTCGGCCTGCAGGCCTACCTCGGCCGCGTCGGCGGGGAACCAGGCGGCACGACCGTGGCCACGGCGCCGTCAGAGGCGCGCTGGCTGGCCGGCGCGGTCATCACGATCGGGCCGTGGTTCGTGCCGCGGCGGCCAGCGGGCGACGTGGTCGTGGCCCACGACCGGGCCGGCCTGGCGGTGGTCGTGCCGGCGCCGCGGGTGTGGGCGCCCGCGGACCGGTTGCTGCTGGCGGCGCGTGGGGAGCTGCTGTGAGCGCCGCGGTCAGCTTCGGGCTCCTGCCGGCGCCGCGGTGGGCTGCCTTGACGCCCCGGTCGCGCCCGTGGGAGCGTGGCCGCGCGTTGTCCGCGCCGCAGCCAGCAGCCAGCGACGAGGCGCGCTTCGCCGAGGCGGCGCGCGAGCACACGCCGCTGCTGCGGGCGCTGGCACGCAAGCTGTGCCGCGATGACGCCGAGGCCAGCGATCTACTGCAAGACACCTTCGAGCGGGCGCTGCGGGCCTGGCCGAGCCTGCCGCCGGGCGCCAACATCCGGGCCTGGATGGTCACGATCCAGCACAACCTGTTCATCGACCGGTGCCGGCGCCGCAAGGTGCGGGGCACGATGGCGTCGATCGACGACGTCCAGGTCGCGGCGCCCGAGCCGGCGCCGGCCGCGCCGTGGCAGGACCTGACCGGCGACCAGATCGCCGCCGCGGTGGCCCGGCTGCCCGACGAGTTCCGCCAGGTGTACCAGGGTCACCTCGACGGGCGCTCGTACGACGAGCTGGCGCGCGAGCTCGGCATCCCGAAGAACACCGTGGGCACGCGCCTGTTGCGCGCCCGCAAGCGACTGCGCGAGCTGTTGACCGAGACCCTCGGGGACAAGGACCAGGCGTCGTGACCGAGCGCGAGCACGAACAGACCGCCGAGCAGCTTGGCGCCTTCCTCGACGGTGAGCTGGCCGAGGCCGAGGCCGAGCGGGTGCGTGACCACCTGGCCACCTGCGCGGTGTGCCAGGGCGAGCTGCACGAGCTGATGCAGCTGGTCGCGCTCGAGGCCCCCGCGCCGGTTCGCGTGGTGGCGGCGGTCGGCGGCGAGGCGGCGGCGCCAGGCCAGGCGCCGGCGCCGATCACCTCGCTGGCCGAGGCCAGCGCGCGTCGGGCCGAGCGGGCCGGGCGAGGGCGCAGCCGGGCCTGGGTGCTGGCCCCGGTCGGCCTGGCCGCGGCGGCCGGGATGGCGCTGTGGCTGGGGCGCGACCGCGGCGACGGTGGCGGCGGCGGCGGCGGTGGCACCACGCCGACCGCGATCGCGCTGGCCCCGGCCCGCGGCATCGAGGGCCGGCTGACCTGGGGCCCGGCCGCGGCGCACCGGCCGTACCAGGTCGACCGCGCTGGCGCGCCGGCCGGTGAGACGGTGCCGCTCAAGGTCCTGGCCGCGCTCGAGGAGCGCGGCGACCAGCACGGCCTGGGCGCGCTGGCGGTGCTGGCCGGCGACGGCAAGCGCGCGGCCGAGTACCTGGCCCGGGCCGCGGCCTCGCCCGAGGTCGACAGCGATCGCGCGCTGGTGGCGCTGGCCGGCGGCGACGCCGAGGGCGCGCTGCGCCTCCTCGAGGGCGCGCTCGCGCTCGAGCGCGTGCCGAACCACCGGCCGGGCGAGTACCTGATGTCCTACCTGGCTGCGGCGCGCTGGAACCGGGCCCTGGCCCTGCGCGACCTCGGCCTGCCGCGCGCGGCCGCCGCCGAGTTCGCGGCCGTCGCCGCCGCCGGCGAGCCGGGCTGGGCCGACGAGGCGCGCCGGCGCGGCGACGAGCTGCGCGCCGCCGACGAGCGCGCCGCCGCCGACAGCGCGCGGGTGGTGGCCGCCGGCCCCGGCTTCGTCGCCACCGGCGCCGGGCTCACCGTCGCCGACGCGGTGGCCCAGCCGGGCCTGGTCCGCATGTACGTGTACGACGCGGTGCGGGCCGCGCCCGACGCGGCGCGCGTGCGCACGCTGCGGCCGCTGGCCGAGGCGCTCGACCGCGCCCTCGGCAGCCGGATGGTGGCGCACGTCGACGCCATCGCGGGGCGCAACTTCGCCGTGCGTGCGCCGCTCGCCCGCACCTATGCCGCGCTGGTGGCGGGAACCGCGCCAGCCGACCTGCCTCGCTACCTGGCCGCGCTGCGCCGAGCCGGCGAGGTCGACCTGCTGCTCGGCGTGCTGCTGCGGCTCGACGAAGGCCGTCGGGTCCGCGCCGCCGATCTGCCTGAGTACCAGCGGCTGGCGGCCTCGACCGGGGAGCCGTGGTTCGAGCTGCTCGCGGCCGAGCAGACCGCAGAGCGGGCGCGCCGCGCCGGCGCGCCGAGCGCGATCGAGGCCGCGCTGGGGCCGGCCTTTGCCCGCTGTCAGCGCGAGCCGGTGGTGTACCGGTGTGCGCGGGTGGCGGCGACGCTGGCCGACCACTACCTCGACGGCCAGCGCCTGGGAGACGCCCGCCGGGTGCTGCGCGCGGGCTGGGCGCTGGCGCGCTCGTCGGCGGATCGGTTCGGCCAGGACCTTCTGCTGCCGCTGTGGGCCAACCTGGTCAGCATGTCCGACGATCCCGGCGCGCTGCCGCTGGTGCGCAGCTACGCCGATGAGTACCGCCTGCGCAGCGCCGACGCCTGCCGCGGCGCCGCGTGGAGCCACGACATGGTGGCGATGGCGCTCACCAACCACCTCCGCCTCGGCCAGGCCCTGCGGGAGCTGGCGGCGCTCGACCCCGCCTGCGCCGCCACCGATCCCGACCTGCAGGGCGCGTTCCTGCGCGCCCACCTGCTGCGCCGCGGCGGCGCCGACGCCGACGTGGCCGCGCTGCGGGCCGCGGTCGCCACGCTGCGGACCAGCGCCAGCCCGGCCGAGCGCGCCGTCCTCGACCACATCGAGGGTCGCCTGCTGGTCGAGCGGTCGCCGCGCGAGGGCCAGGCCCTGCTCTCCGCCGCCCTGGCCGCGGCCGAGCGAATGCCACCCAGCGACGTGCTGGCCGCCAAGGCACGCGCGTACAGCACCTCGGTCCTGGTGCTCGAGGCGGGCCGTACCGGCGACTTCGGCCGGGCCCTCACGCTGCTGGCGCGCGAGCGGCGGATCCCGGTGCCGGCGCGCTGCGTGGTCGGCGTGGCCGTCGAGGACGAGCGCCGGCTGGCGGTGGTGCGCGACGCCGCCGGCGTCGACCATGGCGTGTACGCGGAGGATCGCACCACCCCGACCTTGGTGTCGGCGACGCTGGTGCCGGCCGAACTGCAGCGCCCGCTGGCGGGCTGTACGACGATCTCCGTGCTGGCCCGGCCGCCGGTGCAGGGCGCGCCCGACCTGTTGCCGCCCGAGCTGGCATGGGGCTACGGGGCGATGTCGGAGCAGGTGGTCACGCTGTCACCTGGCCACCTGATCGTCCACGACATCGAGCCGCCGGCCTGGCTCGGCCTCCCGCGCCTGGCAGGCCGCACGGTGCCGCCGACCGCGACCTCGCTGGCCGGCGCGGCCGCCACCCCGGCCCGGGTGCTGGCAGCGATGGCCGGGGTCGGCCTGGTCGAGATCGATGCCCACGGCCTGGTCAACGCGGGTGACGCCGACGCCTCACACGTCGTGCTGTCGCCTGGCCCGGACGGTCAGTACGCGCTCGACGTGGCCGCGGTCCGCGCCACCCGCCTCACCAGCGCCCCGCTGGTGGTCCTGGCCGCGTGCCACGCCGCGACCGCGGCGCCGACGCTGCACCAGGCCTGGAGCCTGCCCGACGCGTTCGTACACGCCGGGGCGCGGGCGGTGATCGCCTCGACCGACGCCATCCCGGATGCTGCGGCCGGGGCCTTCTTCGCGGACCTGACCGGCCGACTCGCCTCGGTCGCGCCGGCGGTGGCGCTGCGTGACGCTCGGGTGGCGTGGAAGTCGACCCACCCGGGTGATTCTTGGGTCGATCGGCTCCTCCTTTTCCAGTAGGCTCGGGTACTCACCCAAGGAGCCTCGATGCGCCGACTCTCGTTCGCCGTTGCCTGCACCCTCGCGTCGCTGTCCGCTTGCGCCGTCGAGGGCGACGAAGGGCTCGATCCGGGCAGCACCCAGACCGTGGAGCAGCACGGCCTCAACGTGAACCCCATCGCCCCGTACGACTACAAGGTCGGGCAGCGGCTGTTCGCCCGCACCACCCGCAACCCGATCCTGGTGCTGTCGGCCGGCGACAAGGCCGGCACGTTCCTGGCGTGGGGCACCGAGAACGGCGAGTACGTGCGCTGGATCGCCCGGGTCAGCATCACGGACTACGGCAGCATGATGGCCAAGATCGGCACCGAGTTCCTCGAGATGGAGGGCATCGGCGCCAGCATCAACTACGGCGTCGCTGGCTCGATCATCAAGAAGCCGCCGCCGCCGAACCCGCCGATCGGTTACCCGGCCGCCGTGCTCAACCAGGTCGCCGACCTGGCCGCGGCCCAGCTGACGACGGTCAAGACGTTCAACCTCACGTTCGGTCCGTGATCGCGGGGGCCGGTCAGCCACGGGCTGGCTGGACCTCGCCCCTCCGGGCCCGTCGCCCGCTCCCGGGCGGGTGACCGCTCCGCGCGGCGGGCAGCACGGGCCCGGCCGTCACATCGGTCCGGTCCCGGCTCCACCGTAGGTCCCGACTCCTGGCAACTCCCCACCCGCGGTGGGAGGGGCGCACCAGGAACGGGCCCCACGTCCCAGGAGCCAAGTCATGCGTCGCCTGTCCCTGCTGCTCGCCCTCGTGCTCGCCCCCATCCCTGCCTGTGTCGATCAGGACGCCGCTCCAGGCGAGGCCTTCGGCACCGTCGAGCAACACGGCACCAACACCAGGCCGATCGCGCCGACTGACTACCGGCCCGGCCAGCGCCTGTACGCACGCACCACGGTCAACCCGATCGCAGTGGTCACCGCCGGCGACCGTTCCGGCACCTTCTTCGTGTGGGGCACCGAGAATGGCGAGGCCGTGCGCTGGATCGTGCGCGCGAGCATCGAGCAGCACGACGAGTTGTTGGCTCAAATTGGCACCGAGTTCCTGGAGATCGGGTCGCTCGGCGACAGCGTCACGTACGGCCTCGCCGGCAACTTCAAGAAGCCGGTGGGTGGTGGTGACCCAGGCCCGGTCGGCTACCCGCCGGACATCCTCAAGCTCGTCGCCGACTACGCCGGGGCCCAGTTGACCGCGGCCAAGGAATTCGACCTGGCGTTGGCCCGGTGACTCGCCCGGGCTGCTGAAGAAGCAGCCTGCTAGTCATTTCTGATCTCGCAGCCTGCTGAAAACACGGAGCCCGTCCCGTCGGCGAATGCCGCCGGCACGGGTCTTCAGCAGCCTGCTAGCTAGGAGTCCGACTCCGTAACAACTTCGGATCGCCCCGGGGTCGGCCTTCGGCCTCGCGCTGTGGACAGGCGCCCGGCGAAGCCGGGCGTGAGGGCACGCCAGTCCCGATGGCGGCGCCTGCTCACAGCGGTCCCCCCGCTGATGATCCGACACATCTCTGGCCGTAGACAGGCGAGGGCCATCGTGATCCAACCTGGGGATGGCCCGACGTTCGCTGACGATCAATCCCGCGGTCGAGATTGCCGAGGT
>JAGPCO010000116.1:0-14049 GCA_018058095.1 Kofleriaceae bacterium
TGCGCGCGCGCCGGGCCAGGTCGAGCAGGTCGCGCACGGTGGCCCGGCACAACACCAGCGCCGCGGCGACGTAGGCGACCCCGCCGGCGACGATCTCCAGCGGCAGCTGGATGCCGGGGTGGAGCAGGTGCCCGAACGGCTGCTCGATCGCCTCGATCACCGCGGCCATCACCACACAGGCCGCCAGCGGCTGGACGAACGACACCAGCAGGCGGCGCCACGACGGTCCCTCGCGGCTGACCAGGGCGATGCCGGCAATACACATCAGGCCGTACGACACGCCGACCGCGCTCGCGACCCAGTGCAGGCCGAGCGGCGCCAGCAGCGCCATCAGGCCGAGCAGCACGACCAGCTTGCCGACCTCGAGGAACATCAGGCGTGCGGTCCGGTCCTGCGCCTCCATGTAGGCCGACAGGACCCAGGTGATGGGTCGGAAGATCGACAGCGTGGTGAGGATGGTCAGGAGCGGCGCGACCTCTTGCCACGCGGGTGGCAGGACCAGCGCCACCAGCGGCTCGGCGATCAGGCCGAGCCCGACCGCGAGCGGGAAGATCAGCACCGACAGGAGCGCGGTGGCGCGCTCGAGCGCGCGGGGGCGCCTCTCGGGCGGCAGGCTGGCCATCGACGGCAGCAGCACGTGGGCCAGCTGCTCGCCGACCTGGACCGCCGGGATGTCGGCCAGGTTGTAGCCGAGGTTGTACAGGCCGGTCGGGCCGCGCCCGAACAGGTGCGAGACCATGAGGTTGTCCCAGTAGCGCGAGGCGTTGTGGGCGACCGACTCGAGCGAGAGCGGCAGCCCGAACCGGAGCATGTCGCGCACGCGCGCCGCGCGCAGGCGGACCGGCTGGGCCCACTCGGCGAAACCGGCGGCGTGGATGATCATCACCACCACCACGGTCGACTGCACGATGTTGCCGATGACCACCGCGTTGCCGCCGTAGCCGTAGGCGGCGAGCGGGATGGCGGTGCCGGCGTAGACCAGCTCGCCGGCGGCGGCCGACAGCCCGATCACCCGGAACTGCATGCGCCGGGTCAGGATCTTCTCGGGCACGGCACCGATGCGGCGGATGAAGACCGACAGCGCCATCCCGGGCACGAACACCGCGGCCGAGGGCGCGTCGACCAGGTGGCCGAACGACCCGGCCGCGAGCGACACCGCGCCCAGGCCGAGCACGCCGAGGCCGATGTACGCGACGGTAGCGTGGAACGCGACCTCACCGGCGTCGGCGCCGCGGCCCTTGACCACCACGTACGGGCCAAAGCCCCACGTCGTCAGCCAGCCCGCGGTCATGGCGATGATCGACGCCGCCGAGACCTCGCCGACGTCGCCCGGCGACAGGTAGCGGGTCATGATCATCGTGCCGATCACGCCGATGATGCGGGCGCCGACGCTGCTGATGATGAGCCAGGCGGCACCCCGGGCGGCCTTGGCGGCGGTGGTCACGGCGCGCCATCGTAGCAGGCCGTCGTCGGCCGCGTCCGGCCCGGCCCCGCTACAACCAGCGCTCGAACTGATAGGCCAGCCAGGACGCGGCACGCCGCCACCACGACAGCGCTCGCCAGGCCGCGGCGTCGAAGCGCACGCAGTTGGCCCGGTCGGCCTGGTGCTGGGCCCGCATCACCGCGCCGTGGGCCGGGTCGAGCGTCTCGACCGTGACCTCGAGGTTACGCAGCAGGCTGATGCTGTCGAGGTTGTAGCTGCCGATGGTGGACCACACGCCGTCGACGACCGCGGCCTTGGCGTGCATCATCGGCCCGCGCCAGCGCAGGATCTCGACCCCGGCCCGCGCCAGCCGGTGGTAGAGGTACAGGCCGGCCAGCTCGACCAGGGCGACGTCGGAGCGTCCGGGCACGATGACCCGGACCGCCACGCCACGGGCGACCGCACGTCGCATGGCGGCGCGCAGGCCGCGATCGGGCAGGAAGTACGCGTTGGCGAGCAGGACGTCTTCCTCGGCGGCGTTGATGGCGGCCAGGTAGGCGCGGCGGATGACGCGACGGCGGCGGCGAAACGCGTTGTCGAGGACCCGGGCGAAGGTGGCGCCGCCGGCGACGCCGGCGACCGTGCTGGCGTCGGGCGGCGCCGGGTACGGCCGGCCGTGGGCGTACAGCCAGGTGCGTCGGAACAGGCGGCCGAGGTCGGCCACGACCGGGCCGCGCAGCTCGCAGTGGATGTCGTGCCAGCCGCGGCCGCCGTCGGCGGTGGCCGCGTAGTCGTCGCTCAGGTTGAGGCCACCGGTGAATCCGACCTCGTCGTCGACCACCAGGATCTTGCGGTGGTCGCGGCGCGACAGGCCCCAGCGCCGGCGCCACGGCGCGATGGGGTGGAACTCGACCACCTCGACGCCCGCCTCGCGCAGCCGATCGACGAAGCTGCTGGCCATGCCCCAGCCGCCGACGGCGTCGTACAGGAGGCGGACCGTGACCCCGGCCCGGGCCCGGGCGCACAGGGCGTCGGTGATGCGGCGGCCGGTGCGGTCGTCATCGATGATGTAGGTCTCGAGGCACACGCTGCGGGTGGCGGCCTCGATGGCCGCGACCATGGCCGGGAAGGTCTCGGCCCCGCCCCGTAGCAGGCGGATGCTGTTGCCGGCGCGCCAGCGCTGGAGGTCGCGGCTGTAGCGCTGCAGGGCGCGCGGGACGCCGAGCTGGGCCGCCAGCGCGCCGCTGCTGCGGCGCCCACTCGGCTGCGCTGGCGGCACCCGCTCGGCGCTCACGTGCCTCCGTCGTAGCGCACGGCGACGATGGTGAAGGTGGCGTCGCCCTTGGGCCGGCGCACCACGACGTCGTCGCCTTCGCGCCGCCCGAGCAGGGCCCGAGCCATCGGCGAGTCCATGCTGATGTAGCCGCGCTCGCTGTCGGACTCGTCGGGGCCGACGATGCGGTACTCGGCGCTGGTGCCGTCCTCGTCCTCGACCGTGACCCAGGCGGCGAAGAACACCCGGCTGGCGTCGGCCGGCGCCTCGGCCACGACCACCACCTCGTCGAGGCGCTTGCTGAGGAACCGGACCCGGCGATCGATCTCGCGCAGCCGGCGCTTGCCGTAGATGTACTCGGCGTTCTCCGACCGATCGCCGAGGGCGGCGGCGTCGGCGACCTGCTGGGTCACGCGTGGGCGCTCGACCTTCCACAGGTGCTCGAGCTCCTCGCGCAGGCGGCGGGCGCCGGCGGCGGTGATGTAGCCCGAGCTGGGTGGCCGGACCGGGCGATCGCGGATGCCCATGGCGCGTGACCTCAATGGTCGACGACGACGTTGGCGCGTGGGACCCAGACCACCTCGCCGCTGCCGCCGATCTCGAGCTCGTAGTAGCCGGCCTGCTGCTGGCGCACGGTGGCGGCGACCAGGCGACCGTCGGGGCCGGGCACCAGCACCCGGGCGCCGGCGTCGAGCCGCTCGAGGATCTCGCCGGTGACCTGGACCTCGGACTCGGAGGTGATGGCCTGGGTCTCGCCGATCCGGCCCATGCCGATGGCCAGCGAGCCAGCACCGTCTCCATCGTCGAGCTCGGTCGGGGCATCGGGGCCGGTCGGGGTCGCCGCCACCGGCGCTGGCGCGGCCGGCGCTGGCGCGGCCGGCGCCGGGATGGCGGGGCGAGCCGCTGGCGCGACGCCGGGGCCCGCCGTGGCCGCGGCCAGCGCGGCCCGGGCCGCCGCGGGTGGGATGACCACGGAGGTCGGCACCGGCGCCGGCGTCGCCTTGGCCGGCGACACGGTCGGGGCGGGCACCGTCGGGGTGGGCGCGGGTGCCGCCGGCGCCGGTGCGGGTGCGGGTGCCGGCGCCGGGGTCGGCACCGGGCGCATCGCCGCCGGCGGTACCGGGGACCCCATCGCCGGGGTCGGGCTGCGCGGGCTGCTGGTCGTCGGACCGGTGCGCACGATCGGCACCTGCCCGGTCGAATAGCCGGGCATGGTCTCACGTGCCTCGCGGGTGGAGTTGGGTCCGCTGACCCCGGCCGCCGCGGCCCGAGGTGGGGCGATGGCCGGCGAGGACTGCACGATGAACGGGCGTGGCCCGCTGCCCGCCGCCGCCGCCGCCGCGTCGGCCAGCGACACCGGCGTGCCGTCGGAGATCGCCTCGGGGATGGGCAAGCTCGGCACGGTCGCGCTGCGTTCGTCCTCGCTGCCGCCGAGCTCACCCGAGACCGGCGGCTGGCTCGAGGCCCGGCTCGGTCGCGGCGTCAGCTCACCCGAGATCACGCCGCTCGGGGCCGCCCCCGCGTCCTCCACCGCATAACCACGGCGGGTCGGTTCGCGGTTGATGACGCCGCTGACCGCCCCCTGCGGGTCGGGCCCCTGCGCACCCGGGCCGGCCAGGTTCCAGCGTGCGTCGCCTCGGTCGGTGCTGATGAACAGCCCACCGAGGCGCACGAACTCGACGCCGAACACCGCCCCGGCGGTCGGGTTGTAGGCGACGATCTCCTCGCAGATCGACGGCCACATCGCCGCGTCGATCACCGCCTGCGCGGTGCCGGCCATCACCGCGCGCCGGGTGATGACGCGGGCCGCCAGGCGCTCGACGCTGCGGGTCGCGCTGCACAGGAGCCCGTAGTTGACGTGGTCGAGCGGCAGACCGACGAACTGCGCCACCAGCAGCGCGGGGTCGGAGCAGCGGATGACGAGGCTGCCCTGGATCCGCAGGTGGACCGGCTCGCCGCTGGCCGGGATCGAGAACATCGACATCAGGTCGAACGTCACCTCGACCGGCGAGGTCAGGACGAAGAACGCCCCGGCCGGGCGGGTCGGATCGGGGCTGCGCCAGCGGTGGCGGCCCGGGCCGAGGCGCTCGCCCACCGTCCACGATGGGCACATGACGACGACCTCATCGTCCTGGCAGGCGATCTCGACCTCGTCCGGGCCGAGCGGGAACGGCCATGGGAAGACCAGGTGGTCCGTCGCGGTCCCATCCCTGGCGATGACCTGGGTCACTGCCTCGATGGTAGCGGATCTCGGCCCGCGAAGAACGCCGCCGCGCAGCGTTCTTCCGGCGCGTCAGCCGGCGTCGGCGTCCTCGTGGTGCGGGGCCAGGCCCTCGACCGCGGGCCGGATCCGGACCTTGCGCACGCGCCGGGCCGAGGACTCGACGATCTCGAGCACCGTGCCGTTCTCGGTCGTGACCCGCTCGCCGGCCTGCGGGATGGACTGGGCCAGCGCCATACACAGGCCGGCCAGGGTGGTGCGGTCGCGGCCGACCGGCAGATCGAGCCCGAGCTCGCGGTTGACCTTGCGGACCGGGACCCAGCCCTGCACCACCGCGGTGCCGCCGGGCTCCCTCACCAGGTAGGACTCGGGCACGTCGTCCTCGCTGAAGATGTCGCCGACCAGCTCCTCGATGAGATCCTCGATGGTGACCAGCCCGGCCAGCCCACCCGACTCGTCGGTGACGATGGCCAGCTGGGTCCGGCGCTTCTGCATCTCGCGCAGCACGTCGAGCGCGCGTGCGCCCTCGGAGACCTGGAACGGCGGGCGCAGGATGTCCTCGAGGACGACCAGGCCCTGCTGCCACGACAGGGCCAGCACGTCGCGCGCGACCACGTAGCCGACGATGTGGTCGAGGCTGCCCTCGTGGACCGGCATGCGGCTGTGGCCCTGCTCGAGGATGACGCGCTGGACCTCCTCGGGCGGGGCGGCGCGGCGCAGGGCGACCACGCGCGACCGGGGCACCATGACCTCGGCCACGGTGATCTCGCCGAAGCCGAGCGCGCGCGAGGCGATCTCGCTGGCGCGTGGGTCGACCGAGCCGGTCTTGGCCGCCTCCTCGACCAGCTGCTGCAGCTCGTCGCGCGACAGCCGGGCCTCGGTGAAGGTGGTGCGATCGCCGAACAGGCGCAGCACCACGTTGGAGCAGGCGGTGAGGAACCACACCAGCGGCCGCATGATCTGCGACAGGGCCAGCAGCGGCCGGGCCACCATGAACGAGTAGCGATCGGAGAAGCGCAGGGCGAGCGACTTGGGCACCAGCTCGCCCAGCACCAGCTCGAGGAACGAGATGAGGGCGATGACGAAGCCGAACGCGACCTCGTCGGCGTACGCGCCGGCGCCGGCCGCCTCGGCGACCGGGATGAGGGACTTGGCCAGGGCGGCGCCACCGAGCGCGGCGGCGCCGGTGCCGACCAGGGTGATGCCGATCTGGACCGTGGCCAGGAACCGCTCGGGCTGGTCGCGCAGGGCCTCGACCGCGAGCGCGCGCTTGTCGCGCCGGCGCGCGAACTCGCGCAGGCGGGTCTTGCGGACGCTCAGGACCGCGATCTCGGCCCCGGCGAAGAGGCCGTTGGCGAGCAGCAGTCCGAAGATGATCAGGAGCTCGGAGGCCATGGGCCGGGGGAGGCCGGCGCAGCATACCAGAGCCGTGCCCGGCGCGCGGAGGCGCGGCCCCGAGCAGGACCTGACCAGGACCTGACCAGGGCAGGGTCAGATCAGGATCAAACGCCGCTGCGCAGGCGCGGGCCCGACGCCCGCGGGTGCGGGATCGTCGCCCAGCCGGGGTGGTAGTCGCTGCGGCCGCCGCGGTCGGTCCAGGGCAGGCGCTCGGGGCGGACGTCGATGTGGATGAAGCCCGACTCGGGATAATAGCCAACCCCGACGTCGTGGTAGGTCTGCCACAGGAAGTCGCGCACCACCGCCGGCTTGATGCCGCGGACGCGGAAGTCGATGGCGCGGGCGGCGCGGTGGGGCGAGGTGGCCGACTCCTTGCGCGCGGCGCGGTAGGCCGACACCACCTCGATGGCGCGCCCCGGGTAGCGGGCGGCGACGTCGGCGAACATCGCCAGCGTGCCCTGGGCCACGTCGTGCTCGAGGTCGGTCCGCTTGCATCGGAACAGCCGGCGCAGGGTGGCCGCGGTGTCGGCGTCGGAGCTGCCATCGCGGCGCAGGCGCACGGTGACCGTCTCGTCGTGGTTGACGTCGACCAGCTTGACCGCGATCTCGGCCGACGCCTTGCTCTGGACCACGTCGGCGGCGAGCTGGCCCGCGCCGGCGGGCCCGGGCGCCGCGCCCAGGCTGGCCGAGGCGACCAGGGCGATGACGTGGGAGGGGAGCAGGGCGAGCAACATGGGAGACCGTGGGGGCTGCCGCAGCCGAAACGAGGCGGTACCGTTGCACGGTCACCCAGGTCGGCAAACCGAAAACGTGTAAGTCGCCGGACGCGCGTTGGCGCCCGGACGACATCTCGGCTAGTTGTCGATCTGGCACGATGCCTGAATAGTCACCTGCGAGGACCTGAACATGCGTTTCACCGAGGAACACCAGCAGCTGCGTCGCACCGTCCGCGATTTCGTCGACAAGGAGATCAAGCCCCACGTCGACGCCTGGGAGGAGGCCGGCGACATGCCGCTGCACCAGATCTTCGGCCGCGCCGGCAAGCTGGGGCTGCTCGGCGTGCACAAGCCCGAGGCCTACGGCGGCATGGGCCTCGACTACTCGTACCAGGTGGTGGTCGCCGAGGAGCTCGGCGGCGCGGGCGCGGGCGCGGTGGCGATGGCGCTCGGCGTGCAGACCGACATGGCCACGCCGGCGCTGGCGCGCTGGGGCAGCGACGAGCTGCGTCGCGAGTTCCTGGCCCCGGCCATCGCCGGTGACCAGGTCGCGTCGATCGCGGTGAGCGAGGTGTCGGGCGGGTCGGACGTCGCCGCCATCAAGACCACGGCGCGCAAGGACGGCGACGACTACGTCATCAATGGCTCGAAGATGTGGATCACCAACGCGGCCCACGCCGACTGGTTGTGCCTCCTGGCCAACACCGGCGAGGGCAAGGTCCACGCCAACAAGTCGCTCATCATCGTCCCGACCAAGACCCGCGGCGTGACCATCGGCCCGCGTATCGACAAGCTCGGCATGCGGGCGTCGGACACCTGCCCGGTCTACCTCGAGGACGTGCGGGTGCCGCAGCGCCACCGCATCGGCGGCGAGAACACCGGCTTCATGATGCAGATGGTGCAGTTCCAGGAGGAGCGCCTGTTCGGCGCCGCCAGCGCGCTGCGGGGCATGGAGCACGTCATCCAGTCCACCATCAGCTACGGCCGCGAGCGCACCACGTTCGGGCAGCCGCTCATCGACAACCAGGTCATCCACTTCCGCCTGGCCGAGCTGCAGACCGAGGTCGAGGCGCTGCGGTCGCTGGTGTACCGCGCGGTCGAGGACTACGTCGCCGGCGGCGAGGTCACGATGCTGGCGTCGATGGCCAAGCTCAAGGCCGGGCGCCTGCTGCGCGAGGTGTCGGACGCCTGCCTGCAGTACTGGGGCGGCATGGGCTTCACCTGGGACAACGTGGCGGCCCGCTCCTACCGCGACAGCCGCCTGATGTCGATCGGCGGCGGCGCTGACGAGATCATGCTCGGCATCATCTGCAAGCTGATGGGGATCCTGCCGGGCAAGAAGAAGGGCTAGCTACTCCACCGTCACCACCACCATCACCACGCCGATCCGCCCGCTGGTCCGGTCCTGGGCCAGGGCGACGCCGAGCTCGACCTCGCGCTGCTCGAGCACCGGCGCGGGCGCGGCGACCTCGTCGAGCTCGCCGACCTGGTGCGCCGAGATCAGCGCGCGCCCGGTCACCACGCCGCTGGCGCGCCGGCTGGCCCGCTCGACCACGGCCGCCAGCGGCTCGGTCAGCGCCGCGTTCGCCTCGACGGCGACGAACTCGGCCAGGGCCGGGCGCCAGCGCAGCGGCGGCAGGCCGCGCTCGGCGCGGGTGCGGTCGTAGCGCGCCACCAGCTGGGCCGCGGCGTCGGCGCCCAGCACCGGTGCCGGGCGGGTGAAGACCTGGGTCAGGTACCAGCTCTTGTCGCTGTCGCGCGCCACCCCGACCCCGACGTGGGTGAAGCGCGGGCCGACGATGTTGGCGCGGTGGCCGACCGAGCCCATCAACGAGGCCTGGGCCTCGGCCAGGCTGTCGTTCTTGGCCAGGTTCTCGCCGTAGGTGATCGTCGCCAGGCCGGCCGCGCGCAGGCGATCGCCGACCAGGCCGGTGCTGGGCGAGCGGTGCGCGAAGAAGCCGCGGTCGCGCATCTCCTCGCTGTGGCGACGGGCCAGCCGCGACAGGTCGGCGTCGAGGACGAGCGAGCCGAGCCCGGCGCGGGCGCGATCGTCGGCCAGGCGCTGGAACGCCCACTGCTCGCCGGCCGCGGGGTCGAGCGGCTCGGGGTCGGCCGGCGGCACGGCCAGCAGGTGCGTGCGTGGTGGCGCGCCGATCCAGGCCGACAGCTGCAGCAGCTTGCCGGGGCCCTCGGGGCCGTGGCCGTCGACGCCGATGGCGATGCGGCCGGCCCCGGCGCCGGCCGCGACCCGCAGCTCGAGCCGGTCGCCGGTGCGGATCAGCTCGACGTCGGACAAGCCGCCGTCGGGGTGGAGCGCCTGCGCGCGCAGCTCGGTCCAGCCGGGGCCGAGATCGACGCGGGCTCGCCACACGCCACCACGCGCGACCGCGGTGGCCGCCTCGACGACGCGGTAGTCACGCCGGGTCACCAGCACGGCGATCGCGCGCGGGTACTCGGCGTCGTCGTCGACCGCCTCGCCCAGGCCGAAGCGCACCTCGCCATGGCCGGGCGGCGCGGCCGCCAGCGCTCGGCGCAGGGTGTCGGCGACCGGCGCGTCGTCGTCGGCCTGGGCCCGGGTCAGGTACACGGCCGCGGCTGGCTCGGGCGCGCCCGCGCTGTGCAGGACCGGCTCGAGCGCGGCCTCCGGCGGCATCTGCGCCAGCCGCGTCGCCAGCAGCGCGACCTGGTGCGCGGCCCGGGTGAGCTGTGGATCGAACCGAGCCTGGGGGTCGGCGCCGGCCTCGCGCACCGCGCGCAGCAACCCGGCCGGCAGGTCGTCCTCGCCGAGGGCGCCGATCGAGCGCGCCGGCGCCAGCTCGTAGGCCACGGCCGGTTCGTCGTCGAGCTCGACCCGCACCTCGTGCCCACGCAGGTCGACCGCGCCAGGCCGGGGCGGCGGCGCATCGGCCGGTCCGGCCGCGACCTCCACGCCGGGGTTGGCGTCGGGGGGCGGCGTCGGCGCCGGGCCGGCCCGGTGCATCCACCAGCGGGCGGCGAGCAGCGCCGCGGCGGCCACCACCAGCACCAGCAGCGCCCGCTTCACGGCCGTACGGTAGCGCGGTTCTCGCGAGCGGCAGGGTGTGGCGGGCGTCGGTCGCGCAGTTCGGCCCGGTCGATCGGCCCGGCGGCGTGGACCGGGCTCGGCCAGGATCGCGCCGGATCCACCACGATCGCCCCGGATCGCGCCCCGATCCGGCTGGATCCCGCCGGATCCAGGGCGGGCCGGGTCGCCGCCGGCATTCTCCCGTTGGCAAGTGCCGGGGTTTCTGGGCACCATGGTTTCCATGATCCGGCTGGCCCTGTCTGCGCCCCTGGCGCTGGTCGTCGCCTGCGCGACGGCTCAGCCTGGCGGGGGTGGTGATGACGACCCTGACGCGCGCCGCAGCGCCGATGCCCGGCCCGGGGCCGACGGCAGCAACCTCGGTCAGCCCGACGGCCCGGTCACGACGACGCCCGACGCGGCGCCGACGATGGTGACCCTGTCGCAGAGCACCGCGACCACCGTGACCGCGCTCAACAGCGTGGCTTGCTCGGCCAACCAGGCTGGCGCCATCCTTTATACGCGCGACAACAGCTTCTACCGGGTGTTCAACCTGAACCAGCTCGGGGTGACCGGCGCCTTCCGCGCCCTGCGCGTCGACTTCGGGGTGGAGACGGCCGACGCGCTCGACGGCAGCCAGCCGGTGCAGATCCGCCTGCACACGCTGAGCGGCGTGCTCAACACCGCCAACCTCAACCTCATCTACGCCGAGAACGTCAACCTCAACAACACCACCAACCAGGTCGTGCCGGTGACCTTCGCGTCGCCGCCGACCATCCCGGCCGGCTCGGTGCTGGTGGCGGAGATCGCCTCCCCCGACGGCATGGCGCTCGAGGACATCTTCTTCCCGGGCAGCAACACCGGCGGCGAGTCGGCCCCGAGCTACGTCCGCTCGACCGCGTGCAACATCAGCCAGCCGGTCACCACCGGCTCGCTCGGCTTCGCCAACATGCACCTGGTGCTGTCCGTCACCGGCCAGCGCCTGTAGCCACGCCGGTCCAGGGGGTCGGCTCGGTCGGCTGTGACCCAGCGGATCCCGGTCGGGCCGCGCGACCACCACACGCCGGTGACCCGGCCGATGATGGCGTTGCGCGCGACCGCGCCCCAGAAGTTGTTCGTCATGAGGTCGGCTCGAGCACCAGGCCGTCGGCCCAGCGGGCGACGACGTCGCGCCGGCTGACCCGGGCCCAGTCGAAGTCGGGCAGGAGCTCGGCCGGGCTACACGGCGCCGTGGTCGGGCGCAGGCCGATGCCGTGGGCGAGCAGGCCGACGAGGGCGCGGGCGTCGTGGCGCGCTGACAGGGGATCGAACGGGATCGAGCCGTGCAGCTTGGCCAGCTTGGGCGCCGGCGCGAGCGGATCGACGGGCGCGGCGGCGGCGGGGCGCGGCTCGAGCAGCAGGAGGTGGTGGCGGTAACGCGGGGTGGGCAGGCCGAGCAGGCGCTGCAGCGCGACCTGGGTCGCGGTGCTGGTCGCGAGGTCGCGCCCGCGCACCACCCGGGTCACGCCGGCGTCGGCGTCGTCGACGACGACCGCGAGGTGATAGGCGATGACGCCGTCGCGCCGGCGCACGATCGGGTCCCCCATCTCGAGCGCCGGGGTCTGGCCGAGGTCGAGCCCGCCTTCGTCGCCGGGATCGAGGCGCTCGTCGTCGAGCTGGACCCTCAGGTTGTCGGTCGCGGTGCGCCAGCCACCCGGCGGCAGCGGTCGGCCGCGGCAGGTGCCAGCGTAGGCCCACCCGCCGTCGGGCGCGCGTCGACCGCCGGCGCGGTCGCTGCGCCCGCACCGGCACGGGTACAGCCGGCCGGCCGCGGCCAGCTGGTCGAGCGCGGCCTCGTGCGCGCGCCGGCGCCCGCTCTGCACGACGACCTCGTCCCAGTCGAGGCCGAGCCAGGTCACCGCGGCGCGCAGCTGGTCGGCGAACTCGCTGGTGCACCGGGTGTGGTCGAGGTCTTCCAGGCGCAGCACGGCGTGGCCGGAGGCGGCGCGGACGTCGAGCCACACCAGCAGGGCCGACAGCAGGGTCCCCGGGTGGGCCTGGCCGGTCGTCGACGGTGCGAAGCGCGAGACGTCGCGGGTCACCGGCGCGGACTATGCCACGCACCCGGTGCAGGTGGCGGCGGCTGGCCGGCTCACCACAGCTGCGCGGCGACGGCGCCCACCAGCGCCAGCTCGCGCCCGGCCGCGGCGCGGACCAGGCCTGGCTCGAGGCGGGTGACCACCCGCCAGCGACCCCAGCCGGCCCCTGCCTCGACGAAGGCCGCCGCGGTGAAGGCTGAGGACATCGGCGCGTCGTCGCCGGCGGGGCGCCACTGGCCGCGCAGACCGGCGCCGAGTACGACGGTGGTGGCGTCGAGTCGCGCCGCGACCAGCTCGGCGCCGGCCGACAGCCCGAGCGCGGCGGACGCGGTCGGCGCGCCCCGGTCGGCCCCATCGACACAGAGCAGCGGCGACCAGCGGGCGCGAGCCCGGCGGGCACACGCGCCGATCATCCACCCCGGTTGCCAGGCGGCGCCGGCGTGGGCCGCGACCAGCCCGGCGCCCACCGCCAGCACCCACGCCGACGGCGCGGTCGCGCTGGCGCCCAGGTCGCCGTCGAGGTTGGGCCGGCGTCGGAACCGCGTCGGCAGCAGTGACTCGTGCACGACCTTGGGTGGCGCGCCGGCGTGGGCCGCGCCGGTCTCGACGCCCTCGAAGTCGAGGGTCCGGGGCGGGCTGGCGCCGGGCGCGAGCGGCGCGGGGGCCGCACCCAGCTCGAGCAGCACCGTGGTCGACGAGAAGCGGGCGACCACGACCTCGCGCTCGACCATGGCGACCCCGCCCAGGCGCGGTGCCGTCACCCGGTACGTCGCGGCCGGCAACCACAACGTGGCTGGCGCGCGCACGTGCTCGTCGGGAAATCGGTCGAGCCGCACGGCCTGGCCGTCGGGGTCAGTGACGATGACCACCCGGCTGAGCGGGCTGGCCTTCCAGCGCGCGCGCAGCGGCCGCAGCCGGGCCTCGACCTCGGGGTCGTCGCGCAGGCCGGGCGCCTCGCACGCGGCGGCGTAGATGCTGGCGCGACTGAGGTCCCGCGCTCCGTAGGCCAGCCCGAGCACGCAGCGCGTGGCGGCGTCGAGCCCGGCCAGGCGTGGTCGCAGCGCCCGGACCAGCGCGGCCGGGCCGGCGTCGAGCTGGCTGGTCCAGGCGGCGATGGCGCTGGCGCCCGGTTCGTCGGCGCGGGCCGACGTGGGCCTGGCCGCGACGACGGCGGCGGCGAGGCCGACCAGGCAGGTCCAGGTGCGGGCCATGTCCCAGGATGACACGGCGGAGGCGGGGTGGTTGCGAGGCCGTGTGGTTGCGGCCGCGCGGCCCCGGCCGCAAGATGCCGACGTGACCGACCCTCGTGATGCCGCGGTGCGCCGGGTCCTCGACCGCTACATCATCGAGGTGGTCGAGGGCTGGGGCCTGTGCCCGTGGGCGGCGCCGGCGCGCAAGGCCGGCGAGCTGGTCATCGACCTGCGCTGGCCGCCCGACGACAGCGACGACGCGATGGTCGCGGTGATCGAGGGCTGGCTGGCGGCCAAGGTGCCGATCGGCCTGATGGTGCTGCCGGCGGCGACCACCAGCCCGCGCGAGCACCGCGCCGTGCGCGAGCGGCTGTCGGCCCGGGTCCCGTCGGTGATCATCGCCGACTTCCACCCCGAGGCCGGCGACACGCCACCGCGCAACCCGGCTCACCTGGTCCACCTGCTGCGCCGCTCGCCGGACCGCATGCTGCAGGTGGTGCCGGCAGATCACCTGGCCGGGCTGGCGCCAGCGACGACGATGATGCGGGCCGACCAGGCCAAGGTGCTGGGCGGGCACCTCGACCTGCCGGTCGATCCACGCACGCGAATCGCCGAAGACAACTGGCGCACCGTCGGCGAGCGCGGCGCCGACGTGTTGCTGGCGCTGCTGGCCGAGCTCGCGGCCGAGCGGGCGCGGATCGGGTAGCTAG
>JAGPCO010000116.1:14149-23856 GCA_018058095.1 Kofleriaceae bacterium
GCTAGAAGTTGCGCGAGGCGCCGACGGCGACGCCGATGCCGACGTCGAGCGCGCCGCGGCCGACCGCGCTGGCGGCCGTGACCTCGACGAACGGCGCGGTCGCGCCGATGCTGTGGGTCACCCCGGCGCCCGGCTGCAGGTAGAAGTCGACGGTGGGGTCGACGCTGACCAGGGTGTGCATCACGACGTAGAAGTTGGGGTGCACCGTCAGGCTGCCGGTGGCACCGATGGCGGTCGAGAGGTAGCCGTCCTCGCCGAAGGTGACGGCGAGGTCCAGTGCGGGCTGGGTCATGTCCGGCTTGTTCGGCCGCGCCCGCGTCGCGTGAAGGCCTGCTCACTCGACGACGACCACCGCGCTGCTAGATCGGCCGAAAGTTTCGGGGCTGTACATCTCCTCGGCCTTGGCAGGTGCGGCCAGGAACGTGCCGGGCGTCGTCGCCCGTACGGTGTACGACAGCCGGGTCGTGCCCTCGGGGAAGGCCATGCGGAACGCCTCGGTCCGGTTGTCGCGCAAGGTGCGATGGTCCCAGGCGCTGCCGTCGTCGGCGCCGGCGGCGGTCCGCTCGGCGGTGGCCAGGCGGGTGTTGACGGCCTCGAACCCAGCCGGCACGGGGTCGACCAGGGCCACGCCGTCGCGGCTGGTCGAGGCCGACACCTGCAGCTCGACCATGACGCGTGCTCCGAGGCGGACGTGGATCTGCCCGTCGGCGCCGGTGCGCACGTCGGCCGCGTCGTCGAGCGCGCGGTAGCGCCGGCTCACCACGAAGCCGGCGTCGAGCGCCGGCAGCACGACCTGGCGCGGCGCGTAGGTGATGCCGACGCGGTAGTACATGCGACCCGGGCCGTCCTTGACCAGCGCCAGGTCGTGGCGCCCGCCAGCGCCGAGCGCGGCCCAGCCGAGCTGGGCCTGGGCCCGGTCGGCGCTTCGACCGGCGAAGGCACGCTCGGCGTACCCGGCCTGGCCGACCCACAGCTTGCCGGTGAAGGCCGGCACCGCGCGCTCGTAGGTGTCGAAGTAGCGGCGCATCGCCGACAGCACCGCCAGGTTGTCCTGGGTCGAGGTCCAGCGCCCGCGCCGACGCCCGGCCAGCGCGCCGCGGGCCAGCTTGTCGATGCGTGGATCGGTCGGGGCCTCGCGCATGAACGCGTCGAGGGTGAGCGCGCTGGTGCGCACGTCCGACGCCAGCAGCAGGCGCTCGCCCCGGGTATACGGCGTGGTCACCGTCGCCGTCGCCGCGGTCTCATGGGTGGCGGCGCGCAGCGCGCGCAGGAGCTCGGCGCGGGCGACGGCGAAGGCCGGCTTGCCGGCCATCAGCGCCAGCAGCCGGGCCCGCGCCTCGACCGGGTAGACCGCCAGCGTGGTGGCGATGGCGTGCAGCCGGCCGATTCGCGCCTTGACGTCGGTGCCGGCGGCGGCGAGCGCGCTCAGCTCGGCGGCGGCGGCGACGATGCGGGCGGCGTCGTCGGGCTGGGCCAGCCGCCGCTCGACCGGCAGCGCCGCGCGCTGGCCGAGGTCCCGCAGCGTGGCGTCGACCCCGTTGCGCAGGAAGGTGCGGGCGTTCTCGAGCACGGCCGGTCGGCCGCCCCGGACCGTGCGGCTGACCAGGGCTTGCACGACCTGGGTGGTGACGAAGCGATCGGACGACATCTCGGAGAAGTAGCCCCAGCCGCCGTCGGGGTTCTGGGTCTCGGCCAGGGCGCGGACGTCGTCGGCGACGGTCCGCTCCAGCTCGGCCCGGGTCATGCGGCCGGGGCTGGCGAAGGCGACGAGCAGATCGAACATGGCAGCGGTGGCCAGCATGCGGGCCGAGCGCTGCTCGGCGCATTCGTACGGGTAGGCGACCAGGTACCAGAACGCGTCGGTCAGCTCGCCGACCTGGCTCGACGACACCTCGACCTCGACGCCGCCGACCTCGGGGAAGATGTCGCCCGGCACCTGCAGCTGCTCGATCTGGGGCGCGTCGTCGACCACGCCGTAGGTGGCGAACGACTCGGTGGTGGCGGGCTCGTACACCGGCACGGTGACCAGGGAGGCGTCGTCGAACGCGGCGCTGCTGGCGGTGGCCTCGCTGTGCAGGATGGTCTGGATGGCGGCCCGTCCACGCTCGATGGTGGCCATCGGGAAGCGCAGCTCGGCGCGCTGGCCGGCCGCGACGGTGACGCGCTGGCCGGTCGGCTGGCTGGTGGTCAGGTTGCCGGCGCGCACGGCGACGTCGACGGTGCGCGCCTCGGTGCCGAGGTTCTGCACCAGCACCGGCAGGGCGAACCGGTCGCCCTGGGCCAGCACCCGCGGGGCGATGGTCCGGACCGACAGGGTGCGCTGGGTGACGATCGCGCCCTCGGCCCGGCCGAAGCGGCCGGTGCCCTCGGCGGCGAAGGCGACGACCCGGAACCGGGTCAGGTTGTCGGGCATGGTCACCGTCAGGGTCGCGCGGCCGCGTGCGTCGGTGCGCAGGCGTGGCGCGAAGGCGGCGCTGGCGCGCAGGTCCTTGCGCGCGCGCACCACGCCCGGACCACCGATGCCGAAGGTGCCGTTCATGCCACCGCCATGGCCGCCGAGGACGCCGCCGCCGGTGCCGTAGCCGCTGCGACCGAAGTAGAAGCCGGCGGTCTCGTCGAGGCGGAACCGCTTGAACCCGGGCGGGCCGTCGAGGTCGTCGCCGGCGTCCTCGATCGAGTCGAGGCTCGACGCCAGCTGGTTGTCGGCCCCGAGCGGGCGATAGAACGGCGCGAGCGGGTCGGCGTACGCCTTGCCCGAAAGGGCCAGCACCGCCTCGTCGACCACCATGAGCGCGACCTCGGCCCCCTCGACCGGGCGGTCGTCGTGCCGCACCTCGACCTCGAACGTGGCCGGCTGACCGGGTTCGACCAGCGGCCGGGTCGGCGCGGCGCGCAGGTCGAGGCGCATGGCCTCGAGGTCGACCGGCAGCGTGACCTCGGTGCTGGTGCGGTTCGGCAGCGGCGGCCGGACCGGGCGCTTGCGACCCTTGCCGTCATCGCGCGCCTCGGTCGTGCGCTCGCGCCTGGCCGCGAAGCGATCGAGCTGGACGTAGACGTCGGGCACGTAGCTGGCGACGATCGGGACCTCGACGGTGGTGGTCGGGCTGGTCAGCTCGAGCCGGTGCTGGTCGACCACGCCGCCGCGGGCAACCGACAGCACCGCGCTGGCCGGGACGGCGCGCGACCGGATGGTGAGGCGGGCGGTCTGTCCGGGGCGGTAGCTCGGGCGATCGGGCGTGATGGCCAGGTCGACCTCGTCGCTCTCGCCGCCCCACCACGGCAGGTCGAGCTGGCTGCGGTTGCGCCGGCCGCGCTCGTCGGCGATGGAGGCGATGGCCTGGTAGGCGTGCAGCGCCGCGCGCGGGAAGGTGCAGCGCACCGGCGTGGCCGCGCTGGTGAGGTCACACGCGTGCGCGTGCACGATGTGGGCGTCGTCCCGGTGGGCCTCCGACCACAACACGCCGGTGATGGCGACGGCCACGGGCACGCCGGGCACGACGCGCCCATCGATGTCGGTGACGATGGCCTCGACCACGTCGTCGTGCTCGGGCTGCAGGCGCAGGCCGACGTACAGCGCGCTGGGATGGACCACGATCGGACGCGAGCTGGCGCGGATGTTCATGCGGTCGAGGTCGGTCACGGTGGCGTCGACGGTGAGCACCGCCGGCTGGCGCCCCGGGAGGGCGGCCAGGTCGAGCTGGACCGTCGAGGTCGAGCCGGCGCCCAGGCTGGCGCGCAGGTGGCGGGTGTGGTCGCGCTGGTTGTTGTGGCGCCAGTGGTAGCGGTCCGAGCGCGGCCACGGTGGCGCGAACTGGTAGCGGTCCCAGCCGGGTGGTCGATAGTCGACCGCCTGCAGCGTGGCGTCCCAGCTCACCAGCGCGCCGGGCAGGCCGCCGCCGGCGTAGTAGCCGGCGCTGGCCATCAGCTCGAGGCGCTCGCCGACGACGACCGGGCGGGCGCCGTGGAACGCGACGTCGTCGTCGAGGCTGACCGAGAAGGCCGGGGTGCGGAACTCCTCGATCGCGAAGGTGTGGCGGTGCCGCTCCTGGCCCAGGGCGAAGGTCACGCTGGCGGTGCCGAGCGGGACGCTGGCCGGCACGGCCACCGATAGGTCGAAGCCGCCGCGCTCGGTGAACACGGCCTGGCCCGCCGCCAGCTCGTTGCCGCGGGCGTCGCGCATGACGTAGCCGACCCGGTCGGTCTTCGACGGCAGCTCGAGGTCAGCCGCGATGCCGTCGCGGATCCACCGGACCCAGCCCTTGAGGTGGATCGTCTCGCCCGGCTTGTACAGGAAGCGATCGTCGGTGACGAACCAGCGCGCCCGTCGGCTCCGCACCGCCCGCTCGGCGCCGCCGAGGGACACGAACGTGCTGTCGGCGCCGACGTAGGCGACCAGCAGCGCCTCGGGTGGCTCGCGATCGGGGTCGGTCGGTGTCGGTGGTGGCAACAGGTCGAGGCTGGCGTGGCCATCGGCGTCGGTGCGGCTGGTGCCGACCTCGGCCGGGCCACGCTTGCCACCGGCGACGACCAGGCTGGTCGTGACGGCGGCCTGCGGGCGCACGAAGGCGGCCCCGGCCAGGCCGTGGACCCAGGCGTGCGCGCGGTCGCCGTCGACGCGGGTGGTGACGCCGAGCCGCGTCACCTGGAACCAGCTGGCCAGCAGGCGGGGGAATTCTTCGGCTGGCATGGGCCGGCTCGGGCTGGCGCGGACCACGGCGATGACGTGGCCGGTCCCGGTCGCGGCCAGGGCCGGGCGCAGGTCGACCCGCAGGTCGGCGCCGTGACGGGGCCCGACCGGGAGGTGTCGATCGAGCACGCGCCGCCCGGGTGGGGTGGCGCGCTTGCCGGCCTCGAACTGCTGGAACGCGAAGTAGTCGGCCGGCTGCACCGCGTACAGCTGCACGTGCAGCTCCGTCACCGCCTGCGCCTGCAGCCGCCACTGCGGGATCTCGAAGCGCGGATCGAGCACCAGCATGCCGCTCGGGCCCTCCAGGAACGGGGCGTACACCGGCGCGCCGGTGCGGAAGCTGACGCTGCGTGGCCCGACCAGGGGCTGGCCATACTCGTCGATGGGCGCCCCGGTCACGTCGATGGTGAAGGTCTGACCACGCTGGCTCGGCACCGTCAGCGCGACCGAGTCGCCGCCGACGCTGTGATCCTCGAACGGCTGGCCGCGCACCTGGACCTGGCTCGAGCGCATCGAGCTCGGGTCGACCTCGTTGGAGAACTCGACGGACAGCATGCCGCCCGCCGGGCACACCAGGCCGGTCCGGCGCGGCTCCTCCTGGCCGTTGCGACACAGGATGCCGCGCACCGAGAACGGGGCGGCGACGGTGAAGGCGTCGACGCTGGCCTGGGTGCTGCGCAGCGGGCCCTCGGCCGACGGCGCCCCGGCGGCGAGGATGACGCGGAGCTGGCGACCGGCCGGCCAGGGCCGGGTCGGCAGCAGCACGACCCGCCGTCGCTCGGGCACCTTGGCGGCGCCGTCGGCGTCGTCGTCGAGCTGCGGGTGGCGGGACCACAACGGCCTGGCCTCGGCCAGCGTGCCGACCCGCACCGGCAGCCGTCGATCGGCGGCGTCGACGACGCGCAGCAGCGAGGCCATCACGGACGGATCGACGTCCTGGTCGAAGACGACGACGATGGGCGAGTCGGGCCGCAGCCTGCCCTCGGGCAGGACGTTGCGGATGCGCACCGGCGGCGTGGTGAAGACGGCGCGCGCCTCCTCGGTCAGCACCTTGCCCGACAGCGCGCGGGCGCCGGCGGGGACGGCCAGGGTGAAGCTGGTCGCGCCGGGCAGGGCGGTCGCGGCGGTGAAGGTGAGCACCCGGGTGTCGATCCAGCGCCAGGTCCCAGCCACCGCCGGGGTGAGCCGGGCCGGCGGCGCCGTGACCGGCCCGACCTTGGCCACCGCCACCATCGGCTCGGTGAAGCGCACTCGCACCTCGAGCTCGGCGGCGACGGGGCCGACCGGCTGCAGATCCGGCGGTGGCAGCGGCGGCAGCGGGGCCGGAGGTGCGGCCGGGGGCCGGCCCGCCGCGTCAGGGGGCCGCGCGGTCAGGATCGGAAACGCGACGTGCTGGCGGCGGGCACCGGTCAGCACCGGCGGGGTCGGCGGGCGGACGACGGGGGCGGCGCCGCCACGGGCGCCGAGCCCGGTCGGCAAGGGCTCGAGCCGGGCCAGCAGGGCGGCAGTGTCGGCCGCCGGCAGTGGGGTGGCGGTGGCCTGGGTCCCGAGGGCGCCGCCGGGCGCGGCCACCTCGAGCGTGAAGTCGCCCTCACCGGTGCGGTCGCGCACCTCGGCGCTGGCGGGTTCGGGTGTGTAAGCAACCTCGACCCGGCCCGACGCGTTCGGGCGCGGGGCGGCCCGCGCCGCTGGGTCAGTGGCGGCGGCTGGGCTGGGCGTGGTGGTGGTGCGCGAGCCCGGCGGACGGCAGCCAGCCAGCGTCAGGTCGAGGGCCGCCCACAGACAGATCAACGCGCGGGATCGTGGATGCACGGGCCTGGGACACCGCCGGCGGCCGCAGGTTCCTGGCTTGTGGGGCGTACGAGCGAGCAGGAATGGACGCGGAAGCGAGGGAGACCGAGCGATCGGGCACGGGCACGGGCACGGGCACGGGCACGGGGCACCGCTGCGCGGTGCGCGGGCCCTGCTACGGGTCGTTGTCCTTGCCCCAGGTCGACAGGTGCGGGATGCGCGGCACGACCACGGCGAACAGCGACGAGGCCACGGCGATGACGTACCAGCCGAAGCCGATGGCCATGCCGATGGCGGCGGCGAACCACACCGCGGCGGCGGTGGTGAGGTTGGTCACGGTGCCAGCGTCGCTCTTGAGGATCATGCCGGCGCCGAGGAAGCCGACCCCGGAGATGACCTGGGCGGCGATGCGGGCCGGGCTGGCCGGATCGATCGCGGCCGACAGGAAGGTGAACAGGGCGGCGCCGGCGATGACGAAGCAGTGGGTGCTGACGCCGGCCGGCTTCTTGCGCGACTCGCGCTCGAGGCCGATGAGCATCCCGCACAGGACGGCGACGCCGAGCCGGATGGCGAACTGCAGCTCGCGCTCGGTGACGAGGTCGTTCATGGCCTGCTCCCTGGGCTCAGTTGATGGGCTCGAGGCGAAGGATGGTGCCGTGCACGTCGCCGCTGGCCTCGTCGATACGTGGATCGACGAAGATCTTGGTGACCTCGTGCTCGCGGAAGCCGGCCAGGACCTGCTCCGACAGCAGGTTGCTGGAGTCGATTCCGACCGCGAACAGGTCGGCGCCGGTGCCGAGCGCGGCGGCGAAGGCCTGGGCCGCCTCGCCGCTGGAGAAGAAGAACGTGTAGGGCCGCCGGCACCACAGGTCACCGCCGTTGGAGGTCAGGTACCAGATGCGCGGTGGCAGGTAGCTGACCAGGTCGGTCATGGAGGCGCTGTCATCGGCCATGGCCGGCACCCTGACCTGACCCGTGCCGGGGTGCAAGCGCTTGGCCGCCGTCCGATCGACCTGGCCGTCCCGATCGGGGTAAGGTCGGCGCCGATGCGCCTCTCGCTGCTGTCGCTGGCCCTCACCGGCTCTCTGGCCACCGCCGCCGTCACCGGCTGCGGCACGGCCAAGCCAGGGGGCATGAACGGTCCGACCATCAACAACCGGGTCGGCCCACCGCCGCAGGAGCGGCGCTCTCCGGTCGTGTCGTGGGACATCCTCGACCGCGAGCCGGTCGCCAACACCACCCACGTCCGCCACATCCTGATCGGCTGGGCCGACCTGGCCGAGGCCTATCAGGGAGGGCTCGACCCGCGCGCCGAGAAGCGCAACCAGCGCGACGCCGAGAACGCGGTCAAGGGCCTGCTCGGGCAGCTCAAGGCCGGGGGCGACTTCGTCGCGCTCATGGGGGAGCACTCGGAGGACCGCGGCAGCGCGACCGGCGGGCCGATGACGGTGACGCCCGACGCGCAGCTGGTGATCGAGTTCCGGCAGCTGTCGCTCCGGCTGGAGCCCGGCGAGTTCGGGGTGTGCCAGTCGGACTACGGCTTCCACATCATCCGCCGCGAGCCGTAGCGCCTCGTGGGTCACGATCTCGACGTCCTGCTCGCCGACGGCATCATCGACGAGGTGCTGGGCCGCCTCAAGAGCGGCAAGGAGGCCGACATCTCGCTGGTCCGGCGCGGGGAGCACGTGCTGGCGGCCAAGGTCTACAAGGACCGCGCCACCCGCAGCTTCAAGAACAACGCCGACTACAAGGAGGGGCGCACGGTGCGCAACTCGCGCACCCAGCGCGCCATCGACGGTGGCGGCCGGTTCGGGCGCGACGCCGCCGAGCAGGCCTGGAAGTCGGCCGAGGCCGACGCGCTGGGCAAGCTGGTCGGCAGCGGCGTGCGGGTGCCGCAGCCGGTGATGTTCTACGAGGGCGTCTTGCTGATGGAGCTCGTCGTCGACGGCGAGGGCCGGCCGGCGCCGCGCATGATCGACGTGGCGATCGCGCCCGACCAGGCCGTGGTCGTGTACGCCGATCTGGTGGCGCAGCTCATCGCCATGTTGTGCCGCGACGTCATCCACGGCGACCTGTCGCCGTACAACATCCTGGCCGGCCACGACGGGCCGACCATCATCGACTTCCCGCAGGTCATCTCGGCCGCGCACAACTCGCGGGCCGAGTTCTTCTTCCTGCGCGACTTCGACAACGTGGTGCGGTTCGTCGCCGGCTTCGACCCGACGCTGGCGCCGCACGCCGCCGACGGCCGCGCCATCTGGCGGGCCTACGTCAGCCGCGACCTGACGCCGGACTACGTGCCGCCTCCACCACCACCGCCGCGAGCGACGCGTGGCCCGGACCGGCGGGGACCGCCGCCGCGGCGCGAGGGCGGATGGGATCGCGGCGGGCGGCCGGGCCAGGGTCAGGGCCAGGGTCAGGGTCAGGGCGCGGCGGGGCGGTTCGACCGCGGTGGGCCGCCGCGCGGGGGCGCGGGTGGTGGAGGCATGCCTCGTGGTGGTGGTGGTGGCGCGCCGCAGCAGCAACGAGGCGGCGGTGGCGGCGGTGGTGGTGATCGCGGCCGCAGCGGCGGGGCGCGGCCTGGAGATCCGTGGCCGCCGGCGCCGCGCGGAGGTGGTGGCGCGCCGCCGCAGCAACAGCGTGGTGGCGGTGGCGGCGGTGGTGGTGATCGCGGCCGCAGCGGCGGGGCGCGGCCTGGAGATCCGTGGCCGCCGGCGCCGCGCGGAGGTGGTGGCGCGCCGCCGCAGCAACAGCGTGGTGGTGGTGGTGGTGGCGGCGGCGATCGTGGCCGCAGCGGCGGGGCGCGGCCTGGAGATCCGTGGCCGCCGGCGCCGCGCGGAGGAGGTGGCGCGCCGCCGCAGCAACGCGGTGGCGGTGGTAGTGGCGGTGGTAGTGATGATCGCGGTCGCAGCGGCGGGGCGCGGCCTGGCGATCCGTGGCCGCCGGCGCCGCGCGGCGCCGGTCCCGGCGATCGCACGACGTCCGTGCCGCGGGCCGATCGCCCGCCGCCGCGAGACCTGGGTGCCATGCCGCCGCCGCCACGGGCCGGCCGCCCGCCACCACCTCGGGCCGATCGCCCACCGCCGCCCTCGGGTGGTCACCGGCGCCGGCCCAAGCGCCGCTGGTGACGCGATCGCGGCGTCATCGGCCGATGCTGTAGCGGCGGCTGTCGCTGTGGCTGCGGCTGTGGCTGTGGCTGTGGCTGTGGCTGTGGCTGTGGCTGTGGCTG
>JAGPCO010000117.1 GCA_018058095.1 Kofleriaceae bacterium
CCTCCCGCCCGCCCCCCGGGCCGGGCGTGGCACGCCTCCGCCTCCGATCGAGGCGCCGTCGGGTCCCGACCCTGCCCCGGCCGTGACGAGCCTGGCGGCCGCGCCGGCGACCCTCGAACCGGTGCGGTTCGGTGAGTTCTTGCTCGAGCGCGCGGTCATCACCGAGCAGCAGTGGCTGGCGGCGCTGGCGGCGCACTGGAGCGACCGCAAGTCCACGATCGGCGCCACCCTGGTGGAGCAGGGCGTGCTCGCCCGTGCACGTGTGGAAGCCGAGGCGGCGCTGTTCCACGATGAGCTGGATGTCGTCGAGATCGTTGACCGTCTGCCCCGCATCCAGCGGGACACCGAGCGCATGTAGCTGTCGGTGGGACCAGCGGCGCCCATGGCCGCTGGCACATCATCTGTCCCGCCCGCGGTCGGTGCTTGCGCTCCTATCTCAAGTCTCGTAGGCCTACGCGTCCACGGCACGGCCCCAAGGCAAGGGTGAATCACCATGATCGAGGTAACCGGACCTGCTACATTTCCCGCCAAGAACTCGGTCTCCGCAGCCGTGGCTGCGGGCACCGTGCCGCCCGGAGGACTCGCGATGACGGTTGAAGACAAGACGGCTGGGAGCAACGGAACGAACGGAGCCAACGGCGCCAGCGCCACCGGCAACGGCGTCGGTGCCGACAACCGCCGCCGGCGGACGTCGTCGCTGCTCAAGACGGCGTCGGCCCTGCCCGACGTCGAGGCCTCGCTCGACGACTTCATCGCCCGCGCCAACACCACGTTCGACACCGGTGGGTGGGCCGTGGCCGATGACCAGGCCCGCGCCGCCGACGAGCAGCGCCGGCGCGAGGTCGACGAGGCCAAGGCGCGGGAGATCGAGGCCCGGGTCCGGGCCGAGGCCAACCGCGAGCGGACCGAGCTCGAGCGCCGCGTCGACGACATGAACGTCAAGCTGGCCGAGGCCGAGGCCCGGGCCGCGGTGGCCGGGTCGGCGGCGCCGACCGACCGCGCGGTGGCCGAGCTGCGGGCCAAGCTGGAGCAGGCCGAGGCCCGCGCCCGTCAGCTCGAGGCGTCGGGACCGATCCCCGTCGCCGTCCCGACCGTCGACACCGCCGCGCTGGCCCAGGCCGAGGAGCGCGCCCGCGCCGCCGAGGCCAAGGCGACCAAGGCGCTCGCCGCGGCCCGCGCCGCCGCCGCGGGCCTGACCGTGTCCGAGGCCGACCTCGACAAGCTCGAGCGTGGCCTGGGGATCCCGGCCACCGCCGCGCCGATGGCGTCGGCGCCGAACTTCGCCCTGGGTACGTCGGCCTCGGGCCCCATCGCGTACGACCCGATGGCCGGCCTCACGCCCGCCAAGCAGACCCCGTGGACCGCCATCGCCATCGGCGTGGTCGGCACCCTGGGGCTCCTGCTCATCACCTGGAAGCTCGTGATCGACAAGCCGGCGCCGGCGACCACCGCCGCGCCGGCCCAGGCGCCCGTGGTGATGCCCGCGGCCGGGCCGGTGGTGACCCCGATCGAGCCGGCCAAGACCGAGCCCGTCGCGGTCGAGCCGGCCAAGACCGAGCCCGTCGCGGTCGAGCCGGCCAAGACCGAGCCCGTCGCGGTCGAGCCGGCCAAGACCGAGCCCGTCGCGGTCGAGCCGGCCAAGACCGAGCCGGCCAAGACCGAGCCGGCCAAGACCGAGCCGGCCGGTGCCGCCGTCGAGGCCACCAAGAAGTCCTCGACGAGCAAGAAGCGCGATCGCAAGGGCAGCGGCGGCGGCAAGATCGCCGACCCGTTCGCCACCGACAGCAAGCCGACCAAGCCGACCAAGCCGACCAAGCCGGCCAAGCCGGCGCTGGCCGACCCATTCTGAAGGCACACCAGCCTGGGACAGGCAGCGCGGCGCCCCCACCTGGGGGCGTCGGCAGTTTCGGGCCCGGCGGCGGGCCCGGGCCCCGAACGCTGGTCGCCCGGCTGTGAGGCGCCCGGTCCACGCCGCATGGTCCCGAGGTCACACGATGTCGGCGGCGCTGAGCCGCTGTTCCCTGGTGAATCCCCGCCCCTGGTGTGCTACCTACCCACCCCGCACGCCCCAGGGCAGCTCGGAGGCTCCGTGACCCTCGCACGTATTCTTTTGATCCTTGTCGCATCCGCCGCCGGTACCGCCGCCGTGGCGGGATCCGCCGGCACCGCCGCTGCCCAGGGCAGCGCCACCCCGGCTCAGCTGGAGGAGGCCAAGAAGGCCTTCCTCGAGGGCAAGAAGCTGTTCGAGGCCAAGAAGCACCAGGCCGCAGCCGACAAGTTCCTCGAGTCGTACAAGCTGTCGAAGAACGCGGTCCTGCTCTACAACGTCGCGCTCGCGCTCGACGAGGGTGGGCAGAAGGACCCGGCGCTGTACTACTACCGGAAGTTCCTGGCCGACGGCCCGGCCGACGCGCCGCAGCGCCCCGATGCCACCACCCGCCTGAAGGCGCTCGAGAAGGAGCTGGGGCCCGACGCCGGCAAGACCGAGCCTGGCACCAAGCCGGCTGGCGGCGACGGCACCAAGCCGGCTGGCGGCGACGGCACCAAGCCGGCTGGCGGCGACGGCACCAAGCCGGCCGGCGGCGACGGCACCAAGCCGGCCGGCGGCGACACCAAGCCGGTCACCATCAAGCCGCCCGGCACCTACAGCGCGACCGACTTCCAGCACGCCCTGGTCGAGGAGGTCCCGCCCGGCAAACCGATCGACCTCACCGCGTTCGTGCCGGAGGACTCCGGCTGGACCGTGACGTTGTTCTACCGCGGCGCCGGAGACGACAAGTTCACCCCGGTGGCGATGAAGTGGCGCTACAAGGAGCTGGTCGGGCGGGTCCCGCAGGCCAAGGTCACCGGCACCTCGATCCAGTACTACCTCGAGGTCAAGGACCAGACCGGCGCCGTGGTCACCAAGGTCGCCAAGGCGTCGAGCCCGAACGTCGTCTACCTCGAGCCGGCGGCCAGCGCGCGGTTCTACCCCGACTGGTCGGACAACGGCCCGATCGCCACCGGCAGCGGCGATGACGGTGGCCCCACCAGCGGCGGCGGCGCCATGGGCACCGGCCGCAACCCCGATGATGACAACCCGCTGGGCGACGAGAACCCGCTGGCGGGTGGGGATGACGACGCTCCGACCGGCCGCCCGGTCGTCGGCACGACCGGCCCGGGGCCGACCGGCGCGGGCGATCGGCGCGACGTGGTCGGTCCGTCGCCGACCCTCAAGTGGGGCGCGACCGGCGCCGCAGCGGCGCTGATGGGCACCTCGCTCATCTTCTACATGCGGGCTGCCAACGCCGCCTCGACGCTCGAGGGGGAGGCCGACCTGTCGCGCACCGAGCAGTGCGCCAGCGGTCCGCCCTGCCGCGAGTTCGACCAGTTCCTGGCCGACGTCGAGGCCTCGGGCAAGTCGTCGCAGACCATGGCCCGCGTCACCTTCGGCCTCGGCCTGGTCGCCACCGCCGCGGCCGGCTACGTCTGGTGGAAGGTGATGAAGGCCAAGAAGGGCAAGAAGGCCGAGGCCCCGGCCACGGTCGGCCGCACCACCGGTCGCGACCCCACCTGGGTGGTCGCGCCCGTCCTCACCTTCGATCCAGCCGGGGCCAACGTGCTCGGCGGCGCAGCCTCGGTGGAGTTCTAGTCATGGCGCGTTTGCTCACCCCGCTCGTGATCGCCAGCCTGAGCCTCGGCCTGGGCGCGTGCTCGCCCTTCTCACCCGAGCTGCCGGAGGAGTCCTTCCTGTGTGGCGCCGATGACGCCTGCCCGGAGGGCTTCGAGTGCGTGGAGGTCAGCGCCAGCCGCCGCGTGTGCCAGGCCGACGGCTCCAGCCCGAGCACACCCGACGCCGGGACCGGCCCGTGCCAGAACGAGGGCTCGCCGCTCGAGCCCAACGAGACCATCGCGATGGCGTTCGCCACGCCGGTGGCCCGGACCATGGCCAGCTTCGCGCTGTCCGACATCGCCATCTGCCCGGCGACGGACGTCGACACCTACCAGATCGACATCCCGACCAACAACACCAACCTCACCGTCGACATCAACTTCGACGCCGGCATCTCGGTGCTCACGCTCGACATCCTGTCGACCACCGGCGCCCGGGTCGCGATGGGCGGCACGGTGACCGCCGGCAACGTGCGGGCGACCGTGAGCAACCTGGCCCAGGGCTTCTACTACGCCCAGGTCAAGGCCCCCGTCGACGGCGAGAACGAGTACCGCATCAACTTCGTCACGTCGCCGTGAGCTGAGCGCCGGCCTGCGCCGGCGCGCCCCGCTCAGGCCGCCGCCAGCAGGCCGAACCGGAACGCCCAGCGGTCCGCCTCGGCGCTGAGCTCGGCGTCGGTGCCGGCTCGGGCCAGGTCGGCCAGCCGGGCCAGCGCCGCGTGGGCTCGCTGCGGGTCGAGGGCGGTCAAGCAGTCGCGCAGGGTCTGGCGCAGCAGCGCCAGCTCTTTGGCTTCGCGGTAGCTCATGGCTGCCTCCTGGGATGTACGACCACCCTCGTCCCTGCCCCCGCCGGGCGCAAACTTCTTGCCGTCAGGGCGGCGACCGGGGGGCATGCCTGTGTAGACGCGCGACCAGGCCCGATCATGCTGCCTCGGGGCCAGGTCGGGGCCTGACCAGGGCCTGACCGTGCCCTGCAGCACGCCGAGGGCCAGGGCCAGGCCCAGGCCCGGCCTGGAGGCCCCGCACAACGCATCGGATCTCGCGGGTTTGACTTCACTCAGATCCTGGCCTTACCCTTGCGAAACTGATGTCTCAACAGGGGAACAGCCGCATCGGAGAGCTGCTGGTCCGCGAGAAGCTGCTGTCGCTGCAGCAGTTGCAGCAGGCGCAGGAGGAGGCGCGCCGCACCGGCAAGCGCCTGGCCACCACCCTGGCCAAGATGGGCCTGGTCAAGGACGCCGACCTGACCCAGGTGGTGGCCCGGCAGTACAGCCTGCCGACCATCAACCTGTCCGAGATCGACATCGACCAGACGGTGCTCAAGCTCATCCCCAAGGAGATCTGCGAGCGCCACCAGGTCATCCCGGTCCGCCGCAACGGCGCCACCCTGGTGGTGGCGATGGCCGACCCGTCGAACATCTACGCCATCGACGAGCTCAAGTTCCTCACCCAGTACAACATCGACCCGGTCGTCGCGTCCGAGGCCGCGCTCGAGGCGGCGCTGTCGCGCTACTACGACAAGGGGCCCGACCTCGACCAGATGATCGGCGACTTCGAGGTCGAGAACGTCGACTTCGCGGCGGTCAGCGACGAGAGCGTCAACGTCGTCGACCTGGAGAACCAGGCCGGCGAGGCGCCGGTGGTCAAGCTGTGTAACGCGATCCTCTTGTCGGCCATCAAGAAGAAGGCGTCGGACATCCACGTCGAGCCGTACGAGAAGAGCCTGCGCGTGCGCTTCCGCATCGACGGCATCCTGCAGGAGGAGATGCGGCCGCCGCTCAAGCTGCGCAACGCCATCACCAGCCGCCTCAAGATCATGTCGTCGCTCGACATCGCCGAGCGCCGGCTGCCGCAGGACGGCCGCATCAAGCTCAAGATCGGCAACAACAAGGAGATGGACTTCCGCGTGTCGGTCCTGCCGACGCTGTTCGGCGAGAAGATCGTCATGCGGCTCCTCGACAAGTCCAACCTGCAGCTGGACATGACCCGGCTCGGGTTCGACGTGAAGCCGCTGACCGACTTCAAGTACGCCATCTCCAAGCCGTACGGCATGGTGCTGGTGACCGGCCCGACCGGGTCGGGCAAGACCACGACGCTGTACTCGGCGCTGTCGGAGCTCAACACCAACGACCGCAACATCTCCACCGCCGAGGATCCGGTCGAGTTCAACCTGCACGGCATCAACCAGGTGCAGATGCACGAGGACATCGGCCTCAACTTCGCGGCGGCGCTGCGCTCGTTCCTGCGGCAGGACCCGAACATCATCATGGTCGGCGAGATCCGCGACTTCGAGACCGCCGAGATCGCGGTCAAGGCCGCGCTCACCGGCCACCTCGTGCTGTCGACCCTGCACACCAACGACGCGCCGTCGACGGTGTCGCGCCTGCTCAACATGGGCGTCGAGCCGTTCCTGGTCACCGCCTCGGTCAACCTGGTGCTGGCCCAGCGCCTGGCCCGGCGCATCTGCGTCGACTGCAAGGCGCCGGCCGAGAAGCACCCGGAGGCGCTGGCCAAGCTCGGCATGAGCGACGCCCAGATCCGGGGCGCGACGATCATGGCCGGCAAGGGCTGCAACACCTGCGGCGGCACCGGCTACAAGGGCCGCGTCGCGCTGTACGAGGTCATGCCGTTCACCGATCCGCTCAAGGAGCTGGTGCTGCAGGGCGCGTCGGCGGCCGAGATCAAGACCGAGATGATCCGCGGCGGCGTGCAGAGCCTGCGCATGGCGGGCATCGCCAAGATCCTCGACGGCGTGACCACCCCCGAGGAGATCCTGCGCTCCACGGTGGAGGACTAGCCCGCGATGGCCGCGCCGACCCTGCACCAGCTGCTCAAGGCGATGATGGACAAGGGGGCGTCCGACCTCCACGTCACCATCGGCTCGCCGCCGCAGCTGCGCATCGACGGCGACCTGGTGCCGCTGCGGACCGATCCGCTCACGCCGATCGACACCAAGCAGCTGTGTTACTCGATCTTGACCGACGCCCAGAAGCTCCGCTTCGAGGAGGACCAGGAGCTCGACCTGTCGTTCGGGGTCAAGGGCCTGGCCCGGTTCCGCGCCAACATCTTCATGATGCGCGGCGCGGTGGCCGGGGCCTTCCGCATGGTCCCGTTCAAGATCGTGCCGCTCGAAGAGCTCGGGGTGCCGCAGATCATCAACGACCTGTGCGACCGACCACGCGGGCTGGTCCTGGTGACCGGCCCGACCGGGTCGGGCAAGTCGACCACGCTGGCGTCGATGATCGACCGCATCAACCAGCGCCAGCGCTCGCACATCATCACGGTCGAGGACCCGATCGAGTTCCTGCACCAGCACAAGAACTGCCTGGTCAACCAGCGCGAGATCGGGTCCGACAGCAAGTCGTTCGCCAAGGCCCTGCGCTCGATCCTGCGCCAGGACCCCGACGTGTGCCTGGTCGGTGAGATGCGCGACCTCGAGACCATCGAGGCGGCGCTGACCATCTCCGAGACCGGCCACCTGTGCTTCGCGACGCTGCACACCAACAGCGCGGTGCAGAGCATCAACCGCATCATCGACGTGTTCCCATCGCACCAGCAGCCACAGATCCGCGCCGTGCTGTCGTTCGTGCTCGAGGGCGTGATCAGCCAGACCCTGGTGCCCAAGGCGTCCGGCTCGGGCCGGGTCATGGCGTGTGAGGTCATGGTCCCCAACGCCGCCATCCGCAACCTCATTCGCGAGGACAAGCTGCACCAGATCTACTCGCAGATGCAGATCGGGCAGACCAAGTACGGCATGCAGACGATGAACCAGGCGCTGTCGGACCTGGTGATCAAGAAGCTGATCACCATGGACGAAGCGACCGCCCGCTCGAGCGACCCGGAAGAGCTCAAGATGCTCGTGGCCGGCGGCGGCGTCGCGACGGCGCCACCAGGCGCCGGCCGCCGCTAGCTCCGCTCACGTCAGCCCCCGCGCCCGTGGCGCACCGCAACGGACCAGCAAGGCAACACCCACATGGCCAGATATCAATGGGAGGCGACGACCCGGGCCGGCGAGGTCAAGAAGGGTGTCGTCGAGGCAGCCGACGAGACCTCGGTCGACGCCCGGCTGCGGACCGAGGGCTTGACCCCCAAGCGGATCAAGCGCGAGGCCAAGCAGATCGAGATCCGCTTCGGCAGCGGCGTCACGCCCAAGGACCTCCAGATCTTCACCCGCCAGCTGGCGACGATGATCGACGCCGGCCTGCCGCTGGTGCAGTGCCTCGACATCCTGGCCCAGCAGTCACCCAACCCGGTGTTCGGCCGGACCCTGGCCCAGGTCAAGAGCTCGGTCGAGCAAGGCGCGACCTTCTCCGACGCGCTGCGCAAGCACCCGAAGATCTTCGACGAGCTGTACGTCAACCTCATCGCCGCGGGTGAGGCCGGCGGCATCCTCGACACCATCCTGTCGCGCCTGGCCGTCTACATCGAGAAGGCGGTCAAGCTCAAGTCGCAGGTCAAGAGCGCGATGATCTACCCGATCTCGATCCTGGTGATCGCGATCGGCGTGATCGTCCTGATGCTGTGGAAGGTCATCCCGGTCTTCGAGGACATGTACAAGAACTTCGACGGCGCCAAGCTGCCGAAGCCGACCCAGGTCGTCATCAAGATCTCGCATGGGTTCGCCGACCGCTGGTACATCTTCATCGGCGGCCTGGCCGCGCTGGTGTTCGGCATCACCGCGATGCGCCGGTCCCCGGCCGGCAAGAAGTGGTCGGATGGCGTGCTGCTCAAGGCGCCGGTGTTCGGCTCGATCCTGCGCAAGATCGCGGTGGCCCGCTTCACCCGCACGCTCGGCACGCTGCTGTCGTCGGGTGTGCCCATCCTCGACGCCCTCGACATCTGCGCCAAGACCGCCGGCAACCTGGTGGTCCAGAACGCCATCCTGTTCGCCCGCGCCCGCATCTCCGAGGGCTTCGACATGGCCGCCCCGCTGGCCGAGACCAAGGTGTTCCCGCCCATGGTCGTGCAGATGATCGGCATCGGCGAGCAGACCGGCGCGATGGATCAGATGCTGAGCAAGATCGCCGACTTCTACGAGGAAGAGGTCGACGTCGCGGTCAAGGGCATGACCGAGCTGATCGAGCCGATCATGATGGCCTTCCTCGGCATCGTGGTCGGCGGCCTGATCATCGCGATGTACCTGCCGGTGTTCGAGCTGGCCGGCAACATCGACGGCGGCTAGGCCATGACCCCAGCGGCCGGTTGGCGGGTGGCATGACCGTCGAGGGGCCTCGGTCACGCGGCGAGCACGCGGTGGTGCTGACGGGCGCGCCCGGCGCCCTGCCGGCGCCCGCCCGCGCGACCGTGCGGGCCCCGGCCGACCTGGCCCGGCGCCTGACCTGGCTGATGCTGGTCCGCACCGTGGCGGTCACGGTCGTCCTCGGCCTGACCCTGTGGCTGCTGGCCACCGCCGAGACGCGCTCGACCGCCCTGGTCGTGACCCTGTCGGGGCTCATCGCCGTCACCTACATCCTGACCATCGTCTACGCCGTGTTGCTGCGGCGCCAGGTCGCGGCCGCCCGTCTGGTCTGGCCCCAGCTCGTCGGCGACGTGGCCATCGCCGGCCTGCTCCTGTACTGCACCGGCGGCGCCACCTCGGCCTACGCCTTCTTCTTCGCGCTGTCCCTGGTCTCGGCTGGGGCCCTCCTGTACCAGCGCGGCGTCCTGGTGATCGGCGGCATGTCGATCGCGCTCATCACGCTGGTGTCGATCGCGGCCTGGCGGTCGTGGCTGCCGCTGCCGATGGTGCCGCAGGCCCGGCCGTGGGAGCAGAGCAGCGTCGACTTCATCCGCTCGCTCGGCATCAACCTGGCCGCCATCTCCGCCGTCGGCGTGCTGGCCTACGCCTTCGGCGAGCAGCTGCAGCGGACCAGCCAGTCGCTGGCCAGCGAACGTCGGGTCGTGGCCGACCTGGTCACGCTGCACGAGGACATCCTCCGCTCGCTGTCGTCGGGGTTGATCACGATCGACCGCGACGGGAACCTGCTCACCGCCAACCAGGTCGCCAGCGAGGTGTTCGCCCGGCCGACCACGGCCATGGTCGGGCGGCCCCTGGCCGAGGTGTGCCCGCCGCTGGCGGCGCGCCTGGCCGGCCTGGGCGCCGACGCCACCGTGCAGCGCGGCGACCTGACGTTCCAGCGGGCCGGCCGGCAGTCGGTGCTCGGCATCTCGGTCTCGCCGCTGCGCGACGTGCAGGACCAGGCCATCGGCCGGGTCATCAACTTCACCGACCTGACCGCGCTGCGAGCCATGGAGACCCAGGTCCGGCGCGCCGAGCGGATGGCCACCGTCGGCCAGCTCGCCGCCGGCATCGCCCACGAGATCCGCAACCCGCTGGCGTCGATCAGCGGCTCGGTCGAGCTGCTGCGCACGTCGCCGCAGGCGTCGGACGACGACCGGGCGCTGATGGCGATCGTGACCCGGGAGATGGAGCGCCTCGACGGGCTGATCTCGGACCTGCTCGACTACACCAACCCACGGCCGCGCCAGCCGGTCCGGTTCGACCTGGTCGCGCTGGTCGACGAGACGGTGCAGGTGTTCCGGCAAGACCCGATCCTGGCGACCCTGGGCGCCGAGGTGGCCATCGCCGCCAGCGAGGCGGTGCTCGAGGTCGAGGCCGACCCGGCCCAGCTCCGGCAGGTGCTGTGGAACCTGCTGCGCAACGCGGCCGACGCCGTGGCCAAGGCGGGCGACGCCGCGCCGGGGCGCATCGAGGTGGCGGTCGGCCGCGACGGCGGCCAGGTCCGCGTCGACGTGACCGACACCGGCCCGGGCGTGCCGGTCGACGCGCTGCCGCACATCTTCGACCCCTTCTTCACCACCAAGCGGACCGGGTCCGGGCTGGGCCTGGCGGTGTGCCAGGCCCTCATCACCGACCACGGCGGCAGCCTCGACGTCAGCAACCAGGCCCAGGGCGGCGCCCGCTTCACCGTGCGCCTGCCGGGGTGAGGCCACCGCAGGACCTGCCCACAACCTGGTAAGGTCCGCGTCCCATGCCTTGTGCGGTCTGCGGCAGCCCCGATGATCATGGTGCGACGGTCCGGGTGTGCGGGCCGTGCCACCGCGCCTTGAGCGCGCCGGCCAGCGCACGCTCGACCCTGGAGTTCGACGCGGTCTCCCCGGCCGAGGTCTCGGCCGCGCTCGGGGTCGCGGCCCTGCCCGCCTCCCCCGACACCTGCGCCTGGTGCAACAAGGGCGAGGGCGCGGTGCGCAAGCTGCTCGGCCGCGGCGGGGTCGCGCTGTGCAACGAGTGTATCGCCCTGTGCTGCGAGATCCTCGACGCCGAGCTCGGGACCTGGCGCTAGGCCCCGCTTGCGCCGCCCCGGCCGGCCGCGTAGGTTCGGGGCATGGCCGAGTCGCAGTTCCTGAGCGTGATCCGGGTGTGGGCGGCGATGGCGTGGGCGGATGGCACGCTGGCCCCGACCGAGGCCAGCGCGCTCGAGCGCCTGATCGAAGGGGCCGGGCTCGCCGCCGACGAGCGGGCGGTCGCGGCGAGCTTCCTGACCACCCGGGTCGACCTCGACACGTCCAACCTGGCCGACCTCTTGCCCGACGCCCGCAAGGGCATCTACCGCGCCGCCTGCCGGCTGGCCACCGTCGACAACCAGGTCGCCGGGGCCGAGCGCCAGTTCCTCGAGCGCCTGCGGAACGGCCTGGGCATCCCGGCCGACGTGGCGGCCGAGGTCGAGGGCGCGACCCTGCAGGTCTGATGCAGGCCCGCCACCCGGCTCGGCACCTGCTCGGCCGCGGCGCGGTCGCGACCGCCGCCGACCTGGCCACGTTCACCGGGCTGTACCCGGCCCTGGCCCACGTGGTGGCCGCTCGCAGCCGAGCCCGAGATCCGGGCGGCGCCGGCGCGGTCGGCGCGCTCGGCACCATCTCGCGCGAGTGGGTCACCGCGGCGGCGCTGGCGACGCTGCGGCCGACCGGGATCTTCGGCCTGCCCGGGCAGCGCCAGGCCGGCCGTCGCCCGGTCGTGCTCGTGCACGGCTACGCCATGAACCGGACCAACTTCGTGCTGCTCGCGCTGCGCCTGCGCCGGGCCGGGTGGGGCCCGATCATCGGCTTCGAGTACTGGACGCTCGGCTCGGTCGCGCGCGCCGCCAGCCAGCTCGGCGCGCTGGTCGACCAGCTGCGCGCCACCCACCAGGCAGCCCAGGTCGACGTCGTCGGTCACTCGATGGGCGGCGTGGTCGGCCGTTACCTGGTCAGCCTGGGCGGCGGCGACGGCGCGGTGCGGACCCTGGTCACGCTCGGGTCGCCCCACCGCGGCACCGACGCCGCCCTGCTCGGCTTCGGCCGGCCCATCCGCGAGCTGGCGCCGGCGTCACCGCTGATCCAGCGCCTGAGCGCGGCCCCGCCGCCGGGCCAGACCCACCTGACCGTCATCTACTCCCACGCCGACGCCCTGGTCCCGCCCAGCGCGGCCCGGGTCGAGGGCGCCGAGCACGTCGCCTTCGCCGACGTGGCCCACCTCGGCTTGCTGGTCGACGGCCGGGTCGCCGCCGCGGTCATCGCCGCCCTCGGCCGCTGAGCGCGCCGCCACCGCGACGGCGCGGCTCAGGCGAACAGCGTGGCCATGGTGGCGCGCTGGATCGTGACCTCGACCAGCTCCCCGATCGCGCCGACCCCGGCCGGCAGGATGACCGACTTGAAGCCATCGGTGCGCCCGACCATCTGCGCCGGGTCGCGCCGCGACGGGCCGTGGACCAGGACCTGCTCGCGCCGGCCGACGTGGGCGGCGAACACCTCGGCCGAGATGGTCTCCTGCAGCGCCACGATCTCACGCAGGCGGCGCGCCTTGACCTCCGGGCCGACGTCGTCGACGAGCTTCTTGGCGGCGAAGGTGACGTCACGCTCGGAGTACGCGAACATGAACGCGCTGTCGAACCGGACCTCGCGCATGAGCGCGAGCGTCGCCTGGTGGTCACCCTCGTCCTCGCCGCAGAACCCGGTGAGGATGTCGGTCGACAGGGCGATCGTCGGCATGGCCTGGCGCAGCCGGGCGACGATGGCGCGGTAGTCGTCGACGCCATAGCCGCGGCGCATGCGGGCCAGCACCGGGTCCGAGCCCGACTGCAGCGGCAGGTGGACGTACTTGCAGATGGTCGGCTCCTCGGCGATGGCGGCGACCACGTCGTCGGTGAAGTCGACCGGATACGGCGAGGTGAACCGGACCCGGGCCAGGCCGGGCACCCGCGCCACCGCCCGCAGCAGGTCGGCGAAGCTGACGTCCTCCCACCGGTACGAGTTGACGGTCTGGCCGAGCAGCACGACCTCGCGGTAGCCGGCGTCGACGTACTCGCGCACCTGGCGCAGGATCTCGCGCGGCGCGCTGCCGCGCTCGCGGCCGCGGGTGAACGGCACGACGCAGAAGGTGCAGAACTTGTCGCAGCCGCGCTGGATGGTGACGAAGCCCGACACGCCGTCGCCGCCGGTCGCGCCCGACAGGCCCTCGTAGGTCTCGCTCTTGTCCAGGCGCAGGTCGGTCACCACCTGGCCGACCACCCGCTCGGGCGCGACCGCCTGCGCCAGCAGGTCGGGCAGCCGGCGGTAGCTGTCGGGGCCGGCCACCACGTCGATGGCCGGGACCCGCTCGGACAGGGAGCCGCGCAGGTGTTCGGCCATGCAGCCGACGATGCCCAGCACCAGGTTGCCGCGCTTGCGCTTGAGCGCGGCCAGCTCCTGGGCCCGACCGATGACCTTGTCCTCGGCCTTCTCCCGGACCGCGCAGGTGTTGACCAGCACCACGTCGGCCTGCTCGATCGTCGCGGCGCGGCGGTACCCGGCCTGACCGAGCACGCTGGTGATGAGGTCGCTGTCGGCCACGTTCATCTGACAGCCGTAGGTCTCGACGAACACCGCCGGACCGGTCGCCGCGGCCGCCACGGTCGCCTCGGCGCTAGCGACGCCGTCGCCGGCCGGCGCGCGCCCGCGGCGGCTGAGCTGGACCAGGGGGGCGTCGGCCATCGGCGGTCCATACCATGGGCGCGGCCGGCTGAGAACGCCGGTCGTGGTCGGCCGGTTCCCGGCGCCGGGCCGCGCTGCTACGCTGGGTCGGTGCTGGTCAGCCTGCCCCTGGCCGCCCTGCTGCTCGGGTGGGCCGCCCTGGCCGGGCTGCATCGTGGCGGGCACCGCGCCTTCGCGGCCGGGCGGTGGTCGGCCGCGCGCCGGCGCTACCGCGTCATCGCCGCGGTGGCGCCGGGCCGGCGCCGACGCCAGGCCGCGCGCCTGTCGCTGGCGGCGTGCCAGCTGGCCGCCGGCGATCACGCCGGCGGCTTCGCGGCGCTGACCCGGCTGGCTGGCCTGGCGACCGAGCCGACGACCCGGGCCGTGTGGCTGGGCAACCGCGCCTACGCCGCCCTGCGCTGCCCGGCGCTCGGGATCGAGCCGCTGGTCGCGCTGGCCTGGGTCGAGGAGGCGCTGGCGGCCCGACCAGGCGTCCCGGCGCTCCTGCACACCCGCGCCATCGGCCTGGCCGCGGTCGGCCGGGCCGACGAGTCGCTCGCGGTGCTCGACGGCCTGAGCGCGGTCGACGACCGCTGGCCCGCGCTCGGCGCCGAGCGGTGCCACGACCTGGCAGCGGCGTGGGACGCACGCGGGCACGCCGCGTACGCCGCCGACTACCGGGCCCGCGCCGCCCGTCTCGCCGGCGGCTGAGCGGCAGCGCCCAAGCGATCGGGCACGGGCACGGGCACGGGCACGGGCGCAGGGCGCGAGAAACGCCGCTGCGCGGCGTTTCTCAGCACCCTGCTAGGCCAGCGGGACGTCGACGCCGATGCGGGTGACGACGGTCCGTCGCAGCGTCGAGCGCAGCTCGTCGCCGGTCCGGGCCGCACGCCAGCGACCGTCGTCGCCGGGATCGAAGTGCCAGGCGGTCGACACCGCGGCCATCCAGATCTGGCGGGCGGCGCGGTGGGCGTTGATGACCACCTTGGTGCCATCACGCAGGTCGAGCCGGAGCACGCCGTCGGACGACGTCACCTCGACGTCGTCGGGATCGACGTCGGCGAAGGCGTCCTCGAGGCGCTTGAGCTCGGCCCGGGCGTGGTCATCGAAGGCGGCTTCGTCCATGCGGCCTTATAGCCCTTTTTTCGGTACGATCTGCCGGTGCCGCGCCCGCCCGACCCGGCCTCCGGCCGCACCCGCCCGGGCAGCGACAGCGACCCCGACGGCGACCCCGGGGCCGCGGGTGGCGCCGTCCCGGCGACGCTGCTACCGCCGGTGACCCTGTCGGTCGCCCCGGCCAGCCGGCTGTCGCGCCACGGCCTTGGGCCCGTGCCACCACCCGGCCCCGGCCTGGGCCCCCGTGCCGCGCGCACCGGCGACGTCATCGGCGGGCGCTACGTGGTCGAGGCCCCGCTCGGGCGCGGCGGCATGGGCCGCGTGCTCCGGGTCCGGCACCAGGTGCTCGGCAAGCCGTTCGCGCTCAAGCTCATCCGCACCCGCATCGCGACCGAGCCGCGCATCCGCGAGATGTTCTACCGCGAGGCCCGCCTGGCCTCGGCCCTGACCCACGACCACATCTGCTCGATCGTCGACTTCGGCGAGGACCCCGAGCTGGGGCTGTTCATGGTCATGGAGCTGCTCGACGGCCAGTCGGTCCACCACCGCCTGGCCACCGGCGGGCGCCTGCCGCCCAAGGTCGCGTGCGACGTGATGTGGCAGGTGTGCGACGCCGTCCGCTACATGCACGGGCGCGCCATCCTGCACGGCGACCTCAAGAGCGACAACATCTTCCTGGTCCGGTCGTCGGCGCAGCGGCGCGCGGTCAAGCTGCTCGACTTCGGGCTGTCGCGCGCCGACCTCGGCCGCGGCGCCGGCTCGCTCGACGGCACCCCCGAGTACCTCGCGCCGGAGCGGATCGACGGCGCCCCGGCCACGGTCGCGACCGACGTGTACGCCCTCGGCATCGTCTTCACCGAGCTCCTGACCGGCCACTTGCCCTTCACCGGCGAGGTCGAGCAGGTGTTCGCCGCCCACCGCGCGCGCCCGGTGCCGCCACCCTCGACCCAGATCGACGAGCCACTCGACGAGCGGGCCGATGCCATCGTCGCCCGCGCCACCGCCAAGCGCCCGGCCGACCGCCACGCCGACGTGGCCGGCCTGATGTACGAGCTGCGCACCCTGATGAACATGCTGGGCATGGACACCGCGCGCCGGCGCGCCGCCGGGGGCGAGGGCGCGCGGGTCCGGCGCGACCACGACAGCCGCGGCAAGGCGGCCAGCGAGGCCTTCCACGGCTCGCCGCTGCCGATGGCGGTGTGCGACGGGGCCGGCAAGGTCCGCGTCGCCAACCACGCCTTCCTCGAGTTCCTCAGCGCCGCCGGCGACGCCGCCGGCATCGACCTGCGCGACTCCGGCCTGACCGACGTGTGCCCGACCTTCCTGGCCGACCTGCGCGCGGTGGCCACGACCCACCACCCGCTCAAGCGGCTGATCTACCTCCTCGACGCCGGCGGCGGCACGATCGAGGCAGCGCTGGTGCTGTCGCCGGCGCCGGCCACGGCCGAGGTCACCGCCGGGGAGGTGTTCGTGACCCTGCACCCGCTGCGCGCGGTCGGCGCCCGCTGAGCGGGGCGGCCGCGGCAGGCGCTGGCCGCGCCGGCGCGGATCAGAAGCCGACGGACAGGCCGAGGCTGACGTCGAGCTGCACGCCGAGGTTGAGCACGCTCTCGCCGAGCTTGCTCACGACCGGCAGCCCGGCCAGGGCGCTGAACTCGGCGTTGAAGCGGAGCGACCCGCCGATCGGCACTGCGTAGCCGGCGTTGCCGCCGATCAGCAGGGGGCCGAAGGCGACGATGTCGACGTTCATGTCCGGCTCGGCCATGGTCAGCTCGATGGTGTCGCGGATGATGCCGCCGCCGATCGAGCCACCGACGTGCAGGCCGGCGCCGGTCGGCGACAGCGCGTAGCGCAGGCGCAGCAGGCCGGCCGGCCCCAGGGTCGCGGATCCCTCGATGTTGGTGCCGACCGGGATGCCGAGGCGGCCGACCACGGACACCGACATGACCGGCGAGACCTGGTAGCCCAGCTCCGGGTAGATGGTGATCAGCCCGGGCGCGAAGCAGCGGCCGACGCCGCACTGGATCTCGTTCTGCTCCTTCTCGGTCTTGCCGGTCACGTAGCCAGCGCCGGTCGCGAAGGCGACGCCGAGGAACACGGTGCTCTTGCGACCACCGACGACCACACCGCCGGAGATCTGCTCGGGCCCGACCAGCGGGTTGTCCTCGCTGCCGCCGCTGCCGCCGCTGGCGGCGGTCAGCTCGACCAGGTTGGGCGAGCCCTCCGACCCCTTGGACACCAGGACGTTGCCGTCGCCGTCGAACGCGGCGATGTAGTAGTGCAGCAGGTCACCACGCATGGCCTTGCCGGGGATCGAGCCGACGAACTTGCAGCCGTCCTGGGTCATCGCCGCCTCGGCGAACAGCTCCTCGCCCTTGGTCCGGTACATGAGCGCGACCTTGGCCGGCTTGAGATCTGGTCCGACGAAGGCCTCGAGCTGGCGCGGCGACCCGGCCACGCCGGTGTCGACGATGGTGTGCTGCAACCCCGCCACGGTGCTGCAGTCGACCGCCTCGCCGCCGCTGGGCTCCCCGCCGCCGCCGCCACCGCCGCTCGGCTCGCCGCTGCCGGCCGACTCCTTGCGAGCCTCCTCGAGCAACGTCGCCAGCTCGGCCGTCTTGTAGGCCGGGTCGATCTGGATCTTGCCGTCGATCTGGGTCGCCGACAGGAAGGCCAGGCGGGCGCTCTCCTCGTCCTTGAGCCCGAGGAAGTAGACGATGCCGAGGTTGAGGTGGACCCGGGCCACCAGGGGTGTGGCCTCGAGCTTGTTGCGCTTGGCCAGGGTGAGCGCGCCGTTGAGGTGCTTGCGCGCCTCCTCGTACTCGAACCCGTCGTACTTCTCGAGGGCCAGCTTGACCTTGGCCTCGATGTCGGCCTTGGCGTCGGCCCGGGCCGGGGTCGGCCGGGCCAGCAGCACGAACGCGAGGCCGAGGGCCAGCCAGACGACAGAGATCCGGGTCGAAAGCCGCATCCCGGACTCCATACCACGGCCCCTTCCGGGCTTGCAGAGATTCGGCCGGCCGTCGCCAGCGGGGCCGGCCGGCCCGCCGGTCTGGCGGGGGCGCTCAGCGGGTGGTGATCACGAACTCGACGCGCCGGTTCATGTCGCGCCCGGCCTGGGTCCGGTTGTCGGCGATGGGCACGTTCTCGCCGTAGCCCTTGGCCACCATGCGCCCGGCGGTGGTGCCCTTGCCGACGAGGTAGGTCCGGACCGAGTCGGCCCGCTTCTGACTGAGCTTCAGGTTGAAGCTGTCGGAGCCGCGGCTGTCGGTGTGGCCCTCGATGCGGACCTCGATGGTCGGGTTGTCCTTGAGCGCCTGCGCCACCTCGTCGAGGAGCGGGAACGAGACCGGGCGGATGGTCGCCTTGCGGAAGTCGAAGTAGATGGTCTGCTTGAGCTCGATCTTGTCCTGGGTGACGACGATGAGCTGGTACTTCTGCTTGCAGCCATCGGGGCCATCGCCGGTCTCGCCCGGGCACTTGTCCTTGGCCTCGGGGCACTCCGGCACCCCATCCTTGTCGTCGTCGCAGTCGGGGCAGCCGTCGTCGTCCTCGACCCCGTCCTTGTCCTCGGCCTCGTTCGGGCACTGATCGACCCGGTCCCACAGGCCGTCGCCGTCGTTGTCCTTGTCGGGGCAACCGTCCTCGTCCTCGAAGCTGTCGCGGTCCTCCGGGTCGAGCGGGCACTTGTCGACGACGTCGGCGATGCCGTCGGCGTCGTTGTCGTCCTCGGGGCACCCGTCCTCGTCGGCGAAGCCGTCCTTGTCCTCGGGCACCTTGGGGCACTCGTCCTTCGGATCGATGATGCCGTCGCCGTCGGTGTCGCCGGGCTGAGGCGCCGGGCGCTGGTCGGGGTTGCACCGGTCCCGCGGCGACTTGTCGACCGCGGCCCGGGCGTTGCTCTCGGCGATGGCCATCTCGCGCCGCGCCGACGCCAGGTTGCCCTCGGCCAGCTCCTGGCGGGCGAAGTCGTTGTGGGCCTCGGCCATGGCCAGCTCGACCGGGGCGCAGCGCATCGCCCCGTTGTCACGGGCGGTGGAGATCAGGCCGTCGACCGCGCCGGCGCGGGCGCTGACCCGGCCGCCGGCACAGCCGGCCAGGCCGGCCAGCACTACCAGCACCAGGACGAACGTGGCCCGGGTGGCCAGCGAGCGCGGGCTCATCGGCCACCTCCCAGCGGCGGCAGGTCGTCATCGCCGCGGTCGAGCCCGGGCGCGGGGGGCGAGGGCGCGGCCGGCGCGGGTGTCGGTGTCGGCGTCGGCGTCGGCGTCGCGGGCCCGGCCCCGACCGCGGCCAGCGCGTCGGCCCGCGCCTGCACCGCGGCCTCGGCGGCCAGACGACCGAAGCGGTTGGCGGCCTGGAAGTCGGCCGCGGCCGCTTCGACCCGCGCCTGGTGCAGGTACTCGACGGCGCGGGTCCACCAGTACGGCGCGTGTTTCGCGGCGTCGACCGCACGCGCGGCCTCGACCTCGCTGGTCGCCCGTCGGGTCACCTGCCCGACGTACTCGATGGGACCACACGCCAGGGGCGCACACGCCAGCAGCAGGATCGCGATCCGCATCGATCCGGTTGGTATCACCACGGCCGGACAGGCGTCAAGGATTCCAAGAAGTTACCTGCTGCGCGCTCGTCGGCCATCACGCGACAGCTCGACCGCCACGTAGGTGATGGAGCCGCCCAGCGCGAGCAGCGCGACCAGGAGCGCGTAGCCGAGCTCGACCACGAACAGGCCGACGGTGGCGCCGCGGGCGTAGCCGGCGAAGGTCGCGCTCGAGGTCAGGCGTGGCCACGTCAGGGCCAGCACCAGCACCAGCAGGCCGGCCGACACGCCCAGCGCGATGCGCATCATGCGCCGGCGTTCGGCCCGGCGCTGGACCCACGCGCCGACGTACCAGCCGACGATGACCAGGCCGCCGTGCGCGACCATCAGCGGGATGGCGGCCAGGCCGGGCACCCGGTCGGGATCGATCAGGTACAGCCACGACCACTCGGCGTGGGCCAGGTACATGTACAGCGCGAGCGGGCTCACCACCCCGCCGGCGTGTAGCGCCACCAGCGGGAAGGCCGGACTGGCGAAGGGCCCGTCGGCGCGGACCCGGTCACCCGCGATCGCCGCGAAGACCAGCCCGGTGACCAGGTTGACGAGTGCCAGGACGAAGATGGCGGCGACCTCCGCGGCTACGCTACCACGCAGGCCCCGCACCGCGTCGGGTTGAGGCGCGGCGGATCAGCGGCCCGGGCCGGTCTCGCCGGTGTCGGCGTCGCGTCCGGACAGCAGTGCGCTGGCGGCCGTCAGCTCGCCCACCTCGAGGAGGTCGAGCGGCGCGCCCGGCACGTCGATCTCGCCGGCGACGAAGCGGTTGTCGCTGATGGCCGCCGGCGTGGCGGCGGAGATCCCCTCGAGCGGCGTGCCCTCGTCCTCGAGGCTGCGGCCGACCTCGGCCACCGGCCCGACCACCCACTCGTCGGTGCTGGCGCTCACCACCACCAGCGAGCCAGTGTCGACCAGCCCGGTCACCGCGCCAGAGCGCTCCCCCGTCTCGTCGCGATCGACCGGCTCGGGCGCGGCCTGGACCAGCCCCGGGCCGGCCCGGGTCTCGACGCCGGTGTCGCCCAGGCCGGCGTCGGGAACCAGCACGGGCGCCTCCTCGAACACCGTGGCCTCGAAGTCGTCATCGGCGATCAGCTCGACCACTCGCTCCTCGCTGGCGCCGCTGACCGACTCGAACCGGCTCGGGAAGCGGCGCATCAGGTCGGCGTAGGCCCGGCGCAGCGCCCGCCGCGACGCGCTGGCGGTGCCGTCACGCCGGATCCGCTGGTACCCGGCCTGGGCCAGCCGATCGGCCAGCGCGGGGTCCTCGATGATCCGGCGCAGGGCGGCCGCCAGCGCGACCGGATCGCCGGGCGGGAACAGCAGCGCCTCGCGGCCGTGTTCGACCACCAGCCCGACCGCGCCGCGCCGCACCGCCACCACCGGCCGGCGGCACGCCAGGTACTCGAGGATCTTGCTCGGCGGTCCGGCGTGGGCCCGCGCCTGCAGGTCGCTGGCGCCCGGGGCCACACACACCCGCGCGGTGGCGATGAGCGTGGGCATCTGCTCGTGCTCGACCGGGCCGAGGATCTGGACGCGCTCGGCCAGGCCGACGTCCCGGACCTGGGTCCGCAGCTGCGGCTCGAACCCGGGCTCGATCGGACCGGCCACCACCAGCTCGACGTCGACCGCACGCGCCAGGTCGGCGACCGCGCGCACCAGGGTGCGCAGGCCGCGCCCGGGCCCGACCGCGCCGGCGTACAGGATGCGCGCGCGCTGGCCCGGCGCGGCGTCCTCCCAGTCGAACCGGTCGATGTCGACCCCGGCCGGGCTGAGCAGGACGCGCCCCCCGGTGCGGGCCAGGTGCCGCACGGCGTGCTCGGTCGGCGCCAGCACCAGGTCGGCGGCGCGCACGCAGGCCTCCTCGTCGCGCTCGAACTGCTCGCCGGCCCAGCGATGGTCGATCGGCGCTGGCCCGCGGGTCACGTCGTACACCACGGCGACGTCGAGGTGCGGCCGGGCCTCGAGCACGGTGGCGCAGCTCCATGGGTCCCGGCAGTGCACGACGTTGTAGTCGGCGCCCTCGAGCTGCCGCTTGAGCGCGCGCTGGAACGCCTGGATCTGCAGGGTCGGATCGGCGTCGTGGCTCGGCACCCGCAGGATGCGGACCGCGCCCTGCCGCTCGACGTAGGCCTGGTCGCCCTCGCGCACGGCGAGCACGTCGACGGCGTGGACCGGGGTGAGCGCGCGAATCACGTGGCGCAGCTGCACGCCGGCCCGGTGTGGGCCCGGCACGCCGCAGAAGCCGGTGATCAGGATACGCGACACCCCGGTATGGTCCGGGAAGTCGCCCGTGCCGGCAAGGCCTGGTACCGGCCCCCGCCGTCGCGGCGCGCCCGGCCAGCGCGCTGGCGCGGCGAGCCACGCCGGGTCGGGCCGCGTCTGCTATGGTACGCGGCATATGGCCGCCCCCAGCCCCGACTCCAACGTCCCCATGTTCGTCGCCTTCGGGCTGGTCGCGGCCGGCCTGGTCATCGCGGCCGTGGGCGGGATCACGCACGGCTCGATCCTCGGTGGCGTGATCGCCGCGGCTGGCGCCATCCCGGCCGCGGTCGGCATGTGGAAGGGCATCCAGCAGGAGACCCAGACCACGCTGGCGATGTCCGTCGGCGCGGTCCTGCTCGCCCTCGCCGTCGGTGGTGTGCTCATCGTGTTGCGCCTGGTCGACCTCGTCCGCTGAGGCCATGTTCCGCCCCGGCCCGACGCCCCTGATCGCCGCCGCGCTGCTCCTCCTCGGCGCCGCGCCGGTGGCTGCCCAGCCCACGCCCGCGCCCGCGCCCGCGCCGGCGCCGGCGCCCGCGCCGGCTGGCAAGGCCAGCAAGCTGGTCTACACGCAGCAGGCGATGGGCACCAACATCCAGGTGACCATCTGGTCGGGTGACGAGCTGGTGGCCGCGCGCGGCGCCGAGGCGGTGTTCGCCGAGTTCCGGCGCATCGACGCCATGATGACGACGTGGACGTCGACGTCCGAGGTGTCGCGCATCAACGCCGCCGCCGGCAAGAAGAAGGCGGTGCGGGTGTCGGACGAGACCCTGGCGGTGGTGGCGCGAGCGCTCGAGGCGTCGCGCAAGTCGGGCGGCGTGTTCGACATCACCGTCGGCGCCTACAAGGGGCTGTGGAAGTTCGACCAGGACATGGACGGCACGCTACCGAGCCAGGCCGAGGTGCGCGCGCGCCGGGCCCTGGTCGACTGGACCCAGCTCACCGTCGACCGCAAGAAGAAGACGGTCCGGCTCGGCAAGAAGGGCATGGCCATGACCCTGGGCGGCATCGCCAAGGGTTACGCCGTCGATCGCGGGGTGGCCCTGCTGCGGGCAGCCGGGCTGTCGGACTTCATCGTCCAGGCCGGCGGCGATCTGTACGTGTCGGGCGACAAGGCCGGCACGCCCTGGGTGGTGGGCATCCGCGACCCGCGCGGCGGCCGCGACAGCTCGTTCGCGATCCTGCCGCTGCGCGACCACAGCTTCTCGACCTCGGGCGACTACGAGCGTGGGTTCGTCAAGGAGGGCGTGCGCTACCACCACATCCTCGATCCGCGCACCGGCCAGCCGGCGCGCAAGACCCGGTCGGTCACCATCATGGCCAAGGACGCCTTCACCGCCGACGCCTGGTCGAAGGTGCTGTTCATCCTCGGCGCCGAGGCGGCCATGCCGCTGGTCGAGCAGCTGCCCGACTTCGAGGCGGTGTTCGTCGACGCCGACAACCGGGTCCACGTCTCGAGCGGGCTCAAGGACAAGCTCAAGGTCCTGCACGAGCCGACCCCGGGCATCTGACGCCACCCGGCGAACGCGCCCGCCTGGGAGTCCGACTCCGTAACAACTCCGGATCGCCCCGGGGTCGGCCTTCGGCCTCGCGCTGTGGACAGGCGCCCAGCGAAGCCGGGCCCTGACGCCCGGCTTCGCCGGGCGCCTGCCCACAGCGGTCTCCCCGGGGGCTGTCGTGGCTCCCCCAATCGGATTCATTCGAATCCGTCCCTGACCCAGATCCCACCCGGCGAAGGCGGGTGTCTGGGTCACGGTCCAGGGTGGAGACACCCCTCAGGGTCCGCACGTCCAGGCCCGGGCGGACTGCTGTGGGCAGGCGCTGCCCCTCTCCACGCACGTCTCCACCCGCGCCACGCCCTGCGCCTGTCCACAGCAGGAGGCTTCAGCCGACGCCCGGGCCGGTCCACGCCGCACACCCCCGCCGGGGTCTGCACCCCCGTCGCCATTCCGCCGAAACCCCTTGCCATCATCGTCGTGACAATATATACGCTCTAAATGGTTTCGTCCGCCGCCCGCCCCCGCAGCGACCGTCGCCGCCGCCCCGTGCCGGCCGGGGCCCAGGTCAGCTTCGACGACCTGGTGCGCGGCATCACCACGCCACCGCGACGGCCGCGGCGGCGCCGGCGCGGCCGCCCGCCCATGCAGCACCGCAACTCGGTCAAGCGCTGCCGGAGACCTCGCTTCGCGAGGACC
>JAGPCO010000118.1 GCA_018058095.1 Kofleriaceae bacterium
CGCGCCCTGACGGGCGCGCGTGACCACACCCGCGTCACCGGCTTCCGCGTCCTGCACTACGCCCTCGAGGGCAACCACCTCCACCTCATCGTCGAGGCCGACGATGACACCGCGCTGTCGCGCGGCATGAAGGGCCTGGCGATCCGCCTGGCCCGCGGCTGGAACAAGGCCTTCGGCCGCTGTGGCCGGGTCTTCGCCGACCGCTACCACGCCCGCCCGGTCACCTCACCGACGCAGATGCGCAACACCCTGCGCTACGTGCTGTTCAACCACGTGAGTCACTCCATCCGGGATTGGCAGGCGAATCGCGGCCAGCTACGCCAGCGCCTGCGCTTCTTCGAGCCCGACCGCTGGTCGTCGGGACGATGGCACCCGACGAAGTCGGGTGTCTGGGTCATCGACGGGTCGCCTCCTCCCGCGGGCTCCCCGTTGAGCGCTCCGAAGACCTGGCTCGCGCGTGAGGGCTGGCTCCGCGCTGGCGGGCCGATCGACCCGGCCGAGCTGCTGGACCGCCGCCCTCCACGCAGAATACGGGGTCGGACTCCTAGCCCCGGCGGGCGTACAGCGGGCTGACCGTGCGGCGGTTCGACAGCCAGCGCGGATCGTCGTCGGAGATCTGCCCGGCCACACACTGGGCCCGCAGCGCCTGCTCGGTCGGGATGAGCTCGGCCACCTTGCTCATCAGGAAGTCGGCGCAGCGCTTGTACACGGTCGGCCGCGGCTTCTCGGCCAGGAACTTGCTGTAGTCGATCGGCGGTCCGAACACGCCGATGATCGGCCGCTCGCGCCGGGCGATGTCGCGCCAGCTGTAGCGGACCTCGCCGAGGAAGTCGTTGTTGATGCCGTTGACGAACACCGGCACCACCATCGGCTGCGCCGCCAGCACCATCTTGCCGGCGCCGGGCTGGGCCGGCAGGAACTTGTACGGATCGGGGTCCTTGCTGCGGGTGCCCTCCGGGTGCAGGCCGATGACCTGGCCCGGCTGGCGCAGCATCTCGACGATGCGGTCGAGCGACTCGTCGTTCTGGGCCCGGCGCTCGGCCTGGCGGTAGATCGGCGGGTACATCGCGCCGCCGCAGCACAGGTAGTTGACGGCCAGCCCGAGCGGGTGGTCGTAGAAGAAGTTGGACCGGACCGGGAAGTTGATGCGGCCGGCCCACGGCGTCGGTCCCATGTACATGGCCAGCATCATCGAGTAGAGGTCGAAGAAGCTGCGATGGTTGGACACCAGCAGGACGCCGCGCTCGGGCCGCTGGGCGATCAGCTCGTCGAGGCCCGACGTCAGCATGCGCGGCGAGATGGCCTGGCGGACCCAGGCGTACGAGAACGTGCGCAGGGTGGCGGTCTGCCAGGCCCGGCCCCACCGGCTCTCGTTGAGGCTGGCGGTGGCGCGGTGGGCCAGCTTCTCCCACCCGGTCAGCTCGAGCGTGTCGTCCGCCATCGGCCGCTGTTACCACGCCGGTAAGGGCGATGTAAGGACGGCGCCCGCGGGAACTACGATCCGGGGCGACGGCCGTCTACACCACATGCGCATCCTCCACGCCCCGTCCGCCCGAGTGCTCCTCCTCATCGCCGCCGGCCTGACCGGCGCTGGCGGCGCGGCCGGGTGCCGCCCGGAGGCGCCGACGGTGATCATCCAGGCGCCCGCCGCCAACCAGCCGCCGCGCCAGGTCGCGGTCAGCGCGACCGCCACCCTCGAGGTCAGCCCCGACTGCGCCGACCTCACGCTCACCCTGGCCGCGACCGCGCGCAAGTCCGGCGCTGCCGCGACCGAGGTCCGGGCTCAGCAGACGCGGCTGCTGGCCGCGCTGGCCGCGGCCGGCGTCGGCATCGAGGACATCAAGCTGGCCCAGCAGACCATCGCGCCACAGCACGAGTGGGTCGACAACCGGCAGCGGTTCCTCGGCCACCGCGCCGCCATCACCATGACCGTCACGACCCGCAAGTTCGAGCTCATCGGCGACCTGATGGAGCTGGCGGCCGACGCCGGCGCCACCGTCAGCTCGACCCAGTTCCGCCGCAGCGACCTCGACACCCTCAAGGTCAAGGTCCGGGCCATGGCGCTCGAGGCGGCCAAGGCCAAGGCCAAGCAGATCGCCGGCGCGCTCGACCTCACGCTTGGACCGATCGTCGGCGTCAGCGAGGGCAACCCCAGCTACATGTTCAGCAACGCGTACTTCCCGCAGGTCGCCAACGTGGCGGCGACCAGCGATGCGGGCGCCGGGCCGGCCCTCGGCGGCGAGCTGCAGCCGCTCACCCTCGACGTCACCCTGACCTACGAGCTGCCCGGCAAGGCCTGAGGCCTCTGACCGGGGCTCGACGCCCGGTCGGGCCTGGCCGGCGGCCCCTGGTATGCTCGGGCCATGGCCGTGCCGCACCGCCCCGCCCAGGCGACGTTCGCCGACCTGGCCGCCCTCGACGACGCGGTCGAGGCCGAGATCGTGGGTGGAGAGCTGGTCCAGCGCGCCAACCCGACGATGGCCCACGGCCGATCCCAGCTCGCCCTGGGCGGCGCGTTGCGCCGGCGCTACGACCGGCGGCCCGGTGGGCGCTGGCCGGGCGGATGGTGGTTCGGCACCGAGGTCGACGTCGAGTACGGCCCACACGATCCAACGAGGCGCGCGACCGGATCGACAAGCTGCGAGTGCTGCACGCCGCCGGGGTCCCGCACTACTGGATCGCGAACCCCGAAGATCACACGCTGGTGGTTCACCGCTGGGAGCCAGCCGGGTACCTCATCGCCTTGACCGCGACCGGGCGCGAGGTGGTGCGGGCCGAGCCGTTCGAGGCGGTCGAGCTGTCCCTCGGCGTCCTGTTCGGCGTCGTCGACGACGAGGACTGAGGCCCGACGAGCGCGGGTCAGCCGCGCCAGCGCCGCAGCCGCTCGAGCGCGGCGTCGATCGTCGCGTCCTCCTTGCAGAAGCAGAAGCGGACCAGGCTGGCCGGGGCGGCGCCGAGGTAGAACGCGCTCATCGGGATGACGACGACGCCCGCGTCGACCACCAGGCGGCGGCAGAAGGCCTGGTCGTCCTCACCGGGGCGCATCCACCCGGCCACGTCGGCGACCAGGAAGTAGGTCCCCTCGGCCGGCAGCACCGGCAGGCCGAGCCCGCGCAGCCCGTCGGCCAGGCGATCGCGGCTGCGCTCGAGCGTGCCGGCCAGCCCGGCGAAGTAGGCGTCGTCGAGGTCGAGCCCGAGCGCGACCGCGTGCTGCAGGTTGGGCGGGGTGGTGAAGGTCGTGAACTGGTGCGCCTTGGCGATCGGCCGCAGCAGCGCCGGCGCCGCCGTGACGTAGCCGACCTTCCACCCGGTCAGCGAGAACGTCTTGCCGGCCGAGCCGATGCGGGCGCAGCGGTCGCGCATGCCGGGCAAGGTCATGAGCGGCACGTGGCGCGCGCCGGCGAAGACCAGGTGCTCGTAGACCTCGTCGCACACCGCGTACAGGTCGTGAGCGACGATCTGCGCGGCGAGCCAGGCCAGGTCGTCCTCGGGCAAGACGCGGCCGCACGGGTTCATCGGCGTGTTGAGCACCACCAGCTTGGTGCGCGGGGTGATCGCCGCGGCCAGCTCGGCCCGCGGCAGGTCCCAGGTCGGCGGCACCAGCCGGACCGGCACCGGCACCGCGCCCAGGCGGCGGATCACCGGCGCGTAGGTGTCGTACGCCGGCTCGAGCACGAGGGCCTCGTCGCCCGGGGCCAGCAGCGCCAGGAAGCAGTCGAGCAGCGCCTCGGTCGCGCCCGACGTGACCAGCACCTCCTGCTCCCAGTCGACCTCGAGGCCGTACCAGCGGCGGGCGTGACGGGCCACCGCCTGGCGCAGCCCCGGCAGGCCCATCATCGGCGGGTACTGGTTGTGGCCCTCGACCAGGTATCGCGCGCCGGCCTCGCGCAGCACCAGCGGCCCACGCTCGTCGGGAAAGCCCTGGCCCAGGTTGACCGCCTGGTGGGCCCGGGCCAGGCCGGACATGGTCTCGAAGATGGTGGTGCCGGAGCCAGCAAGCGTCGGGTCGAGGGGCCGCATCGACGCGCAGGGTAGCGCGTGGACGGCGCGCTCCGGGGGGTTGCGCTTTGCCGCCTTCGCCGCGAGGATGCCGCCATGTCCGAGGACGCCGCCCCCCCCGAGCCGGCCGCCGAGCTTCCCCCGCTCCCCAAGCTCGACCCGATGGTGGTCGCGGCGGTGGTCTACTCGACCCAGCGCCTTGCTAGCCAGCAAGGGGCCACCCTGCAGCTCCCGTCGGGCGACACGCTCGAGGCGCTGTACGCCTTCTGGACCGAGGCCAGCGCCCTGCTCGGCGAGGATCTGCCGCTGCGGGTGGCGATGGAGATGCCAGTCGGCGCGTTCGGGCTGGCCAGCTACGGCCTGGTCAGCACCAGCAACCTCGGCGAGGCGCTCGAGCTGCTGCAGCGCGACTACCTGGCCCGCATGGTGCCCGGGCTGCGCCTGCGCGTGGTCCCGGTCGATCGCGACCACGTCGAGATCCGGATCGACAGCGACGTCGACAGCGCGCTGATGCCCCTGCTCGAGGAGATCGTGCTCGGCGTCATCTTCCGCCACCTGACGCTCTTGACCATGCCGGCGACGATCCACTCGGTGATGCTGCGCCGGGCGGCGCCGGCCATCAGCACCGCGTCGTGGCGCACGTTCTTCGCCGCCCTGCCGCGCTTCGGGCAACGCCACACCGGGTTGCGCCTGGCCCGGACCGACCTGTCCATCGGCCTGCGCACCGCCAGCCCCGAGCTGCAGAAGCTGGTCCGGGCCGCCGAGGGCGCGGGCGCCGAGGAGTCGCTGGCAGGCCGGGTCCGGACCTACCTGCGCACCCACCTGCGCGAGGCGCTCGACGCCGAGGTGGTGGCGGTCGCGCACGGCCTGACCGCACGCACGCTGCAGCGCCGGCTGCAGGGTGAACAGACCTCGCTGCGCGACCTGGCGGCGGCGGTGCGGATCGAGGTCGCGCGCGAGATGCTCGAGCGGACCGAGAGCGCCATCGCCGAGATCGCGGTCGCGGTCGGCTTCGCCCAGCCGGCGTCGTTCTCGCGTGCGTTCCTCGCCGCCACCGGCGAGACCCCGCAGGAGTACCGGAAGCGCCACGAATAGACGCGCCGCGCATACGGCCACTCCGGCAGCCGGCGAGCCGGCCCCTCGGACCGTTCCCGGCCCCCTTCACGGTCGCGTAACTCGTCGATGTTGCAGAGGTGGAGTCCGGCAAGCGGCTTGCTTGGACCCAGCCCAGGAGACCGCCGATGCCGCCCGATCCCGCCCATCGCCCCGTGCCCGACGACCTGACCCGGACCCTGGCCACGATCCGCCTCGATCGCCTGCGCCAGCTGGCGCCGCGGCGCGGCGTGGTGACCACGCCACACGCGCTGGCCGACGGCTCGCGGGCCGTCGCGGTGGCCGTGGTCGTCGATGGCACCGACCCGGCGCGGTCGGTCTGAGCCAGTCCGGACCGAGCAGCGCCGACGAGGGTCGCCGAAAGCGGCCCCCGTCGAACCAGCCCTGGCCCGGGTCGCCGCCGCTTTGCCGGTGGCGTAGTGGCGCCGGTCTGGTCCGAAAGGGATAGTCGCGCGATGCGTGCGCCCGCCCTGGCCAGCCTGCTCCTGCTCCTGCTCACCGCCTGTGGATCCAAGGCGGCAACGACGACGACGCCGGTGCCGCCCGATGACCCGGCCGGCGCGGGCTCCGGCTCGAGCGGTGCCACCGCGGCCGCCGCCTGCGGCCCGGCGGTGGCCGCGCTGATGGGCCCGGTCAACAAGCAGCTGCGCGACGGCCTGCCGCCCGAGCTGGTCGACGTCTGGGTCCCGCGTTTCCTGGCGGTGATGACCACGTCGTGCCAGGAGGACGGCTGGTCGGCCGAGGGGGTGCGCTGCCTGACCGAGGCCAAGGGCGACCCGGAGATCGAGGCGTGTAACGCCAAGCTCGACACGCCCGAGCTGGCCAAGCAGCTCGAGGCGCGGATGAAGCCGCTCCTGCAGGAGTTCGCCGCCGCGGTGCAGCAGGCGATGCTGCGCAAGACGGTGGCCCAGGTCCCGGCCCCGTTCCCGGCCAAGGCGCCGCCAGCCGATCTGGTCGCGACCTCGTCAGGCTTGCGCTACCGCAAGGGCGCGGCCGCCCCGGCGACCGAGGCCGCGATCGGCGGCAACGACACCATCGTCGCCGACGTGACCGAGTGGAACCTGGCCGGCGACACCGTCGCCAACGAACACGGCGGACGGTACCAGCTGCCACAGCAGTCGGCCGGCATGGCCGAGGCGATGGGCCTGTTGCGCAAGGGCGAGCGCGCGGTGTTCGTCATCCCGGCGGCGCTCGACGTCCCGCCGGGGGGCAAGGCGGCCTCGGGGCCACGCCCGGGCGCCGACGTACGCCTGGTCGAGATCGGAGTCACCGAGGTGGTCCGTGCCCCGGCCACGCCGCCGGCGACGCCGACCAAGGCGGCCAAGGCGCTGGCGTCGGGGCAGCGCTACCTCAGCCTGGTGGCCGGGCGCGGGCGCGGCCCGGCGCCGATCGACGCGGTGTCCTGGCGCATGTCGGCCTGGGACGGGCGCGGGCGCATGTTCATCAGCAACGAGACCGGCGACGACGCGCACCTGGTCGACGTGTCGGCCATGCCGCCGTACCTGGGCAACCTGCTCCGCACCATGAAGGCCGGCGGGCGGGCCCGGGTGTGGATCGACAGCAAGGATCACCCGGGCTGGGACGAGCTGGTCGGCCCGGGCCCGATCACCGTCGAGGTCACGCTGGCCAAGGTGCACGTGATGCCGCCGGCGCCGGCCGACCTCGCGCCGCCGGCCAGCGCCAAGAAGACGTCAGGTGGGGTCAGCTACGTCGTGCTCCGGCGCGGCAAGGGCAAGGTCCACCCCAGCGACAGCGCCCAGGTCGAGGTCCACTACACGGGCTGGACCACCGACGGGAAGCGGTTCGACACCTCGGCCCTGCGTGACAAGCCGCAGCGGATGACGCTGGACAGCCTGATCCCCGGCTGGCGCGAGGGGGTGCAGGCCATGGTCGTCGGCGACAAGGTCCGCATGTGGATCCCGGAGGCGCTGGCGTACGCGGGCGAGGAGGGCGCCCCGGCCGGGATGCTGGTGTTCGAGGTCGAGCTGCTCGGCTTCGACGAGCCCAGGGCCGACGCGCCGGTGCCGGCGCCGGTCGAGTGACCGCCTGATCAAACGGCCGGCGCGAGCTCGCGTACGACCTGGCGCAGCGCGTCCAGCCCGGCGTTGATCTTGGCCAGGAACGACGCCTGGTGCGGCACAAGCACGAAGCGCGGGTGGTCGGCCCACAGCGCGCGCAGGGCGTGATCGAGCGCGACCGCCTCGGCGGCGTTCTCGATCCGCGCCGGGTTGCCGCCCTCGATCGTGATGCCACCCACCGCCGCGGTCTCGAAGAACAGGACCGCGTCGTACCGATCGAGCTCGCGGGCCCGGGTCGTGCCGAGCGCGGCGAAGAACCCGTCGGGATCGGCCGCCGGCGTCGACGAGGGACCCCCGGGTGCGGCCGGCGCGGCCGGCCAGTAGACGGCGCCGTCGACGGTGCCGCGGTCGCACAGCAGGATGCGGCCCGGGTACAGCGCCGACTGCACGTCCTCGACGTTGCGCTGGACGTGGAAGATGGCGCGCTGGGCCGAGGCCCGCGCGTGTGGCTCGGGCGAGCGGGGAAACCCGCCGGCGAACAGCAGCGTCGCCGCCTCGGGCACGACGACGATGCGCTCGCCCAGCTCGCGCCGGTACAGCGCGGCCGCGGTGGTCTTGCCGCCGCCCGGGCCCCCGGTCAGGACGATGCGACACCGGCCGTTGCCGTTGCCATTGCCGTTGGGCGCCATCGTCACGCTCAGCCCAGCAGCTCGAGCAGGTCGTCGAGCAGGCGGAGCAGCGCCCGTCCGTCGGCCTCGGCGCCGTCGGGCAGCGCGTCGACGGCGCGCAGCACCTCGTCGCTGGCGGGGTGGCGGCCACGCAGGCGGGCGGCTGCCACCCGAGCCCGGGCCAGCATCTCGACCGCGGTGCGCGGGCTCAGGTCGAACAGCTCGCGCGCCGAGGCCAGCGTCTCGCGCACCTCGCTGGTGACGCGCTGGTCGTGCAGGATGAGGACCTCGCGCTGGTTCACCGACGACAGCGACTCGAGGTACTTGACCAGCCCCTCGCTGGTCAGGCGGCCGCCGGCGAGCGGCGCCGCGGCCAGCTCGCGGTCGAACTCGACCATCTGCCAGCGGTCGGCCGCGCGCATGGCCCGGCACACCACCGAGCCGACGAAGCGGTGGACCAGCTCGCGCACGCTGGTCAGCGCGGCCTCGGCGTCGGCCGCCTTGGGGTCGGCCAGGACCTGGTTGTGCGGCGCCAGCTGCCCGGCCAGGTCGGCGATGCCGCGCCGGACCAGCAGGGCCCGGCCGAGCGAGGTCAGGTAGCCGGGCACGACGGTGGCCGGGTCGGCGCTCGGCACGAAGGTCTCGTACACCGCGCTGACCAGGGCGTGGACGCCCTCGCTGATCGAGCTCTGGGTGTCGTCGAACACCGCCAGCACCGCGCCGACCTGCCCGGCCTCGAGGGCGGCCAGCATCTGCCGGAACGCCTCGTCGTGCTGGGTCCGCAGGCCGTACTCGATCGAGCTCATCTTGTCGACGACCGTGGCCCAGCGCTGGCTGTCGCTCTGGCTCGACGCGCCGTCGATGTTCTCGAGCAGATCGCCGATGTCGGCCGCGCCGATCTCGAGGTCGTCGCGGTTCGGGCCGGGGCGCGCGCCGCCGTCGTCACCGCCGTCGAGGTCCCCGAAGTCGAAGTCGAGGTCGTCGCCGGTCGCGGCGGCGCCGGCGCCGGCGCTGGGCGAGGCGTCGTCATCGCCCTCGTCGCCGTCGATGATGGTGGCCATCGCGTATGGGCTGTCGTCCCCGTCGGCCTGGACCAGCTCGGTCACCTCCCCGGTTGGGCGCGCCGCCACCTCACGCTGGCAGAACGCCAGCAGCGGCCCCAGGCCACGGAAGGTCTCGGCCCACAGCGCCCGCAGCGTCGCGGCGTCGTCGGCCCGCTGCCCGCCCCGGCTGGCGACGAAGCGGTCGTACAGGCTGTCGTCGAGCTTGCGCAGGTCGTCGAGCGCGGTCAGGCACAGGCGCACGGCCTCGGTCGCCGGAGCTCGGATCGCTGGCGTCGAGATGGCGGAGGTGAGCCTGGGATCCACGGCGTAGGGCGGTCGCACCCGGAGCGAGCGCCGATCCAGGGTACCCAGACCCGGTCGCTCGGTCCTGTTTTTTGCCGCAGATCCGGACCTATAGTCCCGGCATGGCTGCCCCGGTCTTGCCCGCGCCGCCCGGGCGGTCTCCGGCCTCTGGCCGACCGCCGCTGGCCCTGGTGGTGGGCCTGGCCGCCGGGGTCCTGGGGACGGCGGGGCTCATGCTCTGGCGCCTGAGCTTCCTCGATCACGGTGACCTCGACCAGCGCATGGGGCGGTGGGCCGCTTACCGCCTGCTGTCGTTCGGGCTCGCCTCGGCCGTGCTGGGCTTCCTGCTGGTCGGGGTCCTCGAGCTGCGCGCGCGCGCGACCGGCTGGGGCCGGACGGGTGCCCGCGTCGCCCTGATCGCCCTGCTGGCGCAGGGGGGCACGCTGCTGCTGGGGCGCTACATCTTCGACTTCCACATGAGCGGGTTCACGGTGTCGAGCACGCACTACCTCACCATCGTCACCTGGGTGCGCTGGAGCGACGCCCTGGCTGCGCTGGGGTTCGTCCTCGGGATCGGGTTGACCGCCTGGCACCTGCCGCGCCGGCGCTGGCTGATCGCGCCGCTGCTGCTCCTGCAGTACATCAGCGCGCCGGTCTTCCTCGACACGCCGCTGGCGGGCACGGTCGACAGCGCCGCGACCGGCGCCGCCATCCACATCGGGCTCGAGCTCGGGGTGAGCGGCTTGCTGCTGGTGCTGGCGTGGGCGGCCGCGCCGCTGCCGCTGCCGCCGGCGTGGAACCGCGCCGCCGACGCGTTCGACCGGGTCGATCGCGCGCTCGTGCTCCGCTTGTGGATCGCCGGGATCGCCGTCGGGCTGGTGCTGCTCCTGTGGTCGACGCCAGCCTCGGCCGCGGTGAGCCGCTTGTGGTTCGTCGGCGTGCCGCTGGGCAACGCCGTGACCGGGGTGCTCCTGGCGGCGGCGGTCCTGAGCGCCAGCCTGCACGTCCCCGGAGGGCGCGCGCGGCTGGCGCTGCTGGTGGCCGGCGCGGGCTTGCTCATGGTGGTGTCGGCCGGGGCGCTGCAGGCGGCCCACCTGGTCCAGCTCCTCCTGCAGTCGGACCAGGACCGCTCCGGACAAGTGCAGGCGGTGAGCGCGCTGCCACTGGCGCTGCCGGTGCTGGCCGCGGCAGCACACGTCGCCCTGGCCGCGGCGCTGGTCGCGGTGGCGCGCGCCCTCACCGGCGGGGCGAGCGCGCTGACCGACGCCGCCGTGCGCGGCTGGGTCGCCGTGGTGTGCACGCAGCTGCTCGTGCTGGCCGCGCCCTACGGGCTCACCCGCGACGAGCCGCCCTCGACGTCGACGATGCTGCTCCTGCTGCTGCTGGCCGCGGTGGCCGGCCTGGTCGGCGCGCTCGTGCTGGTCCGGGTGACGCGGCAGGTGGCGCTGGCCGCGCGTGGCCACGGATCGCTGCCGACCGCGACGCTGCGTGGGTCGTGATCAGGCCGCGGCGGGAGCCTGCCCTGTAACCAGCGCGCGGCCCGCGCGTAAGCGACGCCTCCAAGCGTACTGCTGCGAAACTACGTAGCAATTGTCCATCCAGGTGTCGCCTGTGGTCAGCGCTGCCCCGGCCCAGGGGCGCCCGGATGCTGCCCGCGTCTCTCACCGGGACCGGGGTTGCCCGAGCCGCGCCGTGGGATCGCGAGGGCTTCCGCCTCCCCCGTAGCCGGCACGGCGGTTGCTCCTGACCGGAGCATGAACGTCATCGCCGAGGAACCGGGGACGCAGGTGGAGGTGGACGAGGTGACGCGGATCTGGAACCCGGTCGACGGGATCGAGATCGAGATCGAGGTCGACGACGGCGGCGCCGGCGCCGCGCCGATGCCGCGTGGCCGCAGCCACGGGGGAGACTTCGCGGCGCCGGCGTGGGTGCTGGCGCACGCGGCGATCGGGCCCACCTTGCTCGGCTTCACGGTCGACCCGGGCCACTGTGACCTGTCCGACGACGCGCTGGCGGCGGCGATCGAACCGGCGACCTCGGACCTCGCCCGTGGCAGCTCGACCCACCTGCTGCCGGTGCCGGTGGGGGCCGATGCTGGCGCCGACCCAGGCGCCGACCCAGGCGAACCGCCGGCGTCGGTCCGATCCACGCCGGCCCCGACCCGGAACACCGGCCGCCTGTCCTCGGACCGCTCGACCGCGGCGGTGCTGCTGGCGGCGAGCGTCAGCCTCGGGGTGGTGCTGGCGTTGTGGACCGAGGTCGGATGGCCCGCCCGGCGCCGGTCGCCCGCGCCGCGCCCACCCGCGCAGGCGGTGGTCGTCGACATGCGAGCGGCGCCGTCGACCCCCGTCGCCACCACCTGTGAGCCCGCGCCGGTGCCGGCGTCGACCCCGGCCCGGCCGCGGGCCCGCGCCGGGCGCGACCCGCGCGGGCTCGAAGGCGACGCGTTGTTCGCGCGCCGACGCTGAAGCAGGCGCCGCCGCCGCGGCGTACCATGCGGACGTGCCCGCCGATCCGGACCCGACGCTCCCGGTCTCGGCCGACGACGCGGCCGACCTCGGCGCGACGATCGGTCGCTACCGCATCGAGCGCGTGCTGGGGCGAGGCGGCATGGGCGTGGTGGTGGCGGCGTTCGATCCCGAGCTCGGTCGCAAGGTGGCGATCAAGGTCCTGCACGAGTCGAGCAGCCCGCGCGGTGGCGGATCGATCGGCGATCGGCTGCGGCGTGAGGCGCAGGCGCTGGCCCGCGTCACCCACCCGAACGTCGTCGCCGTGTACGACGCCGGCGTGGCCGGCGCGGCCTACCTGGTGATGCAGCTGGTCGAGGGCGAGACCGTCGGTGAGCACCTGGCGCGGGCGGCGCGCTCGCCGCAGGTCGTGCTCGACCTGTTCGCGCAGGCGGCGCGCGGCCTGAGCGCGATCCACGACGCCGGCCTGATCCATCGCGACATCAAGCCGGGCAACCTGCTGATCGACGCCGCCGGGGTGGTGCGGGTGTCGGACCTGGGGCTGGCCCGGATCGGCGAGCTGACGCAGGCGTCCAGCGCGGGTGCACCCGCGCTGCCCATCGACGCTCCCCTCACGACGACCGTGACCCACGGGCTGGTCGGGACGCCGGCGTACATGGCGCCGGAGCAGCTGGTCGGGAGCGCCGTCACCGCGGCCAGCGACCAGTTCAGCCTGTGCGTGGCGCTGTGGGAGGCGCTGTTCGGGCAGCGCCCGTTCGTGGCCGATTCGCCCGCCGCGCTGCACCAGGCCATCCGCGCCGGCGCTCTGCCGGAGCCACGCGCCGGCGTGGTCGGCCGGTCGGTGGTGGCGGCGCTGCGGCGCGGTCTGGCCGCCGATCCGGCGGCGCGGTTCCCGACGATCGCGGCGCTGGCCGCGGCGCTGCAGCCGCCGCGACGGCGCGCCTGGTGGGGGGTGGCGGCGGCGGCGGCCGGCCTCGCCGGCGTCGCGGTGGTGGTCGTCGGCACGCGCGGCGGCGCGACCCACCTCGGGCCGGTGCTCGCCACCAGCGGCGCGGCGGGGAGCCCGGTCGTGGGGCCGCTCGCCATCGACGCGGACACGATGCGGCGCCTGACCCTGGGCGAGGTGTGCGAGGAGTTCCCGGCCATCGGCCCCGACGGCACCATCTACTACGACGCGCCGATCGGGGCCGACACCGTGCTGTTCGCGCTGCCCCCCGACGGGGGTCCGGCCCGCGCCCTGACCCAGGTCCGGGGGTGGGACCTGACGCCGGCGCCCTCACCCGACGGGCGTCACCTGGCCTGGCTGCGCAAGGACGACGGGCCGATGCGCCTGGTGGTGGCCGAGCTAGGCCACCTCGATCGGCCGCGCGAGCTCGACCCGGGGGGCTTCCGCCCGCTGTGGTCGCGCGATGGTCGCTTCGTGTGGGGTGGTGGTCGCGGCCGCCTGCGCCAGTACGACGTCGCCACCGGGGCGGTCGCGGCGGAGGTCAAGCTCGACGTCAGCTTCTACCCGATTCACGGCCTCGAGCTGGCCAGCGGAGACCTCGTGCTGCTGACCAAGACCGGCGTCGCCACCGCGGATGGGGTGCTCATCCTCGCCGCCGGCACGTACCAGCCGCGCTGGTTGGTGCCGACGCGCGACGACACCTCGCTCGAGGAGATCCTGACCCTGACGCCCGACGAGGCGGCGGTGATCATCGCCGAGATCTCGCCGACCAACCAGATGGAGACCTGGTGGGTGCCGCTCGACGGCGGGCCGCGCGAGCGCCTGTTCGGCAGCGGCGTGTCGGCGCGCAAGCGGCTGGTCCTGCACGCTGGCACCGCGGTGTGGTCCGACTGCGCCGAGCGCATGACGCTGGCCCGGGCCGAGCCGGACGGCGCCGGCGGAGTCCGCATGACCGACCTCGCCCGCAACGCCTGGCACGACGCGCTGCCGGTGGCGGTGCCAGGCACCCGCGACGTGCTGTTCGTGTCGCAGCGCACCGGCGACGCGCGGGTCTGGCGCACCGGGATCGACGGCACGGGATCGGCCGTGTCCGTCCCGTTCGCCGACCTGTCGCCCGACCTGCTCGGCCTGTCGCACGACGGCGCCCAGTTGACGGTGGTCACCAGCGACGGCCTGTTCGTCGGCCCGGTCGATGGCAGCTCGCCGCCACACCAGGTGCTGCCGGCCGACGATGGCGAGCAACGGTCCAGCTTCTCGCGCGATGGCGCCCGGCTGTTCGTCGACGCCCAGCGCGCCGACCGGCGCAGCATCGTCGAGGTCCCGGTCGCCGGTGGAGCGACCCGCGAGGTCGTGGGCCCGACCGCGTTCGCGCCGGCGCACTCTCCGACCGAGGACGTGCTGGCCTACCTGGCCCTGCCGCCCGGGGTCGATCCGGCCAAGGTCACCGGCCCGACCGACTACGTGCCGATGCTGCTCGACCTCAGGCGCGGGACCCGGCGCCAGCTGGCGCGCGCGACGCGGCCGTACCCGTGGACCGACCTGCGCTGGTCGGCCGATGGGGCCCGGCTGCTGGTCAGCCGGCGCGACGGCGACACGCTCGAGCTGGAGGTCGCGACCGACCAGGTGCGCTGGCGCTTTGGCGTCGGGTCGGACCAGCTGTTCGGCATCACGTACGTGGGCGATCAGGTCCTCGTCGGCCGGATCGCCTGGTCTGGGGATCTGTGGTCGGCTCGCCTGCGCTGATCGTGGCCGAACGCGCCAGGCCGTGGCGGGTGCCGCCGACCGGTGGGGTCTACCAGGCCCGGCGGAGCCACGGCAGGCGGTCAGGCGGGTGGCCACCGGCGGTGCCAACTGGTTGATCACGCACGGTCGCTCCTGGCCTCGGCCTTGCTGCTAGCCCGGACATGACCCGCTCGCCGTCACCGCTCGCCGCCACCCTGCCGCTCCTGGTCCTGGCCGCCTGCGCCACCTCCGGGCCCGAGTCGTCGCCCCGGTGCGACGAGGCGGCCGATCACGTCGAGGCCTGCCTGCCCGGCTACGTCGCCAACCGCGCCGAGGCCTGCGAGGGCATGGCCCTGGCCGAGTCCGAGCGCACGCTGTCCCTGAGCTGCCCCGAGCTGCTGACCCAGATGTCCGATGGCAAGGCCGACGAGGTGCCGGCGCTACGCGGCATCCGCATCCGGCGCGAGGGCAACCGCACCACCTTCCTGGTCCCGCTGGCGCAGACCTGGGCCGGCGATCGGGCCGCGTTGCTCGACGAGACGATCACCCGCTTCCGCGCCGCCATGACCGACCTGCACCGCGACCTGGCCGAGCGTGGGCTCGACCTCGGCGCGGTGCTGACCGGCCCGGGCGCGGCCGAGTTCGACCGCCGCTACACCGCGATCGTCGACCGCCTGGTCGGCGCCGAGGACGAGGTCGGCGACGATCTCGAGGTCGAGCTGGGCCGCTCGTACGGGGCGCCGCGCACCCTGTCGACCTGGTCGCGCTACGTCCTGCCGCAGGCCTTCATCGCCTACGTCAGCACCAAGTTCACCGTCGACGTCGGCGTCAGCGCCGGGGTGTCGGCCACGGCGATGATCGTGGTGCAGCCGTGGCTGGCCATCGCCGTCGACCACAGCCAGCGCGAGCCGGTGGTGGTCGGCAAGGACTACGAGGTCGACGTCGCCATCCTCGGCGCGCCCAACGTCGACATCGGCATCGGCGTCGGTGGTGGCCTGCCGCTCCGCATCGGCCTGGGCGCGGTGTTCGGCCCGCTCGATCGGCCGACCGACCTGGCCGGCTGGGCCCTCGGCCTGTCGGGCTCCGCCACCCTGCCGTTCATCGGCGGCGCCAACGGCAAGTTCCTGTCGGTCCTGCGGGCGCCGCCGCTGTTCCTGCTGCTGCTCGGCTACACCACCGGCACCGCGGCCGAACTCGAGGTGCACGGCAACCTGCAGCGCATCATGGACCTCAGCCAGTTCCTCGACTGGATCGAGCTGACCGTCGGCGCCTGACCGTTCGCGCACCGAGGCCGTGACCGGGCACACCGGCGCCGACGACGCCGGCGCCCAGGCCCAGCCTCCCGTGCTACACGTCGACCATGGTCCCGACTCGCCGCCTCGCCTCGGCCGCGATCGCCCTGGCGGCGACGGCGCTGCTGCAGGCCGGCGCGGCCGGCCCCGCTCGCGCCGACGAGGCCGCGCCGACCACCGGCTTTGGCCGGCCCGGCCCGGTCCGCAACCGGGTCAACCTGCGCGCCGGCGCGGCGTCGACCGACACCGTCGGCCGGCCGACGCTGTGTGTCGAGGTCACGGTGGTCGCCGCGCTCGGGGTCGAGACGTGCGGCACCGGCGCTGGCCTGCTCCACCACGAGGACGGGCAGGAGATGGCGCACTTCCGGGCCCACTGGACCGCGCTGGCGCGGGCGCTGCCCAGCGGCGAGCTGCGCCTGCGCGGCGGCCTCGGCTTCGCCGAGCTGCAGCTGGGCGACGATCAGCCGGGGTTCCAGTTCGGCGGCCCGGGCGGCGACCGCCTGTCGGTGGCCGGCCCCGAGGCGTCGCTGTCGGCGCAGTGGCTGGTGCCGGCGTGGCGCGACCTCGACGTCCTGGCCAACCTGACCGCCGGCGCCGCCCACTTCAGCGGCGCCGCCGAGCTGGTCGCGCCGCAGCGCAAGACCCAGGCCTTCGTCTCGTTCGAGCTCGGCGTCGGCTGGTGAGCGGTCAGCGCAGGTCACCGTCGCCGCGCACGCCGAGCCGGCGCAGGTGCGCCACCAGCGCGCCGTAGTCGTCGAGGTGGTTGTAGGCGTGGGCCGACAGCCGCAGCAGCACACGCTCGCCGAGCATGGGGATGGCGACCTCCCAGCCGTCGACCAGCAGCTGGCGCTCGAGCGCCGCGCCGGCGGCGGCGCCGCGCAGCGCCAGCGGCAGCGCCACCATCCACGCCGAGCCAGCGGCGTCGACCAGCGGGGTGGCGCCGAGGGCGGGCCCGACCAGGGCCGCGGCCTCGTGCACCAGGGCCCGGGCGCGCGCGCGCAGCACAGGCCACGGCGCGACCTCGGCGGCGACGTCGGCGATGGCGTCGGGCAAGGTCAGGGCGGCGGTGACGTCGCTGGTGCCGGTCCAGTCGTGGCGGGCGAAGAACCGGTGCGACGGCCCGACCCGTGGATCGGCGCCATGCGAGGTCACCAGCGGGACCACGCGATCGAGGTGGTGATCGGCCACCCACAGGAAGCCGACCCCGTGTGGCCCGCACCACCACTTGTGGCCGTTGCCGACGTAGTAGTCGGCCCCGAGCGCGTCGAGCTCGAGGGCGAGCTGGCCGGGGCCGTGCGCGCCGTCGACCAGCACGGCGATCCCGGCGGCGTGGGCCGCGGCCACCACCGCGGCGACGTCGACCACCAGCGCGGTCGGGCTGGTGACGTGATCGACGACCACCAGCCGGGTCCGTGGCGTGAACGCGGCGATGATGGCGGCGGCGCGCGCGCGCGGATCGGCCGGAGCGCCATCGGCGCCGCGCACCGGCAGGGTGGCGCGCACCACGCCGAGGCCACGCTCGGCCGCCAGCTTGTCGACCTGGAGCCGGCACGCGCGGTAGGTGTGGTCGTTGATCACCACGTCGTCACCGGCGTGCAGCGCGGCGCTGGCCAGCGCGGTGGCGGTGCCGGCGCTGGCGTTGCCGACGAACACCAGGTTGTCGGCGCGCGCGCCGACCTCGGCCGCGACCCGGGCCCGCGCCTGGTCGAGCTCGTCCTGCCAGGCCAGCGCGTAGTAGCGCATCGGGCCGCCCTCGATGCGGCGCCGCAGCGCGTCCTGCCGCTCGAGGGTGCGGCGCCGGACCGCGCCGTACGAGCCGTGGTTGAGGTGCCGCACGGCCGGGTCGAGCGCCCAGCCATCGAAGCGCGTGTGCTCGCCCATCGCCGACACGGTAGCCGAGTTCGCGTGGGCCGCGGCCGCGACCTGGCCCGTCGGCCATGGCGACGTCGACGGCCGCGGCCTGGTACCGTCAGCCATGGCGACGCCCCGGGCCGCGGTGGTGACGGTCGGGTGCGCGCTCCTCGCCTGTGATGGCCACCGGTCCGGCGCCGGCGTGGTCGGCCCGGTCCACGCGCCGGGTCCCTCCACCCGCCAGCGACCGGCGCCGGAGCCGGTGCTGCGCCTGGGACCGACCGGCCTGATCGGCGTCGTGTTGCGCCCTCCAGTGACCGCGGCCAGCCTGGCCGGCCAGGTGCCGGGCTACCACGCCTCGGCCAGCACCGAGTGGTTCGAGAGCGGCCCCGATGACCCGGTGCCGGTGATCTGCCTGGTCCGGCGCGGCGGGGCCTGTGACCTGGTGCTGTTCACCGATGCCGGCGGCGAGGTGACGCGGATCCGGGTGCTCGATCCGGCGGTGGCGGGACCGGGCCGCCTGGTGGTCGGTGCGCCCCACGCCGCGGTGGCCGAGGCGCTCACCCCGTGTGAGGTCGTCGACGGGCCCGAGCGCGGGCTGCGCTGCGGGGTGCGCGGCGTCGAGAACCTCGAGGTGTGGATGGCCCTCGGTGACGACGTCCGCCTCGATCCGGCCAGCACCACCCCGCCGGCGGCGGCGCTGGCCGTGGCCCGGGTTACCTACCTGTGGTGGTGGCGGCCCGGGACCTGACCGCGGCGCGAAACCGTTGAAACCAGATCACCTGGCCCGGTGTCCTCCCCCCTGATGACGCCGCAGGCCCTGGTGCTGGCCCTGGTGCTGGCCGCGCTCGGGACCCCGGCCGGGGCCGCGCCGCTGGCCAGCCCGGGTGGCGCCGGGCAGGCTTCGGCGAACGGGTCGATACGCGGCCGGGTCCTCGACGGGGTCGGCCGGGTCAGCGCCGGCGCCGTGGTCGAGGCGAGGCCCGGGTCGACCGGGTTGATCACCCAGGTGGTGACCGACGACCAGGGGCGGTTCGAGCTGGTGCTCCCGGCCGGGCCGGTCCAGCTCCACGCACATGATCCGGCCTCTGCCCTGGTGTGGACCGCGGACCTGACGGTGGTCGCCGGGGCCCAGACCACGGTCGGCGTCCGCCTGCGCGCGGGCTGCACCCTGGCCGGGCGGGTCCAGACCGACGCCACCACGCGCGTCGCTGGCGAGCTCGAGCTGTCCACCGCCGCCGACGGCGACGAGCCGGGCGCGCGTTTCGTCGCGGTCGGCCTGGTCGGGCCCGACGGGCGCTTCCGCTGGCGCGGCGACGAGGCCGGCGCCGTGGTGGTGCGGGTCCGCGGCGCCAGCGGCGCCGTGTCGACGACGCGGGCGGCGGTGTGTGCCGACGGCGTGGTCGTCGACGACCTGGTGGTCAGCCTGGGCCACGAGCCGCTCGCCGCCGCCGGCCAGCTGCTTGGGCCCGACGGCCAGCCCGTGGCCGGGGCCCGGGTCCACCTGACCGCGGGCTCGGGCGAGCGCATCGACACCCTCACCGACGGAGGTGGTCGCTGGCGGCTGACGCCATCCGACGGCGATGCCGGCCGCGCCGGCCAGGTCCAGCTCGAGGCCCTCGGCGCCGACGGCGGGTGGGCCACGCAGTGGGTCACGTTGCCGGTGGCCGGTCAGGTGCTGCACCTGCGCGCACCCGGCCGCGTGCGTCTCGAGCTGCGCGGCCAGCGGGGCCCGGTCACGCTGGTGCTGCTGGCCTGCTCGAGCGGCGACCCCGCCCGCTACCAGATCGCACCCGCCGGCAGCCGGCTGGTCGAGCTGACCGCCGTGCCGGCGTGCCTCCACGAGCTGCGGCTGGAGACGGCCGATCGCGTCGAGGTCCGGGCCGTCGACGTCGGCGCCGGCGCCACGCTCGAGCTGGCGGTCGACCTCACCCCTGGTCCTGAGCGTCTGGTGAGCGGCCGGGTCCAGGGCGCCGACGGGGGCGGCCTGGCCGGGGTGACCGTCCACGACGGAGGCGCTCCGGGTCGGCGCCGCAGCACCGTCAGCGGCGCCGACGGGCGGTTCACGCTGCGCACGCAGCGAGCCGAGCTGGTGGCCGAATCGCCCGGGTGGCGTCGGGTCGTCGAGCTGGGCCAGGAGCCGTCGCCGGGTGCGGTGATCATCGAGCTCGGCCGGTGAGAATCGCCGCTGCGCGGCGTTTCTCAGGGCCCTGCTACTGCCTGTCCCTGTGGACTAGTGAGACTCGCCCGGCGTATGGGTGCCGCGCTCCATGCTCTTGATCATCTCGATCAGGCCGAGGACCGGGCCGATCAGGAGCGTGAGGACGACCACCCCGACGAACGGGGAGAAGGGCATCCAGCCCGCCAGGGCTGCGAGCACGCCGATCACGATGGCGAGGATGATGGGAAACAGGGCACCGGCCATGGGGGAGGGACGTGCGAGCCGCGTGCCGCGGCTAACCGCGCGAGATCGAATCGGCCTCCGGCAGGAGCCCGCAACCGGTGCGGGCCGTTCGTCGGCCGGGCCGCAACCTGTGCCGGCGGACGACCCTGACCGGGGCGGCGGTCCGGGCCGCCGAACCCCCCGGGCCGAGTGCCCCGCCGGGCTGGCGCGCGGGTATGCTGCGAGGCCATGCCCGTGGTCCCTGGCACCCTGCGTTCGCTGGCCGAGCTCGAGCTGCTGGTGTCGCTGTCGCCGTGCCCGGCGTGCGGCAACCGGGACACCCGGGCCCTGCAGCCACACGGCGGGCTGGCGGGGCGCCCCCGCCGGACCATCGGCGTGACCGCGACCTGCGCGCGATGTGCGACCGAGCGGCTGCTCGAGGTGGAGGCCGAGGGCGACCTGACCGCGGTCCGGGTCGAGCGGTTCCACCTCGGCGGCGCGGCGCCGGCCACCACCATCACGCCGGCGCAGTTCATGGCCGAGCTCGACCGGGTCGCGCCGACGGTGGTGAGCGAGGTCGAGCAGCTCGAGCCGGTGGCCTGGCGCAAGAGCGGGGCGCAGCTCGATCGAGTCATCACCTGCCTGGTCGAGCTCCTCAAGTTCGCCCCGGCTGGCGTCGACCGGATCGAGCCCGGCGCCGACGCGGCGGCCCAGGCCGATCTGGCGGCCCGGCCCGAGCGGTACCAGCGGGCCTGGATCGAGGCCGAGCTGACCCGGTACCTCGAGCTCGATCGCCGCCGTCAGGCCGACGCGCCGAGGGTGTGGGCGCTCGAGGAGACGGCCCGGCCGGCGCCGCGTGGAGAGCTCACCAGCGCGGCGCTGCAGCGTCACCGAGACTGGCTGCACGGCGAGCGTAAGGGTCCGGGCCGGCTCGACCTGGCCGACCTCGACGCCACCGGCGCCAAGGTCGGGACCCACGAGCTGACCTGGGCCCGGCTCGAGCGGGTCACGCTGGTTCGAGCCGACCTGTCGTTCTCGACGCTCGAGCACGCCGAGCTGCTCGAGTGTGATCTGTCGTCAGCCAACCTCGGCCGGTGCGGGTTCGGTCACGCGCACATCGTCCGTGGCACGTTCGACCGCGCGGCGCTCGGCCTGGCGCGCTTCCACGACGCCGAGGTCACCGGCGGCAGCTTCGATGCGGCGCTGCTCGATCGCACCAGCTGGAACGGGGCGCGGGTGACGCGGGTGGCGTTCCGCCAGGCCGAGTTCGGCAACGCGGCGTTCGACGGCGCGCACTTCGTCGACTGCGACCTGCGCGGCGCCAGCCTGGCGCTGTCGACGCCCCAGCCGATGGGCACCACCGCCGGCGCGGTGTTCGAGCGGTGCGATCTGCGCGACACGAGCTGGGACGGGCGCGACCTGACCGGGGCCCGCTTCATCGACTGTCGCTGGCACGGCGCGCACGGGCGGCCCGGGCGCGTCGACGGCATCGAGATCATCCGGCCCGACCTGTCGGCCCGCGGTGACGGCCGCTCGATCGGCGGTATGTCCGACGTGCTCGGCTTGCTGGGCGGCATCCTCGCCCGCGCCTAGCAGGATGCTGAAGAAGCATCCTGCTAGGCCGTTTCGATCTCGCAGCCTGCTGAAGACACGGAGCCCGTCCCGTCGGCAGGAGCCGCCGGCACGGGCCGCCCGTACCGTGACCCGGTCGCGCGTGCCCGTGCCCGATCAGCGGCTCACGCCAGCGGGACGATACAGGCGCCGCCGCCGCGGCAGGCGCGCGGGAACGGGCTGACGTCGACCACCACCAGGCGCGCACCGGCGTAGGCCGGATCGAGCAAGGTCGTCGCGGAGTCGGCGCCGGCCGGCAAGCTGACGATCAGCGCCGGCAGGTCGCGCGCGGCGCCGCTGTCGTCGACGGCGCGCACCAGCAGGTCGAGGTCGAGGTCCTTGCCGCCGGCGTCGCGGGTCACGGTCACGCCGAGGCGAGCTGCCATCGGCGGCACCGGCGCGCCCGGCGCGCCACTGCCCGGCTCGGCGGCGGCGACCGGGGCCGGCTGCTCGAGGGTGACGGTGACGCAGCCGGGGTTGCCGCAGGCGTCGAGCGCGGCCGAGCCCCACCGGCCGACCCGCTCCTTGGTCATACCCATCGTGTCGCCGCGCGGCGCCAGGTAGTAGGTCTCCTTGTCCCAGTTGGCCCACACCACGCTGGTGCGGAAGAAGTCGAGGCCGAGCGTGCCGTCGACGTCCTCCTCCTCCCAGCGGCGGTCGTCGTAGGCGATGAAGCGCACGCCGCCGGAGCTGGCGGTACCGGCGGTGACGGTGTTGGCGACGCCGCTCCCGGTCACCTTGCGCACGGTGCCGTACTCGTCGATCGCGGTGGCCGGCGCCGGCACCGCGGCCAGCCCGGCCTTGGCCCACAGCGCCGGCCGCAGCTGGCTGAGCGAGGCGCCCAGGTCGAGGTGGAGGTTGAGGCTGGCCTGGCCGACCTTGACCTTGGCCAGGCGACGCCCGACCGGCGTGACCTGGGCCGGCAGGCGGTTGCTGACGAGGTCGTAGCCGATGGTGGCGGCGCCGGCCGGCGCCGTGAAGCCCTTCTGGGTGGCGAGGTAACCCAGGCCGCGGTCCCGATCGAAGCCGAACACCAGCGAATCGGCGATGACGTCGCGGCCGATCACGCCACGGACCTGCCGCCCAGCGGCGCTGTAGGCGCCGACCTTGCCGACCAGCACGGTGCGACCGGTGACGGTGAGCGTGCCGAGGCGCAGGCTGCGCACCTCGGCCATCTTCATCGGGTGGGTCGCGTCCCCCTCGGTCAGCACCCGCGGCCCGAGCCCGGCGTAGAGCTGGTTCTCGCTGACCACCGCCTCGTCGAGCACGGACAGCGGCGCGTCGGGGTCGATGGCCATCAGGTACGGGCCACGGTCGTGGATGAAGACGGGGGTCAGGAGCACGCCCTCCTCGAGGGCGCCGACGAGGGGGAAGCTCCACTGATCGCCCGACGAGAATCCGGGCGGCGCGCCGATGGAGCAGCCGGCGCTGGCCAGGGCCAGGGCCAAGGCGGCGCCGGTGGTGCCGGCGGTGACGGCGAGGGCGCGGCGAGTCGAGCGGACGGGGGAAGTGGGACGAGGCGGCATGGGTCGGATGTACACCGAGCCGGAGCGAGACCCAACCGCGCCGCCGCTATCTCGTGCTCACTCGCTGCGGCGCGTCGGCGGCGCTGTGGCGGTCGCGACACGCTGTGGCGATCGCGACACGGGGAGCGACGGGAGGAGGGGGGAGGCAAGGGAGGGAGAGGAGGGAGGGGCCGACGTGGATCAGCGGGCGTCTGCCCATGTACAGCAGCAGGTGCAGCTACAGCAGCAGGTGCAGCTACAGCAGCAGGTGCAGCTACAGCAGCAGGTGCAGCTACAGCAGCAGCAACAGCAGCAGCAACAGGAGCAGGAGCAGCAACAGGAGCAGGAGCAGCAACAGGAGAAGGAGCAGCAACAGGAGCAGGCGCAGCAACAGAAGCAGGAGCAGCAACAGGAGCAGCAGCAGCAACAGGATCAGCAGCAGGAGCAGCAACAGCAACAGGAGCAGGAGCAGCAACAGGAGCAGGTGCAGCAACAGGAGC
>JAGPCO010000200.1 GCA_018058095.1 Kofleriaceae bacterium
ACGTCGTCGTCGACCACCGGGTTCGGCACCACGGTGACCCGGCCCGCGGGCAGGTGCAGCTGGGCGACCAGCTGCCGGGCCAGCCCGTGCGAGGGCACGATGATGGCGTCGGCGCGGCGGTAGGCCAGGCGCTTGACCAGCGGCTCGAGGCGGTTGCGGGCCGGCGACCAGTCGGCCCGGGTCAGCGTCGTGCGCTCGGACACGATCAGGCGCGCCGTCGACCGGGCCAGCACGTGGGCGCCGGCCAGGACGGCGTTGACACCGCTGTACATCGACACCACGACCTGCGGCCGCTGCCCGACCAGCTCGGCCACCAGGGCTGGCATCGCGGTGCGAATGCGTTCGGCGCGCAGGCGCCGGACCGGGACGTCGGCCGGTACCTCGTGTTCGATCGCGCCGGCCCGGAGCAGGACCAGCTCGGGCGCGAAGTGCTGGCGATCGAGGTGGGTGAGCCACGAGGCCACCACACGATCGGCGCCGCCCTGGCCGAGGCTGGGTGCCACGAACACCACCCGCCGTGGGGGTGCGGTCATGGCCGGGCGCCGCGTCGCCCCGGCCCCGCGGGCGCGCTGCCCTCGGCGCGCAGCACGACGACGATCGCCAGCAGCACCCACAGCAGCGTGAAGCGGAGCCCCTGGTGCACGAAGCCGTAGGCCGCCGCCGGCAGCAGCTGCAGCTGCAGGCGGATCGGCGCGCCGCGGACGATCCGCCACAGGAACCACAGGAACAGGCCGGTGCCGGCGAAGCCGTAGCAGAAGAACAGGGTGCCGGCCGACGAGTGCAGCTCGACCGAGCCGACCGTCGTGGTGTCCTTGAAGCGGAGGTAGTTGCCCTCACCCGAGCCGGCGATCCAGTACTCGGGGTGGTTGAGGATGCGATCGTAGCCGCGCTCGAGGAAGAAGCCGGAGTGCTGGTCGTTGCGAATGCGGTGTTCGGTGCGCTCGACGATGACGGTCAGCGGGGACGACACCGACAGGGCCAGGGCGACGATGCCCCCGACCAGGAACACCGTGCGCAGGCGGTCGAACACCGCGACCGCGACCAGGATGGCGAGTGAGCCGAGCGCGGCCTTGGAAGCCGACAGCAGGGCGAGGTAGCTGCAGCCGAGCAGGGTCACCGCGACCAGCCAGGTCGGCAGGCGGAGCCGGCGCTGCAGGAGCAGCAGGATGGTGCCGCTCAGGAGCGAGAAGTAGCCGAGCTGGTTCGGGTTGTTGAACAGGACCTGACCGCGGATGTCGCCGCGGGAGTAGACCAGCGACAGGGCGGCCTGCATCAGGACCGAGGCGATCAAGGTGTAGACCGTGACCGCGAGCAGGGTGTCGCCGTGGCGCCGGTACAGGACGATCGCGATGACGAACAGCAGGGCGTTGTAGACGTAGAAGGCTGGGCTGAGGAGGAACCCGCGCTGCAGGTCGATGGTCCAGCTGCTGGTGGCGATCGACCAGGCCAAGGCGGACACGACGACGTAGCTGGTGAAGACCAGCAAGGGTCGCAACGCCTGGGCGCTAGGGCCGGGCAGCCGGCCGTCCCACCGCAGGAGCACCACCGGCGCCATCAGCAGCACCAGCAGATCACCCGGCTGCGGCAACCCGCTCTTGAACACGTAGAGCGGGAACAGCAGCAGGTACAGCACCCAGAGCAGGAGCTCCGGCTGCTGCGAGGTCCGGCGCAGCGTCGCGACGATCATGACGGCAACGTCGCCGGGGCGGAAGGGCGACCGTGCGCGGTCGAGGCGGAGCGCACGGTCATCCCTTCCAAGGCGTCCACGGTCCTACTGGCAGAGGTGCGGCGCGCCGGCGATCGAGTTGGCCGGGCACACCCCGGCGCCGCCGCCGGAGGTGGTGCAGGCCTGGCCCTGCTTCTGGCCGAGGTCGGGCGGGCAGTCGGCGCTGACGCCGTCGCAGCGCTCGACCAGGTCGCACTTGACCGGCACCTCGGCGTAGTACCGGCAGATGTAGCTGGTGGCCGCCGGGATGATGCCGCAGGTGCCGTTGACGGCCGCGCCACGGGTGACGCTGCAGGCCTGGCAGTCGCGCACGTTGTACACGCCACCGCAGGCGGTGTCGCAGCACACCGAGTCGGAGCAGAAGCCCGAGCCACACTGCGAGCCGGTGGTGCAGGGCTGGCCGCCCGCCGTGGCGAAGGTGATGCGCCGGACCTGGACCCGCTCGCTGTCGAGGTCGGGCCGGTTCTTGTTGTAGGTCACCGTGAACGGGCTGGCGGTGGCAGCGCCGGGAGCGATGTCCGGCGCCCGCTCGGCCTCGGGCGCGGCGGCGATCACGAACGCCGCCTCGACCGCGCCGGTGCTGAGCACCCGGGTGCCCCAGATGTCGGTCGAGGTGGTGCCCGCGTTACGGGTGTCAGCCCAGGCGACCGCGTACCCGCCGGTCGCCCCGCCACCGTACGCCACGGTCGGCTGCGACTGGCTCGAGGTCACCACCTGCGAGATGGCGATGCCGGTGGCGTCCTGCACGGCGATGCTGCCGTTGGTGGTGACGCGAGCGCCGTAGATGTCGTCGTCGCCGTTGCGGCGGTCGTTCCACACCACCAGGAACTCGTTGAGGCCACGGGCGACGTCGGGCGACAGCTGGCTGCCGGCCGCGCTCGAGACGACCGTGCCGCACGAGGCGTCGAGCACGGCGCCGGCCGCGCTGATGCGGGCGGCGCGGATGTCGACGGTGGCGCCGGACGGGTCCGACCACGCCACCAGGTACACGGCGTTGACCGGGTCGTACGCCACTGCCGGGCGGGTCTGATCGCCGGCGCCCGCACAGACCGAGATGTCGTTCACGGTCACGGTGCCGGCCTGGTCGACCAGGGCGCCGTAGATGTCGAAGTTGCCGTTGCGGCGGTCCTGCCACACCACCAGGGCCGAGGTCCCGGCCGAGGCGATGCGGGGCAGCAGCTGGTCGTTGGCGGCGCCGGACACCTGGATGCCGGCGCTGTCGACGACGACGCCGGTGCTGGGCGCGACGCGGGCCATGTAGATGTCACGGGTCGCGTTGCGCGAGTCCTGCCACACCGCGAGGAAGTTGCTGCCGACGTAGGCCGGCGACGGGAACAGCTGGCTGGCGAACGCGCTCGACACGACCTTGGGCGTGGTGTCGGCCTGGGTGGTCGCGAAGCGGGTGTGGACGACGTTGGTGTCGGGGATCTGGCTGTCCGACCAGTAGACGTCGGTGTGGGTCGGAGACTGCGCCAGCTGCGGCGCGCCCGAGCGGCTGTAGTTGGTGGTCAGGGTCAGGCCGGCGCTGTCGAGCGCGGCGCCGGCGGCCGACACCCGCGAGCCGCGGATCGACGTGTAGTCGAGCTCGCCGACGTCGGGCCAGGTCACCAGCCACTCGGTGCCGGCCATGGCCACCGCCGGGGTGACCTGGGTCCGGACCACGTTGCTGATCAGGATATCGTTGGTGGTGATGGCCAGGCTGGCCGAGGTGTTCAGCAGCGCGCCGTACACGTCACGGCTGGTGGTGGCGAAGGTGCGCAGGTCCTCCCACGCCACGAAGCAGGCGGCGGCGCCGCAGGCGACGTCGGGCGCCAGCTGCGAGCTGGTGCCGGCGTTGATGGTGACCGGGGTGGTGTCGAGCACGGTGCCGGTCGGGCCGACGCGGGCGCCGGCGATGTTGCCGCCGGTGCTCCAGGCCGCCACGAAGTTGGTGCCGTCGAAGCCGACCGCCGAGGTCGACTGCGCGCCGGCCTGGCTGCCGACGTTGAACACCGCGCCGCTGAGGGCCCCGGCCGCGGTCACCAGCTGGCCGCGGATGTCGTCGGTGCTGCCGGCCAGCACCTCGGTGAAGGTCACCAGGTAGTCACCGGCCGGATCGGCGGAGGCGGCCGGGTCCTTCTCGACGTTGGCGCCGCTGGCGACGGCGAAGGCCGCGCCCATCGCGCCGCCGCTGAAGCGGGCGGCGCGCACGTCGGCGCCGTCCTGCCACACCACCAGGGCCTCGCTGCCGCGGCCGACCACGGTCGGCAGGGTCTCGTTGGCGGCGGTGCCGGCGACGGTGCCGAGCTGGGTCACGACGTTGCTGGTGCTGACGAAGGCGGCGACGATGTCGGAGTTGCCGGCGGCGACGACGTTCTCCCACGCCACCACGTAGCCGTTACCGACCCAGGCCGCGCTCGGGTTCTGCTGCACCCCGGCGGCCGAGTTGACGTCGATGCCGGTGGTGGTGGTGACCACCCCCGCGGTCGAGACCCGGGTCGCGAAGATGTCGTCGGTCAGGCTCTGGCGCTGGTCCTGCCAGACCACGAAGTACTCGCTGCCGCTCGAGGCCACGTCCATGGCCCGGCTGTTGGCGCCGAGGCTGCCGATGGCCGGCACGTCGGTCAGCAGCTCGCCGGTGATGGTCGGGTCGAGCACGGCCGGGAACTGCGACAGGGCGAGGATCTCCTCGGGGATGGTGAGGCGGATCTGGTCGTCCTCGAACACCGCCGGGATCTCCCACTCGCCGCCGGCGCTGTCGAGCCACACGCCGTGGCTGTAGCGGACGCCGAGCTTGGACGGACCCTTGAAGTGCAGGCCGTTATCGTTGCCGACGTCGTAGCGGTGACCGGACACCGCGACCTCGACCACGAGGTCGCCGGTGCCGACCGGCGCGGCCGCGAAGTGCCACGACTGCTCGACGCCATCCTCGCGGTTGGTGACCCGCTCGACCACGCCGCTCCGCACGATCTCGATCGCGTTGACGCCGGCCTGGCGAGTGGCGCTGGCGCCACCGGCCAGCTCGACGTCGCCGAGGGCGATGCGGGTGGTCTCGACCACGAACGGCGTGCCGACGTCGCGGCCACGGGTGATCGGGTTGAACGAGGACGGGGTCAGCGCGACCTGGCCGTCGGCGATCTCGACCTGGTGGGTGCGATAGCCGCCGCGGAACGTGCCGCCGCTACCGGCGAGCGCGACCAGATGGGCGGGGACGCCGCCGAAGTCTCGGGCCGGGGCCGCGACCAGCGGCTGGGTCGACGGCGCGGCGCCCGCCGGCTGGGCGTCGGGCGTGCCGGCCGGCTCGGGCTGGCCGCCCTGGCAGGCGAGGGCCAGGGCACCGAACCCCACCATCAACAGGGCCCACACTCGGGGGGCCGGACGCCACCCAGACTCGTTCGATGCCTTCACGTTGTCCTCCCGGTCAGGGGTCGAAAGTCGCATGGCCGCTACGCTACCAGGCCTCGGTCGGGATGTGTCCATCGACCGTCGGGCGAAAGCGGCGAGGTCGTCCTTCCGCGCGCGTTGCCCAGATCACGTGGCCACACCGTCGACGAAGCTGCACTGCCGTTGGTGCCCTGCCCGGGCCCCGGCGTTCATCTCGACGGCCTCACATGGGACCGGGGCAAGTCCCCAGAATCACGCGGGCGACGTGCGCGGCCGCCTGGCCACGGTGGGCCAGGTGCCGTTCGACGAACCGGCTGGCACTCCCACCTTGTGCGCTCGCGCCCGGGCCGACGCCCAGCAGCCGGCGCAGGGCGGCGCTGGCGGCCTCGAGCTCATCCGGAATCCCCACCGCGGCCCCGCGCTGGACGTATTCGAACACGTGGCCGTGGCCGGGCAGGGCCAGCACCCCGACCGGCAGCCCGAACACCATGGCCTCGAGCCCGACGGTGGAGGCCAGCACCACCGCGGCCCGGCCGATCGCCAGCAGCGGGAACAGCCCCACGTCGCGGTCGGCCACCACCACCTGCAGCGGCGTCGGCAGCGCCGTCGTCGCGACGACACGGCGATAGGCCTCGACGTCCTCGCGCGGGTGCAGCTTGACCAGCAGCGGCGCGCCAACCGACGACAGCGCCGCGGCGGCCGCGCCCAGGAAGCGGGCGAACAGCGCCATCTTGTCGGCGGTCGAGCCGTAGCCCATGTCGTCGATCGGGTTGGACAGGTACAGGAGCGGGCGCGCCGGCAGCTGGTAACGCGCCAGCAAGGCCTCGCCGGCGGCCGCGTGTTCGTCGATGCGGAGCTGGTCGAAGCGCGGGTTGCCGGTGACGACGACCCGGCCCGCCGGCACGCCGATGCGGCGGAAGTGCTCGGCCGAGCCCTCGCCCCAGGTGCACACCACGCGCGCGCCGCCCAGGCCGTAGGCCTCGCCGCCGCGCTCGCCCGGCAGCGGGAAGCGGATGCCCTCCTGCACCAGCACCAGCGGCACGTTCATGCCGGAGATCGCTGTGGCCAGGTGCCCGTACGGGAACGCGGCGTCGTTGGGCACGACGACGGCGCGGGCGCGGCGGAGCAGCCAGGCCAGACGAGGCCCGAGGCCCGCCGCCCAGATCAGCCCCTGCAGGCGCCGGCGCGACGACGTACCGGGCCCGATCAGCTCGCTGTCGGCGCCCAGCGACGGGTTCTTGCGCAGGTGCCACGGCAACACCCGCACCACCGTGCCGGCCGGCAGGTCGGGCCAGGCCGGGGTGACGAAGCCGCGGAACTCGGCCAGCGACACGACTCGGCACCGGTGCCCGTCGGCGAGGAGCCGGCGCACCACCGGCAGGAGGATCTCGGCGTGGTGGCGCGGGTTGGACAGGACGAAGGCGATCTCGTCGGTCACCAGCGCTCCACCAGCTCCACCAGCGAGGTGAGGTCGGGCGCGCGCGGCACGTCGAGGTCGCGCCAGCGGGTGCCGAGCGCCGCGGTCTCGCGGGCCAGGAAGTGCACGCCGGCGGCGGTGGCCGCCTTGTAGTCGCTCTCGCCGTCGCCGATGAACAGCACCTGCTCGCGGCCCCAGCCGTGCCGGGCCATCACGTCGGCCAGGATGGCCGGCTTCTCGCGCGGCG
>JAGPCO010000119.1 GCA_018058095.1 Kofleriaceae bacterium
GCCCACGACATGACGAACGAGGCCAGGCCGACGTAGGCGACCCAGCCGGCCAGGCGCGGCGCGCTGCCGTCGGGCTCGACCAGCGTGGCCGCCAGCGCCTCGGGGTGCCAGCCGCGCCACAAGAGGCGCACGCCGACGCCGGCCACGAGCAGGGCCGGCCACGCCACCAGCGCGGCGTAGCCGATCAGCACCACGCCGGCCAGGCCGCCGGCGCCGGTGCGGTGGGCCTCGACCGCGCCGCCGACCAGCACGCCGAGCGCCCCGGCGACGACGCTCACCACCAGCCAGCACGCCAGCTGGCGGAGCCGGTCCGGGGCGGCGCCGGCCGCGGTCGCCGGCGGTCGCGTCGCGTCGGCGCCGGGCGCCGCGGGAGGCGTCGACGAGGCCGAGTCTGGAGCCGGGTCCTCCGCCAAGAGGCAGCAGTGTTTCCGACGGAGCGCAGGGCGTCAAGGCGGCGCGCCAGGGCTCGGCATCGGCGCCGGCGCGCGCGCCGTCCGTGTTGCGGGCCGCGTCAGTACGGGCGTCGCGTGAAGAGCGTCCGCGACAGGTGGCCGTCGAGCAGGAAGTAGTGAGGAAGCGTCGGATTGCCACCACCACGCGACCAAGCGGTGTCAGCGGGGAGCGGGGCCCTGCACCGGTGGGCACGCCGGGATGGCAACGTCGACCTGCGGCGGCTGAGGAGGAGGAGGAGGAGGAGGCAGCTCGAACTCGGCGACCGCGCCCATCGTGAAGTGCTCGGGCGGCGGCTCGGGCGGATCCTCCAGCCACGAGGCGGCGTCGACCGCGCGCGTCGGTGAGGCGGCGCCGTGCGCCAGCAGGCCGGCCCCGGCGGCGGCGCTGGCGAGTAGCCCGGCCGCGGCGGCCAGCCCGCGCTGGCGCCTGCGCGCGCCGGGCGCGCAGTCGGCGGTCATCACCGTGCCGTCGGCGCGGCGGTAGAAGCGCACGCACGCGCCGGCGCTCGGACCGACGCGTTCGGCCAGGAAGCCCTCGGCCTGGTCGCGGCTCATGGCCGACAGGTTGAACACCGGCTGGTCGCAGCGCTGGCAGTGTCGGCTGACGGCGTCGCCGCGCATGTCGTCCCACCGCTCCTTGCAGGGGGCGGCGACCCGCAGCGCGTCGAGGCGGACCGGGCGTCGCCGCGCCGCGTGGGCCTCGAGCTCGGTCCGCAGGCGCGTCGCCTCGCGCCCGAGGCGGGCCCGCTCGGCGTCGACGCCGGCCAGCTCGGCCGCGCGTTCATCGAGCGCCGCCAGCTGGCGGTCGAGATCGCCGAGGTAGATCCGCAGCGCCTGTTCGTCGTCGCGATAGCTCATGCCGCTGTCGACGCGCGGCCGGGCCAGGGGTGCTGGCCGGAGTTGTCGCCAATTGTCACGCCCGGTCGTCGCGTCGACACCTTCCGCTGGCTCGGCGTCGACCCAAGGTGGCACACTCGGCCGGTGTCGCGCACCGACCTGCGGCGGATCGGCGAGGGGTTGACCGAGGTGCCGGCCGAGCTGCGCGGCCGGCGCGACCTCGACCGGCTCGACCTCAGCAACAACGCGCTGCGCGCGCTGCCCGACTGGATCGCCGAGTGGGACGGCCTGCGTGTGCTGCGGGTCGGGCGTAACCCGCTCACCCGCGTGCCGGCGTCGCTGTTCACGATGGCGCTGGCCGAGCTCGCCCTCGACGGCACCGCCCTCACGTCCATCCCGGCCGAGCTCGGCCAGATGCACACGCTGGTGCACCTCGTGCTCGGCCACAACCCGCTGCGCGAGCCGCCGCCGGCCTCGCTGGGGGCCCTGACCGCGCTCGAGGTGCTCGACCTGTCGGCCGCACCGCTGGGCGAGCTGCCGACCTGGCTGCGTGGCCTGCACCGGCTGACCACCCTGACGGTGCAGCGGTGCGGCCTGCGCGACCTGCCCGACTGGCTGACCGAGCTGCCGGCGCTGCGCACGGTGACGGCGGTCGGCAACGAGATCGACGAGGAGCGCGGCTACCAGCTCGAAGAGCAGCAGCCGCGCCTGATGATCGTCCTGTGATGGCCGTGGCGCCGCCGGCGCCGCGCGGCCCTGCTACGGCACCCGGGTCGCCTGCCAGCGCTCGACGTTGAGGCAGGTCGGCGAGTCGGCCAGCGCCTCGGCCGCCTCGAGCGAGCACTCGCTCTCGCTCAGCGCCGGCATGTCGTACTTGTCGAGCAGCGTGACGGTCAGCGTGGTCCCGGCCAGCGCCGCCTCGGACAGGCTGTAGTACAGCTGGCAGGCGAACCCGCCGCCGACCTGCGAGTTGGCCGACTCGTCGCTCAAGCCCGGTCCGCCCGGCGAGAACAGCACCAGCTCCTCGACGCAGTCGGTCGCCGCCGCGTCGCTGCACTGGCTCAGGCGCAGCAGGTCGGGCTCGTCGAAGAACGGGTCGACCGCGAGCTGCAGGTACGGCCGGCCGGTCGTGACCGCCTCGCCGGTGTCGGCGCAGGCGACGTCGCCGCCCTGCATGGCCGCGTAGGTGTGGCTGTCGACCTGGTACACGCCGACGAACTCGGAGGCGTCGCCACCACCACATGCGGCGAGCGGCGCGGCCAGCGCCAGCGCACACCAGGTCGAGGCACGCGAGGTGCGGGCAAAGAGCTTGGGCAGGGCGGGGGGCATGGGACCTCTGGTGACGGCGACGCAGCATGGCCCGTGCCGCGGCCACACGCAAACCCCGGGTCGGGCAGACTTGGGACATGTCCCTCCCTGGCTGGGCCCGCCACTTCCACCCGGTCCACGCCCCGAGCGCGCCGCTGGCGGCGCTGGTCGAGCTCCTCGACGCGGCGCCGGAGTTCGGGTTCGCCAGCGAGCTGCGCGGCGCTGCCAGCGAGCCGATGGCCGACGCCTGGTGCTTCCAGGCCGCCGACCTGGCCGACCAGTTCGCCCACTTCTACAGCTGCGTCGATGGCTCGAAGCTGGCCCTGTGGCTGGCGGACGGCGGCGCCGAGCTCGACGCCGCCCCGATCGTGCTGATCGAGTCCGAGGGCCAGCACCAGGTGCTGGCCGACGACGTGGCGCACTTCGTGGCGCAGCTCGCGCACCAGCGCGGCCCGACCGGAGCACACCTGGCGTGGGACGAGGGCGACGAGGTCGGAGACCATCGACCGACGCTGATCCCGTGGGCGCTCGCTCACCTCGGCCTGACGCCGGCGGCGCTGCGGGCGCGGGCCGAGGTGCCGGTCGATCCCGCCGCGGGATCGCTGGCTGACGCCTTCGCGGCGCGCGACGCGCTCGGCGCCGAGTGGAACCAGCGGCCCGAGGTGCGCCGGCTGGCGCAGGCGCTGGCACCGTGGGCCCCGGCACCCGACGCCAAGCCATGGCAAGGCCGGCACGTCGACCTGTGGGCCGTGGGCGACGAGCTGCACGCCTTCGTGCTCGACCGCGGGCCGCAGGCCATCACCCTGCCGGCCGACGCGGTCGCCGTCGTGCACGCGCTGCGCGCCGAGCGGGCCCAGCGCTGGCCCGGGCGTGGGCGCTGGCAACACGGCTGGCTCACGTTGTCGCCCGGCGGCGCGCTCCGCCTGGCCTGCGACTGGATGCGCGACCTGGCCGATGCGCCGGCCTCGGTGCGGCCGACTCCGGCGGCGGCGCGGGCGGCCATCGCGGCCGATGGGCGCACGGCGTTCTGGACCCCGGGCTGGGCGGCCTGGCCGGCTGCTTCTTCAGCGACCTGATAGGCCGGGGACCTGTAGCGCCACGTGGCCGTGTGCGGCTTGCCCTGGCCCGGGGCTCGTGCGACGACCGGGCCATGAACCGCGCGTCGCTGGGCCTGGGTCTGCTCGTCCTCTCCTGTGGTGGCGGGCCGCCGTCGTCGACCTTGCCGGTCGGCGCGCCGGCCGGGCTCGAGCCGGCGGCGGTCGCGTCGGCGCCGTCGGTCGACGCGGCGCCTACGCCGGCGCGGATGGCCGAGTTCACCCGCGCCGGCTACGAGCTGACGGGCGGGGAGTACTGGCCGTACGTCGGCGCCGTCGACATCAAGTACCCCGAGGAGGTGCTGTGGGGCTTCTACCCCGAGAAGGGCGTGGTCGCGCCGGGCGAGACCGAGCCCAACGTCGACAGCGCGACGCCGGCGGCCATCGCCTGCGCCGAGCGCGCGTACGCCGAGCTGGTCGAGTTCATCACCAGCGATCCGCCGCTCTTGCGCCGGATCTCCGCCGACGCCGAGGGCGCCGGCTACAACCCGCGCTTCTACCTGTGGACCAACGACTACAGCCGGGCCGCCGAGCCGTACCCGCCGGGCGTGCGGCCAGCCCGCCTGTGGTACTGGAAGCGCAAGGAGGCCAAGCCGGACCGCCCGCCGGGGTTCTGGAAGTGGGAGTCGACGCTCGATCAGAAGGGCGTGTGCCACACCCCCGATCGCGCCGAGGCCGACGTGTACCTGGCGCGCACCGCGGCCGAGCTCGATGCCCTGGCCCAGGTCGTGCCGGCCTGCCGCGGCCGCAGCCTCGACGGCGACGCCCTCGGCGGCGGCTGCCCCGGCCCGCGCTCGCTGCCGGAGCCGATCGCCGGCGAGCTGACGGTGACCGCCGCGCGTGCGATCGCCGTGGCCGGCAAGCCGTGGAAGGCCACGCTCACCGTGACCAACACCAAGGCGCTGCCGCGGACGTTCCACTTCGAGCTATGGCCGCCGCCGGCGCTGACCCTGCCCGACGGTTCGCCGCTGCCGGGCCGCGCCGGTTGTGGCCTCGGCCATGGCCGCGGTGGCGGCGGCCCCGGCACCTACGCGCTCGACGGCCACGGCACGCTGACGCTGTCCGACACCGGCCCGACCAGCTACCAGGACTGCGCGGGCAAGCAGCGGCGCCTGGCGCCGGGCGTGTACGCGCTGAGCTGGACCACCAAGCTGGGCGAGGTGCGCACCGAGCTCGAGGTGCGAAAGAGGTAGCGAGCGCACCGCGCCGTGCGCGGGCGCACGAAACGGCCTGGCACCCACGCCGGCGATGCTGCATCGTCAGGCATGCCCAGCCGCCGCGCCGTGCTCGCCTCGTCCCTGGTCGTGCTGGCCGCGCTCCTGGTCGGTGGTCGCGCCACCGACGCGGCGGCCTGCAGCATCTCGGGCGACCCGTCGGCCCACGTGTTCGGGTCGATCCGCGGCGCCCCGCTCGGCCGGCAGCCGTGGATCGCGTTGTGGCGCACCACCGGCGCCGTCCGCGTCACCCGGGTCGCCGCCGCGTGTAAGGCTGGGCGGGTGTGCAAGGGCACGCCGGTCGCGGTCGACCGCACCGGCAACTACCTGCGGCCACGCGCGCCGCTGCCGCCGGGGGCCCGGGTCCAGGTCGTGATGGGGCGCCGCCTGCTGGCCGACGTCACGGTCACCACCGCCGCGACCGCCGCGCCGCCGCTGCCGGCCTGGGGTGGCGTGCGCTGGTCCCGCGCCGCCGTCGAGGCGGAGGGCATCTGCTCGCCGGCCGGGCCGGTGGTCGACCTGGTGGTCGATCCGAAGCAAGCCAACCTCGATGGCGCTGCGCTGCTGGTGTACCTGCAGGAGCCGGTGCCGGGCCGGCCCGAGCGTGGGCTGGCCCGCATCATGCTGCTGGGGCCGTTCGCCGAGCTGCGCATCGGCAACGATCTCGGCGCGTCGCCGTGGCTACGCGCGCTGCCCGCGCGCATCTGGGTCGCGCTGGCCGACAGCCACGGCCAGGTCGGGCCGGCGATCGCGCTGTCGGGCGCTCGGGCGACGCCGTAGCGAGGAACCGCCCTCGCTGGCTCAGCGGCGGGCCGCGCCGAGGCCGGTGGTGCCGAACCCGTCGGCCGCGCCGCGAGCGGGCAGGGTGGTCAGCGCGCCACCGGTCGGCGCCGTCGGGGCGGCGTCAGCCCGCGACCCGCCCAGGCCGCCGACGCCGAAGCTGGCGACCACGCTGACGAAGGGGCTGGCGGCGGCGCCGGCGAACGGGTTGCCGGAGGGGCGACCGAACAGGGACAGGAGCGCGTCGTCATAGGCCTGCATGGACGCCGGTGTCGGCCGGTGCCGGGCCCGGTTGCGTGCCAAGAACCGTGGCGCGGCGCGCACTTGCGGGCGCGGTCGCATGGTACGGTGCGAGCGATGTCGGCACACCGCTGGCGCACAGCGTGGCGACGCGCCGCGCCGTACCTGGTGCCGGCGCTGGTGCTGGGCGTGGCCATCGCCCTGATCTTCTGGCGGGCCTGGACCCCGCTCGAGGGCGAGCGCCGGGCGTTCGCGTGGGACGCCATCTGGGAGTACTGGGGTGATCTGCAGTTCCAGGTCGACGCGGTGCGCGCCGGCGAGCTGCCGCTGTGGAACCCGCACGATCGCCTGGGCTACCCGTTCTTCACCGACCCGCAGACGGGCTGGCTGTACCCACCGCAGTGGCCGCTCATCGGCGCCGGCCTGGCCCTGGGCGACACGCCGTACTGGCTGATCTCGGTCAAGGTGTTCCTGCACTTCGAGCTGGCCGCGTGTGGCACGTACGCGGTGGCGCGGTTCCTGGGCCTGCCGCGCGCCGCCGGTTACCTGGCCGCGCTCATCGCCATCACCAGCTACCCGATGCTGCACAACGGGTTCTCGGCGCTCAACTGGAGCTTTGCCTGGGTCCCGTGGTGGCTGCTGGCCGGCCTGGCCTGGGCCCGGCAGCCGAGCTGGCCACGCACCGGCGCGCTGGCGGTGACCACCGCGTTGTGTGCCCTGTCGGGTGGCTGGGCCGGGTTCTGGTACGGGCTCCTCGTCGTCGCGCCGATGACGATCATCGAGGTGGTGCTGGCGGTGCGCGCCGTCGACCCGGCGGCGCGCCGGGCCTGGCTGCGCCGGCTCGGCCTGACGCTGGCGGCCGCGGTCGCGCTGTTCGTGCTGCTGGCCGGAGCGCAGATCGTCGCCACCGCCGGCATCGTCGGGTTCACCGTGCGGGCCGAGCGCGGCGTGGCGTTCTTCGGCACCACGGTGTTCGCCGCGGTCGACGTGGTCGGCTTCTTCATCCCGCGCTTCCAGGGCGAGAACGTGTACCTCGGCTGGGGCCCGATCCTGCTGGTCGGCCTGGTCGTCGCGCTGCGTCCGGACGCCCGGACGCTCGGCCTGGCCGCGGTGTTCGCGCTCGCCATCCTGTGCGCGATGGGCGACCGCGGCCCGTTCCTGCCGTCGATGGCCTCGGTCATCAAGCCGTTCGAGCTGTTCCGCCGGGCCCACCGCTACCTGTACGTCGCCATCCTGCCGGTCGGCCTGCTCGCCGGGTACGGCCTGGCCCTGGTCCTGGGCCAGCGCGGCGACGGGCGCGACCTCGACGAGGACGGCCGGGCCCGGGCCCGGCGCGCGGTGATCGCGGCCAGCGCGCTCATGCTGCTCATCGCCGGCGTCGGCTTCGTCACCAAGCTCGAGCACCCGATGAAGAACGATCCGGTGCGCGACGCCTACGGCTGGGCCATCGGCGCCACCCTGGTCGGCGGCTTCCTGGTCTGGCAGCTGCTCGGCGGCGCCGACGGCGTTCGCCGCAGCGCCGGCGCGGTCCGGGCCCTGGTGACGATCGCCGTCGTGGTGATGGGGATCGACCTGTGGGTCGCCCGGGTCGGCAAGGTCGAGGGCACCTTCCACGCCGTGCCGCGCCCGCGCCTCGACGGGCTGGTCGCGCGCGCGCCGGGACCGGACCAGCTGCCGCCGCGCATCTACGATCGCGGCAAGATCGGCTACCGGCCCGGCATCCGCCTCGGCGTGCGCGACCTCGGCGGCTACGAGGGCGACCCGCTGGCGCTGCAGCGGTTCCAGCGCGTGCTCGACAGCGTGCAGCGCGCGCCTGGCACCGCGGCGGCGGCCGGCATCCACGCCATCTTCGAGCTCGAGGCCCAGGGCAAGAGCGGCGCCGACGCCCAGGCCCTGACCCAGGTCAGCAGCGGGCACTGGGCGGTCAAGGCGCCGGCCGCCGACGTGGCGTGGTTCGACACCGCGCGGGTGGTCGAGTCGGCCGACGCCGCGTGGAAGGCGGCGGCGGCGGCGCCGGGCGTGGTCGCGGCGATCGAGGCCGGCGCGGTGACCCAGGCCGAGCGGGCCCGGCTCGAGCGGGCCGACCACACCTCCCCGGTGGTGCCGGGGCGGGTCGACACGTGGCGTCGCAACCAGGTGGTGGTCACCGTCGACGCACCCGGGGACGGCCTGGTCGTGGTGCGCGAGCTGTTCCACCCCGGCTGGACCGCCACCGTCGACGGTCGCCCGGCCCACGTCGTGCCCGTCGACGGCTGGGCCCGCGGCGTGCTGGTCGGCCCCGGCCCGCACCGCATCGTGTTTCGCTTCGACGCCCCGCTGTACCGGTGGTGGAGCCTGCTGGCGCTGCTCGGCTGGCTGGGCCTGGCCGGTGCCGGTGGGTGGTGGTGGTGGCGCCAGCGGGCCGCACGCCTGACGCCGGTGGCGGACAGGTCGGCATGAGCGCCACCCCGCGGATGGTGCGGGTCACCGCCCGCTTCGGCGCCAGCGCCGCGCCGCTGCCGCCGCTCGACCTGCACCCGGCGCAGATCCGCATCGGCAGCGCGGCCGACGCCGAGGTCCGCCTGCCGATGGCCGCGGTGGAGGCCGAACACGCCTGCGTGCGGGCCGACGGCGACGCGCTGACGCTGACGGCGCTGGCCGAGCTGCGGGTGGCCGGCGCGGCGTGGCCGCTGCACCAGGCGCTGGGGCTGGTGCTGCCGGCCGAGCTCGACGTCGGTGGCGTCGTCCTGGTGCTGGCGTGGTCGGATGCCGCCGCGGCGTCGTCGCACATGCGGACCGCGTCGCTGGCGCGCGAGCTGGTGCGCGGCCTGCTGCAGCCGAGCGCGGCGGCGCCGGCCATGGTCATCGAGGACGGGCCGGCCGCCGGGCAGCGGCGCAGCCTGCCGGTCGCGGCCGGCCGCGTCGTCATCGGGCGCGGCGACGAGGCCGACTGGATCGTGCTCGATCCAGATCTGTCGCGCACCCACGTGGTGGTCGAGGTCGGCTGGGACGGCACCCGGGTCCGCGATCTCGGCTCGAAGAACGGGAGCCGGCTCGGCGCGGTGCTGGTGCCGACCGACGGCGTCGGCCTGGTGTGGGCGCCTGGCGTCCGGCTGGTGCTGGGCGGCACGGTGGTGCGCCTCGACGACGCGGCCCAGGTCCTGCTCGACGCCGCCAGCACCCCGGCGTCGGCCCCGGTCGTCCCGGTCGGTCCGGCCCCGAAGGTCGCCGTCGCCAGCAGCCACGCCGCGCCGCCCGAGCGCCCCGCCGCGCCGGTGCCGCGCCCACCGGGGCCGACCTACTGGGTCGCGCTGGCGATCGCCACCGCCGCGCTGGTGGCCATCGGCTGGGTGGTGCTCACATGAGCGACGTACCTCGTAGCGGGCGACCAACCGATCCGACCGTCGACCCAGCCTCGGGCCGCGGCGTGTTGCCGACCGTGCAGGGCCTGGCCGTGCCGGGGCGCGCCGGGCCGCAGCTGGCCCAGGCGCCCGACCGACCCTCGCTCGTCAACTCTGCCCCGCACCAGCTGGCGACGAGGGCCGAGATCGCCGGCGAGCTGGGCCGTATCGCCCGGGTGCTCCGCCTCGGCGTGTTCCTGTGGCTCGGCTTCCTGCCGATCAGCCTGTGGCTGGCCAGCGTCTACCACGCCCCGTGGCACGTGTTCGTGATCACCCGCTTCACCATCGCCGCGCTGCTCCTGCTGTGGTCGACCATCGAGCGGTGGACCTTCATCCGGACCCCGGCCCGGGTCTCGGTCACCACCATCATCGGCGGGGTCTCGGTCAGCGGCGCGATGGGCATCGAGGCCGCCTTCCTCGGCGGGGCGCAGAGCCCGTACATCATCGGCCCGGCGTTCGGCATGGTCCTGCTGGTGACCCTGCAGCGGCACTGGCGCAACGCCCTCGTGCCGTTGATGCTGACCAGCCTGGCGTACTTCGGCGGGCTCTGGGCCATGAGCCCGTTCACGCCCATCCTGCGCGCGCCGGTCGACTCCTACCTCCTCGCCACCGAGGCGCTGCTGCTGGTCGACCTGGCCGGCTTCTGCACCTACGTCTCGCACGTGGCGTGGCGCCTGCGGCGCGAGCTGTACGACGCCAAGAGCCTTGGCCGGTACGAGCTGCGCACCTGCATCGGCCGCGGCGGGATGGGCGAGGTGTGGAGCGCCTACCACACCACGCTCAAGCGCGACGTCGCGGTGAAGATCCTGCGCACCGACCGGGTCGACGCCGCGGCGGTTGCGCGCTTCGAGCATGAGGTCGAGGCGACGTCGGCGCTGGCGCACCCCAACACGGTCCGGGTGTTCGATTACGGCAGCACCGAGGACGGGACCCTGTACTACGCGATGGAGCTGCTCGATGGCATCAGCCTGGCCAAGCTGCTCGCCAGCGAAGGCATCCAGCCGCCCGGCCGCGCCGCCGTGTTCGCCGTCCAGGTGGCGCGGGCCCTGGCCGAGGCGCACGAGCGCGGCATCATCCACCGCGACCTCAAGCTCGACAACCTGCTCCTCACCGCCGCCGGGGGTGAGCCGGACTTCATCAAGGTCATCGACTTCGGCATCGCCCGGATCCTCAGCGAGGACCACCTGGTGACGCGGGCGGGCGAGATCCCTGGGACGCCGCTGTACATCGCGCCCGAGCTGGTATCCGGGCTCACCGCGGACGCCCGTGCTGACATCTACTCGCTCGGCGTTGCCATGTACCTGCTGACGACCGGGCTGCCCCCGTTCAAGGGCGCGACCCCGTCCTTGACCATGCTGGCCCACGTCAACGCGCCGCTGGTGCCGCCACGGGCGCGTGGGGCCAGCCGGATGAGCGCCGAGCTGGAGGACGTGATCCTGCGCTGCCTGGCGCGGCGGCCGGACGAGCGCTTCGCGACGATGGCGGAGGTCGCGCTGGCGCTGCAGGACACGCCAGATGTGCGGGCATGGAAGGCAGAGTCGGCGGCGCGGGCACGTCGGATCAGCGGCGGCGGGAGCGACACGTCACCGGCGGTGCTGCTACCCCGGCCGTGAGCACCACGCAGCGTCGGGCGTGGCGACTCGTCGCAGATCACTCCCGCGCCGCACGAAAAAGATCGGCGCGCTCGACAATCGCAGTTGACGACCGTGATCGCGATCGCTAGGGTTGTTCTTGAGCCTCGACGATCTGATTCGGTAAGCGGGGTAATCTGTCTCCTACAGTCACTATCTAGGGATCTGCCTCTGTTCTGGGTGTGCATGCCCGCTCCGTCCGGGAAGCCCAAAGGAATATTGTGGAGCCCACCTACGTGCCAAACGTAGGGGATAGAACAACCCTTCGGTCAGATGGTCAGGCCCTTTGTCAGGGGGAAGGCAACACCTTCCCCCTGACGCTTTTTTCGGCGCGGGCGGCCCGGCCACCTGGCCGGTGCGGCCGGAGCGCTACCGGCGGTGGCGGCGGCGGATGCGCAGGATGTCGAGGAACATGCGGGCGGCGTCGGTCCCCGGCGAGACCTTGGACTGCTCGACGTGGCGCCAGACGATGGGCACCTCGTCGACCCGGTAGCGGCCGCGCGCCAGCCACAGCACCTCGACGTCGAACGCGAAGCCATCGATCGTCGCGCGGCCGAACAGGTCCTGGGCCGCGGCCCGCGTGAACAGCTTGAACCCGCACTGCGTGTCGCGGATCCCGCCGAGCAGCGTGACCCGCACCATCGTGTTGAAGCCGCGACCCATGAACTCGCGGATCGGGTGCTGTCGGACCTGGATGTCCGAGCTGGCCAGCGCGCGCGAGCCGATGGCGATGTCGGCGCCGGCGTCGAGCCGGGCCATCAGCTTGTCGAGCTCCTCGATCGGCGTGGCCAGGTCGGCATCGGCGAACAGCACGCGAGCGGCGGTCGCCGCCAGCATGCCGGTGCGCACCGCTGCGCCCTTGCCGCGGTTGCGCGGCAGGGTGATCACGCTGACCTCGGGCGCGCCCTCGGCCGCGGTCAGCGCGACCTGGCGGGTTCCGTCCTTCGAGCCGTCGTCGGCGATGAGGAGCTGCCATTGCCCGGGGCGGGGAAAGCGCCGGCGCAGGTAGGCCATGGTCGCGGTCACGGTCGGCCCCAGGCGCGCCTCCTCGTTGAACGCCGGGATGACGACGGCGAGGTCGGGGTGAGCGGTGGGGTCGAGGGCGGCCACGCCGGCGCAGCGTACACCAGGGTGGGCGGCCGGCGCGCCGTGGCCGGGCTTCAGCGCCCGCCGTCCCTGCGCCAGCGCCAGATCAGCCAGGCGATGGCGGCGGCGCCGATGGCCCAGCCCAGCAGCTCGGTCACGCTGGCGATCTGCCGGTCGCGCCCGAGCACCCCCCAGCGGGTGAAGATGTGGGTGAAGTCGTGTTCGCCACCGCCGACGAGCGGCAGCTCCTGGGCCCGGGCGTCGGCCATGTAGCGGGCGATGTTCCACAGGTTCTGGCCGACCCAGATCCACGCCCCGGCGTACGACGCTGGTTGCCGGCGGACGAAGAAGATCGCGGCGGCCACCAGCGGGAAGGTGAGCTGACCGAGGATGCCGCCGTACAGCTCGGCGCGCGCGCCGAAGATCCCGTAGACCATGTGCCCGGCCTCGTGGAAGGCCAGGTTGGCGCCATCGATGATCTCGGTCCAGCCCGGCTCGCCCACCACCAGCAGCGCGATCATGATCGCCGCCAGCACCAGCACGCCGATCACCTGCGGGCGCTCGACCTCCGGCCAGGGCTCGAGGTCGAGGCGCAGGCGGGGCAGGGGCACGGCCCGCAGTGTAGCGCGCCCGCGTTCACCCTGTGCCGGCCCGGCACACCGCCGCGGTTCCACCGCGCCTGCAGACCGTTGGAACGGCGCGGGGGTGCGCTGGCATGCCGGGTGCACTACGATGTTCCTCCAGGAGGGATTCTCATGACCAAGCTCACTCGCTTCGGCCTACTCACGCTCGTCCTCGCCACGCTGGCCAGCGCCGGCACCGGCTGCGTCGTCCGCGGCAGCGGCCACCTGCGCATCGCCGGCCCGGTCGTCGTCGTCGAGGAGCCGCCGCCGCCGCGGGTGGTGGTGGTGACGCCGCGCCCCGGCTTCATCTTCATCGAGGGTCGCTGGACTCGCCGCGGCAACCAGTGGCACTGGCAGGACGGCCACTGGCAGCGCGAGCGCGCCGGCCACATCTGGGTCGCGGGCCGGTGGGAGCGCCGCGGCAACGGCCACGTCTGGGTCGACGGCCGCTGGCAGTCGGGTGGCAACCGCGACCACCGCGGCCAGGGCGGCGGCGTCACGACGCGCGACCACCGCAACTAGCTAGCAGGCTGCTGAAAAACCCGTGCCGGCGGCTCCTGCCGACGGGACGGGCTCCGTGTTTCCTGCTAGGCGGTCGTCATCGCCGGCGGCGAGGCCACCTGGCTAGCCGCCGCCGAGCGTCGGCGCGGCTGGCAGCAGCACGGTGAACTCCGAGAACACACCCGGCTGCGAGTCGATCGTGATGAGCCCGCCGTGGGCCTCGATCAGCCCACGCGCGATGTACAGGCCCAGGCCGGCGGCGTCCGGACCGCTCGAGGTGTGGTAGCGCGCCGGCTCGGTCGACGAGAACGGCGCGAACATCGTGCGGCGATCGCTGTCCGACATCCCGGTCGGGCTGGCGTCGCGGACCCGCAAGCGGATCCACGCCCCCGGCATGACCTCGGGCGGCGGCTGGTCGACCGCGACCGTGATCTTGCCCGACGGCGGTGACTGCCGGATGGCGTTGGACAGCAGGTTGTTGACGATCCGGTGCAGCTTGTCGCGCTCGCCGCGCAGCGCGGTCGGGCCCTGGATCTCGCTGATGATGGTCTGGCTCTTGGCCTTGGCCAGCGGCGACAGCTCGACCACGACCTCGCGCACCACCTCGCCGAGATCGGCCGGGGCCGGGCGCAGGGTGACCTGGCCGGCGTCGATGCGGCTGACCTCGAGCATCTCCTCGACCAGGCGGCGCAGGCGGGTCGCGTTGCGCTGGATCGAGCCGAGCGGGCGCACCATCTCGGCCGGCACGTCGCCGAAGCGGCCGTCGGCGAACAGCTCGAGGTAGCCGCCGATGCTGGTCAGCGGGGTGCGCAGCTCGTGGGCGACGATGGCGATGAACTCGGCCTTGTCGGTGTCGAGGCGCTGCAGCGCCGTGCTCTTGCGGGCTCGCTGCTGGGCCAGCTGCTCGAGGGCCTCGGCCTCGCTGGCCTGGCGCTGGGCCTGCTCGGCCGCTGCCCGCAGCGCCGCGACCTTGCCGTCGTGAGCGGCCAGCAGCTCGTCGAGACGCCGGGCCAGGGCCAGCGCCTCGCCGCGGGCCGGATCCTCGCCGTCGGTCGGCAGGGTGTTGAGCCGGGCCCGGAGCGCGTCGACCGCGCGGTGGACTGCGTGCAGGGACTCGTCGGCCTCTTGGGCCGGCGTGTCGGCGCCGCGCGTCGTGCCGGGGCTGGTGCTGGGTGTTCTGCCGTGCTCGTCCACGTCGTATCCCTGGCTCCGGCGGCTCGGTTTCCGGTTGCCCGGCTCCGCTCAGTGGCCGCCAGTATCGCCGAAAAGTTGCCCGGCGGCGAGGGTTGTCGTTTCGATAAGGTCATGGAGAAGCCCTGCACGACCTGCGGCAAGTCGTTCAAGCCGTCGTTCGTCTACCAAGTCGCGGTGTCGGCCACTGGCCAGCGCACCCACTTCTGTTCGCTCGAATGCCGCAAGGCCGGGCTCGGTGACGATGCGTTCCGCGCCAAGCGGGCCCGACGCATCGCCGTCCTCAACCAGAAGGGAGGCACTGGCAAGACCACCACCGCGGTCAACGTCGCGGCCGGGGTGGCCGAACGCGGCCGCAACGTCCTCCTGGTCGACACCGACGCCCAGGGCAACGTCGGCGTGTCGCTCGGGGTCGCCGGCGAGCAGTCGCTCTACCACGTGCTGGTCGACGGGGCCGAGCCGGTCGACGTGTCGGTGCCGGTGCGGTCGAGCCTGGACGTGATCACCAGCGACGCGACGCTGGCGGTGGCCGAGATCTGGCTGGCCCGGCAGACCCCCGAGCAGCGCTCGCGCATCATGACCAAGCGGTTCAACCAGGCCCAGGTCTCGCGCCGCTACGACTACGTCATCATCGACTGCGGCCCGTCGCTCAACCTGCTCAACCAGAACGCCCTGTCGTACGCCGACGAGGTGATCATCCCGGTCACCTGCGACTACCTGGCGCTGGTCGGCGTCAAGCAGGTGCTGCGCACCATCAAGGACGTCGAGCGCCACCTCCACCACGCGGTGCGGGTGTCGGCGGTGTTGCCGACGTTCTACGACGGTCGGACCCGCCTGGCGCGCGAGGTGCTCGAGACGCTGCAGGGCCACTTCAAGCACCGCTGCCTCGAGCCCATCCGCTCCAACCAGCGCCTGGCCGAGGCGCCCAGCCACCGGAAGAGCATCTTCGAGTACGCGCCGACGTCGCACGGCGCGGCCGACTACAACCGCGTCGTCGACTGGCTGCTCGCGACCTCCGCGACCGCGGTCACCGGTGACCACCAGCCCGACCAGGTCGACGCCATGGCGTCGGCGGCGGTCGTGTGAGAGGGGCCCCCATGATGAAGGAGGACAAGCTGCTGCAGAACAACCCGCTGACCGAGGCGGAGGAACTCCTGCGCGACGACTTCTACGGGGCCGGTCCGCGCCGGCTGGCGACGCCCCCCGCGGCCGACGGCGGGGCCAAGCCGACCCACTACAAGGTCATCTGCATCTCGATGTACACCCGTGACATCGAGGAGCTCGAGGCCAAGGTGGCCGAGCTCAAGAAGCGCGGCTGGACCAAGGCCAACAAGTCGCAGCTCATCCGCATGGCGCTGAGCCAGATCGACCTCGACAAGCTCACGCCGCCACCGCGCTGACCGGCCGCGGCCCGTGCGCCGCGGGTCCGAAACGGCGACGGGCCGCCCGATCCATGGATCGTGACGGCCCGGCCGGCGACGAAGGTCGCGCGCGCTACTTCTTCTTGGCCTTCTTGGCCGGCTTGGCCGCCTTCTTGGCCGGCTTGGCCGGCTTGGCGACCGGCTTCTTGGCCGGCTTGGTGGCCTTGGCCGGCTTGGCGGCCGGCTTCTTGACCGGCTTGGCGGCCTTGGCCGGCTTGGCGGCCTTGGCCGCCTTGGCGGGCGCCGCGGCCTTGGCGGGCGCCGCGGCCTTGGCGGGCGCCGCGGCCTTGGCGGGCGCCGCGGCCTTGGCAGGTGCTGCCGCCTTGGCAGCGGGCATCGCCTTGCCGGCCGGCATCGGCTTGCCAGCGGGCATCGGCTTGCCAGCGGGCATCGGCTTGCCGGTCGGCTTGACCGGCTTGCTGGGCTTGGCGTTCTTGGCGCGGGCCTTGGACGCGGCCTCGGCGGTCCGGGTCGCCTCCTCCATCCGCGCCTGGGCGGCGCCACGCGCCAGGTCGAGCGCCCCGCCGATGCCCGCGCGGTCGCGCTGGGCGACCTGGTCGGTCACGTCCGGCTTCTTGCTGCGCTTCTTCTTCTTGATCTCGCGTGGCGCCGGGATCTCCGAGATGTCAGGCATCCGCGAGGCCAGGTCGCCACGGTTGTGGACGAGGATCCGCGGGCCTTCCTTGAAGATGATCTCGGTCTTGTTGTCGGGCAGCAGGTCGATCACGAAGCCGATGTCGAACACCGGGTGATGCACCACGTCGCCCAGCTCGTAGGTGTCGCGGATCGAGTACGGGCGGCAGTTCTGCAGGTCGACCTCGGCCGCCCGCATCACGCACTCCTCCCAGGTCAGCTTCTTCGAGCTGGCCCGCTTGGGCACCGCCTCGGACGCCTCCTCGGCAGAGTCGCCGCGCGGCTTGCGGTAGGCGTGGACCTCGCCACACACCGCGCACTGCACGCGCCGGACCTCCTCCTCGTACATGTTGATGATGGTGTGGGCGGTGTCCGCCTTACACCGCGGTGACGGGCAATACGCCTCGATCTCCCCGCCGACTTCTTCCGATTCCTCTTCGAAGATGGAGTCCATGGGCCGCCTCTGCGGAGTCAACTGGCTGGAATCCCTGGAGTGTCCGGCTGCGAACGAGGCGCAGACGGGTCCGGATTACTCGGGCCGATAGTCAGCTCACTAACACAGCCATTTCATGTTGCGCAACGGATTGTCCTTACAAGTCAACGCACAGCCTGCTTTTTCCCCGATCTGACCTGCCCGGTCTGGCCTGGAGGCCATCGCCCAGAGGTCGCGCCCGGCCACCACCGGCGCTACCATGGCCACGCCCGTGCGCCGGCTGATTCTCATAAACGTCATTATTTTTGCGGTCTTGGCCGCAACCGTGGCGCTGGCCTACTACGGCTACAGCTTCGCCGCGGTGGCCGCGGCGCGGGAGCGCACGATCATCCAGGACACGATGCGCGAGCTGGCCGAGGAGAAGGTCATCGGCATCGAGACCCAGCTGATCGACGCCGATCAGAAGGTGTTCGAGTCGATCCAGCTCGAGCCGCTGTCCGACCTCGGGGCGGTGGTCGCGACCCACGCTGCCGCGGTGGTCAGCGTGTTCGTGCTCGACGCCGCGCAGCGGGTGGTGCCGGGTGGGTACGCCGGCCGGGCCGGCGAGGAGGGGGTGCGGTTCGGCGAGCTGTTCGCGCGCGAGATCGTGCCGCGCCTGGACCTGCCGGGCCGGCCGTACGACCAGCGCGGCCACCTGCACGCCCGCTTCGACGGGCGCGACTTCCTGTTCTCGTTCAGCCGTCGCAGCTGGGCCGGGCGCGACTACTACGTCGTGCTCGAGCACGACCTGTCGCACCTCGTCGGCGAGCGCTTCCAGAAGTTCTTCAGCCTGCAGCCGCAACAGTCGCCGCGCCTGTACCAGGTCATCGACGAGTTCGGCGAGCTGGTGTTCGGCGTGCCGCTGCGCGACGTCAGCGGTGGCGTCGTCGTCGAGTACCCGTTCGCGGAGACGGTCGACCGCTGGACCCTGCGGGTGGCGCAGAAGGACGCGGCCCAGGTCCTCGCGCGCGGCCGGCGCCGGGTCATCGACTTCGTGCTCATCGGCGTGGCGCTGGCGGTGATCGTCGCCGGCCTGGCCGTGCTGGTGACCGCCATGGGGCGCGAGCGACGGGCCAACGAGCTCAAGAGCGAGTTCATCTCCAACGTCTCGCACGAGCTCAAGACCCCGCTGTCGATCATCAGCATGTTCGGCGAGATGCTGGCCCAGGGCCGCACCAAGAGCCCGAGCCAGGCCACCGAGTACGCCGAGATCATCTGGCGCGAGAGCGTGCGCCTGGCCCGCCTGATCGACAACGTGCTCGACTTCGCCAAGATCGAGCGCGGCGTCGACGTCTACGAGTTCGCCGACACCGACGTGGCCGAGGTGGTGCGGCGCGCGCTCGAGCTGTCGGTCCACCGCCTGCAGAAGGCCGACATGGTGGTGACCTCGACCCTGGCCGACGACCTGCCCGAGGTGCCGCTCGACGGTAACGCCTACACCCTGGCCGTGCTCAACCTCATCGACAACGCCATCAAGTACGCGCCCGACGGCAAGAAGATCGAGGTCACCCTGGGCCGGGAGGGCGAGCGGCTGGTGCTCAGCGTGCGCGACTGGGGCCCCGGCATCGATCCTGAGGAGCAGGACCGCATCTTCGAGCGCTTCTACCGGGCCCGCGCGGTCCGGCTCAAGCCGATCCGCGGCTCCGGCATCGGCCTGGCCCTGGTCCAGCACATCGCCGAGGCCCACGGTGGCTCGGCCGAGGTGCGCAGCACGCCCGGGCAGGGCGCCACCTTCCGCCTGGTGGTGCCGATCACCCGGCCGGGAGCGCCGCGGGCCGCGGCCCGGGACGCGTAGCTGGCGCGTGCCCGTGCCCGTGCCCGTTCGGGGACGCCGCCGTTCCTCGCTTCGCTGGTTCGACGGCGGCCGCCCTCGGCGACCCTCGTCGGCTTCGACCGGTCCGGACTGGTCCGGGCTGTGGTAGAAGCGGGTGTGGCCGCGCCCGCCGAGGCACCGAAGAAGATCCTGGTCATCGAGGACGAGCCCGACATCGTGCGCGGGCTGCGCGACGCCCTCGAGTTCGAGGGCTTCCAGGTCGAGGCCCGTGGCACCGGCGCCGAGGGCCTGAGCGCGGCCATGGAGTGGGCGCCCGACTGCGTGCTGCTCGACCTCATGCTGCCCGACGACAACGGCTACCGCGTGTGCGAGACGCTGCGCGCGCGCGACCAGACCGTGCCGATCATCATCCTCACCGCCAAGGCGCAGGAGGCCGACAAGGTGCGCGGCCTCGACGCCGGCGCCGACGACTACGTGACCAAGCCGTTCTCGGTGGCCGAGCTCATCGCCCGCATCAACGCCATCTTTCGGCGCCAGGCCCGGCTCGGCGCGGCCGACGACACCTTCCAGATCGGCACCTGGACGATCAACGCCCGCAAGCACACGATGGCGCGTGGCCGCACCAGCAAGCGCCTCACCTTCTACGAGCTCGAGGTGCTCAAGCTGCTGCGCGAGCACACCGACGGCGCGGTCGCGCGCGACGAGTTGCTCGAGAAGGTGTGGGGCGTGCAGCCGACGGTCAACAACCGCACCGTCGACAACTTCATCGTCAAGCTCCGGCGCAAGTTGGAGGAGGACCAGAAGAACCCGCGCCACATCCTGACCGTGTACGGCTACGGCTACAAGCTGGTGCCCTGACCCGAACGACCGCCCCGGAGCGGGCCCGGGCCGGGCTATAATCGCCGTCATGGCCCAACCGACCGCGCGGGTGCTGGTGCTGGGCCTGCTGCTGGCCGCCCTCGAAGCCTGCACCGGCCCGCTCGAGCTGGCCCAGGTCCAGCAGGACGTGCAGGCCGTGCCGGGCGGCGTCGATCTCGGCACCGTGGCGTTCGGCGAGACCAGCCCGTCCGTGCCGATCCGCCTGGTTCCAGACTTCAACGAGTCGCTCGAGATCCTGGCGATCACCAGCAACTGCGGCGCCGTCACCGTGACGCCCGGCGCCCTTCCGACCTACATCTTCTTCTTCAACGATCCGATGTTCGGGGCGTTCTACGTCGAGCACGTGTTCGAGGTCCAGTTCACCGGCCTGGTCACGGGCACCTCGACCTGCCTGGTCAGCGTCGCGTTCGGCGCCGCGGCCGACCTGGTCATCCCGGTCACCGGCACCACCTTGCCGCCGCCGCGCGAGCTGACCTTGGTCCAGCCCCTCAGCGGCGCGCTCGCCTTCGGCCAGGTCCCGGTCAACACGATCAGCGGCGGCGCCGACGTCATCATCCGCAACGACGGTGGCGCCGACCTGTCGATCAACGGCGCGGCCGTGCTGGGCGGCCCGTTCATGCTCACCGCGGGCGGCACCGGCGCGCTCGGGGCCGGGCAGTCGCGCACCTTCACGCTGGTGTGTAACCCGCCCGTCGCCGGCCCGGCCAGCGGCACCTTCCGCATCCAGTCCGACGATCCCGACGAGCCGGTGGTCGACATCGGCCTGTCGTGCACCGGCATCACCTCGAACCTCACGATCACGCCGAGCCCGCTGTCGTTCGCGCCGGTGCGCGTGGGCGAGGTGTCCCCGCTCATGCCGGTGCAGGTCGGCAACACCGGCGGGCTGGCGCTGACGGTGACCGCGATCGCGCTCGACAACCCGGCCTTCACCGTGGGTATGGCCCCGGCCCTGCCGCAGGTGGTGTCCACGCCCAACCCGCTCGGCTTCGGCGTGGTGTTCACGCCGACCGTCGAGGGTGACGCGACCGCGACCCTGACCGTCACCTACGACGGCGGCCAGACCCGGACCTCGGCGGTGAGCGGCTCGGGCCGGGTCAGCACGTTCTCGATCACCCCGGCCGGCATGGTCGACTTCGGGCCGATCTGCGGCGGCGAGGCCGCGGACGAGGTGTTCCTGGTGCTCAACACCGGGTCGGGTGACTACCGGGTGACCGACCTGAGCAGCAGCGCCCCCGAGTTCGTGTCCACCCTGGTCACCCCGCCGACGCTGCCGGCGACGGTGTCCGCCGCCGGCGCCAACGCCGCCACCTTCTCGGTCCGGGCCACCCCGACCCAGGTCGGGCCGATCGACGGCGCGATCACGGTGACGACCGACATCCCGGGCCTGGCCCCGCAGGTCGTCGAGGTCCACGCCACCGGCATCGCCGCCGGGGTGTCGGCGACCCCGGCTCAGCTCGACCTGGGCACGGTCGTCGTCGGCAACACCGGGAGCGAGGTGGTGGCCTACCTGTCGAACTGTGCGGCCACCGCACAGCCGATCAGCGGCGTGGTCATCGAGGGCGCCGAGGCCAGCGACTTCACCCTGGTGACCAGTCCGGTCGACCTGATGGTCCCGGCCCAGGGCACGGTCGGCTTCGGCGTGCGTATGGCGCCGACCGCGGTCGGGCCTCGGTCGGCGACGCTGGTCATCCGCCACGGCGCCGGCGAGACCCAGGTGCCGCTGGTCGGGGTCGGCGTCGTGCTCGACGATGGCAGCGGGGACGACGCCGCGCGCGGCAGCTACTACGCGTGCAGCGCCGGCGCGGGAGGCGGCCCGGCGTCGGCGCTGCTGTTGCTCGGCCTGGCGTGGGCGGTCCGGCGCCGGCGGGCGCGGCCGTGACGACGGGCGCGGCCGTGGCGAAAACTCGCGCCGCGCGGACGGGGTTCCTACAATCCCGGTGATGGACGGCAGCCCCAGCAAGGACCTGTGCCCGCGCTGCGGCGTGGCGGTCACCCCGGGCTACGTGAAGTGCCCCAAGTGCCACGCCCGCCTGCCCAGCCGGCTGGTCGCGCCGAGCGCGGCCGGCGGCACCGTGGCCCCGTCGGCGCAGGACGCTCGCAGCGCGTGGTTGTTCGGCGGCATCGGCGTCGGCGTGGTCATCATCGTCGGCGCCATCGCCCTGGCCAGCGGTGGTGGGCGCAAGGCCCGACCGGACCCGGTGCCGAACACCTCGCCCGACCTCGCCACGCCGACTGGCGCCGGCTCCAACCCTGCCTCCGGGCCGATCGGCCCCGGTTCAGGCGTGGCGACGAGCGCGGGCGGCGATCGCGAGGGCGCCGCGGCCCGGCTGCAGCGGGCGTTGCAGCGGGCCAACCTGTGGTCGACCGTCAGCGTTCGCGCCGACCAGCTGCGCATCGAGTCGGCCCTGTGCGCCGACCCCGGCGTCGCGGCCGCGGTCGCCGCCGCCGCCGCGGAGCTCAAGGCGGCCGGCGTGACCGCGGCGGTGTGTGTCGAGTCGCACGGCCAGATCGTGTTCGAGCGCGGGCTGTAGCGGGCCGGCGTCCTGCTAGCAGGCTGCCGGCGGCATTTGCCGACGGGACGGGCTCCGTGTTCTTCAGCAGGCTGCGAGATCAGAAATGACTAGCAGGATGCTGCTTCAGCATCCTGCTAGTGCGCCTCGTCGTCGGCCAGCTCCTCGACGGTGGCCAGCACGTCCTTGACGTCGAGCAGGCGCAGCCGATCGTCCCACGGCACCTTGACCCCGGCCTCCTTGCGGAAGAGCACCTTGGCCCCGCACGGCACGCCCGACACGTTCTCGGCCACCGTGTCGGTGGTCGGCCGGTCGCGCGCGACCTCGATGACCTGGCCGAACAGCGCCTCGAACGTGGCCTCCTTGGCCCCGGCCGGCAGGTACAGGCCAGCGTCGGTGCGGTCCTCGTCCTTCTGCACCGACACCAGCACGCGCATCCCGAGCGGCATGATCAGCCGGTGCGAGCGCGGCGGGCGGGGGTCGTCGCCCGTGCTCACTTCGCCTTGCCCCAGACCTCGAGCCGGGCCCGGCCACCACCCGGCAGGTTGCCGTAGCGGACGTCGATCGAGCGGATGTGGCGCGCCTTGCCGGGCAGGTCGATGACCCGGCTGCGCGTGCCCTGGGCGAACACCAGGCGGGTCGGCGGCGAGAACTTCTCGCCGTTGCCGAAGTGCACCACCACGTCGAACAGCTCGAGGTCGCTGTCGGCGACGACGAACACCAGGGAGGTGTAGGTCGGGCGGCCGTCGACCTTGAAGCTGTCGCGATCGCGCTTGCCGTCGACCGTGCTGGTCGAGATCGGGCTCCAGCCCCGGCTGTCGAAGGCCGGCGCCGGGGCCACCGGCGGCACTGGCGTCGGCGGCGTCGGGGCCACCGGCGGCACCACCACCACCGCGCCGGGGCGTGGCTTGCCGGTGTCGCGGCCCCAGACCTGGATGCGAGCGCGGCCGCCGCGCGGCAGGTTGCGGGTGCGCAGGATGATCTTGGAGATCACCCGGTCGTCGCCCGGCAGGTCGATGACGCGCGAGCGCGAGGCCTCGGCGAAGGTGTGGCGGATCTTCGGCTCGAACCGCTGCTTGTTGCCGAACTCGACGATGAGGTCGTCGAGCTCGAGGCTGGAGTCGAGCACGACGACGGTGAGCTGGTCGAACCGGCCCTGGTACTTGCCGACCGGGATGACGTCGCGGTCGGCCCGGCCATTAACCACGCGCTGGCCGAGCAGGGTCCAGCCGCGCTCGTCGAAGG
>JAGPCO010000120.1 GCA_018058095.1 Kofleriaceae bacterium
GGCCCCCAGGCGGCGCGCTGCGCCGCCGACGAGGATGATCGATCAAGGCCGCCCACGCGCGAGCGCCAGAGCCTGCGCAGGCCCACCCTACTGCGGAGCGGCTAGCTCCCGGACTTTTAGCGCGGCCCCCAGGCGGCGCGCTGCGCCGCCGACGAGGATGATCGATCAAGGCCGCCCACGCGCGAGCGCCAGAGCCTGCGCAGGCCCACCCTACTGCGGAGCGGCTAGCTCCCGGACTTTTAGCGCGGCCTTGATCTCGTTGTGGTTCGGATCGCTGGCGATGCTGCGGATGGTGTCCATGATCGAGATCGTGTCGGCCCAGCGGACCGGGTCCTCGAAGTCGACGAACACGACCTTCTCGCCCTTCTTGGCGTCGAGCAGCGGGCGCAGCGTGGTGGCCAGGTCGATGGCCTGGATGCTGGTCTCCTTGTCGCCGTCGTTGAAGACGATCGACATGTCGGCCTTGACCAGGATGGCGAGCTGCTTGGCGTTGTCGGGCGCGACGATCTCGTTGTCCTCGATCTTGCGCGGGACCTCGAGGGTGACCTGCTTCATCAGGATGGGCATGGTCACCAGGAAGATGATGAGGAGCACCAGCACCACGTCGACGAGCGGCGTGATGTTGATCTCGCTCATTCCTGAGCCCTTCTTGCCGGTACTCATCCCCATGGCGCGCCTACTTCTTGTCCTTGAGCTCGTTGGTCGCCAGCTCGATGGACGACACGCGCAGCTCGCGGTTGACGTACGTGATCAGCGGGTAGACCTTGCCGTACGGCAGCTCGGCCGCGGCCTTGATGTAGACCTTGCCCGCGCCCTCGGGGTGCTTGGGCGCCTTCCACGACTGCTCGACCCGGCGCCCCATCTCCTTGAGGGAGTTGTCGTCGATCGGGCCGAGCTTGTCCTTGTCGAACCACAGGTCGCCGTTGGCGTCGAGGGCGATGACCGGCTGGAGCTTGTCCTTCTCCTGCGAGTGGTTCTTGGTCTTGGGCAGCGGCACCTCACGACCGCGGGCCATCAGCGGCGTCACCACCATGAAGATGATGAGCAGCACCAGCACCACGTCGACCAGCGGCGTGATGTTGATGTCGGCGCGGACGTCGTCAAGCGCGCGCTTCTTGCCGCCCGACAACCGCCGCACCCGCCCCCGGTGGCCAGCGCCGCCCATGCTACCGGCCCTCACGCAGGACGTAGTCGATGAACTCCGACGAGACGTCGTTCATGTCGACCACGAAGTGCTCGACCTTCTGGGTGTAGAAGTTGAAGGCCATGGCGGCGATGATGGCGACCGCCAGCCCGACGGCGGTGGCGATGAGCGCCTCGGCGATGGCCGGGCCGACGGTGTCGATGGTGCCGCCGCCCTTGAGGAGCTGGAAGGCGCCGATGATGCCGATGACGGTGCCGAGGAGGCCGATGAACGGCGTCGACGAGGCGGTCGTGCCGAGCCAGCCCAGGCCCTTGCGCAGGTTGGAGGTCTCGCGCTCCTTGACCCGCTCGAGCGCGCGGTTGACCGAGTCGACCAGGTCGAAGTTGCCGACGTCGTGCGGGCCGTCCTTGGCGTGGGCCTCGCGCCCCATCTGCAGCGCGGTCAGGCCGGCCTCCATGACCCGGGCGACCGGGCTCTTGCTGGCGATCCGCGCCGCCCGCAGCGCCTCGTCGACGCGGTGGGTCCGCAGGTGCTCGCCCAGCGCCTGGACGTAGCGGATGTTCTGCTCGGCGCCGGCGCGATACGTGAGGAACCGCTCGCCGATGACGTAGAAGCTGAACACCGACATCAGCAGGAGGCCGATGATGATGATCTTGTTCAAGATCGTCATGTGCGACCAGATAGTGACCAGATCGAATTCCATGGCAGACCTCTTGCGCTGACTCGGTGGTTGGGGAGCAGGCTAGCGCTGGCCGAACGAGCGCTAGCTTTTCTGGTTGTAGATGAAGGTGACCGCGGTGCAGACCGGGGCCGGCTTGCCGTTGATGAGGAACGGCCGGTACTTCCAGACGTTCATCTCACGCTTGATCTTGCTGTCGTAGGCCGGGAAGCCAGTCGACTTGAGCTGGGTGATGCTCGACACGCCGCCGCCGGCGGTGATGCACAGCTTGTAGGAGCCGACCAGCTTGTTCTTGCCCGACCGGGCGATCTCGGTCTTGGTGACGTCCTCGGGCACGATGATCTTGTTACCCGACACCCGCTGCTGCTCGAGCGCGGTCGGCGCCACGTTCTGCGGCGCGGCCGGCGGCGGCGGCTTGGGCGCCTCGACCACGCCACCCTCGACGCCACCGAGGGTGCCGCCGACGACGCCGCCGGCGACGCCGCCCTCGACACCACCCTCGACCCCACCCTCCTCACCGCTGTCGTTGTCGTCGGTCGGCTTGTCCTCGACCTTCTCGATCTTGGTGGGCTGGACGGTCTCGGTGACCTTGATCTTCTTCGGGGTCTCCTTCTTCACCTCGGTCGGCTTCTTGCCACCGGGCGGAGGAGGAGGCGGGGGCGGCGGCGGAGCGGCCGCGCCGATCTCGATCGAGCCCTTGGGGATCTCGAGCTTCTCGATGGCCCAGATGGACTTGGCCCAGGCGCCGACGATCGGGCCGGCGGTCATCATGATCGCGAACGTCATCACCGGCGCGGCCCACTTGGGCAGCTGCGTCTTCTTCGCGTTCTGAAAATTCTCGAACATGGGCGCCTTCCTTGCGTGGTGGGGTGGATGCGAGGTCAGCCGCCGGGCTTGTCCGCGGGCACCGGCTGGGCCGGGGCCTTCTGGTCTTCTGCCGCCTGGGCCTTCTTCGCTTCCTCCACTAGAACGCGCCGCTTTTGCTCATAGGTCTGCGAAGTTGCACGATCCATCGCGGCCGCAAACGACGCCCCATGAGCGAGCGCCCGGAAGCTGTAGATCGAGGCGAGAAGTCCTTGTACTTCCGCCTTCTTGGGCGAGATGGCCGCGGCCTTGAGCAGGGCCGAGATGCCGAGGTCGGCGGCGCGGATGCGCTTGTCGCCGACCGTCTTCTCGCGGTTGGACAGGACCGACCAGCACACGTTGCCGACCGACATGTACGAGCTGACCTTGCCCTCGGGCTCGGCCACCAGGTCGGCATCCTTCATGTACCAGCCAGCCGCCTCCTCCCAGTGCCCGGCCTTGAACTCGATGCCGGCCAGGCGGGAGATGACGTCGCGGCTGGTCGGGTCGGCCTTGTGCTCCTCCATCCAGAAGGCGAGCGCCTTCTCGAAGTTGTCGGAGTCGATCCACAGCCGGGTGATGAGGTCGCGCACGACCCCGTCCTTGGGGTGCTTCTTGAGGTACTCGAGCAGGTGGGTCGCCGCCTTGTCGGCGCGCTCCTTGTTGAGCGGGGTGTCGAGCCCGGGCGAGAACAGCTTGAGGTAACACAGGCCCAGGTTGTGGTGCGCGATCTCGAGGTTCGGCTTGAGCTTGAGGGCCTTCTCGAACGAGTCGCACGCCTTCTCGAACTGGCCGTCCTTGTAGAGCTTGTTGCCCTCCTGGACGCTGCGGCGCGCGTTGAACTCCTCGCAGCCACCGAGCCCCAGGCCGGCGATGGCCACGAGCAGCCAGACCAGGACGCGGAGGCGGCTGGTCTCGACGGGGCGAGCAGGGGTGGAGCGCATGCGGCGTCGGAACATACAGAAGTGATTCTCGGATCGCAACCGGGGCTCGTTCGGGAAACGAAGTTCGCTTGTACCGCGTGAACCCCGTGGCCGAATCGCCACCTGGATGACACACGCTGGCACGGCGCGACCCGGCGCGGCGCCGCAGGGCCCGGCGCCGACGAGGAGTGCGCGCCTGGCCAGCGCCCCGGCCGTCACTCCCGGGGCGCGCTCGGGGTCGCGCCCGGCACACGCGGCGGCGCCGCGCCGATCCCGTCGGCCGGTGCCTGGGCGAATCTTCGGCATCGGCGCGTTCCGGTCTTTCCCACCGGCGCGGGATCGATATCCTGCGCCGCGATGTCGCCCCCCTCCCTCACCCGGCCTGGCGCCGCGGTCCTGCGCGGCCTGGCCGCCATCCCGGCGGTGCGCCGCCTGCTCGAGCTGGCGCTCGACGAGGACCTCGGACGCGGCGACGTGACCACCAGCTGCACCGTGACCGGCACTGGCGCGGTGGCGGTGGCCGACATGAACGCCCGGCGCGACCTGACCGTGTTCGGGATCGACCTGGCGGTGGCGGTGTTCACCTCGGTCGATCCGACCATCGAGGTCGAGGTGCGGGCGACCGACGGCCAGCGGCTGGGCCCGGGCGACCTCATCGTCACCGCCCGCGGCCCGGCCGACAGCGTGCTGGCGGCGGAGCGGACCGCGCTCAACTTCGTGCAGCGCCTGTCGGGGGTGGCGACCCTGGCCCGGCGCTACGCCGACGCGGTGGCTGGCACGGCGGCGCGAGTGGTCGACACCCGCAAGACCACGCCGGGCTTCCGCGTGCTCGAGAAGGCCGCGGTCCTGGCCGGCGGTTGCGGCAACCACCGCTTCGATCTCGGCTCCGGCATCCTCATCAAGGACAACCACATCGTCGCCGCCGGCTCGGTCACGGCCGCGGTGACGCGGGCCCGAGCCGGCGCGCCGCACCCGCTGCGCATCGAGGTCGAGGTCACGACCGAGGCCGAGCTGGCCGAGGCGCTGGCCGCCGGCGCCGAGATCGTGCTGCTCGACAACATGAGCCCGGCGCTGGTCCGGACCTGCGCCGCCGCCGCCCACGCCCGCGGCGTGCGGGTCGAGGTGTCGGGCGGCGTCACGCTCGACACCATCCGCGCCTACGCCGAGGCCGGGGCCGACCTCATCTCGGTCGGCGCGCTGACGCACTCGGCGCCGGCGGTCGACATCGGCCTCGACTTCCGCCCGCCGGGCCAGCCGTGAGCGCGGGTGAGGTGGTGCCGCCGGCGGCCGAGGCGCGCCGCCCCGGCGGCGCGATCGGCGGCGACGGCGCGACCTGGCTCGGCCGGCAGCGCATCACCCTGGACGCGTGCGGCTCGACCAACGACGAGGCGGCCCGGCTGGCCCGGGCCGGCGCCAGCCACGGCACGATCGTCACCGCCGCGGTACAGCACGCCGGGCGCGGCCGGCTCGGTCGGGTCTGGGCCTCGCCGCCCGGCGGCCTGTACCTGTCGGCCGTGCTGCGCCTGCCGCTGCGCTCGGTCGACGTGCCACCGGTGACGCTGGCGGTCGGCATCGCCGTGCACGACACGCTGCGCGCGCTGGCGGCGCCGGTCGCGCTCAAGTGGCCCAACGACGTCGTCGTCGCCGCCGACCACGCACTGGCCGGGCGCAAGCTGGCCGGCGTGCTGGTCGAGGCGCAGTCGAGTGGCCCACGCATCGACGCCATCATCGTCGGCATCGGCCTCGACCTCGATGGCGGGTTGCCGCCCGAGCTGGCGGCGCAGGCGACCACGCTGGCGGCCCTGACCGGCGTGACCTACCCACCGTCGGCCGTGCTCGAGCGGCTGCTGCCGCACCTCGAGCACTGGATCGACCGCACCGTGGCCGGCGGCGCCGACACCCTGACCGCGGCGTGGGAGGCGCGCATGGTCCCGGCGGCGCGGGTCCGGCTGGTCGGCGAGGCCGGCGCGCCGGTCGGCACCGCGCTCGGGCTCGATCGCGACGGCGCGCTGCGGGTCGACGTCGGCGGCCAGGTGCGCCGGGTCATCGCCGGCGAGGTCGTGCTAGAACCCCTGGCATGAAGCTCGTCGGCGTCGCCGTCGTCGCCCTGCTCGCGGGCGTGGCCGCCTGGTTCCTGCTCCGGTCCGCCCCGGACCCGACCCCGGCCGCCGAGCCGGGCCCCGGGAGCGCCCCCGGGCCGACGACCAGCACGGCGCCGCGGCCGGGGCCGAGCCTGCCCGCCGGCGGGACCGCGCCGACCGGCACCGGGCCGTCCCTGCCGAGCCCCGACGACCCGACCGCGCCCCCGGTGGTGGTCGATCACCGCCAGGGCTCGGGCGGCACCGCCGAGCTGCCGCCGGGCGAGGCGATCGATCCGGGGCCGCAGCTGGCGCCGACCGTGACCTCGGCCTACCACGCCGACGTGAGGCCGCTGGTCATGCCGTGTGTGGCCGGCGCGACCGGCGCCGGCGGCGCGCCGGGCCGGCTCAAGGTCACCACCACCGGCGACATCAAGGGCGGCACGATGACCGTGACCGGGGCCAAGGTCGACCTGGCCGGCGCCAGCGGCGTCGACGCGGCCAAGGTCGAGGCGTGTGTGCAGAAGGCCCTGGTCGGTCGGACCCAGAGCGCCGGCACCACCGGCGACGTCAGCGGCTACGAGGTCCGGCTCAGCTACGTCGTGCGCTAGCAGGATGCTGAAGAAGCATCCTGCCAGGCATTTTCGATCTCGCAGCCTGCTGAAACACGGAGCCCGTCCCGTCGGCAGGAGCCGCCGGCACGGGTTCTTCAGCAGCCTGCTGGCAGGCCGCTGAGAAACGCTGGCCCGCGCTTGTCAGCGTCCTGCTAGGCCCAGCGCTCGATCTGCCAGCCGCGCCGACGCGCCAGCACGGCCAGCTTGGGATCCGGGTTGACGACGACGCGGCGCCCGACCCGCTCGAGCAGCGGCAGGTCGTTGATGCTGTCGGTGTAGAACGTCGAACGCGCCAGGTCGACGCCGTGATCGGCGGCGAAGCGCTCGGCCAGGGTCACCTTGTGCCGGCCGAAACACAGCGCGGCCAGGCGGCCGGTGAACCGGCCGGCCTCGATCTCCAGGCGCGAGCACAACGCGTGGTCGATGCCGAGCAGGGCCGCGGCCGGCTCGGCCGCGTACTGGGTCGAGCCGGTCGCCAGCGCCAGCACGTCGCCGGCGGCGCGATGGCGGGCGATGGCGCGATAGGCCGAGGGCGCGACCTCGTGCGCCACGTCGGTGTCGAACCAGCGCCGGGCGTGCGCCCGCATCTCGGCCTCGTCGTCGCCGGCGACGTCGGCCACCAGCCGGGTCGCCAGCGCCTCCATGTCGAGCCAGGCCATCTTGTAGAGCAGGCTCCAGTACGCGGCCCGGGCCAGGCCCAGCGTCGAGGTGTGGCCGCGCCGGTGCTGGTACCGCAGCCACGACGTGCCGGTGTCGATGCGCAGCACGGTGCGATCGAGATCGAACAGCGCGGCCGGGCGCAGCGACATGACAGCGCGCAGGCTAGCACCGAGTCCCCCACCGCAGAAATCGACCCACCTGCGCTCGACGATCGGCCGAGGCCGTCCTACACACGAACATGATCCTCCGAGCCCCCCTCGCCGCGACGCTGTTCACGTTCACCACCCTCGTCGCCGGGTGCGGCAAGAAGGAGGCCGCGCCCCCCACCGCCGCACCAGCGACGGCGCCGGCGCCGACCACCGACGCTGCCCCGACCGAGGCCGAGCGCGTGGCGGCGGCCATCGCCCGCAACGAGGAGGCCGACGCCAAGGAGCGGGCGCGCTGGACGCCCGAGCTCGAGACCGCCGCCCTGCAGCTGGCCGAGCGCCGGTGGAAGGACACGACCGAAGCGCTCACCACGATCCTGGCCAGCCCACACCGCGAGCCCGGGAACGCCGAGCGCGACGCCTGGCGCCACCCGCTCGAGACGCTGACGTTCTTCGGCGTCACACCGACGTCGACGGTGATCGAGGTCGGCGCTGGCGGCGGCTGGTACACCGAGCTGCTGGCGCCGCTGCTGGCGGCGCAGGGCGGGTACGGCGTGGCCGGCCCCGACGCCGGCGGCCCGATGGACAAGATGGCGACTGCGTATGGCAAGAGCCTCGACGCGTTCCTGGCCAAGTCGAAGCTGTTTGCCAAGGTCACGCGCGCGACCGTCGCCGCCCCGCCGTTCACGCTCGGCCCACCCGGCCTGGCCTCACACGTCCTGGCGATCCGCGAGATGCACAACTGGCAGCGACGCGGCACGCTCGACGCCTACCTGGCCGCCATCCACGACGCCCTCGCCGAGAGCGGCACGTTCGGCCTGGTCGCCCACCGCAGCAAGCCGGGCAGCAAGGGCGAGGACACCGCCGACTCGGGCTACCTGGCCGAGGCGTGGGTCATCGCCCGGGTCGAGGCGGCTGGATTCAAGCTGGTCGCCTCGTCGGAGGTCAACGCCAACCCGTCAGACAGCAAGGACTACCCCAAGGGCGTGTGGACGCTGCCTCCCAACTTCGCCGAAGGTGAGGCGACCAAGGCGCGCTACGCCGGCATCGGCGAGAGCGACCGCATGACGCTCAAGTTCACCAAGGTGGCGCGGCCGTAGCCCTCGCCGGCCCGACCTGGGCGCCCCCGCCTCAGCGCATGGCGGACAGGTCGAGCAGGCGGACCAGGATGTTCGAGCCGGCGTGGGTCAGGGTCGAGGCCAGGATCGAGCCGGTCGCGCTGCGCATCCAGCCGAACAGGAGGCCGGGGAAGAACGTGGCCAGCGCGCGCGGGTCGCCGTCCTTGGGCAGGTGGATGAGCGCGAACGCGGCGGCCGACACCACCAGGGCCAGCCCGACGCCGCCCCCCAGCACGCGCCGACGCGGCGGCCACCGTTGCTCGAGCAGGCGGAGCAGGAAGCCGCGGAAGAACAGCTCCTCGGGCAGCGCGACGACGACGAGCTGGACCGCACAGAACTCGGCCAGCTTCCAGGTCAGGGCCGGCGCGTGCAGGGCGTCGAGGCCGCCGTAGCGCCGGCACATGCCGGGCGGGACCAGCTGGGCCAGCAGATCGGTCTTGCACGCGACCTCGTAGAACGCGAAGTAACCGACGACGAACAGCGGGAAGATGACGAACCACGCCACCGTGGCGATGATCAGGCCGCGCCCGACCGGGGCCGCCACCAGGCCGTAGTCGACGAGGTCCTCGCCGCGGCTCCGGCCGATCCACATCGGCACGTACAGGAACAGCAGCGCGACCAGCGCGCTGCCGAGGTGGCCGATGGCCGGCAGCGTGACGTTGACGTGGACCAGGCCGGCCACCAGCGCGGCGACGATGGCCCAGGCCGCGAGCGCCGTGCGCCCGGCGCGCCGGCGCGGGCCCTCGTCGCCCGGCGCAGGGCTGGCCGCCTGGCCGCTCACCCGCCGCTCACCACACGAAGGCGATGGACGACTGCAGCGTGAACGAGCTGTCGGCGTTGGTCAGCCGGCTCTTGAGCGCCTTGCCGAACCGCAGGTAGCCGGTCTCGAGCGAGAACCGCATGTGCCCGCCGAAGTTGGTGCGCACGCCGAGGTCGACCTCGGTGCCGAGGTGCTTGGCGCCGCCGGTCTGGCCCTGGTCGTTGGCCGCGCCCTCGTAGAACATGGCGACGCCGTCGACCGCCAGCTTGTCGACGAACGCGACCAGCAGGCCGCCGGTCAGCTCGAAGCCCTTGATGAGCGAGCGCAGGCCGAGCTTGCCGTCCTTGCCGCCGGTGGCCAGCGCCGAGCTGCCGGCGCCGAGCTGGTCGGGCCGCAGCCGGCCACGAAGGTTGACGTAGTTGGCGTTGATGACGCCGCCGTTGGAGAAGAAGCTGCTGGCGCCGTTGGGGTTCTGCTCGGAGAAGAACGGGATGCCGTAGGTGCGCGCGCTCAGCTCGCGCAGGGTCTCCTCGAACAGGATGAGGCCGACGTTGAAGTCGGGGTGCATCGGCCGCTGGGTGAAGCGCTCGTCCGACAGGTTGTCGTCGCCCGAGGCGTGACCGAGCTCGAGGATGCCGTCGGCGGCCTTGGTCAGGTAGCCGACGCGGGCCACGCCGGCGTTGATGCTGGCCTTCTTCTTGACGTTGCGGCTGGGGAACGGGATGCCGCCGAAGGTGGAGCCCAGGATCTGGTAGGCCTCGCCCTCGGTGAAGTACGGGCCGACCCGGGCCCGCCACCACACGTCGAAGATGCCGACGCGCGAGCCGGTGTCGACACACGGCACCGGCGCGCCCTCGAACGTGCCACAGCCGGCGGTCGGGTCGAGGTCGCTCGGGAAGGTCGAGCCCTCCCGCGCGGTGCGCATGACGATGTACGTGCCGACCCGCAGCTCGTCGGTGTAGGCCACCCGCTCGAAGTCGGGGTTGTTGTACACGGCGAGGAAGACGTGCTCGTTGACGTCGTCGGACCCGCCGCGCGACAGGAAGCCTTGCTGCCCGAACGGCCGGAACTTGCGCTCGAACGGCTCGTACGGCAGCAGCGGCGCCTCCGACAGCTTGCCGAACGCGTAGCCGAGGATGAAGTTGGAGTCGACCTTGGGGATCTTCTTGGCGGTGCGGTAGATCGCCAGCGGCTTGGTGATGAACAGGATGCGGTCGGCGGTCGACCCGAAGTGCTTGTCGCCGAAGTCCTCGCTCGTGAAGTGATCGAGCGCCTTGCGCGGCGGCTCGCCGACCGGCGTGGTCGGGTCGAGGTTGGCGGTGCCGCCGCCGTTGGCGAGCAGGCCCATGCCCCAGTGCGACGGCATGCGGCCGACGCGCATCAGGCCGACCGGCACCGCGAACTCCATCCACGCCCGCTTGAGGTTGATCGACGCGCCCGGCTCGCCGCCGAACAGCGGCTGGTTGCTGGTGTCGGTCGCGAACAGCGGCGCGGCCGACACGCCGTTGTTGTCGCCCCACACGACGTCGTCGAAGCCGTCGAGCTGGAAGTTGAGCTTGGCGACCTTGCCGTACGACAGCGACGGCATCAGCCGGAACCGGCTGACGATGTACGAGGTCTGCCGGATGTCGGGCACGACCACGGTCTGGTCGTTGTCGGGGGCCGGCGGGTAGGTCGAGGTGAACCGGTCCTGCGGCGCCAGGTTGGTCAGCAGCATGGTGCGGGTGCGCAGGTACCCCTCGGTGGCCCACTTGAGCTCGGTGAGGTCGGCGCGGGCGGTCGACGGCGCGGCCAGCGCGGCGCTGGCCAGGGCCGCGGCGACCGCGGCAGGACGGGTGACGCGGGTCATGGGCTTCTCCTGGACGCGATCGGCGAGCAGAGGCGATCAGAGACGGACGGACACGGACAGGGACGCGATCAGTTGCCGGTCCGCTGCAGCTCGTAGCTGCCGGTGATGACCAGATCGGCCACGACCGGGACCTGCAGCTCGGACAGCAGCGTCTCGCGCCCAGCGTCGGCGTCGGCCTGGTTGAGGTAGCCCCAGGTCTGGATGAAGGCGGTCGGCGTCGGCGGCAGCTCGAGCACCGCGAACAGCCCGTTCTCGCTGCCGATCGGCTCGACGTTGTTGCGGGCGGGCAGGCCGTTCGGCCCGAAGTAGAAGGTGCGGGCGCCGGCGATCGGCATCTTCTGGCCGGACACCGAGCTGACGGTGGCGGTGAAGCCGGCGATCTCGTTCTTGTCGCAGTCGCGGATGGCGCCGGCGAGGATGCCGGTGCCCGGGCTGCGGGTGACCCCGACCAGGGCCGGCAGGGCCAGGCCGGTGGTCTGCGACACTGGGCTGATGGTGGCCGGCGAGGTCTGCGTCGCCATCGCCGGGTCGAGGTACTGGAACAGCAGCAGGGTGTCGAACCAGTCCTCGGCCTGCATGCGGAAGCCGAAGCGCCGACGCCCGGCCGGGATGACCAGCGAGATGTCGCCCTCCATGCCGGCGGCCGAGCTGGCGGTGCCGGTGGCGACCGGGTTCATGTAGTCGAAGCCGTCGAACACGCCGACGGTGGCGCCGGGGACGCCGTCTTCCTCCTGGAAGTCGGTCACCTTGGTGTTGAGGGTGATCTCCACCGTCGACGCCATGTCGGCGGTCGGGGTGCCCAGGCACGACGTGTTGAGCGGGCGCTCCTCGAACACCTGATCGCCGGTCTCGCGGTAGGCCTTGAGCACCGGGTTGACCACGGTGGTGGCGTCGGGGCCACCACTACCATCGTCACCGCCACAGGCGGCCAGGCCGGCGCTGGTGAGCGCGGCGAACATCACGAAGCCATTACGAAGCGACTGAGCCATGACGACCTCCCTGGGCGAACCGTGGGATGGGTTGTACAGAGGTTCCCGGCCCGGGTGCAACCGGCAAGGCGCGTCGCCGGCATGGCCGCTTGCGCCAGCCCTGGCGCGGCGCTTACAACCACGGCCATGGCTTCCGACATCGGTCGTATCCGCGAGATCCTCGGCGAGCAGGCCGGCCTGCTCGAGCACACCTGCAAGGTGCCCGCCGCCCGCCTGCACTTGCCCGGCCCGCGCTACGTCGACGACGTGTTCGCGCTGACCGACCGCAGCATCCGGGTCATGAGCGCGCTGCAACGGACCTACGACACCGGGCGCCTCGGCGGCACCGGCTACCTGTCGATCCTGCCGGTCGACCAGGGCATCGAGCACTCGGCCGGGGCCTCGTTCGCGCCCAACCCCGACATGTTCGACCCCGACAACATCGTCCGCCTCGCCGTCGAGGGCGGCTGCAACGCGGTGGCGTCGACCTTCGGCGTGCTCGGCATGGTGGCCCGGCGCTGGGCCCATCGCATCCCGTTCATCGTCAAGATCAACCACAACGAGCTGCTGTCGTACCCCAACACCTACGACCAGACGCTGTACGGCACGGTCCAGCAGTGCGCCGACATGGGCGCGGCCGGCATCGGCGCCACCGTGTACTGGGGTTCGCCCGAGTCGCGCCGGCAGCTGCTCGAGATCGCCGAGGCCTTCGCCGAGGCGCACCGGCTCGGCCTGTACACCGTCCTGTGGTGTTACGTGCGCAACAGCGCGTTCAAGACCGAGCGGGCCGACTACAACGTCGCGGCCGACCTGACCGGCCAGGCCAACCACCTCGGCGTCACGATCCAGGCCGACATCATCAAGCAGAAGCTGCCGGAGACCGACGGCGGCTACAACGACCCCGCCCTCAAGGGCCTGGGCAAGACCCACAAGAAGGTCTACACCGACCTCAGCGGCGACCACGTGATCGACCGCACCCGCTACCAGGTGATGAGCTGCTACATGGGCCGGGTCGGGCTCATCAACAGCGGCGGCGCCTCGGGCAGCAACGACCTGCAGGACGCGGTGGCCACCGCGGTCATCAACAAGCGCGCCGGCGGCATGGGCCTCATCGCCGGCCGCAAGGCGTTCCAGAAGCCGCTCAAGGACGGCGTGGCCCTGCTGCACGCCATCCAGGACGTGTACCGCTGCGCCGACGTCACCGTGGCGTGAGCCCGGCCACACCGGCCGGGCCGGGCGGCCCCCGACCGCGTCGCGCCGCGCCGGCGCGGCCGACCTGGTGGTAGCGTGGAGCCATGTCGCCTCGCACCTCCTGGGCCCTGCCCGCCTGCCTCGCGTTCCTCGCCTCGCTCGCCTGCGGCAGCGTCAGCGGCACCGCCGACGCCGGCGGGGATGGCGCCGGGGCGGTCGACGCCGGCGCCGGGGACTTCACCCTGCGCGCCGCGCCGACCTCGCTCAGCATCCCCATCGGCGGCCAGGCCACCGTGGTCCTCACCGTCGATCGCGGCGCCGGGGTCGGCGACGTCACCCTGTCGGCGCGCGACCTGCCGACGTCGGTCACCGCCAGCTTCGAGACCAACCCGGTCCCGGCCGGCACCAGCACGGTGGTGGTGACCTTCGCGGTCGCCGGCGCGAGCGCCCCGACCAGCGGCAGCGTGACCCTGGCCGGCACTGACGGCACCCGGGAGCGGACGGCGACCGTGGCCATCACCACCGCGACCGTCACCGTGGCCGGCACCGTGCGCGGCGCGCGCGCCGGCGTCACCGTCGGCCTCGTCGGCAAGGGCACCACGACCTCCAACGCCACCGGCAACTTCACCTTCACCGACGTGACCCCGCCGTACGACCTGTACACGGTGGCCGACGGCGGCCTGTCCGTCAGCCCGACCCGGACCGTCTACTACTACGACGACCTGACCTCGCCGACGCCGATCGCCGACGCCGCGGCCACCTTCACGCTGACGCTCCTGAACAACAGCAACGCCACCGTCCGGGGGACCCGCTCCGGCGGCAGCCCGACCACGTCGATGCTGCTGGTGACCGATTCGGGCTCGATCCAGGACACGCCGGCCGCCAGCCCGTACTCCATGTCGGTGCGCTGGTCGCCGGCAGCCGGCACCCACATGGGCACGCTGTACGCGCTGCAGTTCACCCGCCGGGCCAGCGGCGCGCCGATGCTCTTCGAGGGCTATGACGACGTCGGCCCGACGCAGTGGATCGCGGCGACCAACAACACCGTCAACCTCACCCTCGCCCCGGTCGCGCAGGGCTCGATCTCCGGCGCCATCGCGGTGCCGATGGGCTTCCCCCGCCCCGACCTGACGCTGACCCAGGAGCTGTCGACCACGTTCGTGCCGCTGTGGGAGGCGACCTCGACGACCAACGCGGTGGCCAGCGTGCCGGTCCTGCCGGTCGGCAAGAGCGCCCTGCACGCCCTCAGCGCCAGTGGCGGCGCCACGACCGCGCTGGTGCACCCGCTCGATCCCACCAGCGGCGGCAGCTACGACGTCGCCCGGACCCTGCCGCCACCGTCGGTGCTGTCGGCGCCGGCCGCCGGGGCCACCGCCGTGACCGCCGCCACCTCGTTCGCCTGGTCGGCCGTGCCCGACACGATCTACGAGCTGGCGGTGCGCACGACCACCACCACCGGCACCGCGCGCGCGGCGTACCTGGTGTTCACCCGCGCCACCACCGGCGCCATCCCCAGCGTGCCGGAGGCGCCCATCCCGCCCAACCAGAGCTTCCAGTGGCAGGTGAACGGGTACGGCCCCCACGCGTCGATGGACGCCGCCGTCAGCGGCGACGGCCTCGAGCCGGTGATCACGACCGACTTCGCCGGCCCGCCGCACACGCTGACGACCAGCCCGTCGCGCGCCTTCACCACGCAGTAGCCCCCACCGGGCCGACCGAGGCCGACGCCGATCGCCGCCCCCTCGGCGTCAGCGCTGGGCGGCGCGGATCAGCCGCACCAGCGCGACCGCGACCGCGCCGGCCACCGCCGTGACCAGCTGCTCGGCCGCGACGGGGTCGCCGTCGCCGTGGCCGTACACGAAGCACAGCGTGTGCTCGCCGATCGTGACCGGGGCGACGACGACGTAGCGGGCGGCGCTGCCGCCGGTGGCCGCCAGCAGGCGGTGGTCGAGGTCGACCAGGCGCGGATCATCGGTGTCGACCGTCCGCGCCTGGGCCGGGCCGACCAGCAGCGACGGCTCGGTCAGCGGCACGGCGATGGCCTCGAACGCGGCGCCGCCGGCGATCTCGCCCTTCCAGGCCATCGCCACCTCGCCGCGCACGACCAGCAGACCGTACGCGCCCAGATCGCCGGCGCCGAAGCGGGCCAGCAGCCGGACCGCGCGATCGCCGACGATGTCGCGGCCGACCCCGCGCCGGATCGCGCGCAGCGCCTCCTCGACCGAGGCCGGCTGCGCGCTGCTCTCGGCCAGCGCGACCCGGCGCTTGGTGACCGCGATGCGCCCGAGCGTCTCGCCGCGCGGCTCGTCGGTCAGGGTCCGCACGAAGCGGCGCCGGTCGCTGGGCGACTCGACCGCCGGCTCGACGACCTGGCCGTCACTCGGCTCGAGCTCGAAGGTGGGCGGGTCGAGCTCGGCGCCGGCGTCGGTCGCCGGGCCGACGATGGGCGGGGTGGCGGCGCGGCGTGATGGCTCGGCCTCGACCGGGGTGAGGTCGACGTCGATCTGGATGTCGACCGCGCTCTCGACGTCGAAGTCCTCGGCCACCACCATCGGCGGGGCGATGACCTGCGGGCTGGGCGCGCGCCGCACCCGCAGGAAGCGGGCGTCGCGCTCGAGCCCGTACACCCGCTCGAGCTGGTAGTGGATGCGCAGCTCACCGGCGATGCCGAGCGCCAGCTGCGGCAGCTCGACCCCGAGCGCCGCCGCCACCGCCTGCTGCGCACCCGGCCCGAGCGGATCGATGGACGCCAGCGCGACCCGGCGCGGCTCGCCGACCAGCACGCCGATCGGCACGACCTTGTGGGTGGCGGCGAGCTCGACCGGGAGGCGGGCCGCGAGGTCGGGATCGAGGCCGTCGAAGTCCTTGCCCAGCACCGCCACCAGCTGGTGCTGGCGACCCAGGAACCGGGCCAGGGTGTCGAGATCGAGGTGCTCGAGCTCGACCAGGTTGGTGCCCAGACGCGCGCCCCAGAACACCTGGGCCCGCACGGCCTCGTCCAGCTGGGCCGACGAGATCACGCCCGCCTTGACCAGCATGGTCCCCAGCTTCGGCATCCCGGCGGCGAGCGTATCAGGGCGCGTCGACCCGGCCCAGCGCCCGCGCCCACCTCCTGCCGGCACCCGGATCGGCGCCCGGATCGGCGCAGGATCGGCGCGTCGGCGCCGCGCTTGACCGCCTGGCGAAGGCACGGCAAGGTCCCGACGATGAGCGCCGACGCCGGTTCCAGCGACGCCCCGCGCAAGAAGCACCGCCACGACCTCGGCCACGAGGATCACGGGCCGGTCTACGCCGCCGGCACCACGCGCGCCATCCAGGGCCTGCTCGGCCTGTGGATCGCGGCGGCCCTGGTCCTGGTGGTGTGGATGCTGGTCGACGCGTCGCGCCCGACCAAGCACGCGGCGCGGCCGCGGCCGGGTGCCGCCGCGGCCCGATGATCCCCGACGACGTCATCGCCGAGATCCGGGCCCGCGTCGACATCGTCGCGGTCATCGGCGAGCACGTCCAGCTGCGCAAGGCCGGCCGCAACTGGAAGGGCCTGTGCCCGTTCCACGGCGAGAAGACGCCGTCGTTCAACGTCACCCCCGACAAGGGCTTCTTCTACTGCTTCGGCTGCCACAAGAAGGGCGACGCCTTCACCTTCGTGATGGAGTACGGCGGCAAGACCTTCCACGAGGCGGCCGAGCAGCTGGCGGCGCGGGCCGGCATCGTCTTGCCCGAGGTGCAGGAGTCGCCCGAGCTGCGCCGGGCCCGCGGCGAGCGCGCCGCCATGCTCGACCTCAACCGGGTCGCGACCGACTTCTTCCGCGAGGTGCTGGCGCACCCGGAGCGCGGCGGCCCCGGGCGGGCCTACCTGGCCAAGCGCGGCGTCGGCGACGCCATCCGCGACCGCTTCCAGCTCGGCTACGCCCCGGCCGACTGGCACCTCCTGGTCGATCACCTGACCGCGCGCCGGTGCGACCTCGAGCTGGCGGTCAAGCTCGGCCTCATCGCCCGCCAGCCGCGCGCCGGCGGCTTCTACGATCGCTACCGCGAGCGCCTGGTCTGCCCGGTCATCGTCCCCGGCGGTGAGGTCGTCGGCTTCTCGGCCCGGGTCGTCGACCCGCCGGCCGGGGCGCCGCCCAGCCCGGCCCGCGGCGACGGCGAGGCGCCCAAGTACATCAACAGCCCGGAGTCGACGGTCTACAAGAAGAGCCGGCTGCTGTTCGGGCTGGCCCAGGCGCGCGAGGCCATGGCCAGCAAGCGGCGCGCGGTGCTGGTCGAGGGCAACTTCGACGTCATCACCCTGCACCAGGCCGGCTTCACCGAGGTCATCGCCCCGCTCGGCACGGCGCTGACCCTCGAGCAGGTCGAGCTGCTGCGCCGCCTGACCGACCGGGTGGTCCTCTTGTACGACGGCGACAAGGCCGGCTACGCCGCGACCATGCACGCGCTGCAGGTGTGCGCCGAGGCCGACATCGAGACGCTGGTCGCGGCCCGCCCCGGGCACGGCCGGTCGCGCGGGGCCGGGCCGCTGTCGGACGGGGTCGATCCCGACCAGCTGGTCGCCGGCGGTGGGGCCGAGGTGCTGGCCGAGGCCATCGACCGGGCCCGCGGCGGCATCGAGTTCTTCGCCTACGAGGTGTGGGCGCGGGCGCGGGCCAACACCGACGCCCGGGCCCGGGCCCTGGCCGACGCAGCCCGCCTGGTCGCAAAAGTTGCCGACGCGACCAAGCGTGACCTAATTGCCGGCACCTTGGCCGACGCGATGGGGCTGGATATCGGGGTGGTGACCCGGGCGCTGGCCCGGCCCGCCCCGGCCCACGGGCCCGGCGACGGCCGCCAGGGCCAGGGCGGGGCGCCGCGCGGGCCGCTGCCGGCCGCGGTCACCGGCCCGGTGCCGCCGGCGCACGAGGTGGAGATCGTCGCGCTCCTGGCCGATCACCCCAAACTTCTTTCAAGCGCCCAGGCAGACAAGGCTTTTTCGCTCTTGACGGACGCTCGCCTTCGCGACATATGTTCCGCCGCTCGGGCCGGGACCTCGTTCTATGACGCCGTTCCCCGCCTGTTGCCCGAGAAATCTGTGAAAGACGTGCTGTCCGGAAAGTACGCCAGCGAGACCGACCCCGAGCCCCGGCTGGCCGGGCTGGTGCGCAACCTCGAAGAGCTGGCGACCCGATCTGGCACCTCGACGTTCGGCGGCCAGCTGGCAGAACTCAACGCGCGCCTCGCCGAGGCCAAGCGCCAGGGCGACCACGCCCTGGCCCGCGACCTCAGCAACCAGATCATCGCGACACGCACAGCGGCAACCCGAAAGCAGGCAGACTAGTCATGGCCCGTACCGCAGCGAAGACCAAGCCGCCCAGCAAGCCCGCCAAGGCCGACGCCAAGGCCGACAAGTCCGACAAGCCTGAGAAGGACAAGGCGGTCGCCAAGGCCAAGGACGGGGCGCCGACCAAGGCGGCCAAGCCCGCGGCCAAGGGCGCGGAGCCGGGCAAGCCGGGCAAGGCCGGCAAGCCGGGCAAGGCCGGCAAGGGCCGCGCCGGCGGTGAGGGCTACGGCGACGACGACGGCGAGCTCGGCAACTTCGTGGCGGTGGCGCCCGGCGAGGACGACGACGACGGCGAGCTCGGCAAGCCGCGGCGCTCGGCCGCGTCCGAGGCCGACGCGGCGGCGGCGGCGGCCATGGAGGCCGAGACCCGGCGTGGCAAGGGCAAGAATGGGCCCGACACCGACAAGGCCCGGGCCAAGCTCATCGAGCTCGGCAAGAGCAAGGGCTTCTTGACCTACGACGAGGTCAACGACGCCATGCCCGAGGACGTGGTGTCGACCGACCAGATCGACGGCTGGCTGTCGGCCCTGGGCGAGCAGGGCATCGAGGTCGTCGACGCCGGCGCGCGCCGCCCGGGCGACCCGGTCGAGGGCGGGCCCAAGCTCGACCTCGACAAGGAGAAGGAAGACGAGATCGACGAGGACGAGGAGTACGCGCTGACCCGGACCTCGGATCCGGTCCGCATGTACCTGCGCAAGATGGGCTCGGTCTCGCTGCTCACCCGCGAGGGCGAGGTCGAGATCGCCAAGCGCATCGAGGACGGCGAGCGCAAGATGCTCCAGGCCGTGCTCAACTCGTCGGTCGCCGTCGAGGAGCTGCTCGAGATCGGCGAGCGCCTGCGCCGCGGCAAGGTCCGGGTCAAGGACGTCATCAAGGACATCGACGAGGACGAGGCCGACTTCAACGAGCAGTTCCACGTCGACCGCGTGTGCCGGATCATCGACAAGGTCCGCAAGCTGCAGCGCGACACCGAGAAGCTCGAGGAGAAGCTGATCGATCGCACCGACAGCAGCGAGGCCAAGAAGAAGAAGGTCAAGGAGGGCATCCGCGAGCACCGCGCGCAGATGTTCGTGGCCCTGTCCGACCTCCGCCTCAACAAGCCCACGGTCGACCGCATCGTCGCCCAGCTCAAGAACCTCATCGTCAAGCTCGACAAGGCCGAGCTCGAGGTGCGCGAGTGCGAGCGCCGGGCCGGCATGGACGCCAGCGAGCTGCGCAAGACCCTGCGCGAGATGCGGGCGTCGTCGGCCAAGGTCCGCGCCATCGGCAAGAAGACGATGCTCACCATCGCCGACTTCGAGGAGATGGAGGAGCAGATCAAGACGGCTGGGCGCAAGATCGTCGCCATCGAGGCGGAGGCCCGCACCACCGCGCCCGACCTGCGCTCGACCTACCGCGACCTGCACGAGGGCGAGCGCATGGCCGACCGGGCCAAGAGCGAGCTGGTCGAGGCCAACCTGCGCCTGGTCGTGTCGATCGCCAAGAAGTACACCAACCGCGGCCTGCAGTTCCTCGACCTGATCCAGGAGGGGAACATCGGCCTGATGAAGGCGGTCGACAAGTTCGAGTACAAGCGCGGCTACAAGTTCTCGACCTACGCGACCTGGTGGATCCGCCAGGCCATCACCCGCGCCATCGCCGACCAGGCCCGGACCATCCGCATCCCGGTCCACATGATCGAGACGATCAACAAGCTGGTCCGCACCAGCCGCTACCTGGTGCAGGAGCTGGGTCGCGAGCCGACGCCCGAGGAGATCGCCGAGCGCATGGAGCTGCCGCTCGACAAGGTGCGCAAGGTCCTCAAGATCGCCAAGGAGCCCATCTCGCTCGAGACCCCGATCGGCGAGGAGGAGGACTCGCACCTGGGCGACTTCATCGAGGACAAGAGCATCGCCTCGCCGTCGGAGTCGGTCATCTCGGTCAGCCTGGCCGACCAGACCCGCAAGGTGCTGGCGACCCTGACCCCGCGTGAGGAGAAGGTGCTGCGCATGCGCTTTGGCATCGGCGAGAAGTCGGACCACACCCTCGAGGAGGTGGGCCAGGACTTCGAGGTGACGCGCGAGCGCATCCGCCAGATCGAGGCCAAGGCCCTGCGCAAGCTCAAGCACCCGTCGCGGGCCAAGCGCCTCAAGGCCTTCGTCGAGAACTGAGCAGGCGGGGCTGCCGCTGCGGCGCGGCGGGCGCCCTGGCCCTGCCGCGTCAGACGGTGGGATGGACGTGTACGTCGCCGTCGCCGGCGGGGGCCACGGTCGACGTCGACGTGAACCTCAACGTCGACGTCGACGTAGACGTCGACCTCCGGATGGGTCAGCCCGCGGTCGGGGCGGGCGGCTCGCCCGCGCCCTCGGTCACCGGCGGCGCCAGCATCTCCTCGCGGTAGACGATGCGGCCGCAGCGCGGGCAGCTCTCGATCGAGACCATGCGGGCCAGGATGTTGTTGAGCTGCGGCGGCAGCGTGACGTGGCAGCCGCGGCACACGCCCTTGACCACCATGGCCACGGCGTAGCCGCGCTTGGTCGACAGGGTGTCGTAGGTCTTGAGCAGGGCCTTGTCGACCTGGTCGCGCAGGGCGGTGCGTGCGGCCACCGCCACCTCGTGCTGCTCGCGCACGCCGACCAGCTGGGCGGCGATCGCCGCCTCCTGCTCGGCCAGGTGGGCGCGCAGGGTCTCGACGTCCTTGCCGTGGGTCTCGGCGCTGGTGGCCGAGGCGGTCATCGCCTCGCCCACCTTCTTGAGCTCGGCCTCGCGGTCGGCGATCGACTTCTTCTTGCTGTCGACCTCGCGGCTGGCCGCCGCGTACTCCTTGCTGTTCTTGACCTGGTTGAGCTTGATCTTGGCGGTCTTGTACGACTCCTGCTCGCGCTCGAGCGCCGCCTCCTGCGCCTTGCGCCAGGTCTGCGTCTCGGTGAGCTGGGCTCGCTCGGCCACCACCATCGCCTCGAGCTTGGCCAGGTCGCGCCGCGAGGTGTCGAGCTGCGCCGGCAGCTTCGTCATCTCCGCCTCGAGCTCCCGGACCTTGCCGTCACAGGTTTGCATTTGCAGGAGCAGCTCTAGTTGGTGCTTCAAGGGGAGTGTCCTTCTTTTCAGGTCGTGGGCCCACCAGGGTTTGAACCTGGGACCCACCGGTTATGAGCCGGCCGCTCTAACCGACTGAGCTATGGGCCCACTTGCGGGCAGCCGGGCTGACGCAAGCGGGCGGACACTAGCCGGCCCGGCCAGGGTTGGCAACGGCCCGGGGACCGGGGTTGGGCCACCAGGCCGGCCGGGCGGCCCGCGCCCCGCTGCCAGCGACCGTGCGCCAGGTCGCACGGGCCCAAGGCCGGCGCGGAGCGGGCGGTGACACCCGTCGCCGATCCGGGCTACGCTGCCGGCGTGCTGCTCCCTCGCTGGTCCTCCGCCCTCCGCCTTGCCACGGTCCTCGCCCTGGCCGCCGCCGCGGCCGCCTCGGCCTCGTCGACAGGCTCCCGGCCCAGCACGACGGCGCCAACCCCGGCGCCGCCGCCGCCGCAGGGCATGAACATCACCAGCGCGCTCGGCCTGTGGAAGTCGAGCTTCGGCGCGGTGAAGATCGAGGAGGACGACCGTCGCGGCCCCAACTCGGGCTACGTGCAGGGCGTCTGGATGTACCAGCGCAGCGGCGCCGACGTGGTCGGCTACTTCGCCGGCATGCTCAACGGCAACGTCCTGCAGTTCACCTGGCAGGAGCCCAACGTGCCGGCGCCGCTGGTGGGCCAGGGCTACCTGGTGTTCGACCCGGGCGGCGCCCGCTTCGCCGGCCGCTGGTGGACCAACAGCCGCGATCGCGCCGGCGAGTGGAACGGCTGGCGCCACACCGCCGCGCCGCAGCCCCTGCCGACCGAGCCGACCGAGGCGGCGCCGCAGCCGACCGCCGGCGCCGACTACCCGCCGCCGGGTTACTGAGCGCCGGGCTACGGGCGCGGGCCGACCGAGGCGCCGTAGCGGATGTCCTCGCCGACCTCGTACAGGTCGGGCGTGGTGCCGAGGTCGACGACCCGGCCCGCCTCGTCGCGCTCGACCTCCTTCTGGATGGTGACCGGGATGGACGGGTGGGTCCGCACCATCCAGAACAGGTCGATGATGTCCTGCCGGGCCATACGCACGCAGCCGTGCGAGACGTAGCCGCGGATGAGGCGGTCGGTGATGGGCCCGTGCAGCGCGTAGGTGTTGGCGCCGACCGAGTTCTGCGCGGTCAGGCGCAGGAACGGCAGGCCGGCGAAGTACGCCGGGCTCGAGCGTCGCTCGACGAACCACCAGCGGTCGGTGGGGTCGTCGCCGGTCTCGAAGTGCCCGGTCGGGGTGATGCTGCGGCCGCTGCTGCCTTTGACCCCCACGCCGGCCGGGTACACGGCCTGGAACCCGGTGTCGCGGTCGAACAGGTGCACGGTCAGGCCATCGAGCGAGACGATGATCTCGGGCGCGGTCAGGGTCGGCAGGTTGGTCGGCACCCGGTAGGCCGGGCCGTCGATCTTGCCGTCCTCGAGGTTGGCGCCGGGGTTGTCCTCGTCGTAGTCGACGCCCTCGTACCCGCCGACCTCGGGGTCGGCGTCGTCCTCGACCGCGCAGGCGACGGTGGTGAGGGAGGTGGCGAGAGACAGGAGGATGGCGACGGCCTTCATGCCCCGCCCCTTCAGCACGTCCTGTGCCTGACGCGTCGTCGCTCCGGCGCACCCGGCACACCATGGATCTCGGGCACCTGGCTGGCGGGGTCAAACGGCTCCACTCCTGTGGTTGCCGGCCACTGGTCTGGCCAATGTCCGGGATGGGGACTGGCTCGCTCGTGGGGGCCGCGATCCCGTGCCAACCGCATGAGATTGCTACGCAAGTTTGGGTCCGTCGGCCTTTTCGCCGGGCCCCTGTCGGGCTATAGAAGCCGTCCTTAGCTGTCCTTCGATGGGGGGCT
>JAGPCO010000201.1 GCA_018058095.1 Kofleriaceae bacterium
GTGCTGCTACGCGGCGAGACCGGCACCGGCAAGGAGCTGGTCGCCCACGCCATCCACATCAACTCGCCGCGCGAGGCCAAGCCGTTCGTGCGGGTCAACCGCGCGGCGCTGGCGCCGGGCGTGCTCGAGAGCGAGCTGTTCGGCCACGAGAAGGGCAGCTTCACCGGCGCCGCGTCGCGCCGGCCTGGCCGGTTCGAGCTGGCCGACGGCGGCACCCTGTTCCTCGACGAGGTCGGCGACCTGCCGATGGAGGTGCAGATCAAGCTGCTGCGCACCCTGCAGGAGCGCGAGTTCGAGCGCGTCGGCGGCAGCGAGACCATCAAGGTCGACGTGCGCCTGGTCTCGGCCACCAACCGCGACCTCGAGAAGATGATCGAGGACGGCGAGTTCCGCGAGGACCTGTACTACCGGCTCAACGTCTTCCCCATCAACCTGCCGCCGCTGCGCGACCGACCGACCGACCTGCCGGTGCTGGCCAACCACTTCGTCAGCAAGTTCGCCCGCCAGGCCGGGACCCGGCCGGTGGCGATCGCGCCCGAGGCGCTGGCCCGGCTCGGCGAGTACAGCTGGCCCGGCAACGTGCGCGAGCTGGAGAACATCATCGAGCGCGCCATGATCCTGGCCCGCGGCGGCGAGCTGACCGCGGCCCACCTCGACTTCGGGCGGCGCGCCGCCGCCGCGCACCTGCCGGCCGCCGGCAGCGTGGCCGCCGGCGGCAGCGCGGCTGCCAGCGTTGACGACTCGGGCAAGAGCCTGGGCGAGCGGCTGCTCGACAGCGAGCGCAAGGAGATCGTCGCCGCCATCGACAAGTCGCGCGGCAACATCGCCTCGGCCGCCCGCACCCTCGGCATCAACCGCTCGACCCTGTACTACCGGCTGCGCAAGCACGGGCTCGAGCACCTGCTGCCGACCAAGATCGCGGTCGGGGACGACGACGGCGCCGGCGGCGACGTCGGGGCCGGGTAGCACCTCCCGTGCGCCTGCTGTTCATCGTCGATCCGCTCGACCGGCTCAGCCTGGCCGGCGACACCTCGTACGCGCTGATGCTCGAGGCCTACGCCCGCCAGCACGAGGTGTGGACCTGCCAGCTCGATCACCTCGGGCTCGAGCACGACGACCCCATCGCCCTGGCCCAGCTCACCGTGGTGCGCACCGCCGAGCGCGCGGCCGAGGCCTTCGCCGTCGACGATCGCACCGCGCTGCCGCTCGACGCGTTCGACATGGTGTTCATGCGCAAGGACCCGCCGGTCGACGTGGCCTACCTGCACGCGACCTGGATCCTCGAGCACGCGCGCGGCCGCACCCTGCTGGTCAACGACCCGCGCGGCCTGCGCGAGCTCAACGAGCACCTGGCGGTGCTGCGTTTCCCCGACCTGACGCCGCCGACCATCGTGACCCGCTCGACCACCCGCCTGGCCGACTTCATGCGCGAGCAGGGCGGCGCCATCGTGGTCAAGCCGGTCGACGGGTTCGGCGGCCTCGGCATCTTCGTGGTGCGCGAGGGCGACCCCAACGCGTCGTCGATCTTCGAGACCTCGACCGCGGCCGGCCGGCAGTGGACGGTGGCGCAGCGGTACCTGCCCGAGGCCGCCGACGGCGACAAGCGCATCGTCCTGGTCGGCGGCGAGCCGGTCGGCGCCGTCCTGCGCGTGCCCGCCCGCGGCGAGGCGCGTGGCAACCTGCACGTCGGCGGCCGCGCCGTGCGCAGCGAGCTCGACGCCGCCGACCGCGCCATCATCGCCGCCGTCGCCCCGACGCTGGCCGCGCACGGCCAGGTCCTGGTCGGCCTCGACGTCATCGGCGGCCGCCTGACCGAGCTCAACATCACCTCCCCCACCGGCATCCGCCACATCGCCGCCCTCGAGGGCCGCAACGTCGCCGGCGAGGTCCTCGACCGCCTGGCCGCGCTGGCCCAGCCCGTGCGCGCCTCGCGCAGCTGACCCCACCCGGCGAAGCCGGGTGTCAGGGTCCAGGGGTCCAGGGAAAGACACCCCTTTGGGAAGCCAGCCGACGCCCGGTCCGGCCCAGCCGATTCGAACCGCTTTCCCGCGGCCTGACCCGAGTCCCCGTCGTCGCCGTCGCTACCGTGGCGCGGCGTCGAGGGCCTCGCGCACGCGCGCGACCAGGCCGTCGGGCGAGAACGGTTTGGCCAGGAACAGGAAGCGGCCCGACGACACGATCGACAGCGCGCCGGCGTCCTCGACGTAGCCGGACACCAGCAACACGCGCAGCGCCGGAAAGCGATGGGCCAGGCGCTCGGCCAGCTGGGCCCCGCTCATGCCGCCCAGGCGCACGTCCGACACCAGCAGCTGCGCCGCGCCGAGGTCACCCTCGGTGAGCGCCAGCGCCTCCTCGGCCGACTTCGCCTCGCGGACCTGGTACCCGACGTCCTGCAGCGTGCGACTGGCGACCCGGCGCACGTCGGCGTCGTCCTCGACCAGCAGGATGCGCTCGGTCCCGCCGACCGAACCCGGCTTGGGCAGGTCGGGCGCCAGGAACGGATCCCCCTCGGCGTGGCTGCTCAGGTAGACCCGGAACGAGGCGCCGCGGCCCGGCGTGCTCGACACCGTGATCGTGCCACCCAGCTGGCGCGCGATGCCGTGGCTGGTGGCCAGACCGAGCCCGGTCCCCGACGCGCCCTTGGTGGTGAAGAACGGCTCGAACACCCGGCTGCGCACCTCCGGCGTCATCCCGATCCCGGTGTCACGGACGTCGAGCACGACCCACCGCCCCGGCGCCAGCTCGGGGGGGCGGTCGAGGTCCCCCTGCCCGAGCCGGACCTCGCGCGCGCTGATCGTGACGGTGCCGCCGCCCGGCATGGCGTCGCGGGCGTTGCTGACCAGGTTGATGAGGGCGAGCTGGATCTTGCCCGGGTCGGTCCGCACCGCCAGGCCGTCGGTGCCCGGCTCGAGCCGCAGCTCGACGGTCTCGCCGGTGACCCGGCGCAAGATCGGCTCGGCCTCGCGCAGCAGGTGGGCCACCGTGACCGACCGCGTCTCGGTCACCTGCCGGCGCGCGAACGCCAGCAGCGAGCGCGTCAGCTCGGCCGCGCGCTCGCTGACCTGGCGCAGGTCACCCAGCGCGGCGCCGTGCTCGATGGTGCCCGGCGCGGTCTTGCCGAGCATGTGCACCGCGGCCTGGAGGATGAGCACGAGGTTGGAGAAGTCGTGGGCCATGGCCCCGGCCAGGCGGGCCAGGCCCTCCAGCTTCTGCGCGTGGATGAGCTGCTCCTCGAGCTGCTTGCGCTCGGTGATGTCGCGCACCCCGCCCATGAACCGGACCATCACGCCGTGCTCGTCGGCCAGGGGCCGGATGCGGTCCTGCAGCCAGCGCACCTCGCCGTGGCCGTCGACGATGCGGTACTCGTGGACCACCGGCTGACCACGGCGGAGCTCGTCGATCAGGCGCGCCGCGGCCGCGCGGTGCTCCGGCAGCATGACCTCGTACCAGCCGCCGGCCTCGACCAGGCCCTCCAGCGTGTAGCCGGTGGTGCGCTCGAACGAGCCGGCGACGATGGTCGGCCGGGTCAGGTCCGACAGCTCGATGATGTACACGTAGTCCGACGCCAGCTCGCTGAACAGGCGGTACTGCGCCTCGCGCTCACGCAGGTGGGTCACCGCCTCGCGCTCGGCGGTGACGTCGGTGGTGGTGCCGATCGTGCCCAGCAGGGCGCCGCTGGCGTCGCGCTCGACCGCTCCGACGCAGCGGAGCCAGCGCTCGCCGGCGGCGCTGCGCGCGACCCGGTGCTCGAACCGGTACGACGCCCCACCCCCGGCCACCGCCGCCGCCAGCGCGGCGTCGACGTGGCTCAGGTCGGCGGGGTGGATCAGCTCGCGCCAGGCCTCGAAGGTGCCGGCGAACGAGCCGACCTCCACCCCGAACAGGCGCTCGAGCTCAGGCGACCACCGGACCTGGCCGGTGCGCGCATCCCACGCCCACACCCCGGTCTCGGCCACCCGCAGCGCGCGCGACAGCTCCTGGGTCGAGGGCGCCCGGTCACCGTCGTCACACATGCAGCGCAATGTACATCGCGCCGCGCCCGCGTGCGGCTGACCGCCCGGGCCAGGCGGGCCCAGCGCGCCACCGGCATGGCCACGTGCGCCACCCACCGGCCGCTCGGGCCGAGCGACCCTGGCCACCCCGGCTGCCGCCCGCGCGCGGCGCCGCCGTCAGCCGGCCGCGCGCCGTGCGATTCCAGCCGCTTGCCGACGGCGGCCACCCGGCCGCGATCCGGCCCCGAGGTTGCTCTGACCCCGGCCATGTCGCCGCCACGCCTCTTCGTCGCCTGCGCCCTGGCGCTGACCCTGGCCGCCTGCCTGGCCGAGGCCGTGCCGGGCGACACCGACCCGTTCGACGTCGACCTCGCCGAGGGCGCCGCTGACGGAACCGGCGTCAGCGTGGTCGATGCTCGCCTGGGCGACACGCTCGACCTCCGCGTCAGCGCCGAGCCCGGGGCGCCACGCCGCTCGATGGCCGTGGTGCGCCTGCGCCTGGCGGCGGGCACCCGGGTGGCGGCGCTGATGCGCCGGACCGAGGGTGGTCTCGATCCGTACCTGCTCCTCAAGGACGAGGACAAGGTGACCCTCGCCGAGGGCCGCGACCAGGGCGCGGTGCCGACCGCGGCGGAGGCCGACGCGCTGCTGGTGGCCGAGGTGCCGAACGACGGCACCTACTACCTGTTCGCGGCCGGGACCGACCTGGTCAGCGGCGGCCGGTTCGAGCTGCGCCTGCGTGCCTTGCCGGCCGCCCCGATCCGCCTGGGCCAGACCGACGCCGCGATCCGCATCCTCGGCCAGGCCCTGCGCCGGCTCGAGCCCGAGCGGGCGCGCTGGGTCGGCGCCGGCGTGCTGCGCGAGCGCCCCGACGCGGGCATCGAGCTGGGCGATCCGACCGGCGTGCCCCTGAGCGAGCGCGCCGGCCTCAGCGGGCTGATCGCCGAGCTTGGTCGCACCCGGACCGAGCTCATCGCCCAGTACGGCCGCGACGGCGACGCCGCCACCGACATCGCCGCCGCGCTCGTCGTGTTGTGGGGCGCCGCGCCGGCCCTGTGAGCCGGCCTGGTGACCCGGAAATTTCTACCGACGCCGGCGCGTACACCGAGGGTGATGCGGCCCCCCGCGCCAGCCTGGATCCTGGCCGTCGCCGCCCTCGTCGGCGCCGGCTGCGGGCAGCGCGACCGTGCCGCCGGGCCCGGGCGAGGTGACGCCGGCACGGCCGCTGGCGACGATGGCCCCGCCGACGCTGCCGCGGGCGACGCACGCGGGCCGGCCGACGCCGCGGTCGCCACCGCCAGCCCGCCCTGCCCCGAGCCACCGCCGCCGCCGCCGGGCCCGGGTGAGCGCCTGACCCTGCACCCGGTCGACTTCGCCGACCTGCCCGGCTGGAGCGACGACAGCCACGCCGAGGCCCTGCCCGCGCTGCTGGCGTCGTGCACGCTTCTGGCCGAGCTCGCCGACGATGCGCCGGTCGGCGTCGACGGCGCCGGCGGCAAGGCCCGGGCCTGGCGCGCGCTGTGCGCCGCGGCGCGCGCCGCCCCGGCTGGCGACGACGCCGCCGCTCGCGCCCTGTTCGAGCGCCACACCCGTGCCTTCGCCGCGCACGGCCCGGCCGGCGCCGACGGCAAGTTCACCGGCTACTACGTGCAGCCGCTGCGTGGGTCGCGCCGTCGCCACGGCCGCTATCAGCACCCGCTGTATGGCCGCCCCGACGACCTGGTCATGGTCGACCTCGGCCAGTTCATCCCCGACGCCCGCGGCCGCAAGATCTGGGGCCAGCTCGACCGCGGGCGCGGCGTGCTCGGGCGCTACCCGACCCGGGCCGAGATCCGCGCCGGCGGCAAGGCGCCCGAGATCCTGTGGGTCGACGACCCGATCGACGCCGTGTTCGCCCAGATCCAGGGCTCGGGCAAGGTCGCGCTCGACGACGGCAGCGAGGCGTGGATCGAGTTCGCCGGCAAGAACGGGCGCGCCTACCGCGGCGTCGGCGGCGTGCTCAAGGAGCTGGGCGAGCTGGCGCCGGGCCAGGGCACCATGCAGGGCATCCGCGCCTGGCTGGCGGCGCACCCCGACCGCTTCGACGAGATCGTCGACCGCAACCAGAGCTTCGTGTTCTTCGCCGTGTCGGCCCGGCCGGGCGCGATCGGCTCGCAACAGGTGGTGCTGACGCCGCGCCGGTCGATGGCGGTCGACCGCGCCCACATCGCCGCGTCGACGCCGATCTGGGTCGACACCCGCGCGCCCACGCCCGGCCGCGCCGGCACCGCGCCGTGGCGGCGCCTGCTCGTGGCCCAGGACACCGGCGAGGGCATCAAGGGCGCCGTGCGCGGCGACATCTACTGGGGCGACGACGCCGACGCCGTCGACACCGCCGGCCGCATGGGCGGCCCGGGCCGCTACTGGCTCTTGCTGCCGCCGGGCGCGGCGCCACCCGCACCCTAGTACGACTCTAGCAGGGTGCTGAGAAACGCCGCGCAGCGGCGTTTCTCGCGCCCTGCTCCCGTGCCCGTGCCCGTGCCCGTGCCCGATCGCTCGAGAAGCAGCGCTTCTATCGGATGGCTCGACGCTCTGCGACCGAGACTGCGGCGATCCTCGACATCCTCGACCGCCGCCAGGCCGTCGCCGCCTCCGTCCTGGCGCCCGCGCTCGAGTTGCTCGAGCGGGTCGTCGCCATGCTGGCTCGTCTGGCCG
>JAGPCO010000121.1 GCA_018058095.1 Kofleriaceae bacterium
CGCCTCGAGCGCGTTATTCCGTGAGGCACGGTAGCCCGTGACCTCGTAACCCAGGGGGACAGCCGCTTTTTGCGGCCCGCCGGCGCTCGAGTCGTCCGCCACTACATCCGTTCTTGCCCGTGCCCGAGTCGGGGCGGTCAAGCTCCGGGCAGACGAGCCAGCATGGCGACGACCCGCTCGAGCAACTCGAGCGCGGGCGCCGGCACCGCCCGAGCGAGCGGGCACGGGCACGGGCACGCCGGCGCCGAAGCGCTCGACTGGCGCCGGCGGCCGCGGCTGGTAGGATGAGCGCGATGATCCGTTCCCTGATCTGGCTGGCCATCGTCGTCACCCTGGTGTTCCTCGGTGCGACCGTGCCCCTGGGCAAGCGGACCTTCTTCGGTCACGTCTCCGCCATCTGGAGCACCGACGAGGCGCAGGACATGCGCAAGGGCATCGAGGACAAGGCGGCGCCGGCGGTGAAGAAGATCAAGAAGGGCGTCGAGGCCGGGGTCAAGGCCGCGTCCGAGGACGAGGCCGGCTCGGGGGCTGGCTCGGCCGGCGCTCCCGCCGAGGCGCCGGCGCCGCGCTAGCAGGCTGCTGAAAACCCCGTGCCGGCGGCTCCTGCCGACGGGACGGGCTCCGTGTTTTCAGCAGGCTGCGAGTTCGAAAATGCCTAGCAGGATGCTTCTTCAGCATCCTGCTAGTCCCCTGGAAACGTGATCGTTCGCAGAACCGGCGACGGGTTTCGCCCGCGAGATCGATCGCTTGCGCGACACGCCGACGCTGAAGAATCACGTTTCCAGGGGACTAGGGGCTGTCCCCAATTGGCGTTGACGTCGACGTGGTCGTCGTCGTGGTCGTGGACCCAGGCGGCGACGGCGACGGCGACGTGGAGGTGGTCGCCACCTTTGACGCAGCTTTCAGATCAGTCCGGACCGAGCGGAGCCGACGAGGGTTAGGCCCTGGTCCTCGTGTGGGGCCTCAAAAATACCGATCGAGCAGCGGCGCGATCGCCACCACCACCAGCGCACCGGTCACCAGGCCGGCCGGCACCAGCGCCGTGGCACGCCGGGTGAAACGGCCACCGACGCCGACGACGAGCGAGCTGACGCTGGCGACCACGGCGAGGGCGATCCACAGCAGGGCGATGAGGTCGGCGCGGAGATCGGCGCCGGCGATGATGCTGTCGGCATTGGCGTAACCCGCGCTCGGGTGCAGCCACAGCACCGCTGACAGGATCAGCGCCGTCGCGACGATGAACGCCAGGGTCAGGCCGTGGGCGCGCCACAGCGAGTCACGATGAGGGACCAGCGCGAGTTGCGACATGCCGGACAGAGAGGCAAAGGTCGGACCATTTGATCAAAGGGACTAACCATCCGAAATCATTAATCGATGAGCCATGCTCAGTGCTGGCCGTCAACGCCGCTTCACGCGCAACCGGCCCGGGTTACACCCCGTCCACTCGCCATGCGCCGCATCCTGTCCCTGGGCCTGGTCGTGGTCGCCTGCGCCGGCCGGGGCGACGACCGCTCCAGCGCACCCCGGCCACCGCAGCCGGCCCCCGCGGCTGCCGCCCAGGCTGCCGCATCGGATCCTGCGGTGCACGCGGCGGCCCGTCGCCTCGAGCTCGGGCACGGTGGCCAGCGCGACTTCATGCGTGCGGCCAGGCTGTACCGGGCCGCCTGCGCCGACGGTTGCGGCGATCTCACGGCGTGTCGCCACGCGCTGCGGCTGGCCATCGCCGGACGGGGACCGGTGGTGAGGCCCGACGACGTCCGCGTGCTCCACCGCATGTGCCAGCGTGGGGACCGCGCCGGGTGTGGCGCGGCCCAGCTCCTCGACCTGGTGATGGAGCGGACGTCAGCCAAGGTATCGCCGCCGGGGCCGACCTGTCAGGACGGCGACGCAGCCGCGTGTGACGCCGCCGTGCTGCTCGATCCGCCGGGCCTGTTCTGGATGCCGCCCATCGACGGCCCGCCGGTGCCGCCGTCGGCGTCCCAGCGCGACGCCGCCCTGCAGGTCCGCCTCGATGGCGACGTCGCCCGCCTGTGTGAACGCGGCGACCTCCATGCCTGTGTGCGCCTGCTCGATCGCTGGCCGGTGCGGTGTGTCGACGGCGACGTGGCCTGCGTGACCCAGCTGGGCCAGGACGCCCGCCGGCTCGGCGCCCATCCGGGCCTGCTCGAAGCGGCGTGGACCACGCTCGATCGCGGCTGCACCGACGGTGACGTCGACGCCTGTGCGTTGACCCGACCGGCCGCGCTGGACGCGCCGGCGCTGTGTGCGGCCGGTGATCTGCTGCGCTGCCTCGCGCTGGCCGGTGGCGGCGACGCCGACGCCAGCAAGCGCGCCTGTGCGGCCGGCCTGACCGCGGCGTGCTCACCCGGGCCGGTCCAGCTGTCGGACCCGCTGCGGCCCCTCCTCGACGAGCTGGGCACCCGCGCCGCCGCCTGCCGCGGCGGCCAGGCCGCGGCCTGCGCCGGGCTCGATCAGCTCACCGCGCCGGCCGCGTGCCCGTGACCCGACTGCCGCCGGCTCAGGCGGCGAGGAACGCGTGCGAGCCGGCGGTCTTCGCTCGCTCGAACCAGCGCCGCGCGGCGGCGGCGTGGAGCGGGAACGCGAACACGTCGTCGAGCCCACCGGGGCCCCACACCACGCCGCGCTCGGCCGACTCGGCGCCTGGTACGAACGGCGGCAGGCGCGCCCGCTCCACCGGCGCGCACGTCGCGAACAGCAAGATGCGGGTCGGCCGCGGCTCGGTCGACACGGCGTCGAGCAGCACCACCGACGACGGGTCGATCTCGACCTGCACCTCCTCGCGCACCTCACGCACGCACGCGGTCTGCCAGCGCTCGTGATCCTCGACGAAGCCGCCGACCAGCGCGAGCTTGCCACCGCCCGGCTCGAGGCCGCGCCGCACCACCAGCAAGCCGGTGCGGTCGCCGTCGACGATGGGCACCAGCGCGACCGCGACCGGGATCGGGTTGGCCCACACCTGCATCGCGCAGGTGGGGTTGGGGCAGGAGCGAGGATAGGCCAGCGGCGGGACGTAGGCGGTGCCGCAGGCGGAGCAGAACAGGTCGCGGGTCGGCATGGGACATCAACCTCAGGCGTGGGGATACCTGGTGAGGAGGGAGGAGATGCGGTCGCGCAGGTGGGACAGGGCGGGGCGAGAGAAGAGGTCGGGGTGGTCGGCGCGGAGGGCGAGGGCGTCGGGGGAGAGATCGTCGGCAGGGAGGTCGTCGGCGCCGGGTGGGAACAGGTCGAGCAGGGCGAGGGTGAGGTCGCGGGCGACGACGACGTCGGGGCGGAGGAAGGCAGGGAGGTCGGACGAGCGGGTGGCCTCGAGGGCGGGCAGGCGATCGCGGAAGGCGCGCAGCGCGGTGACGAGGGTGGCGACGGCGGCGACGGCGGCGATGGCGTGGAAGCGGGCGAGGAGGGCGTCGAGGCGGGCGAGCAGGGCGGTGAGCGGGGCGCGGGTGAAGAGGTCGGGGTGGTAGGCGCGCAGGGCGCGGGCGTCGTCGGCGAGGTCGTGGACGGGGAGCTGGTCGGCGCGGTCGGGGAAGGCCTCGAGGAGGAGGAGGACGGCGTCGCGGGTCGCCTCGATGTCGACGTGGGCGGTGGCCGGCAGGTCGGCGACGGCGGTGTGCTCGAGGGCGGGGAAGCGGTCGCGGAAGGCGCGGATGGCGTCGGCGAGGGCGGCGACCGAGGTGAAGCGAGCGATGCGGTCGACGTAGTCGCGCAGGGGGCGGAGCTGGGCCTCGAGGTCGCTCACGGCGGCGCGGGCGCCGGCGATGTCGGCGGTGCGGTGGGGCTCGAGGCCGGCGGCGTACTCGGTGGCGTTGCGGCGGAAGCGGGTGAAGAGCTCGGCGTCATCGAGGTTCTCGAGCTGGCGCTGGGTCGGGCGGGCGCCGAGGCGGGGCAGGTCGCGGAAGGGGGCGCGCACCGCCTCGTCGTTGCCGCGGCCGCCGAGGGCGGCGTAGTAGGTGTTGCAGGTGCGGCAGACGAGTCCATAGGTGCGGTGCTGGCGGGTGCGGTTGAAGAGCTCGATCTTCTGGTTGTGGGACAGCCGCTCGCCCTCCTCGGTGAAGTCGACGGGGGCGGGCTCGGGCGGGCCGCCGTGGATGGTGCTCTCGAGAGGGCGAAACTCGCCGCTGCCGCAGCGGAGGCACAGGCCGGCCTTGTGGTGTGCGCGCACCGACGGGCGCGGCGGGTAGGGCGGCATGGGCTGGCCGAGGCGGGCGCGGATGGCGGGGTCGGCGCCGATGGGGTTGGTGACGACCTGGAGGATGCGGGGGTGACCGCCGTAGTAGAGGTCGGGGCGGACACAGGGGACGTGGCCGAAGGTGGCCTCGAGGTCGATGGCCCACTGCTCGAGGCGGAACGGCGGCGGGCGCTCCTCCTCGGAGTAGGGCTCGGTCAGGGTGCCGTGGCGGCCGCACGGGAGGCTGGCCAGCAGGCGCTCGGTCTCGTCGGTGATGTTGCGGTCCTGCAGGTCCAGGGCCGACCGGGTCTCGGGTCGGTCGCCTTGCGGCAGAGACAAGGGCGTCGCCTTGCTCGACTTGGTCAGCTCCTGGAAGTAGGTGCTGTACGGGAGGACGACGTCGAGCCAGGACAGGACGGGCAGCGAGGCCGAGGTCGCGAGGGTGAGAAGATCCTCGCCGCGGCACGGGTGCGGGTAGGCCAGGCACAGATGGGCGACGCGGCCCAGGTAAGGCGAGCGGAGCAGACGCTCGATGACGTCGCCAGACAGCACCGGCGGCTCGGTCGGGCCGCAGCCGAGGGAGAGAGAGGAGATCTGGGCCAGGCCAGGGCACTGGGCCAGCGCGTCGACGCAGGACGAGACGTTGTCGACGGTGAGCTGTCCGACCGGGCCGTTGGCGAGATAGAACTCCCAGTTGTCGACGAAGTCGTCGGCGCCCAGGTACAGGTGGGTCAGGTCGGCCCGGTAGGCGCCGACGGATGCGAACCCGGCGCGGTCGCGCTTGTCATCGAGCACCTTGGCCAGTCCAAGGGTCACCGGCCCGTTCACCTCCCCCCAACCATCCGAACCATCGTCGGCGTGATGGTAGAGGACCCCGTTGGTCCCCGCAGCGGCACCTTGGTACTCATCAAAGAACCAGGTCTGAACCGGGATCTGCAGCGAACGATCGATCGCCCAGCGGGCCTCGGCATCGAGGTCCTCGCGCAGGCGGTTGGCGACGCGGCGAAGGCGTTCGCCTCCGGTGGCGGCGACGACGGTCGCGAGCTGCTCACGGGCGTGCCGGTCGTACGGCGCTCGTCGAATCGCCTCGAGCAACTCCGGGGCGACGGGCAAGTATTCGACGCGCGAGTACCACGCGGCACGCACCCGGAACGGGTCGAAGTAGTTGACGTAGTCCTTCATGGCGCCGTTCCTTCCACGATGCCGGGGGGGATGAGGTCGAGGCTCCGAAGTTCGGCCAGCAGGGCGCTTCGGTCGGACATCGGCAGGCGCAGCGTCGCAAACACCTGTCTGCTCTCGGTCAAGCCCTGGAGCGGTTGTTGGGACTGTTCAGTTGCGACCTGATACGCGTCACGAAACTTCGCGAGGTCCGACGTGGTCGCGCCGGCGCCGCGCAGCTCCGCCTCGATCGCCGCGACCTCGTCGAGAGCGGGGTGGGTGCCGGTCCCGTCGGGGCCGAGCGAGGCGCGGGCCGCGGCTAGATCGGTCACCGTGACCGGAGTCGAGCCGCTTGTGCCAACGAGCGGCCGGATGTCTTCGAGACCGGCGCCCAGGCGTGCGGTCAGCGGCACGTCAGCGGCGAGGAAGGCCTCGATGGCGGCGTCGAGGCGGGCCCGCGCCGTCTGCCGGATGCTGGCCGAGAGGTCGACGCGCTCGAGGGCGCTGGCCAGGGCCACCCGCGCGCGGGCCGCCACGGCGGCCTTGTCGGCATCGGGCATCATGGCGCCGCGGAACGCAGCGTGTAGCTGTCCGAGCGCGCGCCCCAGCCCGGGCAGGGCCTTGTCGCGCTGCTTGCTCAGTCGCGTCGAGTCCTGGGTGTGGCCCTTGCCCCACTTGTCGGCCGGGACGGCGGCGAGGTCGCGCAGCTCGCCCAGGGTGGCGCGCAGATCGACCGCGCCGGCGGCTCGCGACGGACCGGCCAGGGCGAGCTGCTGCTCGCCGCCCGGGGCGTCGAGGCGACCGCGCGGCTCGGCTGCAGACAGGCCGGCGGTGCGCACCCGCGCCGCCAGCTGGCGGTCGCGTGCCACCGCGTCGTCGTCGGCGTACACGCGCAGCGTGCCGACGTGTTCGCCACCGAGGGTGACGCGGTAGGAGCGCACGCCCGGGCCGCGGTGGTCGACCCGCTCCTCGACGTGGAGGCGGCCCTCGTACGCCTTCATGGACCGCTCGAGGAACTGGGCCACGGCCGGCTGCCAGGCCTCGGGATCGTCGGGTAGCTGCAGGTGGCGGGCCGAGACCTGGCCCTGGGCCGGCAGGTGGTACTCGCGGGCAGCGCGCTCCTCGTTGGCCCCGAGCACGCGTGGCCCCTGCGCCTGCAGGCCGGTGGTGACCCCGGCCGAGTCGGGGCCGATCGTGCGCCCCATCATGGTCGGCGTGCCGAGCTGGGCCACCGTGGCCAGCTCGGCCCGGTAGCCGGCGCGGTGGGCCGGGTGCACGAACACGTCCATGCCCGGCGTGGCCATCGCCGCGCCGACCAGGCGGGCGCTGCCGCTCGGCGTGGCCAGCGCCACCAGCGTGCCGCCGCCGTGCACCGGGTACAGCCAGCGGTAGGCGTTGTCGACCACCGCGCGCTGCTCGGTGCTCATGGCCCGGTACACCTCGGGGTCGATCGCCGCCATCGGCGGCGGCGTGCCGAGCAGGTCGTGGGCCGAGCCGCGCCCGCGCAGGTCCTGGCCGTGGGCGACGACGACGCGGTCGAACACCTCGACCCGCGCGTTGGCGCCGGCGATCGTCACGTCGACCCGGCCGTCGGCGCGGGCGGCGATGGCGACGATGCGGCCGAGCTCGACGGTGCGGATCGCCGATGGCTGGCCATCGTAGGTCGCGCCGGCCTGCTGGTTGCGCGGCAGGGCGGAGCCGCTGTGGGTCTGGGCGATGCGGGCGGCGACCGCAGCGGCGCGGGTCTCGGCCGGCATGGTCTCGAGCTCGCGGTAGAACGCGTCGTGGTCCTGGTAGCCGCCAGTCGGGCTCGGCGCCGCGTCCCCCACCACCGTGGTCCGGGCCGCGCCCTTCGCCGTCGCCTCCTCGGCGGCCCACGCTCCGGTCGGCGAGCCGCCCCACACCAGCACGCGCTCGCCGGCGTGGAGGTGCTTGCCGAGGTCGACGTCGTTGCCGCCGAGCAGGACCCGGCCCGCTGCCAGCTGGGCGAACGCGCCGTCGGCGTCGACCTGGCCACGCTCGGCGGCACCGGCGGCCACCGCCTCCTTGGCCGCACTCAGGCGCGACGGACCCATGCCCGAGGCCAGGATCATTCGATCGGCGTAGAAGCTACGCACCACGCCATCGGGCGTGCGGACCAGGGCCCGGGCCGCGGCGCCCTGGCCCAGCGTCTGATCCCAGCCCGCGCTCTCGGCCGAGCCGCTCCACTCGACGCCGATCACCTCGCCTCGGTGCGACGGTACCACGGCCTCGGCGCGGCCGACCGCGAGCGCCTCGCCCAGCTCGTCGCTGCGCGTGTACTGGTCGGGGTCGGCCGCGTGGTCGCTCACGCGCAGGCCCGGCATGTCCTGGTCGTGCGGGCGCTGGCCCGATGGCAACGCGCCGCGGCCGGTCATGGGCCCGTCGTCGCGGTAGAGGACCAGCTGCTGGCGCGGATCGAACGTGTGGCCGGCGGCGTGGCCGGTCGCGCCGTGTACCACCCCGGCGAAGCCGAAGCCGACCACCAGCTGGTCGACTCGGTGAGCGTCGGCGCTGGCCACGAACTGGTCGACGCTGGCCTGGCGCAGCTCGGCCAGCTGCTGCGCCGCCGTCGCCGCCAGCTTGCGCCGGGCTGGCGGCATCGGGGTCGCGCCGGCGCGCTCCGGCGCCCCGAAGTGGGTGACGCGGAACGTGAACACCTCGGCGCCGACCTGGACCTCGAGCGTGGTCGCGGTGGCGTCGCGGCGCTCGGCCACGTGCTGCATGGGCACGCCGGCGGTGCGGGCGTGGTGGAGCAGGATGGCGAGCTGGTCGCGGCTGCCCTCGAAGGTGCGGCTGCCGGGGATCGGCTCACGCAGCCCGGCCGAGCGGATCAGCAACTCGGCGCCGGCGCGGCTCTCGGCCTGGGCCAGCTCGGCGCCGGTGCGGTCAGCGCGATCGGCGGCGATGGCCGTCGCCTCGTCGGGCGGAAGCTTGGTGCTGCGCGCCAGGTCCGGATCGGCGGCGAGGCGCTGCCACACCGCGTGTTCGGCCCGGACCAGCGCCTGGTACTCGACCCACACCGCCATGGCCTGCTCCGGGTCGCCGCTGCGACTGGCGGCGTGGGCGTGGGCCCGGACGCGGGTCAGGCGAGCCAGCGAGCCGCCGGCGTGGCTGCCCAGCGCGTCCATTCGCTCCTGCATCACCCCGAGCTGGGCGTGCACGACCTTGCCCAGGCCGAGGGCGAGGCCCTGCTGAGTCCAGGCCGACAGCTGAGCCTCGGTCGGCTCGTCGGGCAGGGCGACGATGCGATGCGCCACGTGGTTGACCGCCATCGCGCTGGCCAGCTCCACACCGAGCACGGCGGCCCCGGCGCCGAGCCGGGTCGCCGCCGCGGCCGCCCCGTCGAGGTCGTGGGCGGCGATGAGGCGGTCAGGCGACAGCGCCGCGCCGAGACGGCGGGTGATCGGGCCCAGCACCGAGGCCACCGCGGCGTTGGCGAGCAGGTTCTCGGCGAAGGCCCGCGCGGTCGACTGCCCGGTCAGGTAGCCCTGGGCCAGCGCGTTGAGGCCGGCATCGACGGTGACCCGGGTGATCGCGCCGGCCACGCGCGCCGACGACACCGCGCCGCCGGCAGCCTCCAGCGCCGAGGCGCCGCGCGCCAGCGCCGCGCCGACCCGGACCTCGGTCAAGCCGGCCACGACGAAGCGGGCGGCCGCACCCGCGACCATCCCCGCGGCGGCTCCGACCAGCACCAGCAGCGCGAGCTGCCCGACCAGCGCGGCCAGCGCAGCCGAAAGCTGGGCGTCTTCGATGGCCTCGATCGTGGTGCGGAAGAACGCCTCATCGAATTCGGCCTGCAGCTGCCGCAGGCCGTTCTCGGCGTCGACCAGGTTGGCCTGGCGCTGCGCCAGCACCTCGTGGTCGCGGCGGAGCGGGTCGCCCTCGCCGAGGCGTTGCGCGACCAGCGCCGCCGGGACCAGCCCGCGCGACAGGTCGTGGGCCCGGTGTCGCAGCTCGCCGAGCCGACGCATCGACAGCGCGAGCAGCGGGCTCCCACCCCAGTCGTCCTCGGCGCCGCGGCCGTGCCGCTGCAGCTGGTCGGCGTGGGCGACGATGCCGACCAGGCGGGTCTGCAGCGCCAGCTCCTTCGCCTCCAGGTGCATCTCCGCGCGCTGATCGGGCGCAAGCGGCTGACCGAGCGCCGCCGCGCGTTCGGCGCCGAGGCGCTGGCCCTCGAGCGCGACCATGCGCTCGCGCAGGTCCGGCGCCTGCGCCGGCACCGTCGCGCGAGGGTCGAGCCCTGACAGCGCGAGCACGTCGGCGCGCACCCCGTCGACGGCCTGGCCCAGCAGCGCGAGGTCGAGCCGACCGTGCAGGCGGCGCGCCTCGTCGAGCTGTTCCTGGGCGACCACGCCGAGGTGGGCCGCGCCCAGGGCCCGCGTGAAGGCTTCGACCGTGGCGACCACGGGGTCATCGCTGGCCGCGGTCGCCGGTCGCCCCGGCAGGGCGCGCACCAGTGGCAGCACCTCGCCGCTGATCACGCGCAGCCGTTGCCGCGTCTCGGCCACGACCATCCACCAGCGCGACGGGTCGTTCGAACCCTCGGCGGCCCCGGTCGTGAGCTCGTGTTCGCGCGCGGCCAGGAACTGATCGAGGCCGGCGAGGTCGCCCGGTCGCAGCCAGCCGCCGAGCTGGGCCCGCAGCGTGACCAGCGAGGCGCGGGCGCCCGCCAGCTCGGTCGCCAGCGCCGCCGGCGCCTGCGGCAACTCCGGTCCCGCGGTCGCCGTCGCCGGTCGCGCCTGGGCCAGCGCGGCCTCGGCGGTCTCGGCCGGCGACATACCCAGGCCCGGGGCCCTGGCCAGCGCCTCGGTCTGCGCCGCGACCACCATGCCGCTCAGCCCGGTCGCCGTCGGTCGCAGGTGGGCCATGCCCGGCACCTTGGCGGCCCAGTCCTCGGGGAGGATGAAGAACGGCGGGGCTGAGCGGATCGCGTACGCCAGGTAGGTCTGCGGCCGGTCGGCCTCGAGCAGCGAGTCCCACAGCGCGGTGGCGACGTCCTCGGCGGTGGCCGCGCGTGGCTGGGCGCGGTCGTCGGCGATGGTCGCCTTGATCCAGTTCCAGCGGGAGCGGTCGCGCTCGCCGACGAACTCCAGCTGGGTCAGGGCGCGCCCGGCGTGTTGCACGGGATCGACGGCGCGCGGGCCGCGCTCCACCACGTCGACCCACGCGGGATCGACCAGCAGGTCGACCACCACCCCGTCGAACGGGTGGCTGGTGAGGAGGTCCATCGCCGTCGGCCGGCGACCGAGGTCGTCGTGCGCGGTGACCATCCGCGCCGCCATCCGCGGCAGGCTGGCGCGCAGCCGGGCCAGCACCATCGTGCCCAGCGCGTGGCCGGCCGCGGGTGACCAGCTCAGGGCGCGGGTGACGATCAGGCCGGGCTGGCTGTCGCGGTGGGCGTCGATCGTCGCCCATGGGTCGGCCGGGTGCAGCAGCGGCTCGAGCCCGTCGCGGGCCACGCTGGCGGCGAGTGAATCGGTGACGTGGCGCGCCAGGGCGGCGCCATGGGTCCGCCAGCGCAGCCTGGGATGGCCGGCCGGCGGCGCGAGCTGGGCGATCGCCTCGCTGACGCTGCGCAGGAAGGCGTCCTGGTGCAGGGTGAAGTACGACGCGGCGTCGCCGGCGGTCGGCTCGGCGCCGCTGCGCTCTTTCGTCGCGGCGGTTGCCGTCTCGCTGCTCGCCTCGGGCCCGATCGGGCGCGCCGTGAGCTGACGGGCGTTGGCCTCGAGCTCCTGGTCCAGGAGCTCGACGTCAGCCCGCAGCGTCACCAGCGACGTGGCCAGGTCGCGGTCGCTCAGGCCGGTGAGCACCACCTTGCCCAGCAGGCCCCGTCCTCGCTCGCGTTCGGCCACCAGCGCCGTCCGTAGCCGACTGGCGCGGGCGCGGTCACCCGCACCGATGGCGACGCCGAGCTGATCGAGCAGGCGTCGGGCGTCCTGTTGCCACGCCGCGAGCTGCTGCTGTGGCGATGCCTCGGCCTGCGCCGGGATCGAGCTCGTCGGCGCGTGGGTCCGACCTGCCGTGCGTTCGCCGCCCATGGCCGGCGGTGTCGGCCACCGCCCGGCGCGGTTGCGGGCGATCGTTCGGGCGGCGCGGCGCAAGGCCGCTGCGGCTCAGGCGGCGACGAGGGCGAGGTCGGCGATGGGGCTGTCGCCGCGCATCTTGTCGAGGCAGCGGACCAGGTGGGCCCGGATCTTGTGCTTCTTCGAGTAGACCGTCTTGAGGCTGATCTGCATCTCGGCGGCGACGGCGTCGGCGTCGAGGCCGCGGCCGAAGTACAGGTCGACGAAGGTGCGGTCCTTCTCGGTGAAGTCGCTCATCAGCTCGTTGAAGTGCGACCAGCGCTCACGCTCGAGCAGCTCGTCGAGCGGCGTCCGGTCGTCCTCCTCGGCGATCTCGACCGGGGCGCTGCCGCGCGCCAGCATCGGCCGGCGGCCAGCGCTGCGCAGGTAGTCGTAAGCGGCGTTGATCGAGATCATGCCGATCCACGAGCCGAGCTTGGTGCCGCGCGCGGGGTTGTACATGCGGAGCTTGTGCATGTCGTCGCGCACCAGCTGCATCATGACCTCGGCGAAGATCTCGTCGACGTCGGCGCCGCCGACCGTGCCGTAGCGGCCGGTGACCTTGGTGATGCAGCGAAAGATGAGGGCGCGATAGCGCCGCACCAGCTCGTTCCACCCGCGTGCGTCGTTGCGCAGCACGCGGCTCAGCAGATCGCGGTCCGACCAATCGGCGGGGTTCTTGGAGACGCGGTTTGCAAGGACGGGCATGGTGGTGGAGGGGGTGACAGCAAGGTCGGTGCCACCAGTCAACCAGCCGAAATCATATGAACAAATCCGGACTCTGGAGGTGCTGACCACCATCTTTTGGTCAAAACCACCAGGGCACCGAGGCCGCGGAGGGAAGGTTGCGATCTGGGTCGACGTAGCGTGAGACCGGCTTGATGCCGGTTGCGACCAGGCTGAGACCAGGCTGAGACCGGGCTGAAACCGGCCAGCCGCCGCGCCGCGTCAGCGGGAGTCCGCGCTGGCCGCGGCCACCACCTGCGCGACCTGCGCTTGCACCAGCGTCAGCCGGTTCACCACGAACAGGTGCTCCGCGCCGTCACGGGTGACCACCCGCAGGCGCGTGCGCAGGCCGCCGTCGAACGGGTTGCCGGTGAGGCCGCGCCGTCCGACCTCGCGCACGTCGGCCAGCGGCACGCTCCACACGGTGGCGCCGGTCGCGCGATCGGCCCGGTTGGGGTCGAAGCGAAGCTGGCGCGGGGTCAGGCGCAGGCGGCCGCCGACGACGCGCCAGCGCGAGGTGCGCAGGTTGGCCATGACCTCGAGCAGCACCGGCTCGTCGGCGGCGAGCGGGGCGACCGGTGCCCACCAGTCGAGCAGGCCGGATCCCATGGTCAGGCCTTGGCCACGGCGGCGTCCCAGCGCGCCAGGTGCTCGCGCACGCGGGCGCGATCGGCGGTGGGCTTGAACCGGCGCTGCTCGCGCCAGGTCGCGCGCAGCTGGTCCTGGTCCTTCCACACCCCGGCGCCGAGGCCGGCCAGGAAGGCGGCGCCGAGCGCGGTGGTCTCGACCAGCTCGGGCCGGGCGATCTCGACGCCGAGCACGTCGCTCTGGAACTGCATGAGCAGGTCGTTGGCGGCGGCGCCGCCGTCGACGCGCAGCGCCGCCAGCGTGCGCCCGCTGTCCTGCTCCATCGCCCGCAGGATGTCGACGTTCTGCAGGGCGATACCCTCGAGCGTGGCCCGGGCCAGGTGGGCCCGGGTGGTGCCGCGGGTCAGGCCGCTGATGAGGCCACGCGCCTCGGGCCGCCAGTGCGGCGCGCCCAGCCCGGCGAAGGCCGGCACGACGATGACCCCGCCCGAGTCGGGCACCGACGCCGCCAGCGCCTCGACCTCGGCCGCCGAGGTGAAGAAGCCGAGCCCGTCGCGCAGCCACTGCACGGCGGCGCCGGCGATGAAGGCCGAGCCCTCGAGCGCGTAGCGCAGCTCGCCGTCGGCCAGCTTCCAGGCCACGGTGGTGAGCAGGCCGCTGCGCGACGGCACCGGGGTCGGCCCGGTGTTCATCAGGATGAAGGCGCCGGTGCCGTAGGTGCACTTGGCCTCGCCCGGCGCGAAGCAGGCCTGGCCGAACAGCGCGGCCTGCTGGTCGCCGGCCATGCCGGCGATGGGAATGCCGTCGGGCAGGCCGGGCACGCCGCGGGTGGTGCCGAGCACGCCCGAGCTGGTGACGACGTTCGGCAGCACCTCGCGCGGCACGCCGAGCAGCGTCAGCATCTCGTCGGACCAGGCCAGCGTGCTGAGATCGAGCAGCAGCGTGCGCGAGGCGTTGCTGACGTCGGTGGCGTGGACCGCGCCGCCGGTCAGGCGCCACACCAGGAAGGTGTCGACGGTGCCGAACGCCAGCTCGCCGCGGGCCGCGCGCGGGCGCAGGCCCGACACGTGGCCGAGCAGCCACTCGAGCTTGGTGCCGGAGAAGTACGGGTCGAGGGTGAGCCCGGTCAGCTCGCGCACCCGCGCCTCGCGGCCGTCGGCCTTGAGCTGGGCGCAGCGGTCGGCGGTGCGGCGGTCCTGCCAGACGATGGCGTTGTGCAGGGCCTTGCCGCTGGCCCGCTCCCACAACATCGACGTCTCGCGCTGGTTGGTGATGCCGATGGCGCTGATGTCGCGCCCGGCCACGCCGCTTGTTGCCAGCGCCTTGCCAAGCGCCGCGGTCACGGAGCCCCAGATGTCCTCGGGGTCGTGCTCGACCCAGCCCGGCTGCGGGTAGATCTGGCGGTACTCCTGGTAGCCGCGGCCGCGCACGCGCAGCTCCTCGTCGAGGATGAGCACGGTCGAGCCGGTGGTGCCTTGATCGATGGCGACGACGTGGCGCATGGCCCGAGTGATACCGCAGGTCGGGTCGCGGTAGCCTGCCGGGACATGACCCGAAGCAAGGCGACGCGGTCCCGTCTCGAGGTGGTCCCGGCCGGGGCGGACCTGTCGGGGCAGGGGCTCCAGTACGAGGACTTCCTCGCGGTCCGGATCGAGTGCGCCGGGGCGATCGGCAAGGCCACGGCGCGCGCCCTGGCGACGCTGTACGCCGGGTGGTGCACCCGGGTCGAGCGGGCCTCGCGCACGCTGGCCAAGGAGGACGGCGACGAGCTGCTGCCGATCCGCTTCGACGGCTTCGTGGTGACCGGCGCACGCGCCCAGGGCGGCGCCGCCCGCTTCCTCGACGCCGGCGCGGCGTGCCGGTGGCTGGTCGCCGAGCTGGCGCGCCGACCCGAGGTGGTGCGGGTGGTGTTCGGCGAGGAGGACGTGCCGGCCACCGCCGCGGCCGCGGCGCCGACTCCGCGCGCGCTGTCGCCGCGGGCGGCGGCGGTCGATGCCGTCGTCGCCCGGGTGTTCGCCGACGAGGCCGGGTCGGCCCGGGTGCTCGGCTGCATCACCGTGCGCTTCACCGGCGACGGCGTGGCCGCGCCATCGAAGGTGCTGCGCGTGCTGATCGACGAGGCCGTGGCGCTGGCCGGCGACGTCGGCCCGATCTGGGTGCGGGGCACCTGGGGCGAGAGCGGGTCGCTGTCGGAGGTCAACCAGGGGCGCGACCTGCGCGACAAGGGCGGCCGCGCGCTGCTCGACCAGATCCTGACCGAGGTGCCGACGGTGCCACGCGAGAGCGACGACCCGCAGATCGTCCACCTCGTGCTGTCCGACGGGCCGCGACCGGCGCGTAAGGCGGGCTGCTGGGTCGACCACTGCCGCGTCGCCGCCAGCTTCGGGGTGACGATCTTCCTGCAGGGCGCGGACGACTGCCCACCCGGCGGGCTGTTCGAGGTGTACGTGCCGCTGGCCGACCTCGACGACCCGGACCGCCGCGCCGCGTGGGTTGGCTTCGGCGCGCGGGCGTTCGCGGCCCTGCGCGGCTCGGTCGGCGCGTTCGAACCGGCCCTCTGGATGGAGGAGCTGTGCCCCGACGACGTCCCGCTCGCGCTGCTGGCCGAGCTGCCGACGGTCGCGCTGCCACGCATGATCGGTGGCCACGCTGGCGGCTTCAACGCCCCGGCGTTCAGCCCCGGCGTTCACCACGGCGTGTTCGCTTGCCCGTGGATCACCTGGCTGACCCCGGCCCTGGCCGGCGCGGTCCGGGCCTTCCCCGGGCACCGCCGCACCATCCCCGGCGGTGTCGAACTCCGGGTCGAGGACGCCGCGCCGCTGGTGATGAATGACGCCTCGTACGCCCGGTACCGGGCCGCCGCCACCGCGCTCGGCGCCCTCGGCATCCGCTGGTCGGCCTCGGACGACGACGACCGCTACCCCTGGCGCCTGGCCCTCGAGCGGCTCGACGCGCCCAGCCTCGGCCAGCTGCCGGCGCTGCTGGCCCGCCGCCTGGCCGACCGCAAGGAGCGATCGAGGCTGTACTGGTCGAGTAGCTCGGCGCTGGGCAATCACAAGGGAAAGCAAGCCTTCGCCGAGGCCGAGCGAGCGATCACACTCGGCGCTACCGGGCACGACCTGCACGCCACGCTGCTGGCGGCGACGCTGTGCTGGAACGGGCCGGGCACGTTCGACCCGAAGGCGGCGGCCAAGGCGCTGGCCGTCGTCGAGCGCCTGCCGCATGCCGAGCAAGCGGCGCTCGTGCTGCTCACGGCCCGGGTGCTGCTCGCCGCCACCCCCGGGCCGCGCGGCCAGGACCGGGCCCTGGCCTGGCTCGGTGCACACGCGGCCGGCGAGCCCCGGCCCGACGTGCTGGCGACCGACCCCGCGTTTGCGCCCATCCGCGACGACGACCGGTTCCGCCGCGCCGTCGGCTGGGCCACTCGGGCCGAGATCTCCGCCCAGGGCGCGACGCCGGACCTGGGCGGCACCTTCCCGAAGCTCGCTCGGGTCCTGCGGACCCGGCCGGGGACGGCGGCGTTTGCTCGGCCGGCCTCGGCCAAGGCCATCGACACCATGGCGCGCGCCGTCGGCCTGGCGCCACGAGCGCTGCCCGCGCGTTACCGCGCCCTGCTCGCCACCTTCGACGGCGCCACCCTGCAAGGCGGGCGCGAGGTGCTGTACGGCTGCGCGCAGCTGACCGCCCACAACCCGGCTGGCGAACGTGATGACTACACGCCGCTGGTGATCGGCCACAACCTGGTGCTGCAGCACTCCAGCCCCAGCAAGAACGGCGAGGCGCCGGTCAGCGAGGTCGTGTCGGGCGTGCGCAAGGAGCGCACGCCGCTGCGCTGGACCACGCTCGACGCCTGCCTGGCCGAGCTCGCGCGCGGGCCAGGCCCGGCCGCGTGACGGCGTGACCGCCGCGCCGGCCCTCGCTCAGCCGGCGTCGCCGAGGTGGCGCGCCGCGAACACACCGACCTCGGCCGCGACCTCGGCCCGCTCGACGTCGCTGGCGAGGAGGTGATAGCTGCGTGACAGGATGCGGGTGCGCTCGGCCCGGGTCCGGCGCGCCAGCTCGTCGGCGCACGCCACCGGCGCGGTGTGATCGTGCCGGCTGTGCAGCACCAGCACCGGGACGGTGACCTGCTCGAGCTCGGCCCGCACGGTGGCCATCAGCGCCATCAGCTCGGCCAGCGCCGCGGTCGGCACCTGATCGTACGAGGCGTCCTCGCGCTTGGTCTGCGGATCGCGCGCGTCGGGGCCGCCCAGCTTGGGCAGCTGGGTCACCCGGCCGTGCAGCCAGCCCCCCGGGGCGGTCCAGCGGGCGACCCGGGCGCCCAGGCCCTCGAGCCACAGCGGCGCGGCCAGCGAGGCCACGGCGGCGACCTCGCCGGGGCGGGTGGCGGCGTGGTGCAGGGCCAGGAGGCCACCCATCGACTGCCCGACCAGCACGACCCGGTGGCAGCGCCGGCGCAGCTCGGCCACCGCGTCGGTGACGGCGTCGACCCACTGCGTGCGCCGGGTGTGGGCCAGCTCGTTCACCGTCGCCCCGTGCCCGGGCAGGCGGGGGGCATACACGGTGAAGCCGCGTCGGTTCACCTGCTCGCCGAGGAAGCGCATGCCGCCAGGTGATCCGGTGAAGCCATGAACACACACCACCCCACGCTCGTCACCAGGCAGGAGGAAAGGGTCGGCGCCGCGCACGCCTCACCTTCGCCGATCTCACGTCGGGGCGCACGGGGGGAACCGACGGTTCGCCGCCGCGCTCACATTGACGGCCCGCGTCGGGTGCGCTTAGATCAGCGGTGGTCTGCGGTGCGCCGTCGGGGGACGGGCCGTCGATCCAGCACGGCATGAGCGGCGACTGGAAGACTCGCATCACCAAGGTCCAGGTGCTCAAGGAGCCCTCGTCCAAGGGCGAGGCGTGCCTGGTGCTCATCTACCCGCCCGGGCCCGACATGGGGCGTCGCTTCCCGCTCGACCGCAGCGAGATCGTGCTCGGGCGCGGCGCCGACATGGACATCCAGGTCGACCGCGACTCGGTGTCGCGCCGGCACGCGCGGGTGTTCCGCTCCGGCGAACACTGGATGGTCGAGGACCTCGACTCGACCAACGGCAGCTACGTCAACGATCAGGTGGTCAAGAAGGCCACGCTCAAGGACTCCGACTTCCTCAAGATCGGCGCCGCCATCTTCAAGTTCCTGACCGGCTCGGGCATCGAGTCGGGCTACTTCGAAGAGATCTACCGGATGACGATCATCGACGCGCTGACCGGGGCGCACAACAAGCGCTACTTCCTCGAGTTCCTCGAGCGCGAGATCGCCCGGTGCGCGCGGTATCGACGGCCGCTGTCGCTGCTGATGTTCGACGTCGATCACTTCAAGAAGATCAACGACGCCCACGGCCACCTGACCGGCGACTACGTGCTCAAGGAGCTGGCGCGCCGGCTGCTCGGGCGGATCCGTCGCGAGGAGCTGCTGGCCCGGTACGGCGGCGAGGAGTTCGCCGCCGTCTTGCCGGAGACCGACGCCGCGGGGGCCCGCACCTTCGCCGAGCAGGTCCGCATGCTCATCGGCGACCAGCCGTTCGAGTACGAGGGCGACAGCTTCCCAGTCACGATCTCGATCGGCCTGGCCACGCTCGAGGGGCAGGACATGGACGCGCTGGCCTTCATCAAGATCGCCGACGACAACCTGTACCGGGCCAAGCGCGAGGGCCGCAACCGCGTCATCGGCTAGGAGCAGGCTGCTGAAAATGACTAGCAGGCTGCTTCTTCAGCAGCCTGCTAGGAGCCCGTCGCGGTCGCTGGGCCGACCGCGCCCCCGGTGGTGAAGACCTGTCGCCTGACCACCACCCTGGCCAGACTCGCGGCGCCAGGGGTGGCGCGTCCGGCATGGTCCCCATGGCCAGAGAACCGGTTGAGGGTTGATCACCGATCGGCCCGGACCTTGCTGCCAGCCAGCCCATGCCGCGCCGTCGCCTGGTCCTCGTCACCCTGATCGCCGCCACCGCCCTGCTGGGACCGCGTGCCCCGATCGCCGCGGCTCAGCCGGCCGACCAGGACCCGGCCGATCCCGCCGCCGTCGTGCTGCCCGCGCCCCGCCTGCAGCTCGCCGTAGGTGGCCTGATCGGCCACGAACAGCTCGGCCTGGCCGCGCTCACCGTCGACGGCAACGTCGCGCTCGGCGCGCGCTGGACCGCCCACGTCGGCGCCGTCGTCGGCAACGGCTACAACATCGAGCTGACCGGGCGGCCGTACTGGGCCGGCGCGGTCGGCCCGGAGTACGTGTTGTGTATGCCTGGCTACTGCGGCGGCCTCGGCGTCGATGTCGGCGCGCGCCGGCTCGAGCGCGCCGCCACCGGCGACGATCTCGACAACGGCCTGCCCATGACGACCGTCGCCAACGCCATGGTCGTCACGCCACGGGCGACCGGCGCCGTCGGCGGCGAGCACGTCAAGCTTCGGGCCGCGGTCGGCCTGCCGGTGGCGATCGGCGACGCCGGCGGCCTCGGTGTCGAGCTGTCGCTCGGCGCGGCCGTCGCGTTCTAGGCGCGCTCGTTGGCCCCGCGCCGGCGCCGCCGCCCCGGGCGCCTTGTCCCGCAGGCGGGCGTCGAGGTATTAGTCGCGCCATGGCGGCTCCCGGGGGACGCAGGACGAGGTCGACGGCGCAGCCCGCGCACGTCGAGGGCGCGCCGGCGCTGCCGGTCATCCTCGACGGCAAGAAGCTCAAGGCGCTGGCCCGCTCCCACGCGGCGACGGCGCCGGCGCGATTGCTCGCCCAGATCGACCAGTTCGCCTCGCTGGGCCGGTGGACCGCCGTGCCCCCGGTGACCACCAAGGCGTGGACTCCTCCCGCCCGGCTGGTGGTGGTCGACGGGGGCATCACCACCGGCAAGCTGGTGATCCACGACGGGGCAAGTCACCACGGCGTGGTGATCGTGCTGGGCGACGTCGGCTGTACCAGCCTCGACGTCAAGCGCGGATGGACGCTGGTGTGCACGGGGGACATGACCGCCACCGGCACGATCACCGCCACCGCGGGGGACAGCGTGACCTACGTCGGCGGCGTCGTGAGCGCCAGGCTGGTGAAGTCGGGGACCGGCGCGTGGCTGACGCTGTTTGCTGGGGCGAAGGCGCTCAAGGCCCCGGTCTCGAGCTACGTGATGGTGGACGGGGTCGGGCCGCTCAAGAACGCAGCTCGCTAGCTCGGCGTCGAGCTCGCGCCGCGCGGTCGAGGCGGTTAACCTGGAGCCGGCGCTGCCGCCTCGCGCGCCTTGTTGCGCAGGCGGGCGTCGAGGTAGTAGTCGCGGCCGCGCCAGAACTCGGAGGCGGCGCCGACGACGGTGATGACCGCGGCGGCGATGGTGAGCGGGGTGGCCTGGGCTGGCACCACCAGGCTGACGCCGAGCAGGGCCGACGACACCAGCGCCCGCGCCGCCCAGCCGGCGGCGCCGGTGGCGGCGTGGTGGTGCGACAGCAGGTTGTCGAGGCCACCGATGGCCAGCTCGAAGGTGATGATGACGAACAGCGGCCAGGCCGGGGCCGGGGTCTCCACCATCACCGCCAGCGTCAGGATGGGCACGGCCAGGCCGCCGAGGATCCGCACACCGTCGGCGCTGCCGAGGTCGCCGCGCCCGCGCAGCTGCTTGATGCCGACGGTGAAGTAGTCGAACGCCGAGACCCAGGTGATGGCGACGACGCCGATCATGATGGCGTGCATCGACCACACGATGCTGCCCGACAGGTACACCGCGAGCAGGCCGGCGAACGAGCCGCTCATGAAGATGGCGCCGCGCCAGAACTTGCGCCGGGCCAGCCACAGCCCGGCCATGGCCACCAGCGGCAGGGCCACGCCGGCGACGAGGATGCCGGTCATGACCGCGGCGTGGTCGTCGCCGATGAGCGGGAACAGCACCAGCACGCCGATGCCCTGCATCTGGGTCCAGGTCTTGGCCTTGGCGATGTAGCTGGTCTTGAGCGACAGCCCGCGCTGCTCGTAGGCCGAGCGCAGCGCGGTGACCAGGAACTCGCGCACGAACATCAGCGCCACCGCCCAGGCCGGGACCAGGCCGAGGTCGGCGAACGGCAGGTAGGCGAACGCGACGAAGACCTTGTCGGCGATGGGGTCGAGCAGGCCGCCCAGCACGGTCGGGCCGTGCTTGCGGGCCAGGTAGCCGTCGACGAAGTCGGTGCAGCCGATGATGGTGCCGACGATGAGCGCGGTCCACAGGTACAGCGGCACGAACCGGAACGTGCCGCCGTCCATCGAGGTCGCCTCGTAGATGACCCAGGCGATGGCCGGCATCGGGATCAGTCGCGCCAGGGTGACCTGGTTGGCGGTGATGCGGAAGCCGCGGCGGTCCGGGGACGACACCGGCGGACGCTAGCCCAGAACCGTCGGGGAATCCACCGCCCGCCCCCTGCCCGTGCCCGTGCCCGTGCCCGTGCCCGTGCCCGTGCCCGATCAGGCGATCTCCTACTGCGTCACGCAGCGCGCCACCACGTCGGTGTCGTCGGGCGCCGGGCTGGCCCGCACCACGTCCATCGCCAGCTGGGTCGGGTAGCGCGCGCACTGCATCGCGTCGGGTTTCAGGCGCCAGCACGGCAGGTTGCTGGCGTCGGCGTTGCAGGCCGGGACCGGGTCCTCGCGCTCGGTCTCGGTGCCTCGGTCGGTCACGTCGGACACCGCACAGCTGGCCTGCACCCCGGCGGTGACCGGATCGACGTCGGCCAGGTTGCCCTCGATACACGGGTCGCCGATGACCTCGCGCACCAGCTCGCCGATCTCGACCAGCGCGTCGCTCAGGTCGTCGTCGCAGATGGTGGTGACCGTGTTGCGGTTGGCGAACTGCTCGAGGAACCAGTGCAGGCGGATGGCCGGGCGCGCGCCCTGCGGCCCGTCCGGGCCGACGTAGGTGCAGGACGGCACGAGATCCGGAACCATGTCGCCCTGGGCCTGCCGCACCTTGCGTCCGACCACCACCGGCTCCGCGTTGCTGAGGATGCCGGCGACGACGATGTCCTCGGGGCGGCGCTTGAGGCCGAGCAGGAAGTCGACGTAGCCGCTGACGTCGTGCAGGTAGTCGGAGTCCTGTCGCGGCGTGCAGCTGGTGCGCGGCCCGACCGCGCGGACGTCGGCGACCGGGTCACACTCGACCCCGAACTCGAAGCAGCGGAAGCTCTCGAGCGGGCCGAGCGAGGCCGAGTCGGGGCCGAACAGGGCCGGGTCGCGCGCCGAGCAGTCGTCCTCGTCGGCGACGAACACCACGGCCAGGTAGGCGTCGTCGCGCAGGAAGCCGGCGTTGGCGGCATGGCCCGGCGTCAGCGCCCGCCGCATCGACTCGAGGTGCTGCTCGAACCCGCAGCCCTGGTCGCCGATCGTGGCCGCACACGAGAACGCGCTGGCCAGGGAGCCGCCGGCGTAGTTGACGGTGCGCCCGCCGGCGCCGTCGTCGACGTCGGACAGGTACAGGCCGCTGATGCCACACGCCGCCCGCGCCTGCAGCACGCCGTCGTCGCCGCGGCCGTCGCAGCCGCTGCCCGGGCCGAGCGCGCCGAGGCCGCCCATGTCCGACGACACCACGCCGATGTGGACGTTGGGCAAGCCGCCGTCGAGGTTGGCCAGCACGTTGATGAACTGCGGGAAGTTGGCGGCCAGCGCGGCCTGCTCCTCGGCCATCGACACCGAGTTGTCGATGACGAACAGGAGGTCGAGGTCGCGTTCGGTCGACACCGGGTAGGTCACCGTCTCGACCTTGTCCTGGGACGGGATGACCGCCGACATCTCGCGGTCGGGGCAGGCGGCCAGCAGCGGGAGCAGCAGGGTGGGCAGGTGCAGGCGCATCGACGACTCCAGGAGGAAGGGGAGGAGCGAGCAAGGCGCGGCCGGGCCGCGACGGCGGCGGCGACGAGCGCGCGACGGTGGCAGGCGGGCAGCTACTCGATCTGGCAGCGGGCGTGGACGCGGACCCCGGGCGGGAGCGGGCCGACCTGCTGCTCCACCGTGAGCGACAGCGCGTCCGGCGTGCCGGCGCAACGCGCCAGGTCGGGCGCGATCCGGTAGCACAGGCTCGGCGCGAACTCGTTGCACGGCTCGATGACGGTGGAGATCTGGAACGGGCTGCCAGGGCTGGTGACCACCTCGACCGCGCAGCCGGCCTGCAGGCCAGGCAGGTTCGGGTTGGTGTCGGCCAGCGCGGCACGCAGGCACGGATCGCCGAACAGGTCGTGCGCCGCCGCGCCGATCTCGGCCAGGGCCGGCCCGAGGTCGTTGCTGCACACCGAGGTGGTCACCC
>JAGPCO010000122.1 GCA_018058095.1 Kofleriaceae bacterium
CGCGCGACGGCGCCGCCGTGGCCATCGGCTCGGGCGGCCACCACGGACAGGCGCACCACTTGTTCTGGTGGGAGCTCGTGACCGGCATCGCGCCCGAGCTGCCGACGGGCGACGTCCGCGAGGTGCGCTGGGTCGCCCCGCGCGCCGACGGGCGCTACCTGGCCGCCGTCGGCCGCTCGAAGGGCCTGGTGGTGGTCGAGGTGGCCACACGCGCCGTGGTCTTCAGCGCCACCATCGCCAAGCTGTTCCCGCGCTGGGCCGGCGACGTGCTGGTGTTCTGGCCCGCGCAGGGCGGGCGCGTGTTCCGGCCCGAGGCCGGCGTCGCGGGCCCGGCATCCGACGCCGAGCTGAGCGGCCGCTGGGACACCGCCAACGACGGTCGCGGCGCGTACGAGCAGGACGGCGCGCTCCGCCTGTGCGGACAACGCCTGCTGTGGGCCAGCGGCGATGGCGAGCACGAGCTGCGCGTGCTCGATCCGTTCACCGCCGCTGCGATCAGCGGCGACGGCCGCACCCTGGCGGTCTCGGTGGGCACCGAGGTGACCGTGTGGCGAGCGCAGTAGGGGTGTCCGCAACTGGCGTTGACGTCGACGTGGTCGTCGTCGTGGTCGTGGACAGACCATCCCCGTTCCCACCCCGTGCCCGTGCCCGTGCCCGTGCCCGATGCGCCACCTTGCTAGCGTCCAGCGATGACTGACAGCCGCATCTGGTTCGCACACAACCCGTGGCCGCGCGGCCACCGCGTCGTCCGCTGCGACTGGTCGGGCCGGCTCGACGACCTCGGGCTGTGGTTCGACCTGCACCTGCAGTCGGCCTCGTACACCGAGGGCGACCCACCGCCGCCCGACGACGACGACGACGACGACGACGAATCCACCGCCGGCGACTGGGCCGCGCGCGGCGTGTGGTCCAACTACGGCCGCTGCACCTTGTCATCGACCATGTGGCCCGGCTACCACGCCGGCCTGCTCGTCGGCAGCGCCGACACCCCGCTCGACCTCGACCGCCTCGTCCGCCGCGGCGTGCGCGCCGACTCGCTCCCGGCCGGCCCGACCGAGGTCGCCCTGCTCGGCGAGCGCAAGCGCGCCGTCGGCCTGTACCTGCTCGGCCACGACACCGCCGCCGACCACCACCTGCGCATCACCCCGACCGGCCCGCGCGCCCACCTCGACTGGACCGGCCGCATCGCCCTGACCTACGTCGGCGCCAAGACCTTCCGCCACACCTTCCGCGCGGTCGTCGCCCGGCCCCGCTTCACCGGCTTCGCCATCACCCCCGGCCTCCCCCTCGACGTCGCCCGCGACCTGCTCGCCCTCTTCACGACCGATCCGTCCCGCTTCACCCTGCGCGCCGGCCGCTTCATCCCGCGCTGGTGAGCGGGTTGGCGCGTTGCATGCCTGCGCCGCCGCTGACCGCGATCGCCGGTCCACGGCGCTCGCTGGTGGGTCCGTGCGGCGGTACGATCGTGGGCGGATGAGCACTGCGCCACCGAGGCTTCGCCTGCGCCGAGGTGACGAGCGGATCGAGGTCGCCATCGTCGGGTCGACCCTCACGACAGGTCGCAACGAGGTGCTCGTGGTGCAGTGGCCCTCACAGGTCGTGCTCGAGCGAATCGAGGCGGGCAAGATGAAGGTCGCCCGACAGCGCTTCGATGCCGCGGTGGCCGCGCTGACGGCCGCCGGGTTCGCGCCGGCCGCGGACGAGTGGGTCCTGCCAGCGCGCGAACCCGAGCCCGAACCCGATCCGCTGCGCCCCCATGAGCGCCGGGTCGGAGGACGAGAGGCGCGCTTGCTCATCCCGCCGCTTCTGCAGCAGGTCGTCGATCTCGATACGGTCGACCACGTCGTCATCCACGAAGGCGACCTCCACGCGACCACCTTCAGCGTGAGCTACCCAAGAGGGGCCATGTGGATCCGCGGCGATCTGCGGGTCGAGGAGGACGTCGACGACTGGGAGGGCGCGGTGCTCCTCGTCGACGGCGAGCTCACGTGCCGCAGCGCCAGGCTCCGCGGCGCCTTCGCGTGCGGCGGCGACCTGGACGCGCGCGAGTTCGTCTACGTCAACAGCGGAAACGACCAGGCGTTCCTCGTCGGTGGCACTCTGCACAGCAAGGTCTTCGTCGAGTGTGGCATGGCCTCCTACGCGGAGCGCTTCGCGGCCGAGGTGTGGCGAACCATGAACGTCGTCGCCACCACGCGCGATGGCGTTCGAGTCGACCTCCCTCGTATCGCTCGGTCGGCGATCAGCACCGCCCACCTCGCGTCGCTTGGGCTGGGACCCGACGCGGTCCTCGAGCTGACCCAGCTCCTCGGCCTGCCCGAGGCGTGACCTACGAGGGCGTGCCCTGAGGCTTCGCGGTACCGTGCGCACGTGATTCAGAACCCGGCACGGTTCTCGATCGAGCTACCGTGCGGCGACGCGCCGACGGTCATCCGGCAGGCGGTCATCGCGAGCGACACATTGTTCATGCTCGTCACCGACCATGCCGACTACGGCGGCCTCTGTTGCGCGGTCCTCGCGTTCGACCTCCGGCTCGGCGCGTGGATCGGGCGCGAGACGACCGGGTACATCAAGTTCGACAACGGTGGTGGGACCCTCTCGGTGTCTCCGGACGGTCGCCACGTGGCCGTCGGTGCCGAGTTCTCGGTCTCCGTGTACGACCACACCGCGGGATCCCTCGTCTGGAGCGTGAACCTCGACGACGACGACGACCAGACCTCCCGTCCGGGGGTGTTCGTCGACGCGGATCGGATCGTGCGCATCATCGAGGACCACCTCATGCTCGTCGACCTCCGATCGGGCGAGGTGTCCCACGGGCAAGTCGACCCGCGGCTCGCCGCCGCTGACCTGGTCGTCGAGCCCGGCGGGACCCACCTCCTCTGCGGCTCCACGAACAACCTTCTCCATCGCGTCCGCGTCGAGGATGGGCTCTCGATCGAGAGCAGCCACCCTCACAAGACCTCTCGCCTCGGCGATCCGATCGTCGACCGCTGGGGCCGCGTCTACTTCCTGGGCTCGGGGCTGGTCCAGCTCGACCTCGCGTCCGGGGTCGAGCGCGTCGTCATGGCCGACCGCGTCCCGACCCCGCTCGCCATCCGGCTCGAGCCGCACCGCGCCACCATCGTCCATGCGCTCGGCGTCCTGTCGATCGATCTCGACCGCGCGGTCACAGCGCGCCACACCTTCGACAACCCGATCCTCGGGGCGGCATGCGGTGACGATGGTCGGTTCTGGCTGATCTCGGCGAACGTCATCGAGTGTATGCCCGAGTCGCTCGAGCCCGCGCTCGATGACCACGTGAGCGTCTCCTGCCGGCCGCACCGCTACTGACCCGGAGGTACGTGCGCGCTCCTGCCGGCCCTGGTCCGCGCGGCCATGTTGCGCGAGCGATCTGCGCGGGCAACTCGAGCGCGGCGGGTGGGCGGCGCGTGGGGACGCAGGGATGGCGTGGCACGCGGCTTGATGGATGGACGCGCATGATGAGCGATGGATGGACGTGGAGTGCCGGTGGCCTGGTCGCCAGCGCGGCCCTGGTCGTGGCCTGTGGAAGCGATGGCCCAAGCCATGCGGATGCGTCTGACCCGGCCCGGGACAGCGCCGTGAGGGACGCGGCCGAGCCCAGCCCCGATGCGGCGGTCCGCGCGGTCCGGGTCACGGCGCGGTACCGGGGCGATGTGGTGGCGGCGGCGCCGGTCCAGAGCAACGATGCCAGCGGCGCCCTGGTGGCGACGGCGACGACCGACGCGGCCGGGCAGGCGACGCTGCAGGTGCCGGATGGTGGCAGCGTCACGGTGGCGATCGACCGGGCGCCGGCGCCGTGGGAGGTGTACACGCTGGCCGGGCTGGTCGCGCAGACCGAGGTCGTGATCGGCCCGGTTGGCCAGGTCCGCACCGGCCCGACCGTGCCGTTCACCGCAGCCTTTCCGGACATCGCCGGCGCCGCCAGCTACCAGGTGCGCCAGGGTTGCGGCTTCACGACCACGACGACGGTGGTGAGCGCGCCGCCCTATGCAGGTCCTGCCGCGGCATGCACGACGCCGATCGGCTTCATGGTGTCGCGGAACGTGTCGCCGGGGGCCTGGCTGGCCACCGAGCTCGATCCGGCGGTGACCCCGAGCGTCGCCCTGACCGGCGCCTACACCCCCGAGGTCGATCTCCTGATCACCGCGACCAACGTCCCGGCGGTCGCCGCGACGGTCGGCCTGCGCGCCTCGACGCACACCACGCCGAGCCGGAACGTCCTGGTGCGGCGCTCCGCCGTGGTGCAGCCGGTCACGGACACGACCCACAGCGCGACCGTCGACGCGGTGCCGCTGGTCCCGGGGACCAGCACCGTGGTCCTGGCCGAGCTGCAGCGCACGAGCGGCATCGCCGACGACCGAACCGCGCGGCGTCGGGTCGGGCGCGGCATCGGCGTCGATGCTGGCGCGGCGACACTCGACCTGACCGCGACGGTGCCGTGGCAGCTGGCTCGCTCGACGTTCGACGCCACGACCGGGTCCGTCACCTGGTACCCGGAGACCAGCGTTGCGGTCGACGTCACGACCGCCTGGGTCGAGGTCACCTCGATGCCGTCCACGGTGTACTGGGAGGTCACCCGGCCCGACCCAGGGTCGTCGACGACGCGGCTGCCCGACGCGCCGGCCGGGGCACCCTACGCCCTGCCCGCCCCCGCCGACGCCACGGGGGTGGTCGCAGGGGCCCGGCTCGTCACGCTCCCCGGCGGGTTCGCGGCCGTGGTCGCGGGCCAGTATCCCGGCGGCGACACCATCGAGCAGATCGGCGCCGGCGAGACCTACCAGATCAGCTACTCGCCCTGAGCGCCGCCCGCCCCTGCCGCCCACACCTCGCGTGGCAGGCGCATGACCAGGCAGTGGTCGTCGTCGAAGTGGCGCGGGCCGACGGGGGCGTAGCCGAGACGCTGGTAGAAGGTGATGGCGCGGGTGTTGGAGATGAGCGGGTCGATGACGATGGCGACGACACGTGGGTCGGCGAAGCACTGGGCGTGGGCGAGCTGCATCATGCGGCGGCCGTGGCCTTGGCAGCGGTCGGCGGCGGCGCCGATCCAGACGTCGACGGCGCGCAGGTCGGGCTCGATGTCGCCCCAGTAGTGGGTCGGCTCGAGGTGCGGGTCGCACACCTGCATGGCGCCGATGGGGCGACCGTCGAGCTCGGCGATGAGGTAGTACGACAGCTCGCTCTGGGCGGCGAGCTCGTCGGGCCAGTGGTGATCGCCGAAGGCGACGGCGGCGTCGGCGGCGTCGGTGGTGGCGCCGATGACGTCCGGGTCGAGATCCCAGCGCGCGAGCACGGTGGCGTCGGCCTGGGTGGCGCGGCGCAGGCGCAGCTGGCCGGGCCCAGCGAGGGTGAGGTCGACGCTCATCACGGCAGGGTAGCGCCACACTGTCCGGTGGTCACCGGCTGCAGAAAGCGCCGCCACGGGGGCTCAGGCGCTGCGGGTCCAGAACGAGCGGTCGAACTCGAGCTGATGCAGGACCGCGGCACGGTCGCAGCTGATCGCGATCCACGAAACACCCGCCAGGGCGTCAGCCGGCTGGTAGCCGTGCATGGGGTGCGGGAACCGATCGGCCGCCTCCACGGTCGACTTCCACGAGGTCGTCGACTTCCTGGCCAGGCCCGCGTAGTGACTCTCGCCGCTCGCCAGCTTGCCGGGGTGCAGATAGAACGACCAGGCCGGCACGCCAAGGTAGTGCGCCAACGCCTGGCGCCGCTCGTCGAGCCAAGCGTGGTCGTCGTAGCGGGCGCTGTCGTACAGGCCGACCCAGGGATCACCGTCGGCATCGGCGCCCGCCGGCAGGATGCACGTACCAAATGCGCCGTGGGCGCGAAACTCATCAGCGGCCGGCGTCGCCGCGGGCCCGATGGTCGCACCAAGCGCCCGCCAGAATCGGTGTACGGCGTCGACCACGGCCCTCTGGTCGGCGGTCTTCACGTAGGTCCCGGCCAGGCGGAGCTTCGCGGCATCACCGCCGTAGCGCAGGTTGGGGTACTTGCCGAGCTTGTCCACCATGCCTCGATGCTAGAGGCCGGCCAAGATGGCCGCAACGCCGGCTACTCGTCGTCGCCGCCGTCATCGTCGCTGCCAGCGGACAGCGGCGCCTGGGCGAGGAGGTCCTCCAGGAGGGCCTTGGCCTTGCCCGACAGGCGGCGCAGAACGGGCGCGGCCGAGTATCGACGCGAGGTGCCGGACGACAGGCCGTCGAGGTCGTGTAGCCGGAACGCGTCCTCGAGGTGTGCGCGGGCACGACGGAGGTCGACCGACAGGCCCGCGCTACCTTCGAGGTAGGCCACGGCCAGCTCCCAGTGCGCCGACGCGGTCTCGTACCCGTCATCGTCGTACCGGAGGCTCGACCACTCCAGGACGTCGCCGATGGCGGCGACCGCCTTCTTCTTGTGGCCGAGGTCGCTGGCGACGACGAGCCACTTGTAGGCCAGCCGATCGGCATCGCCGTCGGCGTCGAGGTCGCAGCTGGCGACGATGGCGTCGACCTTGCCGGCGCGGGCCATGGCGAGCAGCGCCTCCTCGGTGAGCGACTGCTTCTTGCCTGGTCGGGACGCGGCGGCACGCGCGGGCTTGATCGCCTTGGTCTTGGTCTTGGTCTTGGTCTTGGCGGAAGCCGGGGGGCGCTTCGTGGTCATGGGCATGCTCGTGGGTTGAAGGTCTGAACTCGCTCAGATGCGGACGAACTTGATGAAGCGGATGGCGTCAGCCGGGAGGTCGTCGGGGTAGTCCTCGTCGGCACCCTTGACCAGGACGTGGGTGCTCCCGGGCAGGACGTAGTAGTAGAGGCCGCGGGCGGGGGTCGAGTCGCTCGGTGGCCCCAGGGCGGACAACGCGGCCTTCACCGTCGACGTCGTGCGTACGCCCGGCACGACCTCGTGCGGAAACGCCGCGAAGGTGGCGTCGGCGCCGCCCGATGGGTCCCAGCACGAGTAGCCCTGGTTGGTGAACTCGACGCTCTTGAGCTTCTTGCCCTCGATCGACAGGGCGTAGCCATGCAGGGGAACCAGCAGCGCCCGGAGCGCGTCCGCGGTCTTGTATTTCTTGAGGTCGATGCCCAGCTCGGCGAGCAACGCGACGACGGCGGGGTCGCTCGCTGGTTTGCCGAGCGCGGCGATGGTGCGTGTGGCCATGTCGAGACCAGGCGCCGGCAGGCCGCTCGACGACGGCGGTGCATCGGTGCCGATCAGCGACGTGACCCACGCGCCGAAGTCGGGCAGCTTGCCCTTGGCCTCGGGCACCTTGACCTTGGCCGCCCGTAGCCAGGCGGCGAGCTCCTGGTGGCGTTGCGGCGGCGCGTCGTCGCCGTCGCGGCCATCGAGCTCGGTGTCGCTCCGACGCTTGCTGACGTCGGTCAGGAAGGCCTCGAGCGTGCCTGCGACCGTGCGGTGTTGTCCTTCGGAGTCGATCAGCACGACCGCGGGCGGGCCGTCGTCGTGCCGCCACAGCGCCAGCTCCGAACCCTCGCCGAACGTCATGAAGATGCCGACGGCGGCGGCGATGGTCTTGTTGGCTGCGCGCGACAGTCCGCTGTCCGAGAACTTGCCGCCAGCCAGACTCTCGAAGTGGCCCAGCGACCCACGCGGGAGCTCCGCCACCCACTGCGCGAACGCCCGCAGCAGGGGCGGCACCTCCATCGTTCGCGGGAAGTGCTTGTCGAGGGATGGCGCGTCGACCATGAAGTTGCCCATGCGCGTATCCTAGACGCACCGATCCAGAAAGACGCGACGCCTCCCCCGCCTTTCAGGTCGCCGTGCCGGCGCGGACGCGGGCGGCGTAGTCGCGCAGCAGCGGGTCGGGCGAGGCGTCAGCCTCGGCCAGCAGCGTCGGCAACGCGGCCGAGCCGAGGTGGTGCAGGCACCACAACGCGTTCATGCGGGTCCACGGCAGGTCGGGCGCGGCGGCGCGCCACTCGCGCACAGCCAGGGATTCGGCGGTGGCGGCGTGGCGGCGAGCCAGGCTCTGCACCGCACGCCGGCGTACGTACTCGTCGGGGTCGTCGGCCAGGATCACCAGCTCTGGCTCGGCGGCGGCGGCGGCGATGGCCGGGTCGGCCAGCTCGATGGCGAGCTGCCAGCGGGCGTCGTGCTCGCCGCCGGCGCGAGCCACGATCGACAGCGCGACCACGTCGGCGCGCGGGGTGGCGCGGGCGATCTGCTGGCACTCGTTGTCGCGCGCCAGCACCTCGAGCGCGGCGGCGCGCAGCGCCGGCGACCACGCCGGCAGCGGGCACGTCGCGACCAGCCGGCGCCACGCCGCGTACAGCCCCGGCCAGCCGTCGTAGCCACACTCCCACTCGCCGCCATCGGGCCGACCATCGGGGTAGGTCTGCTCGATCCACGCCGCCAGCGCGGCGGCCTCGGCCAGGAAGGCATCGACCTCCGCGCTCATGGCGGCAGTGTACGTCAGCGTGGTGCCAGGACGTGGGCCGTTCCTCGCGTCGCTCGCTCCGGCTAGTCGCTGCCGAAGGCGGAGTAGCGGAGCAGGTCGTCGCCGTGGTCGAGCACCTCGAACCGGCGCCAGCGCCGGTACCCGAAGTAGATCTGCTGCACGTGGTGGACCTGGCCCGGCAGCGCCTGAGCGCTGAGGGCGGTCTTCCACGAGCCGGCCGCGACCTTCTTGTAGCGCAGCCGGAAGTCGACGGTGTCGTTCACGGCGGCGACGTAGCCGTGCATCGAGTAGGTCTTGCGCTGCACGAACGGGCTGCCATAGAACGACGGCCAGCAGTAGTAGTAGTCGTAGTCGTCGTACGGGTTGCAGTACTCGTCCTGGAAGCCGACCGCGGAGATGCCGGCGGCGACGTCGGGCTTGCCGCTGTCGTCGTCGACCAGCCCGCCGTCGTCGGGTGACGGATCGAGCGTGGCCTGGGCGTCGGCCCGGGCCTGAGCCTCGCGCAGCGCACGTGGGACGGGTGCCGAGGTCAGGCGCTGGTACAGCTGCACGTACGACAGGCCGTCGCCGAGATCGGGCCTGGCGGTGGCGCTGCGCTCGGGCAACACCGCCCACAGGAGCAACACGCCAGGCTCGGGCTCGAGGAAGCGCCACGACCCACCATCCGCGGTGGTGACCCGGGCCACCTCGGGCGTGGTCAGGGATGCCACGTCGGGTGGGTCGGAGGGCTCGTCGCTGGGCGCGTCGGTGGCGACACACCCGAGCAGGGAGAGAGAAAGGCCAAGGCACACGGCGTAGCGACAGGTCCGCATCGGTTCTCCTCGAAGGTTGAAGGCCCCCGGGTAGAGTCCGGACCGATGTGGTCGTTACAGCCCTTCGCGCCCCAGCGTGCGACTCCCGGCCCGCTGGCCTCGTCCGGACCTGACATGCGCCCGTGCCGCACCGCCCTGCCCCGCTGGCCCTGGCTGTCCCTCGCCGCGCTCGCCGGTCTGACGATCCACGCCAGCGGATGTGGCGGTGACGACGCCGCGGCGACCGACGCCGACGCCGACGCCGGCACTGGCCCGGGCGCCGACGCCGCCGGCCCGGGTGACGACCCGCGGCTTTACCCGCTCGAGGTTGGCCGGCGCTGGAGCTACGCCGTCACCTCGACCTACCCGTCGTGCCCGGCCGACCCGGGGCGCGCGGTGCACGTCACCGGCACCGTCGTGATCGACGGCCGCACGACCTACGAGTCGACCGGCCTGTGCGGCCAGGTCGGGCACACCAGCGTCGACGGCGACGTGGTCGAGGACTACTACGACTGGGGCCCGACCGGTTGGAGCCGGCTTCTCGACGAGCCGGTCGCCGACGGCCACAGCTGGACCACCGGCAACGGCAGCGCGACCTACGGCATGCGGTACGAGCAGGCCGGCGCGGTCGACGGCTACCCCGACTGCTGGCGCGTCGTCCAGGAGGTCGCCTACACCAGCCGCTGGACGTACTGCCGCGGCGTCGGCCTGGTCCGGTTCGAGCTGGTCGACCTGGCCGGCGGCACCATCAACGCCAGCCTGATCGACAGGTCGTGGTGACCGTGGGTCACTCGACCGTCAGCTCGACGGCGACCGCGTCCATGCCGCCGGTCTCGTCGGTGGCCACCACGAACATCCAGGTCGTGCCAGGTGGCCCGGCGGTGAACTGGTTGGGCAGGGTCTCCGGCACCGGCACGTCGGGCAGCTCGATGTCGACCTCGGGCTCGGCCAGGTCGCCGGCGCCGCTGTAGAAGTTGCAGTCGACGGTCTCCGGGGCGGCGGCGGCGTCGGGGTCGGGCCGGGGGTCGAGGCTGTCGCGCGCGACCGTCGCCGTCAGCCGATATGCCTGACCGGACCGCAAGACCTGGGTCGGCGCGCCGTCGAAGCGGACCTCGGCCAGCGCCGGGTTCTGCCGCGGCGTGAGCTCGTCGACCACGGTCAGGTCGCGCCGGGCGATGAGGGTCTGGCCGCCGACGTCGACCTCGACGATGACCGGGACCTGCAGGGCCAGGCCGGCGGCGAGCGCGACCCGCCACGGGTCGGCCGGCGCCGGCGTGCCGGGCGGGGCCGGGAAGGCGGCGGCCAGCGCGTCGGCCGAGGCGACGCCGCGGCCGGCCACGTCGATCGCCAGCACCAGCGCGTCGGCGCCGGCGCAGTCACGCGCCGGATCGGCCACGAACTTCCACGGCGCACACGCCCGCATGCGCACCGCCTCGACCGCCCGTGGCCCGCCCGGGTCGACCACGAACGGCGACAGCACGGCCTCGCCACCCAGCACCAGGGCCGACGGCTCCGAGGTGACGGCCAGCACCCGCGGCCCGGTCACCCGGGTGATCGGCTCGACCTCGTCGTCGGTACACGCGCCGGTCGCGCCCACCACGAGCACCAGGCCCAGGATCGAGGCCGCCCTCATCGCACGTACTCCAGGCCGAGCGACGGGAACACCGGCAGGCCGCGGGTGTACTGGCGCTGGCTGTAGTCGAAGTTGTACGACACGCCCTCGGGGTTGATCCGGTTGGTGGTGTTCTGCACGTCGAGGAACAGCTTGAGCACGCCCCACGGCCGATCCCACGTGCGATCGACCCGCAGGTCGAGCTGGACGAACGCGGGCAGCCGCTCGGACAGCGCGCGCCCGGAGATGGGCACGTACGCCTGCGCGTCGGTGTCGACGTACGCCCCGACCGCGGGGGTGATGGGGTTGCCGCTGGCGTAGCGGAGGCGGGCGCCGAAGCGCCACTTGCCGACCGGCGCGGTGGCGAGGGCGGTGAGCACGTGCGGCTGATCGAGCAGGTACGGCGCGTACCGCTCGAGGGCCCACGGGTCGCCCTGCCGGACCGAACGCGACAGGGTGTAGGCGACCCAGCCCTGGACCTGGCCGACGCGGCGCCGGATCATCGCCTCGACCCCGTAGCTGCGGCCACGCCCGCGGTTGGCCTGGTAGCTGTAGCTGCCGAACTGCTCCTCGGAGAACTGCCGGCTGGCCGCGGCGGCGCCACCCGAGCCCGGGCTGCCGGGCGCGGCCACCGGCGTCGCGCCCGACAGGACGTCGACCGGGAGGTCGTGCAGGGTCGCGCCGAACGCGTTGACGGTGACGTCGCCGCCGAGGCGCGGCGACACCACGTTGACCCCGGCGCTGGCCTGCCAGGCGTGCGAGGCCCGGAACGGCTCGCCCGGCAGCTGGTAGTCGATGGCGCTGGCCAGCGCGGGCTGGTGGTAACGGCCGAGCGACTGGGTCAGCGCCACGTGCGGCGTCGCCTGCTGGCGCAAGGTGACGCGCGGATCGAGCACCCACTCGTCGGTCAGGCCGAATCGCTCGCCGCGCAGGCCGGGCTGGACCGCGAACTTGCCGCCGGCGAAGCGGTACAGCAGCTCGGTCCAGGCGCCGAGGTCGGCCGCCCACCGCGTGCCCTCGATACGCGCCGGCGTCATGGACCCGGTCGGTAGCTCGGGCGGGTCGGTGTCGAGGGTGTAGCCGTAGCGGTTGCCCTGCAGGTCGAGGCCGGCGGCCAGGTAGCCGTACTCGGTGTCGCGCTGCACCGTCGCCCGCGTCGCCGCGGTCAGGTTGCTGCGGATGACCCGGCTGTCGTCGGCGACGATGGCGTTACGGTCGAACCCGAGCCAGGGAACGGCGGTGAGCTGCAGGTCGCCGCGGCGCTCGGTCAGGCGCAGCCCGGCCCGCACGAAGGACTGCCGGGCGTCGAGGGTGGTGCTGTCGGTGCCGAGGTTGATGCCGTCGTCGGCACCGAACAGCAGCGCCGTGACCTGGCCCGAGCGCGACTGCCAGCGCAGCTGGCTGTCGAGGTAGCGTGGCGCCAGCGTGAGGTCGCTGGTCGGCACGGCGGCGAGCACGGCGTCGATGAAGCTCCGGCGCACGCCCAGCGACACGTTGCCGCCGCCCGCGGGCCCCTCGGCCCGCACGCTGGCGTCGAGCAGGCTGACCTCGCTGCCGAGCTCCCACCGATCGGTCCGGCCCGGGCGCGACCGGATGTCGACGATGCCGCCCTGGCCACGCCCGTAGCGCGTGCCGTAGCCGCTCGACACCAGCTCCATCGACTCGATCATCGTGCTGGGGAAGAACGAGGCCAGGCCGCCGAAGTGGTACAGCAGCGGCACCTCGATGCCGTCGAGGAAGACGTTGCTGTCGCGCGGCGCGAAGCCGCGCAGGACCAGCCCGCCCAGCCCGAACGGCACCCGCGCCGCCCCGGGCAGGCTCTGCAGGCTCTTGAGGGCGTCGTTGCCCGACCCGGGCAGGGTCCGGATGACGTCGCGGCCGACGTCGTAGCTGGTGGCCTCGGCGTCGAGCTTGCGTTGCTCCTCGATGGTGATCAGCTCTGACCCGCCCAGCTCCCCGCTGGCGACCACCTCGAGCCGCACGGCCACCCCACGCCGGACCCGCTCGACCAGCGGCTGGTAGCCGTCGGCCACCACGACCACGTCGACCCAGCCGTCGGGCACCCCGGCCAGCTCGAACCCGCCGTCGTCCCCGCTGGTGGTCTCGACCGTGCCGGTGGCGACGATGGCGCCGGCCACCGGCGCCCCGGTGCCGCTGTCGACGATCTGGCCGCGCAGCGGCGCTGCCTCGGGCTGCGCCGTCCGGGTCGGCGCGGGCCGCGGCTGAGCCCGGGCCGTGCTGGCGAGCACGAGCGGGAGCACAGCGGCGAGAGCGATGCGGCGCACGGCCGTCACAGGCTACGGCAGATTCTCGGCCTGGCCAGGGGCCGCGCCGGGCGTCGATACCTGGCCTCGCGGCGGGCCCTACGCCTCGCGGCGGGCCCTACGCCCCGCGGCGCGGCTTCAACGCCCGACCGGCCAGCGCACCGTCACCCGGGTGCCGCGACCAAGCGCGGAGGTGACGGCGAGGCCGCCACCGTGGGCCACGACGATCCCGTACACCGCGGCCAGGCCCAGGCCCGACGCCTCGTGCACGGGTCGGGTCGTGAAGAACGGCTCGAACACCTGGCGCAGCTCGTCGTCCCCGATGCCGACGCCGGTGTCGACCACCTCGAGCACCACGTGTGGCCCGGGTCCAGGCGCGATGACCTCGGCCCCGGGAGACCCGGCCCCGGAGGCCTCGGACCGCACCACCAGCGCGACCTCACCACCGGCGCGCACCGCCTCGGCCGCGTTGGCGACCAGCTGGGTCAGCAGCTGGTCGAGCTGGTGCGGGTCGACGTAGGCCCGGGCCGCCGGCGCCAGGTCGAGCGCCAGCGTGTGCCCCGCTGGCAGCAGGGTGCCCAGGCGCGACGACGCCGCGCGGACCCGTGCGCTGACGTCGAGGTCCTGCCGCAGGTCGGGCTGGCGGCCGCTGAACTGCAACAGCTTGGCGGTGAGCTCGGCCGCCCGGGTGCCGGCGTGCTCGATGGCGCGCAGATCGGCCCGGATGGGGTGATCGGGCTCGACGCCGGCGGCGGCCAGCTCGGCGTAGCCGATGACCGAGTGCATGAGGTTGTTGAACTCGTGGGCGACGCCGCCGGCCAGGCGCCCGACCGCCTCGAGCCGGGCGGCCTGCAGCTGCCGCTCGGCCGCGGCGCGTTCGCGCGCCAGCCGGGCGTTGTCCCAGGCCGAGCGCACCAGCCGCCCGACCAGCAGCAGCGTGATGATCACCAGCGTGAGGCCGAGCGGGAGCACCTGCGTGTTGCGCCCGGCCACCAGCGCCGCCGCCAGCGCCGCCGCCAGCAGCACCGGCGTGAGCAGGGCGACCGGGTTGAGCTCGAGCGCGGCCGGCACCCGGCGCAGCGGCGGTGGCGCCGCCGCAGCGAGCGCGGCGCGGAAGTGGAACGCGGCCACCACGGTCGGGACCACGCCAAGCAGGTAGAACTCGTCCTCCAGGATCGCCGCCACCGTCGATCCTCCATCCGCGAGCGGCGCGAACAGCAGCGATGGTACGTAGGCGATCTGCCCGGCCAGGAACCACCAGAAGCCGGCCCGGGTCGGGATGACCTGCCCGCGCAAGACCAGCACGTTCAGGCCGATGACCTGTAGCACCTGGGCCGCCACCGTGACCTCGCCGCCGCCGATCAGCCAGCGCAGGATGGCACCGGTGCCGCTGTCGTCGTTGGGGGCCACGGTGAACACCCACATCAAGACCCCGAGCCCGCCGGCGGTGATGACCGTGTCGATCACCAGGGTGACGCGAGGGCCCGGCAGGCGCGGCCAGCGGAAGAACAACACCGCGCCGAGCGCGTAGCTGAGCAGGTACCAGATGCGATCGACGGGTGATCCGGACCATGCCGGCACGACCATGCCGATGCCGGTAAAGACCGTCGAGACGATCGACACGCCGGCCAGGCCGAGCAGGACCTGGCGCACCGCCGGCGAGGAGCTGCTGCGGGCGGCCAGCCACAGCGCCGCCACTTCGACCAGCAGGCGCAGGGTCGAGGTGATCGACACGAGGTCGTCCCGGGCGGGCGCGCTGGCCAGCCACGACGTGTTGGTCACCAGCGGCACCAGCGCCAGCACCAGCGCCCCGGCCCAGACCCAGCGGGGTACGAGGCGGCTGACCGCTGGCTCCGTCGGCGCCGCCACGGCGCCAGCGTACCACCGCTCGGCCGCGTCCTCGCGCCCGCGACTCGGCCCGGCGTCTGCCGCGCACGTCCATGGCGCCGGTCGGCGTCGGCGGCGTACCCTCGAGTGGTGCCAGCGCACACCCGCCTCCTCCTCGCCGCCTTGGCCTGCGCCGGCTGCCTCGACGACGCGGCGGTCGTGTGCGGCGACCTGCTGTGCCCGGTCGCGTCGGTGTGCCTGGCCGGCGCGTGTGCCGATCGCGACCTGGTCGAGCCGTGCCTGGGCCAGGTCGAGGGCGCGCCGTGTACCCTGGCCGGCATCGGCGCCGGCGAGTGCCTGGGCGGGCTGTGCCGGCCCATCGGCTGCGGCAACGGCATTCGCAACGGCGGCGAGGCGTGTGACGACGGCAACACCACGGCCGGCGACGGCTGCAGCCCGGACTGCGCGTCGGACGAGCGATGCGGCAACCAGGTGATCGACTTCGCCGGCGGCGAGACCTGCGACGATGGCAACGCGCTGTCGCACGACGGCTGCCACAGCGGGTGCGAGCAGGAGCTGACCAGCTGGGAGGACCTCACCGCCAACGCCCCGAGCGGGACCGGTCACGCCGCGGCGTACGACGCCCGCAGCGGCACCGTCGTGCTGTTCACCGAGGGTGTGGTCGGCCAGACCTGGGAGTTCGACGGCGCGCGCTGGCAGCTGCGCCGTCCGGACACCTCGCCCCCGCCGCGGCAGGAGCACGCGATGGTGTACGACGCCGGGCGTGGCCGCGTCGTCCTGTTCGGCGGCGACGGCGCGCCGACCGGCGGGGTGGCCAGCCTGGCCGACACCTGGGAGTGGGACGGCGCGACCTGGCTCCGCCGCACCGGCGTGGCGCCCCCGGTCCGGCGCCGGCACGCGATGGCCTACGACGCCGCCCGGCGCCGCGTCGTGCTGTTCGGAGGCCAGGGCGCCAGCTACCTGAACGACACCTGGGAGTGGGACGGGCTGCGGTGGAGCAACCGGCAACCGGTGGAGAGCCCGTCGGCTCGCGGCGGCGCGGCGATGGCCTACGATCCGGTGCGGCAACGCGTCGTGTTGTTCGGCGGCAACGTCACCGGCAACAGCAGCCTGCGCGATACCTGGCTGTGGGACGGGGAGGCCTGGACGCAAGGCCCGACCGGCGGCCCCGAGAGTCGACGCGACGCCCGCATGGTGTTCGACGCCGGGCGCGGACAGGTCGTGCTGTACGGTGGCTCCCGCTACAGCAGCACGACGATGCAGCAGGTCGCCCTGCGCGACACCTGGACCTGGGACGGCGCCGCGTGGGCCGAGCTGGCGACCCCCGACGACGCTGGTAGCCAGATCGCCCCGGCGCTGACCTACGACACCACGCGCGCGCGGGTCGTCCTGGTTGGCGGCGGCGGCGGCGGGATCGGCACCTGGGAGTTGACCGGCACGACCTGGACCGAACACACGCGCCCGACCGTGCCTCCACCCCGCGATGGCCACAGCCTGACCGCGTTCGGCGCGGGGCTGGTGCTGTTCGGCGGCCGGTCCGGCAACACCGAGCGCGGCGACACCTGGCGCTGGGACGGGGACACCTCGACCTGGCAGGCGCTCGCCGTCACCCCGGCGCCGGTCCCTCGCTTCGGTCACGCCGCCAGCGTCGATGCCGGTGGTGCGCGCGTGATCCTCTTCGGCGGCGCGGCCAACGGCGGCGTGCTGCAAGGCGACACCTGGGCCTGGGACGGCACCAGCTGGAGCAACCTCACCAGCACGAGCACCGGCCCGGTCGCGCGCCAGGGCCACGCGCTCGCGCTCGACCCCACGCGTGGGCGCGTCGTGCTGTTCGGCGGGCGCGGCGACGCCGGCCTCCTCGACGACACCTGGACCTGGGACGGTGCGGCGTGGACGACGGTGGTGCCAGCGACGCGTCCACCTGGCCGCAGCGGGCACGCGCTGGCCTACGATCCCGACCTCGACCGTGTCGTGCTGTTCGGCGGCACCGACGGCATGATCGAACGCAGCGACACGTGGCTGTGGGACGGCGCGACCTGGGTCGAGGTGGTGCCGGTGGAGCAACCCGACGCCCGCGTCGGGCACACGCTGGTGTTCGACCCGCAACGGCGCCAGGTCGTCCTGTTCGGAGGCCGGGCCGGCGCCACCGATCTGCTCGACACCTGGGCCTTCACCAGCTCGACCTGGGAGTTCCTCGGCACCCAGGCCTCGCCGCCGGCGCGCAGCGGCCACGCCGCCACCTGGGACACCCGGCGCGGCGAGCTGGTGATCATGGGCGGGCGAGCGGCGTCCGTCCTGAACGACACCTGGCGCCTGCGCCCGAGCGCGGCCCGCCTCGACGAGGCGTGCCGGCTGGCGATCGACCGCGACGGGGACGGCCGGGTCGGCTGCGACGATCCGGACTGCTGGGTCGTGTGTAGCCCGGCGTGTTCACCCGCGCCGGGCGCGACCTGCGACCCGGCCGGTCCGCGCTGCGGCGACGGTGCCTGCGCGCCGGCGCTGGAGTCGTGCCGGTCGTGTCCGGGCGACTGCGGTGCGTGCGCGCCGGTGTGCGGCGACCTGGTGTGCGACGCCGGCGAGGTGTGCCCGGCCGACTGCGTGCCGTGACCCCCCGCGGTATCCTCCCCGTCATGATCCGTCCTGCCCCGATCGGGCTCGCCCTCGCCCTCGCGCTCGGCGCGTGCTCGTCCAAGAAGGAGTCCCCCGCCGCCGGAACTCCCGGTGCCGCCACCACCACCGCAGGCGCGGCCAGGCCGTCGGCCGCCCCCGTGCCCGACGTCGCCGTGGTGCCGACGTGGGAGGTGGTCAAGCTCGACCACGGCAGCTTCAAGCGCCCGTCCGGCGGCGACTGGACCTACGCCGCCCCGGCCGCGCGCAGCGACAAGGCCGACCTCACCGTGACGTTCCAGAAGCTGGGCGACGGCGACTTCCTGGCCGAGCTCGACCAGCTGCAGGGCGCCCTCGACCAGGCCAACAGCCGGGACGCGCCGAAGTGGGTCCAGGGCGAGAAGGCCCGGACCCAGATCGCCGGCGAGGTGGCGCTGCGCAGCGACGGCGCCTTCGACAACGGCACGGCCTACGTCACCCGCGACTACATCATCGTCACCAAGGCAGGCGCCGTGGCGGTGATGACGCGCGGCCCGGCCCCGGCCAAGGCGACCGTGCAGCAGCTGGCCGACTACGTCGCCAGCACGTTCACACGGTGATCCGGGTTCGCGGCGTCAACGCACGCAGCGGAGGTAGCCGGGTTCGGCCGGGTCGTAGTTGTTGACCGTCGCGTCGTCGAAGTTGACGATCATGACCGAGCTGTCCGGGCCGAGGATCCGGGTCGACGACCAGGTCGGGCCGGGCGGCGTGTCCGGGAACGCGACCGGATCGATCGTGGCCGCGGCGCCGGCGCCGGTGAGCGCGGACAGGCTCTGCAGCTCGCCGATGACCGGGACGCGCCAGCCGCCGCCGTCGAGCGAGCTGGCGGCGCACTGCGCCTGGGCGGCGGCCAGCGTGAGCTGGACCGGATCGGCCGTGCGCTGCCAGGTCAACCCGGTCTCGACGTCGGCGACCACGTCGGCGCCGACCTGGTACCGCTGCGGCGGGGCCGCGCCATCGCCGCCGCCGCGGACGCAGCGCACGTGGCCCGGCACGCTCAGGTCCTCGGTGAAGCTGTTGCCGTTGAGGAAGTTCACCACCCAGGCCGAGGTCGAGGGGCCCGGGGTCGCGCTCCACCACCACGCCGTGGTGTCGGTGGCCGGGAAGACCGCCAGGTCGATGGTGGGATCGTAGGTGGTGTGGTCGACCAGCGACGCCAGCTCGATCCGCGCCGGCAGGCGCCAGGCGTCACAGCCGGCCAGCTCGAGCCCGGCGCAGTACGCCGCGGCCTCGGCCCAGCCGGTCCGTGGCCCGGCCGCGCGCTGCCAGGTCAGCCCGGTCACCTCGTCGCGGACGGTGGCCCCGTCGGCGGCGACGGTGCGGCGGACCGGGTTGGGCAGGCCGTCACGCCGGTCGGTCGGCATGGGCGTGCTGGCCCAGTCGACCGCGCTGGCCTCGGTGCAGCGGTCGACCTCGCCGGCGTCGGCGCCGAGCCGGGGCTCGAGGCCGATCACCCCGCACCCCAGCGCACCACAGCCGGCCAGCCCCCAGGCGAGCAGCAATCCCTGCACCGGCCCACTGTACTGCGCGGCCGGCCCGCCGGGGAGCGCCGATCACGTGGTCATGGCGTGCAGGCCGATGCGGTTGCCTTCCGGGTCGTCGACGATGGCGATGAAGCCGTGCTCACCGATGCTGGTGTGGGCGAGCACGACCTTGGCGCCCGCGGCGGTGGCCCGGGCCAGGGTCGCGCGCACGCCGTCGCGGCAGTCGAAGTAGACGACGGCGCCGCTGCTGCCGGGGCGCAGGTGCGGCCCGGTCACCAGGGCCCCGGCCACCGACGATCCGCCGTCCGGACACTTCGACGGGAACACCGCGTGGGGCTGATCGCCGAAGGTCTCGCGCCGCAGGGTCAGGCCGAGCATCCGCTCGTAGAAGGGGATGGCGCGATCCATGTTCGAGGTCGGCACCTCGAACCAGTTGATCGCGTTGAACGGCCGGGCGGCCTCGGTGGTGGGGGTGGATGGGGAGGTCGCGTTGGAGAGCTGTTGGTTCGACATGACTTGACCTTGCGCCCACGCACTGTCAGCCTTTTGTCATGTTTGTTTGCGGCGGACCGGGCCGGCACCGATGAAGCGCAAGACCCGCCTGTTCGCGCTGGCCGAGGCGCTGCGCGCGCGCCGGACCGGGGTCACCGCCGAGGCCCTGGCCGAGCGGTTCGGGGTCGGCATCCGCACCATCTATCGCGACCTGGCCACGCTGCAGGAGGCCGGCCTGCCGCTGCGGGCCGACCGCGGCCGCGGCGGCGGCTACGCGCTCGACAAGCACTACCAGCTGCCGCCGATCAACCTGACCGCGCGTGAGGCGGCGCTGCTGGTGGCGCTCGGCACCATGGCGCGCAGCCAGCGCCTGCTCCCGTTCGATGAGCCGCTGGCCAGCGCGCTCGACAAGGTGCGGGCGGCGCTGTCGACCTCGGCCCAGCGCGAGCTGCTCGGGTTGCTCGACCGCCTGCAGTTCGTCGGCGTGCCGGCCTTGCCGGTCCCGCCGCCGGTGCGCCGCGCGGTCGAGACGGCCTGGCTGGAGGACCGCGCGCTGCGCATCGAGTACGCCAAGAACCCCTACACCGTGGTGCCGCGCCTGGTCCGCCTGCGTGGCCTGGTGTTCGACCGTCAGGTCACCCTGCTCAACTGCCTCGACCTCGACCTCGGCGAGGACCGCCAGTTCCGGCTCGACCGCATCCACCGCGCCACCCTGCTGCCGCCCGGCGCGATGCCGGCGCCGCACGCCGGGGCGACCTGACCATCACCGCGGCGCGAGGCGCTCGATCCACGTCACCTCCGGATACTGCCGCGCCAGCCCGGCCAGCGCGGCGGTCGCGGCGGGGTCGCACCGCAGCTGCTCCTCGAGAAAGCCGGCGCTGGCGGCGCGGATGGGTGGCGCGGTCTGCGCGAACGGTGCGTCGGCCGGCCGACAACCGTCGGTGGCGAGGTGGGCGATGAGGTCGGGCACCGCCACGCCGTGGGCGCGGGCGATGGCCAGCGCGCCGCCGCGGTCGGCCCCGACCAGGCACAGGTCGGAGAACGCGAGGTGGCCGGCGCCCGGCACGACCAGCAGGCGCGAGGATGGCGTGGCGTCGGCCATCGCCGCTGCCGCCGCCGCCGCCGGTGCGATGCCGTCATGATCCCCGGCCAGCACCAGCGTCGGGCGCGCGCCGTCGAGCCTGGCCCGCCCGGCCATGGCGATGACCGCGGCCACCGTCGGCCGATCGCGCACCGTCGCCGCCAGCATGCTGCCGAGCGAGTGACCGACCAGCGCGACCCGCGCGCCGAGGTGGTCCCGCACGAACGCCAGCGGATCGCGCTCCCCGGGCGCCGCCGCCAGCAGGTCGAGCACCAGGGCCGGCGTGGCCCACGGGCTGCCCCCGGCCTGCCCCATCAGGGCGGCCAGCCCGGCGCCGGGCAGGTCCGGCGCGACGACGACGAAGCCGCGGCTGGCCCAGTGCGTGGCGAGGAACGCGCTCTGGGCCCGGAACGAGCCGGCCCCGTGCAGGAACAGCACCACCGGGTACGGGCCGTGGGTCTCGTCGAGCGGCAGGTCGCGGTGACAGGCGCACTCGAGCCAGGCGTTGTCGGCGTCGGGGATCTTGGCCGCCTCGGCCGGCGGCATCGACGGGCGCAGGTCGTAGCGCACCGTGGCCTGCCCGCGTGCGCTGCCGGCCGCGGCCGGGTACCACACCTCGACCGCGTGCCCATCGAGCAGGATCGTGCGGGCGCCGACCGACCACGGCCCGGGCGCGGCCAGCTCCGCCGGCGCGGCCAGCAGGCGGGCGTCGCCGCACGCGGACCCGAGCGTGACCGCGGCCGGCACCGCGGCGGCCACGCTGTCGCCGGGTGGAGCCATGGCCACTGCGGCAGCCGTCGTCCCGGGCGTCGCCGCGCCGCCGCCGCACGCCACCACCAGCCCCGCGCTGGCCAGCACGTTCCGCCACGCGTTCGATCCGTGGCGCCGACGGCGCCGCCCGAGGGTTGCCTGCATCGGGCCACTATCGCGGCGAGCCCGGTCGCCGACAAGGTCATCGGTCCAGGCACCCGCACGCTGCGGCAGCGGCCACGGCAGGTGCACCAGCCGGCCGGCGCAGCAGCCATCCGCCCGACCGCCTAGCCTGAGACGTCGTCACTCTGACGCGCCCGGAATCCTCGAACCTGGCCCCTTGTACTTGCGCAGGATCCGCAGCGTGGCACGTGCCGTGCGAGTGCCGACCGACATGCACCACAACCGCTCGCCGCTCGCTCCCCTGCTGGTCTCCATGCTGGCCTCGGCCTGCGCCACCGGCATGGATCTCGATGACCCCGACGGCGCCGGGGGCAAGGCCGATGACGCCTCCTCACAGGCGATCACCAGCGCGCACACCGAGGTGGAGTTCACCTCGAAGACCGCCGGCCTCCTCACCGTCACGGTGACCGCGGCGCAGTTCACCGGCAGCAACCCGTCCCAGCAGTTCCGGTGGACCAGGCTGCGCCTGGGGATCGACGGCCCGGCGGACGCGGTGGACTACGGGTTGAATGTCTACCCGAGCGGCGCCGGCCCGCTCGAGCTGACGCACGCGCTGACCGACGAGACCGAGCCGTGCCTCGACGCCGCCGAGGGGGGGCCCACCTCCACCATCACGCAGGCCGACATCGACCGCTGCTGGACCGACCCGAACGGCCGGATCAGGTGGAACGACCTCGAGCCGATCGTCCTCGAGCTGAAGGTGCACGTGCTGGCCGGCGAGGTCGCGCACATCGTGGTCAACCAGAGCCACCAGCTGTCCCCGGACGCCTCGCTGTCCTACCGGTTCCAGGCCAACAGCAACCTCCCTGTGGACGAGCGCCTCGTCGTGCCGCATCGCCTCGAGCCCGGCGAGCACCTGCGCGGGTTGCTTGGCTTCGCGGTGTCGGCCGAGAGCTTCGACTTCCGCCCCGGGTCCGCCGAGGAAAACAGCTACAGCTACGTCCACGTCTTCCCCTTCACCGCCACCGGCCCCGCCCTGCTCGACTTCAACGGTTGCTTCGTCGCCCGCGGACAAGGCCAGGCGACCCCGACGACCTACATCTCCCGCGGTTCGTACATCGACGATCCGGACAACGGCGTCGAGAACAACTTCCTGACCCAGTGGATCCCGGAGGCGGGCGAATACAATCTTCTGTGCCCGGCGAAGCAGGCCCACATGCCCGTCGAGGAGATCCTCGACCTGCAGCCGCTGACCGGCAACCGGGTGCGTTGCCAGCAGGTGCCGGCCGCCCTGCCCCGTGAGCCCAACTCCACCTACGTCCCCCACCCGCAGTCGCCCGGCACGTTGACTGTCTGCCCGGGCACGCTCCAGTGCGCGCCCTACGACTACCCCAACGCGGAATACTGCATCTGAACCTACCCGCGGCCGGCGCGCGGCGCCTTGACAGGCGGCCAGCCGGGCCTCGACGATCGCGCGATGCGCCGCGTGGTCCTCGCCCTGGTCCTCGCGCTCG
>JAGPCO010000123.1:0-17657 GCA_018058095.1 Kofleriaceae bacterium
TGCTGTTGCTGTTGCTGTTGCTGTTGCTGTTGCTGTTGCTGTTGCTGTTGCTGTTGCTGTTGCTGTTGCTGTTGCTGTTGCTGTTGCTGTTGCTGTTGCTGTTGCTGTTGCTGTTGCTGTTGCTGTCCGCTACCGCTTGCCGCCGCCGCCGCCGCCGCCGCTCCCCGTCGTCATCGCCACCCGCCAGCGGTGGATCGCATCGGCAGCGGCGATGGCCTGGGCCGGCGTGCGCACGGCGTCGACCGCGGCCTCGAGGCCGGCCAGGGTCGCGCTCAGGCCGCGCGCCGCCGCCAGCCGGTCGAGCCAGCGCGTGACCTCGGCCGGCGCCAGCTGCGGCCCGTGCACGGCGGCCCGCACCACGGCCACGGCGTGGCCGAGGTAGCGGCGCACCGCGGCGCGGTGGTGGCCGCCATACAGGAGCAGGGCGGCGGTGTTGGCGATGAGGAAGTCCTTGCCGGGCGCGATCGGCGGCGGCGTCGACCGGCGCGGACCGAACCACACCATGGCCGCCCACGCCGCCAGCAGCGCGCACAGGCCGACCTGGACCGTGGCCAGCGCCAGCGGGAAGCGCAGCAGCGTACGGACCAGGCCGGGGTTGTGGCCGTAGCCGTGGACGGTCTCGTCGAACATGACCGGTCCGCCGGCGCGCAGGCGATCGATCAACAGGGCCACGTACCGCGCGTTGCCGGGGTGGCGCAGGCCGTGGTTGTTGGCGACGTCGGGGTCGCTCAGGATCCACAGCTCGCCGCCCCCGGGCGGGTCGAACACCTCGGCCAGGAGGGTGCCCTCACCGACCGCGTCGACGGTCTCGACCACCTCCTCGGCGTAGGCCAGGAGCTGCGGCTGGCGCAGCGTGACCGGCGTCGCGACCGGCAGGATCGAGCGGTCCAGCACGACCGACTCGTCGACGTCGAGGGCCTCGAACAGCGGCTCGATCTCGGCCGCCGGGATGAGCCCGACCTGGTCGACCCAGGCCTCGCCGGGTTCGGCGCTGCCGTACCACTTGGGCAGGATGATCAACGTGCGCGGGCTGCCGGTGACCAGGCGACGCAGGCGCTCGCGCGCGGCCTCGTCACCCAGGCTCGGCTCGGCGATGATCAGCAGGCCCGCGTGCTGGCTTCCGTCCTCGCGCCGGCTGCGCACCGTGGGGACGCCGAGCTGCTCGAGCAGCGCGACCAGGCCGCGGTAGCCGATGGCCGAGCGCGAGTAGGTGTCGGGCCCGACCGCCGGCTCGCCGCCGCCGGCCAGCTCGTCGCCGAACACCGTCAGCGCCGCCGCCACCAGCAGCGACAGCGCGGCGACCGCGACGATGACGTACACGGTCGAGCGGCGTGCGAACAGCGCCGGCGTGGTCGGCTCGCTCACGGCGCCCTCGTCGGCGCCTGGCCACCAGCCGCCGGCGCCACCAGCGCGCCGGTGGTGAGGCCGCCGGCGCGGAACGCGGCGGCGAAGCGCTGGTACTGCTCGCGGCAGCGGGCCCAGTCGGCCTCCGACGCCGGGTCGTCGCCGAAGTGGGTCAGCTCGACGGTGGCGATCAGCCCGGCCAGGGCGCCCTGGGCGTCGGCCCGCAGCGGCACCCGGGCCAGGATCTCGCGGCTGGTGTGCGCCCGGCCGACGCGGACCGCGGCCGACGCCGCCAGCTCGTGCAGGGTGCGCAAGAGCAGGGTGTGGATGGCCTCGGCGAACGCCCCGCGTGCGGCCAGCTGGTCGGCGTCGCCGAGCGGCCGCTCGACCAGCGCGGCCCGGGCCGCGCGCTCGTCGCCGGCGGCGTCGGCCTCGGCCTGGGCCTCGGCGTCGCCGGGCCGGCTCAGCTCGCCGACCAGCCACACCACTAGGACGCCGGCGCCGACCAGGACCACGGCCCACATCAGGTAGCCCAGCAGGGTGCCGAGCACCCCGGTCGAGGGCGGCTGGTAGCGGTCGGTCCGGCTGTCGCGGCGCCGCCCGCCGGCCTCACCCTGGGGGCGCCGGCGCGTCCTGGCCGGCTCGGCCGTGGCCGAGCCCTCGGCCTCCACGCCGGGCAGGGTCGGCTGGTCGGCCTCGGTCAGCGCGGCGCGCTGGGCCCGATCGATCGCCGCCGGGTCGAACGCGGCCTGCGCCGGCGCCGCGGTCAACCCGAGCGCGAGCGCGAGTGCGACGGCACCTGCGAGCACCAGGCCGTTCCGGTCGCGCCGGCGGCGGCTCATCTCAACCGACGCCCGGCGTCGGCGGCGTCGGCCACAGCGCCGCGTGCTGGCGGCACGGCATCTGCTGCCGCACCCGGCGCAGGGTGTCGGCGTCGAGCGTGGCCACCACCACGCCGTCGCCGGACGGCAGCTCATCCACCACCGCGCCCCACGGATCGATGATGAGGCTGTGGCCGAAGGTCTCGCGCTTCGGGTTGTGCTGGCCCCACTGCGCGGCGGCCACCACGTAGGCCTGGTTCTCGATGGCCCGGGCCCGCAGCAGCAGGTGCCAGTGGGCCCGACCGGTGTGTGCGGTGAAGGCCGCCGGCACCACCACCACCTCGGCGCCCTGGTCGTACACCAGGCGCCGGTACAGCTCGGGGAAGCGCAGGTCGTAGCAGATGGTCAGGCCGACCCGGGTGCCATCGACGTCGACCACCACCAGGTCGCGCCCGGGCGCGGTGGCGTCGGACTCGCGCAGCACCGCGCCGCCGGGGATGTCGACGTCGAACAGGTGGATCTTGCGGTAGGTCGCGGCCAGCCGGCCGTCTGGCCCGACCACCACCGCGGTGTTGTAGGCGCGGCGTTCGTCGCCGGGGATCCGCTCGGGCAGGCCGCCGCCGACGATCCACACCTGGTGCTGGGTGGCCCAGGCCATGGTCGCGCCGAGGATCGGGCCGGGCCGGGCGGCGTCGAGCCCCTCGGCCACGGCCATCTTCTCACCCTCGCGCTCGCCCAGGAACGCGAAGCACTCGGGCAACACGACCAGGCGGGCGCCGCGCTCGGCCGCCTGGCCGACCAGGTGGCCGCAGCGGGCCAGGTTGTCGGTCAGGTCGCCGCGCGAGGTCAGCTGCACGGCCGCGACGCGGAGCGTGTTCATGCGCTTATCATGTCGAAACCATTGGGCGAAGGCATCCCGGGGCGGGCATTTTCGGCGCGCCTGATCCCCGGCCACTTCGCACTTGCCCCGGCAAGGGCCAAGTGGTACCCATCGTCCCGCTTCGCACCTGACTGAGGTGGGCTTTGCCCGCCTTTTTTTTTCGCCGTTTTTCGTTTTCACGCCCCTGTCCCACACCGCCATGACGTCCCCGACCACCATCCGCACCAAGGTCATCAGCCTGATCGAACCCGCCGTGATCGCGGCCGGGTACGAGCTGGTCGACGTGCGTTTCGTGAGCGAGCAGGGCGGCTGGGTGCTGCGGGTGTACGTCGCGCACCCACCGGCCGATCCGTCGGTGCTGGCCATCGACGCCGGGGTCGGCCGCCCGATCGACATCGGCGACTGCGAGCGCCTGTCGCGCGAGCTGTCGACCGTGCTCGACGTGTCGGATCCGATCACCCAGGCCTACAGCCTCGAGGTCAGCTCGCCCGGCATCGATCGGCCGCTGCGCACCGCCGGTCACTTCGCCCGGTACCAGGGCGCCGAGATCAAGCTCACCCTCGACCGCGCGCTGCCGCTCGAGAGCGGCGGCGAGCGCCGCAACTTCCGCGGCTTCGTGTCCGGGGTCGAGGGAACCGGCGACGCCACCATGATCGTCCTCGACGTCGACGGCCAGGCCTTCCGGCTGCGCCTGGCCGACGTCGACACCGCCAAGGTCGCGCCCGACTGGGACGACGTCATGCGCGGTGGGCCCGGCCTGCGCCGTCGGGGCGGCCCGGCCGCGACCGGTGCCACGGCCAAGGCCGGCGGCAAGGCCAAGGCCCCGGGCGCGCGCCCGGGCAAGGGCTCGACCCCGGCCCGCCGCGTCCGCCCTCTCCCCCGACTCCCGGTCGACTCCACCCACCCCGAGCGCGGTGACCGCACCGCGTCGAATTCTCACGGCTCCATGGCGCGACCCGCCGTGGATCGCTCCATCTAGCAGGTAGGCAGGTCATGGAAGCCAAGCTGGACATGGTCCTCGAGCAAGTCGGCAAGGACAAGAACATCGACAAGGGCGTGCTGATCTCGGCGCTCGAACAGGCGATCTTGACCGCGGCCAAGCGCACGTTCGGGCAGAACCGCGAGATGGAGGCCAAGTTCAACGCCGAGACCGGGTCGGTCGACCTGTTCCTCATCGTCAACGTGGTCGAGGAGGACGACGCCATCCCCGGTCGCGAGATCACGGTGGAGGAGGCCAAGAAGGTCGGCCTCGAGGCCGAGCTGGGCGACGAGCTGCTGTTCCAGGTGTTCTACCGTGCCGAGGACGCCGACCGGGCGGCCGAGCAGGACGAGAAGTTCGGCGACCTCATCGACCTCAAGAACGCGCACAAGAAGTTCGGTCGCATCGCCGCGCAGACGGCCAAGCAGGTCATCTTCCAGCGCGTGCGCGAGGCCGAGCGCGACAACGTCTTCAACGAGTTCAAGGACCGCAAGGGCGAGATCATCGGCGGCATCGTCCGCCGGTTCGAGCGCGGCTCGCTGGTGGTCGAGGTCGGCACCGGCAACCGCACCGAGGCGGTGCTGCCGCTGCGCGAGCAGGTGCCGCGCGAGAGCTACCGCGTCGGCGACTCGATCAAGGCCTACATGCTCGACATCGACCGCGCCGCGCGCGGGCCGCAGCTCATCCTGTCGCGCACCCACAAGGGCCTGCTCGAGAAGCTGTTCGAGCAGGAGGTCCCCGAGATCTTCGAGAAGATCGTGCGCATCGAGTCGAGCGCCCGCGAGCCGGGCGCGCGCTCGAAGATCGCCGTCAGCTCGCGCGATCGCGACGTCGACCCGGTCGGCGCCTGCGTCGGCATGAAGGGCTCGCGGGTCCAGGCCGTGGTGCAGGAGCTGCGCGGCGAGAAGATCGACATCGTCCCGTACGACGACGATCCGGCCCGCTTCGTGTGTAACGCCATCCAGCCGGCCGAGGTCTCGCGCGTCATCATCGACGCCGAGGGCCACCGGATGGAGCTGATCGTGCCCGACGACAAGCTGTCGCTGGCCATCGGCAAGAAGGGCCAGAACGTGCGGCTGGCGTCCCAGCTCACCGGCTGGCGCATCGACATCCACTCCGAGAGCAAGATCTACGAGCTCGAGAAGCGGGCGATGGAGCAGATCGCCTCGCTCGACGGCATGACCCAGGAGCTGGCCGCCACCCTGTTCAAGCTGGGCTGGCGCTCGGTCACCGAGCTGGCCCGGGCCCACCCCGAGGAGCTGGCCGGCGTGCCGGGCGTCGGCGGGCCGGACCGCGCGGGCGAGATCATCCGCTCGGCCGGCAGCTACATGTCCGGCCAGAGCCGCCGCCGCGAGGAGCAGAAGCGCGAGGCCGAGCGCCGGTCGAGCCTGACCGGCGAGGCCCAGCTGCTCGAGATCGCGGGCATCGACGACGAGCTGCTGCCGATCCTGGCCCAGGCCAACGTGCACTCGCCCGAGGACCTCATCAAGCAACCGATCGAGTCGGTCGCGGCCGCGACCGGCATCGACATGAGCGACCTGGCCAAGCTGCGGCAGCGCGCCATCAGCTGGCTGGCGGAGGTGTCGCCGAATTGACGTCCCCCCGCCGCGATACCGCCTCGGACCGGACCGACGCTGCTCGGAAGCGTGGGGGCCACCGAGGACCGTCCGTCGACGCAGGCCAGGCCCCGGGCTGCCCTGGGCCGGTGCGGACGTGTGTGCTGTGCCGCGGCAAGGCCACCCGCGCGGCCCTGGCCCGGGTCGTCGCCGACGGCGACCGCCTGGTCTTCGACCGGGCCCAGCGCCGGCCCGGCCGGGGCGCCTACGTCCACGCCACCACCAGCCAGGGCGCGACCGCTGGCTGCGCCCGGGCCGCGGCCCCGGGGCTGTTCGAGCGCGCCCTGCGGACCCGCCTGACCCCGGCCTCGGTGGCCGAGGTGGTGGCCCAGGTCCGCGCCGCTGGCGCCCCCGCCCCCCTTCCTGCAGTTTCCCCGTCTGTCCCCTCAACACCTACGAACCCTTCGAGCCTACCGACTACGAGTGCGTAGGGGCCTCAGATGACCACCGGAGCCAAGATGCGCGTCTACGAGATTGCACGTGAGGTCGGGATTCCCAACAAGGACCTCCTCGCCAAGATCCGTTCGCTCGGCCTCGAGGTGAACAACCACATGTCGTCGCTCGATGCGGACGACGTCGTTCGCATCAAGCGGTCGCTCGAGAAGGAGAAGTCCGGTGGCGACAAGCCGGCCGAGGCCGCGCGAGCGCCCAGCAGCGCCACCGTGCTGCGCCGCCGCACCGCCAAGGCCGACGACGGCGACGACGGCAAGACGGCCGCGCCGCCGGTCGCGTCGTCGACGCCCGCCGCCGCCCCGACCACGGTGGTGCGCCGCCGCAGCGCCGACGCCGCCGAGGCGCCCGCCGCCGCGACGCCGACGGTCGAGGCCCGCCCGCCCGCGGTCGAGGCCCGCCCCAGCGTGGCCGAGCCGAGCCCGCGTACGCCCGAGCCGCGCGCGCCCGAGCCGCTCGTCGCGGCCAGCCCGGAGCCCGCCCCGGCGCGCCCGGTCGTCCCGGCCCCGGCGCCGGCCCCCGCGCCCGCCGACGAGGCGCCGGCTCCGCAGGTGGCGGCCCCGGTCGCCCCGGCCGAGCCGCCGGTTCGCCCGGTCCGGCCGCCAGCCCCGATCGAGCCGGCCGCGCCGGCCGCGACCCCGAGCGTGGTCGAGCCGACCCCGTCGCCGGTGGCGGTCACGCCGCCGGTGCGCCCGCGCTCGAGCGTCATCGTCGCCGGCCCGCAGATGGTGACCCGGACCGGCGCCGGCGCCACCACCGGCACCCGCGTCGCCGCCACGCTGCCCGACGCCGAGCCGCCGCCGTCGAGCCAGCTGCCGCCGCGGGCGTCGGCCGACACCCGGCCGCGTGAGGTCGAGAAGCTGGTGACCCAGTCGGAGACCGCGTACACCGAGACCGCCCGCTCGCGCTTCGAGGCCGAGCTGGAGCGGGCCCGGGCCCGGACCCAGACCCGCGACGACCTGCCGCCGTCGGCCCCGGCCCCGGCGCCGGCCCCGAGCGAGGTCGAGGCCGCGGCCGCCGCCGCCGCCGCCGCCGCCCCGGCCCGTGACGGCCGCCCCGCGGTCGGCACCATCATCAGCCTGCCGCCGCGCATCAAGATCACCGAGCGTGGCCCGATGGGGCGGCCGATCGCGCCGCCGCCCGGCCCGGCCGGTCAGATCCGCGGTCGCTTCGCCGACCAGCAGCGCCGCCCGTCGGGCGGCAAGGGCGGCCCGCCCGGGCGCGACCTGTTCGGCAAGAAGAAGCTGCCCCTCGGCAAGAAGGGCAAGCAGACCCAGCTCACCACCCCGGCCGAGCACAAGCGCGTCATCCGCATCGAGGACACCATCATCGTCGCCGACCTCGCCCGCAGCATGGGCGTCAAGGCGCCCGAGGTGCTCAAGAAGCTGTGGGGCATGGGGATGGCCGGCGTCAACATCAACGCCTCCATCGACTTCGAGACCGCGCAGATCCTGGCGTCGGAGTTCGGCTACGAGGTGCAGAACGTCGCCTTCAAGGAGGAGGACATCTTCACCGAGGCTCCGGACGACCCGTCGGCCATGACCCCGCGCGCGCCGGTGGTCACCGTCATGGGCCACGTCGACCACGGCAAGACCTCGCTGCTCGACCAGATCCGCAAGGCCCGGGTCGCGGCCGGCGAGGCCGGCGGCATCACCCAGCACGTCGCCGCCTACAAGGTGAAGGTGCCCGGCCACGGCGAGGTGGTGTTCCTCGACACCCCCGGCCACGAGGCCTTCACCGAGATGCGCGCCCGCGGCGCCCAGGCGACCGACATCGTCATCCTCGTCGTCGCCGCCAACGACGGCGTCATGCCGCAGACCCTCGAGGCGCTGGCCCACGCCAAGGACGCCAAGGTCGCGATCATCGTCGCCGTCAACAAGTGCGACATGGTCGAGGCCCAGCCCGAGCGGATCCGCCAGCAGCTGGCCGACCACGGGCTCATCCCCGAGGAGTGGGGCGGCGAGACGATGTACGTGAACGTGTCGGCGCTCAAGGGCGAGAACATCGACAAGCTGCTCGAGGCCATCGCCTTGACCGCCGAGATGCTCGAGCTCAAGGCCAACGCCGACAAGCTCGGCGGCGGCGTGGTCATCGAGGCCCGCCTCGACCGCGCGCGTGGCCCGATGGCCACCGTGCTGGTGCAGGAGGGCATCATCCGGGTCGGCGACACCGTCGTCGCCGGCCGCCACCTCGGCAAGGTCCGGGCCATGCTCGACGACCGCGGCAACAGCCTCAAGGAGGCTGGCCCGTCGACCCCGGTCGAGGTGCTCGGCCTCGACGGCGTGCCCGAGGCGGGCGACGCCGTCAACGTGGCCGAGGACGAGAAGGCCGCCAAGACGGTGGTCGAGCACCGCCGGCAGCAGTGGCGCAAGCGCGAGCTGGCGTCGACCGCCAAGGTGTCGCTCGAGAACCTGATGGAGCGCATCAACGAGAGCGGCGACACCAAGGAGCTCAAGATCGTCCTCAAGGCCGACGTGCAAGGGTCGGCCGAGGCGCTCAAGGCCGCCCTGATCAAGCAGGCGACCGAGAAGGTCAAGGTCACCGTCATCGGCGCCGCCGTCGGCGGCATCACCGAGAGCGACGTCAACCTGGCCAAGGCCGGCGGCGCCATCATCGTCGGCTTCCACGTCCGTCCGGCCGGCAAGGCGACCAAACACGCCGAGCAGGAGGGCGTGCAGATCCGCCTGTACGACATCATCTACGACTGCCTCGACGAGGTGAAGTCGGCCATGGCCGGCCTGCTCGCGCCGATCAAGCGCGAGGTGGCGATGGGCAAGGTCGAGGTCCGCGAGACCTTCTCCATCCCCAAGATCGGGACCATCGCCGGCTGTATGGTGCTCGACGGCAAGATCACCCGGAAGGCGCACCTGCGCGTGTTCCGCAACAACGTCCAGGTGTACGAGGGCAAGGTCGGCAGCCTGCGCCGCTTCAAGGACGACGCGTCCGAGGTCCAGTCCGGCTACGAGTGCGGCATGCAGGTCGCCGGCTGGAACGAGATCACCAAGGGCGACGTCATCGAGTGCTTCGAGGTCGTCGAGGAAGCCGCCAAGCTGTAGCCGGGGCCTGGCCCCAGGGCGGAGGGTCCCGTGGCCCGTCCGGGGGGCCTCAGCAAATCGCGGATCCGGTCGAAGCCCTTCCATGTGGTGCCACAGGTCGCAGGCCGGAGCTCGGTAAGCCGTGGGGCGGTCGTCCCGCCCTCGGTCGGGCCGGCTCGGCCAGGTACCGCGGCGGCACACTCGCCCCGGGGGGCCCATGCCCACTGAGCCGACGGCCCGCATCCTGGTGGTCGACGACCACGAGGCGATCCTCAACGTCTACGGCAAGTTACTCGGGCGGGCAGGGTCCGAACCGGGCGCCGACACGGCCGGGCCGCGCTACCACCTCGACCGTGCCATCCAGGGCGCCATCGCCGCCGCCGCCGTCGCCGCCGGCCACCCGTACGCGGTCGCCTTCGTCGACATCCAGATGCCGCCCGGGATCGATGGGATCGAGGCGGTGGCGCAGATGTGGGCGATCCAGCCCGACCTGGAGGTCGTGCTCTGCACCGCCCACGCCGAGTACGGCTGGCACGACATTGCCGGTCGGCTGTCGACGCCGCACCAGCTGGTCATCCTACGCAAGCCGTTCGAGGCCATCGAGGTGCGCCAGCTGGCCGCCTGCCTGAGCGAGAAGTGGCGGCGCGGGCGGGCCCTGGCCGAGCGGGTGGCCGACCTCGAGGCCCGGGTCGCGGCCCGGGTGCGGATCGAGATCGACGTCGCCAAGTTCGAGGCGCTGGGGCGGCTCGCCGCCGGCGTGGCCCACGAGATCAACACGCCGCTGCAGTACGTCCAGACCAGCCTGGAGTTCGTCGACGACGCCTGCCGCAAGATCGACGCCGTGCTGGCCCAGGTCCGGATCGGCGCGGTGCCGGCGCCGGCCGAGCTCGACGAGGTCACCGCCCTGACCGAGGAGATCCCGCAGGGCATCGCCGACGCCCAGCAGGGCGTGGCGCGGATCGTCGAGATCATCCGCAGCGTGCGCGACTACGCCCACCCGGCCCGGGCCCGGCACCAGCGGGTCGACCTGGCGCGGCAGTGCCAGCTGGCGGTCGAGCTGACCCGCCTGCAGCTGCGCGGCGAGGCCGAGGTGGTGCTCGAGCTGGCCGAGGTCCCGGCCGTGCGGGGCCACACCAGCGACCTCGGCGGCGCGCTGGTGGCGCTGGTCGTCAACGCCGGCGACGCCATCCGCGCCCGCCGCCGCGGCGCCGGCCCGCTCGGCCGCGTCGTCCTGCGCACGGCGCTGGTGCCCGGCGCGGTGCAGATCCAGGTGTGCGACGACGGCGTCGGCATCCCGGCCGAGCTGCTCGGGCGGATCTTCGAGCCGTTCTTCACCACCAAGCCACCCGGGGAGGGCACCGGGCAGGGCCTGGCCCTGGCCCGGGCCACCATCGTCGACGGCCATCACGGCACCCTCACCGTCGAGTCGGTGCCAGGGCAGGGCACCACCTTCACCATCAGCCTCCCGGTCGGGCCGGACGAGTCATGACCAGGGCGCAGGTCGTCGACGTCGACGGGCCACCCGCGATCCGCGGCGCGGGCGGTGTGCCGCCGCGTCGGCCGAGGGGGGCGTCGTGACCCGGGTCCTGTTCGTCGACGACGAGGCGTTCGTGCTGCGCGCGCTCGATCGCGCGGTGCGCATGCGCCGACCGTCCTGGAGCGCGGCCTTCCTGCCCAGCGCCGAGGCCGCGCTCGAGAAGCTGGCGGCCGAGCCGTACGACATCATCGTGTCGGATCTGTCGATGCCCGGCATCGACGGCGTGACCCTGCTGCGCATCGTGCGCGAGCGCTTCCCGCACATGACCCGCATGGCGCTGTCGGGACAGTCGGCGCTGGGCGAGGGCCTGCGCGCGGCCGCGGCCGTGCACCAGTGGATCGCCAAGCCGTGCGACATGCGCTCGCTGTGCGAGCACATCGATCAGGTCGCGTGGGCGCGCGAGCTGGTGGCCGACCCGGCCATCCTCAGCCGGACCAGCGAGCTGTCGAGCCTGCCGTCGCCGCCGCGCCTGTACGTCCAGGTCAGCGACGCGCTGGCGCGGGACGCCCGCATGGCCGACATCGTCCGCTTGATCGAGACCGATCCGGCGGTGGTGAGCAAGCTGCTGCAGCTGACCAACAGCGCCTTCTTCTCCGATCGCGAGCGGGTCACTTCGGTCGCGCGCGCGGTCGCCATCCTCGGCACCGACCTCCTGCGCGGCCTGCTCCTGACCGCGGACCTGTTCCGCGAGGGCAACGTGCCGGCCGGCTTCCGCGAGCACAGCCTGCTGGTGGCCGAGGTGGCGCGCGGGCGGGTCGGCCAGCTCGGCCAGGCCGGTCATGGTGGGGCGGCCGCGGCCGGCCTCGACGCCGAGGCCTTCGTGGCCGGGCTGCTGCACGACGTCGGCGAGCTGATCGTGCCCGACCACACCCACGATCTCCTGCACGCCCGGACCGGCGCCCTGCTGCTCGGCCTGTGGGGCCTGCCGGCGTCGCTCACCTCGGCCATCGCCTTCCACCACGATCCGGGGTCGGCCCCACACGCCGACGAGCCGGTCGGGCGCGCGCTGGCGCAGGCCGAGGCCCTGGTCGAGGAGCTGGCCGCCGGCGGCGTCGGCGCCGACCCGGCGGCGTCCGAGCGAGTGACCGCCGTGGTGCCGGTCGACCAGCTCGACGCGGCCCGGGGCCTGGCCGGCGAGCTCTGGCGCGCCAGCCACCACTGAGCCGGCGCCGCGGCACGAGGGCGGCCAGGCCCCGGCCAGGCGAGCCAGCATGGCGCCGGCACCGCCCGAGCGATCGGGCACGGGCACGGGCACGGGCACGGGCACGGGTAGCGTAGGTGCGGTACCCTGCGATCGCCGTGTACGTGGGTGTGCTGCAGCTGACCGTGCTCGTCCCCGACAGCCACTCGCTGAAGGAGAAGCGCGCCGTGCTGGGCCGGGTCAAGGGGCGCGTGCGCGAGCGGTTTGGCGTGGCGCTGACCGAGGTCGGCGGGCAGGACACCTGGCAGCGGGCCGAGCTCGGCGCGGCGCTGGTCGGCTCCGACGCCGCCTACGTCGAGCGGGCCCTCGACGATCTGACCGCGGCGGTGGCGGCCGAGGTGGCGGTGACCGCGCGCTGGCGCGACGTGGTGCACTACCCGGCGCGCGACCGGATGGGCGACGACTGGACCACCGCCGCCGGCGGATCGGCCCGCGACGAGGAGCTGGCCCGGGCCGCCCGCGCTGGCGGCACCGGCGACAAGGCCGCGGCGGTGGCCGCCCTCGGCGGCGACGACTGGGTGCCCGCGGCCTGGCGGGACGACGGCTCCGACGACGATCACGGCCCCGGGCAACCGCGGCGAGGAGACAAGCCATGAGCGTGGGCAACCAGCGGCGACCGCGAGTCGAGGAGGCCATGCGCACCGAGCTGGCGGCGATGGTCCAGCACGAGATCAAGGACCCGCGGGTGAGCGGCACCGGGCTGGTCGGGGTGACCCGGGTCGAGCTCAACGGCGACCTGTCGGTGGCCCGGGTCTACGTCTCGATCATCGGCCAGGACATCGATCGCACCATGGCCGGCCTCGAGGCCGCGACCGGCTTCCTGCGTGGTCCGCTGGCCCGCCGCCTGCGCCTGCGCAAGCCGCCCGAGCTGCGCTTCCTGCACGACGACTCGGCGGCGATGACCCGCCGCCTGACCGAGATCCTGCGCGACGACGCCGCCGCCCGTGCCGCGTCCGAGCCGGCCCCGGGCGGGGCCAGCCCCGACGGCGCCGAGCCCGAGGTCGATCCCGAGGCGCAGGCATGAGCGACGATCCGGCCGGGCCGGCCGGGCCGGTCGGCGCGGCCGTGGCCCCGGCCCCGCCACTCGGCCCGGCCGAGGCGCTCGAGGCCATCGCCGAGGCGGTGCAGGCGGCAGGGCGGATCCTCCTGACCAGCCACCGCCGGCCCGACGGCGATGGCACCGGGTCGATGCTCGGCCTCGGAATTCTCCTGCGCGCCGCCGGCAAGCAGGTCACGGTGTACAGCCCCGACCAGCCGCCGCGCCGGCTGCAGTGGCTGCCGACCCTGGCCAGCGCGTGGACCCACCACCTGGGCCCGGGCGTCCGCTTCGACGCCACCGTGGTGGTCGACTGCGCCGACGCCACCCTGCTGGCCGGCTCGTTGCCGCCGCCCGAGGTCACCGGCCGCGTCCTCACCCTCGATCACCACGCCAGCGCGCGCCCGTTCGGTGACGTCGCGCTGTGGGACCCGAGCGCGGCCGCGGTCGGCGTGCTGGTGACCCGGCTGGCCGATCGGCTGGGCTGGGCCCTCGACGCCGACACCGCGACGGCGCTGTACGTGTCGCTCATCTCCGACACCGGCGGCTTCCGCCACGCCAACACCAACGCCGAGGCGCTGGCGGTCGGGGCGCGCCTGGTCGCGGCCGGGGCCAGCCCGGTCAAGATCGCGCAGGCGCTCGAGGAGCGCTCGAGCGCGAGCAAGCTGCGCCTGCTCGGCGCGGTGCTGTCCACCCTCGAGCTGCACGCCGCCGGCCGGGTCGCCATCCTGACCGTGACCACCGAGATGGTCGAGCGCGCCAAGGCGCACTGGGAGGACATCGAGGGCATGGTCAACTGGGCCCGCAACACCGACGGCGCGCTGGTCGGCGTGATGCTGACCACCGCCAAGGGCGGCGGGGTGCGGCTGTCGATGCGCTCGCGCAGCGATCGCCTCGACGTCGGCCGCATCTGCATGCGCCTGGGCGGCGGCGGCCACCCCGGCGCCGGCGGCGGCCACATGACGGTCGAACTCGACGTCGCCAAGGCGCGGGTGGTGGCGGCCATCGAGGACGCGCTGGCCCGGCCCGGGCGCTGAGCGCTGGCGTGACGGGGCCCACGTCCGCCGGGCCAGTCGACCGCCACGACCGCCACTGCCTGGGGCTCCTCGCTGGCCCGCTTGCTGGTAGGATGCCGTCCATGCGCCAGGGAACGCAGCTCTTCATCATGCTCGCCCTCTCGACCGCGGGCGTCGCCTGCGGTGACGACGAGGCGGGTCCGGCCGATGCCCCCGCGGGCAGCCCCGACGCGGTCGACCAGTGCGCGCTCGGCTGTGACGGCAGGCTGCCCGACGCCGACACGGTCGACGCCAACCCGATGCCGATGACCCTGGCCGAGACCGGCCTGTGCCTCGACGCCGGCTGCACCAGCTACAGCCCCGATGCCGTCGAGTTCACGCCGCAGTTCGCGCTGTGGACCGACGGCGCGGTCAAGCGGCGCTGGATCCACATCCCGGCCGGCGCCCAGATCGACACCACCGACTGGGACAGCTGGAAGTTCCCGGTCGGCACCAAGGTGTGGAAGGACTTCGTGCGCGACGGCATCCGCGCCGAGACCCGCTACTACTCGAAGATCGGCCCGGGCGACGACGAGTGGTACTTCGTCGGCTTCGTGTGGAACGCGGCGCAGAACGAGGCGGTCGCGGCCCCGGCCGGCATGCAGGACGTCAACGGGACCCAGCACGACGTGCCGTCGCGCTCGCAGTGCCGGCAGTGCCACGACCAGATGCCGGGCCGGGTGCTCGGCTTCTCCGCCCTCCAGCTCGACACCACCGCCATGGGTGGCCAGGTCGATCTGTCCGGCGCCATCACCCGCGGCTGGTTGTCGCTGGTGCCGGCCACCTTGCCGACCACCACCCCGCGCATGCCGCTGCCGGGGAGCTCGACCGAGCAGGCCGCGCTCGGCTACCTGCACGCCAACTGCGGCCACTGCCACAACCCGCGCTCGAGCGTCCACGGCGCCGTCCCGCTCGAGCTGCGCCTCGAGAGCGGGGCCATGGCCACCACCGCCATGACCGCGGCCTACGTCACCGCGGTCGACGTCGCCGCCGCCATCCCGGTCATGGGCCGCACCGTCATCGTCGACGGTGGCTCGCCGTCGACCTCGACGCTGCACTTCCGCTTCACCATGGCCGGCCCGGCCCAGCGTATGCCCAAGATCGGCACCGAGATCGTCGACCCGGCCGGGACCCAGATCCTGACTGACTGGATCAACGCCCTGCCGTGAGCCGCCGCCGGCGCAAGCACGGCGCGCCGCCGCCGGAGCTGGCCCGCGCCGGCGTGCTGGTCGTCGACAAGCCACGTGGCCACACCTCGGCCGCGGTGGTGGCGCACGTGCGCACCCGGCTGCGCGGCATCAAGGCCGGGCACACCGGCACGCTCGATCCGCTCGCCACCGGCGTGCTGCCGATCTGTCTGGGCGACGCCTGCAAGCTGGCCGGGTTGTTCATCGCCGAGGACAAGAGCTACCTGGCCGAGCTCGAGCTCGGCGTCGCCACCGACAGCTACGACGCCGAGGGCGAGGTGGTCGCCACCGACGACGTCGCGGCTGGCCGGCTCGACCCGGCCACCGTCGCCGCCGCGCTGGCCGGCTTCGTCGGCGTGCAGGTGCAGCGGCCGCCGCGGTTCTCGGCGGTCAAGGTCGGCGGCCGCCGGCTGCACGCGCTGGCCCGCGCCGGCGAGGACGTCGAGGCGCCCGAGCGGACGGTCACGATCCACCGCGCCGAGCTGGTCGAGTGGCTCGGGCCGGGGCCGGCCGGGCGACCGCGCCTGCGCATCGCCGTCGATGGCTCCAAGGGCACGTTCGTCCGCACCCTGGTGCACGACCTCGGCCAGCGCCTCGGCTGCGGCGCCCACCTGACCGAGCTGCGCCGGACCCGGAGTGGCCCGTTCGAGCTGGCGATGGCGGTGGAGCTGGGCGGCCTGACCCCGGGTCGGGCCGCCGCGGCCCTGGTGCCGATGGCGAAGGCGGTCGGGCTGCCGTCGTGGACCGTCGACGAGGCCATGGTCCCGCGCATCGCCCGCGGCGAGCCGCTGTACCTGGGTAGCCTCAGCCGGGTGCCCGCCGCCACGCGATTCCAGGTGGTTGACGAGCAGGGCGACCTGCTGGCGGTGGTGGAGCGGGGCATCGACCGCCTGGCCTACGTCCGCGTCCTCATCACCCAGGACCAGGCCGCGGCCCGGGCCGCCGCCGCCGCGGCCGAGCCCCTGGTCAACCCGGCCGAGCCCCTGGTCGACCCGCTCGACGAGGCGTCCGCGCTGGCCCGCGCCGGCGCCGCCGAGGCTTGACGAGCCGGCCCGGCTCGGCCATTGTCCGCCGCCCCGAATCCCTCGGGGCACATTCGACCCCGGCCCGGGTCCTCGACCAGGCAAGCTGGCGACGGCGCGACCGGCGGTGACAGGAAACGACGATGCCTACTTCCATCTCTACCGAGCGCAAGGCCGAGACCATCGGCAAGTTCCGTCAGCACGGCACCGACACCGGGTCGCCCGAGGTCCAGGTCGCCCTGCTGTCCGAGCGCATCGCGCACCTGACCGAGCACCTCAAGAACAACGCCAAGGACCACCACAGCCGCCGCGGGCTGCTGAAGATGGTCGGCAAGCGCCGCGCCCTCCTCGACTACTTGAAGCGGGTCAGCCTCGAGCGCTACCGCAAGCTGATCGAGACCCTCGGCCTGCGCCGCTGAGCCGCGCGGCCCCGCGCCGCGTCGCCTGCGATCACCTGGCCCGTCGGGCCGCCGACGGCTGCTCTTTTCGGCAACCGCCAGCCGCCGGCGTTGTCATGTCCACGTGCGCGCGATCATCCTGGCCGCGGTGGTCGTGTGTGGGCTGGCCATGGTCCGGGCCGCCCTGGCCGGGGGCGACGCCTTGCCGGACGCCATCGGCCGGCTGCCCGAGCTGGGTCGGGTCAGCCGCGGGCCGGTCCGGGTCGTGCTCCGGGGCGAGCTGCTGCCGGCGCCGGCCGAGGCCGCCCGGGTCGAGGTCGACCGCGTCGTCGCTGACCTCCAGCACCGCCTCCTCCGGCAGGCGCCGGGGCGGGCCGCCAGCGGCGCGGTGACGATGGCGCTCCTGCCCGACGCCGGTCGCTACCGCCAGGTCGGGCGCGCCATCGGCGGCGAGCTGGTGTCCGACCGCGGCTTCTACCGGCGCAACCGCCGCCTGGGCGTGGTCGACGTCGGGCCCGGCCTGGCCACGCTGCGGCACGAGCTGGTGCACGCGGTCGTCGGCGACGACTTCCCGGCCATCCCGGCCTGGCTCGACGAGGGGCTGGGCGAGCTGTACGAGAGCGCCACCGTCGACGCGGCCGGGGTCCACCTGGGCCGCGGCGAGGGCGGGGGGCAGCTGCGGGCGGCCCTGCGCCGGGGCGAGCTGCCGACCCTGACCCAGCTGGCCACCACTGCCGACGACGAGCTGCGCGGGCCACGGGCGCCGCTGCTGTACGCGCTCGGTGCTGCCGTGCTCCGCCACGTCGACCAGGCCGGCCACCTCGGCGACCTGTACGCCACCATCCGCGCCAACCCGCGCGACCCCGAGCGCCACGTCGCCGCCCTGCGCCAGTACGTGGACGAAGACGCCCTGCGCCGGCTCGTCGCCGGCCTGTGAGCTGAGCGCCCCTCGGGCCGGGGCTGGGCCAGGGCCGCACGGCCCGGATCGGGCAGGGGCTAGCCACGGCCGGCGTCCTGTGCCATAACGCCGCCGGTACCGGAAACGGATACCAAGTCACCGTAACGACTAACGACTAACGACTAACGACTAACGACT
>JAGPCO010000123.1:17757-22966 GCA_018058095.1 Kofleriaceae bacterium
GGCCGCACGGCCCGGATCGGGCAGGGGCTAGCCACGGCCGGCGTCCTGTGCCATAACGCCGCCGGTACCGGAAACGGATACCAAGTCACCGTAACGACTAACGACTAACGACTAACGACTAACGACTAACGACTAACGACTAACGACTAACGACTAACGACTCTACTCACCACTCACTCACGCAACCACGACCCGCAACGCAACCCGGCACACGTACGACGAACCGACGCTGGTGCTAGTCGCTCTATCGAGCCGCCGTTTTCTCCGCGAGGAGAACACGGCGGCTGGACCGAGGGACCAGACCGACGGCCCTCGAAGCACGGCGTGCCCTCACGAAAAGGACACGTCATGCCTTACGTCAAGGAGACCGCCCTCGTCGGCGGCAAGGAAATCACGATCGAGACCGGCAAGTGGGCCAAGCTGGCCGGCGGCGCCGTCGTCGTCACCTGCGGTGACACCAAGGTGCTGGTCACCGCGTGTGGCTCGGCCCAGCCGCGCGAGATCGACTTCATGCCGCTGACCTGCGAGTACCAGGAGAAGTTCTACTCGTCGGGCAAGATCCCCGGCAGCTTCTTCCGCCGCGAGGGCCGGCAGACCACCGACGAGATCCTGGTGTGCCGCCTGATGGACCGCCCGATCCGCCCGCTGTTCCCCAAGGGCTGGTTCATCGACACCCAGATCATCGCCAACGTCGTCTCGTTCGACAAGAACAACCCGGCCGACGTCCTGGCCATGACCGGCGCCTCGGCCGCGCTGCACATCTCCGACCTGGTGTTCGACGGCCCGATCGCCGGCGTCCGCGTCGGTCGCATCGACGGCCAGTTCGTCGCCAACCCGACCTTCGCCGAGCGCGCCCAGAGCGACCTCGACATCATCGTCGCCGCCAGCCGCGACGCCATCACGATGGTCGAGGGCGAGATGGCCGAGCTGGGCGAGGCGGTCATCATCGACGCGCTCATGTTCGCGCACCAGGCCTGCCAGTCGCTCATCGACCTGCAGGAGCGCCTGCGCAAGGCCGTCGGCAAGGACAAGCGCGCCTTCACCCCGCCGGTCGCCGACGAGGGTATGGCCGCCGCCGTCAAGACGCTGGTGGCCGACAAGCTGGCCGCCGCCATGGTCATCAAGGAGAAGAAGGCCCGCTACGGCGAGGTCGCCGCCATCCGCGCCATGCTCATGACCGAGCTGGGCGGCGAGGGCAAGCCGTACCAGGGCCGGGTCAAGGAGCTCGACGCCGCCTTCGGCAAGGTCCAGAAGAAGTGGGCCCGCGGCAACACCCTGGCCACCCGCAGCCGCATCGACGGCCGCAAGCCCGACGAGATCCGGCCCATCACCGTCGAGACCGGCGTGCTGCCGCGCGCCCACGGCTCGGCCCTGTTCACCCGCGGCGAGACCCAGGCCCTGGTCGCCGTCACCCTCGGCACCAAGTACGACGAGCAGAAGCTCGACACCCTGCGCGGCGACGTCAAGCGCACGTTCTACATGCACTACAACTTCCCGCCGTTCTCGACCGGCGAGACCAAGCCGCTGCGCGGGCAGTCGCGCCGCGAGGTCGGCCACGGCTTCCTGGCCGAGCGCTCGGTCGCCCGCATCGTGCCCGAGTACGAGGACTTCTCGTACACCATCCGCGTCGTGTCCGACATCCTCGAGTCCAACGGCAGCTCGTCGATGGCCTCGGTGTGCGGCGGCAGCCTGGCCCTGATGGACGCCGGCGTGCCGACCAAGGCGCCGGTGGCCGGCATCGCCATGGGCCTGATGAAGGAGGGCGCCGACTACGTCATCCTGTCCGACATCCTCGGCGACGAGGATCACCTCGGCGACATGGACTTCAAGGTGACCGGCACCCGCCGCGGCGTGTGCGCGCTGCAGATGGACATCAAGGTCGACGGCCTGACCCGGCAGATCCTCGAGGAGGCGCTCGACCAGGCCAAGCGTGGCCGCCTGCACATCCTCGAGAAGATGGACCTCGGCATCGCCGCCCCGCGCGACGAGGTGTCGCAGTACGCCCCGCGGATCGTCACCGTGCAGATCAAGCCGGACAAGGTGCGCGACATCATCGGCCCGGGCGGCAAGACCATCCGCGCCATCCAGGAGCAGACCGGCGCCCAGATCGACATCAACGACGCCGGCATCGTGTCGATCGCCTCGGCCGACAGCCGCAGCATCGAGCAGGCTCAGCAGCTCATCTCCGGCCTGACCATGGAGCCCGAGGTCGGCTGCTTCTATAACGGCATCGTCAAGAAGATCGTCGAGATCGGCGCCTTCGTCGAGATCATGCCGGGCACCGACGGTCTCCTCCACATCTCCGAGGTCGCCAACGAGCGCATCCGCGCCGTCGAGGACGTGCTGAGCGAGGGCGACGAGGTCGTCGTCAAGTGCATCAAGGTCGACCGCGACGGCAAGATCCGCCTGTCGCGCAAGAACGCGCTCGACGAGAAGCCGCCGGCCGAAGAGATCCACAACTTCGTCCTGTAGGCCCCGTCCGCGCGCGACCCGCATGGGTCACGCCGCCTCGGCCCGCGCTCGCCTCCCGGCGGCCGCGGGCCGCGGTCGTTTCGGGCCTGTGGCCAACCGCGCCGGCGCGCCACCAAGGATTCGCTCGGCGGCGGGTCCAACCTCGTGCCGGCCGCTCACGCCGGCCACGGGGGCCTCATGACACACCAGCAGGGTCGGCAGCGCGGAGCCTTGGCCAGCGGCGGCATCGCCGCCCTGGGTGTGATCGTCGTGCTCGGCGTGATCGTCGGGCTGTCGGTGGCGGCCGTGGCCAGCCCGACCCGGTATCGGCCGCGCCGGCCGCCCGGGCCGCCGCCCACCGCCATCACCCGGGCCGACATCGTCGCCGCGCTGCGCCCGCTCGACGAGCCCGTGCGGGCCTGCGCCCGGCACGCGCCGGCCGCGACCGGGCTGCTCAAGCTTCGCATCACCGTCCGCCCCGATGGGCGGGTCGGCGTGGTCGAGGTGGTGGCGACGCCGGCGCCGGGGATCGCGGTGTGCGCCGCCGCGCTGGTCGAACGGGTCACGTTCAAGGCCACCGACCTGGGCGGGCGGTTCACGTTTCCCTGGCGCCTGGTCCCGCGCTGAGCCGGCCGCGGGCGGGGGCCGGCTCCCCACGAGAGGGTCGAGCCCGTAGGCCGAGGTCGGCAGTGCGGGATCGGCGCGGCGGGCCGTAATCTTTGGACGTTAGCGTCATGCCGGTAATGAAGAATACTAAAATTCCAGCGGGCACAAGACCGGCAACAAGGGCGGGCATGGCCAGCTCCACGCTCCACCCCGTCATCGCCGAACTCGTCAGCTCCGCCCAGCACGGCCACGATCTGGCCGTGACCGGCCGCGTAGAGGTCGGGCGCGACGAGCTGGAGGCGCTCGACCTCGAGGCGCTCGATCAGGTCGCCGGTGGGCTGTGGCGCTGGAACGACCAGGGCCAGCTGGTGATCGGGACCCAGGGCTACAGCCACGCCAACGGGCAGGGCGGGCAGACCACCTGGGGCACGTTCGAGGTCACCCCGCAGAACCTGTGGTCGAGCAGCGGCAACGTGCTCAACAGCAGCGTGATGACCGCGACGACGGCCAGCGGGTCGACCACCACGTTCCTCAGCGGCACCATCAACAACACCGGCGACACCTACGCGGGCCGGGTCGGCACGCTCGACACCGAGTTCTCTGGCGCCGATGGCACCAAGTACGAGATCCACGGCCCGTCGGTCGGGGTCGAGGCCGGCGCCGGGATCAAGGTCGAGGGGTCGCTGCTCGAGGGCACGCGCTCGTTCGAGGGCTACGGCGGCACCGTCACCGACAAGTTCAGCTTCGTGAAGGCCGAGGGCGGCGCGCTGCTCAAGGCCGAGTCGGGCGGGGCCGGGGTGTCGGGTGATCTCCTCGCCGGCGAGCGCACCATCAAGTACGCCGACGGCAGCGAGGTCGGCGCGGGCGTGTCGCTCGGCCTGGGCGCCCGGGTCGAGGGCGGCATCGATCCCAACGGCAACATCACCGTGGGTGGCCACTACGGCGTGCTCGGCGCGACCGTGAAGGGCAGCCTCGACGGCGCCAGCAACCTGGCCAGCAACGTGATGGGCGACGGCGCGCCAGCCGCTGCGTCGGGCGCGGCGGGCGAGCTGCCGTCGGCCGGCACGCCGGTCGGCCCCGAGGCCGGGCTCGACAGCGTCCCCGGCACCACCGTCGTCGACGGCGCCAGCCTGGGCGTGAGCACGGACGCCGCGGCCGGAGGCCTGGCCGGCGCGCTCGGCATGACCACCGAGTCGGTCGCCGCGGCCACCGCCGAGGGCGGGCTGACCGGCGCCGCGGCCGCCAGCGGGCTGGGCGAGGCGATCCAGGACGCCGGCGTCATCAGCGGCGGGGAGGGCGTCGACTCGCTCGGCAGCGGGGCCGGGGCCGACGGGCTTGGCGGCGACGTCTCGGCCGATGGGCTCGGCGGCGGGGTGTCGGCCGACGGGCTCGGCGGCGGGGCCGAGGGCTCGGTCGACGGGTTCGGCGACATCGGTGGCGGCGACGGCGGCTTCGGTGACATCGGCGGCGACGCCGGTGGCGAGGTCTCGGCCGACGGGTTCGGCGACATCGGTGGCGGCGACGGCGGGTTCGGTGACATCGGCGGCGACGCCGGTGGCGAGGTCTCGGCCGACGGGTTCGGCGACATCGGTGGCGGCGACGGCGGGTTCGGTGACGTCGGCGGCGACGCCGGTGGCGAGGTCTCGGCCGACGGGTTCGGCGACATCGGTGGCGGCGACAGCGGCTTCGGTGACGTCGGCGGTGGTGGTGGCGATGGCGGCTTCGGCGACGTCGGTGGTGGTGGTGACGGCGGGTTCGGTGATGTTGGTGGTGGCGGAGATGGCGGGTTCGGGGACGACCTCGGCGGCGGCGGCGGTGTGGACTCCTTCGGCGGCGACTCGGGCGGCGGCGGTGACTCCTTCGGCGGCGACTCGGGCGGCGGTGGCGACTCCTTCGGCGGCGACTCGGGCGGCGGCGGCGACTCCTTCGGCGGCGACTCGGGCGGCGGCGGCGACTCCTTCGGCGGCGACTCGGGCGGCGGTGGCGACTCCTTCGGCGGTGACTCGGGCGGCGGCGGTGACTCCTTCGGCGGCGACTCGGGCGGCGGCGGCGACTCCTTCGGCGGCGGCTGGCGCGGCCGGGGCGCCTCCTCCGGCGGCGGCTGGGGCGGCGGCCGCGGCTTCTGCGGCGGCAGCGACCTCGGCCGCGGCGG
>JAGPCO010000124.1 GCA_018058095.1 Kofleriaceae bacterium
CAGCAACAGCAACAGCAACAGCAACAGCAACAGCAACAGCAACAGCAACAGCAACAGCAACAGCAACAGCAACAGCAACAGCAACAGCAGCGGCGGCAGCAGCCCGGGGGCCGCCAGCCCTGCTACGTTCGCGCGGTGACGCCTCCCATCACCTGGTCCGACGTCGTCGCCGCCCGCGCCCGGCTGGCGCCTCACCTGTCGCCGACGCCGCTGCGGCGCTACGCCGAGCTCGACGCCGCCGTCGGCCACGGCATCGGCGTGTGGGTCAAGCACGAGAACCACCTGCCGACCAACGCCTTCAAGGCCCGCAACGGCCTGGCCCTGGTGTCGGCGCTGTCGCCCGAGGCCCGCAGCCGCGGCGTCGTCGCCGCCACCCGCGGCAACCACGGCCAGGGCCTGGCCTGGGCCGGGCGCTTGCTCGGCTGCCCGGTCACCATCTGCGTGCCGCTCGGCAACAGCCCCGAGAAGAACGCCGCCATCCGCGGCTTCGGCGCCACGCTGGTCGAGGCCGGGCGCGACTACGACAGCGCGGTCGAGGTGGCGACCCGGCTGGTGACCGAGCGCGGCCTGACCATGGCGCACTCGACCAACGATCCGCAGGTCCTGGCCGGCGCCACCACGCTGTCGGTCGAGATCCTCGAGCAGGCGCCCGCGCTCGACGCCATCGTCGTCGCCATCGGTGGCGGCTCGCAGGCGGTCGGCGCCATCGTCGCCAGCCGGCAGCTCCGCCCCGGGCTCGCGGTGTACGGCGTGCAGGCCGCCGGCGCCGCCGCCACCCACGCCAGCTGGCACGCGCGCCAGCGCCTGACCCGCGACCGCGCCGACACCTTCGCCGACGGGCTGGCCACCCGCGCCACCTACGACCTGACCTTTCCGACGCTGCAGGACGGCCTGCGCGGCTTCGTCGCCGTGCCGGACGAGGCCATCGCCGAGGCCATCCGCCTGCTCTGGCGCAGCACCCACAACGCCGCCGAGGGCGCGGGCGCGGCCGGGCTGGCCGGGCTGATGGCGCTGCGCGAGGAGCTCGCGGGCAAGCAGGTGGCGGTGATCCTGTCGGGCTCCAACATCGATCAGTCGACGCTGGCCCGGGTCCTGACCGGAGCGTGATCGGGGCCTGACCGGGGCCCGCCCCGCTACAGCCGGCTGCCGCGCCGGAAGCGGGCCCGGCTGACCCGCATCGGCTCACCGGCCGCCCGGGTCACCATCGGTACGATGATCCCGGCCCGGCGCTGCTCGGCGTAGGCCAGCTCACGGGAATGCGCGCGCAAGAAGCCGATGGTCGCAGCCACCGCCGCCAGGGCCGGGCCCTGCAGGTCCGCGGTCGCCGCCGAAAAGGTGTCGATGATCTGGTGAAGGGCCGACGAATCTTCGAGGAGGGAAAGCTCCCACCTGTCGAGCAGCCGCTCCCGCGCCAGCTGGTCAGGCAGCACCACGGCCAGGGCCCGGCGCAGCTTGCCGCGTAGCGCGGCCGGGTCGATCACCTCGCGCCAGCGGTCACACGTGCCAGTTGCTGCCAGGTAGGACAGGGCGTCACGCGCCAGGTCGCGCCCGGGGTCGTCGCCGGCGCTGACCAGGGCCACGGGGAGCGCATGACGGGCCGGCGCAACGTCGCGAACCAGCTGGCACAACCGGTCGGCCGCGGCCGAGCCGTCGGGGGTCACCATGTCGAGCTCGCGGTACAGCACGCGGGCGGCGCGATCGACCACCAGGACGCTGGCCTGGTAGGCCACCCGCAGCACCGGCGCCAGGCTGGCGCCACCGGGGCTGCCGACCTGGTCGGTCAGCACCACGGCCCGGGTCTCGATGCGGCCGATCACCGTGGTCGGGTGCAGGGCCGGGTGCAAGAGCGGCGCGAGGGCACGGGCGGTGGCGGGCATACCCCGAGCAGAAGCAAGGGTGGGGCCAAGGCCGGCCCGGTCGGCCCAGGGTCAGATCGGGGGCAGCGCCTTGACCGCGTAGGTGCCGCTGATCGGCAGCTTGTAGCGGTCGACCTTCACGTCCATGTCGAGCTGGACCCGGGCCTCGTCGATGGCGCCGCGGTCGTGGTCGAGGAACACCTTGCCGGCGAACCCGTAGCCGACGGTGCCCTTGAGCCCCTGGGTGTGGATCGACTTGGCCGGCGAACTCGCGGAGAAGCTGAGCAGCGAGCAGGTGGTGGCGCCGGACGGACACGCGCCGTCGCCGGCGTAGCGGAACTCGTAGGTGACGTCGACGGTGCCGAGCGCGCCCCCGATGGCCATGGCCCGGGTCATCGACCAGGTGTGGCCCGGCGCCACCGCGCCCGCCGGAAGATCGGGGAACAGGATGAACGCGCTCTCGACCATGTTGGCGCCGAGGGCGACGAACTGGTTGTCGGGGTTGCCGGCGATGGTCACCTTCCCATCGGCGCCGAAGGTCATGGTCCCGGTCGGCGAGTCGACCAACCCCTCGACGGTGAACACCCCGGTCTCGCCGCGCTTGATGGTCATCTTGGAGCCCTCGGCGTCGATCACCACCTGCTCGCGATCGAGCAACATCGACATCGTCTGCCCGGGCGCGCTGACCTGCATGTCGAGCCCGCTCATGTAGGTCAGGCGCGTGTCCGGCGTCGGGCCCGGCTTCATCGGCAGGTCGAGGCGCATCTTCGAGCGAATGGCCATGTCGGCGCCGGGGGTCGAGGCGACGTCGATGTCGATGCGATAGCCGTGCAGGTTGGCCGGCTGGTACGCCAGCGTGCGCGTGCCCGAGGTGACGGCCGGCTTGGGCGCCTCCGGCCAGAAGTCGACCTCGGCCGCCTTGCGCCGCGCGCGCTCGGTCGGGCTGGCCTTGTCACACCCGCCGGCCGCGCCGCCGAGCACGAACACGAGGCCGAGCCCCACCATCGAACCACTGCCACGCGCCACGCTCGGGTTGGACATCGGCCGAAGGTAACGCGGGGGCGCGGCTCGAGCCACGGCGCGGTCGGTCGTCACGACACCAGGCGCAGCGCGTCGAGGCCGACCACCCCGAGCGCGAACACCAGGCGAGCCGCCAGCGCCGGGGCGACGCGGCCGCCAGCACCGGCCCACAAGGCGCCGAAGGCCAGGCCGCTCAGGCCGGCGCCGACTCGAGCCGCCATGCCGCCCGGGGTGAGCAGCACCTCGACCGCCGCGGCCACGACGACGGCGGCGACGGCGGCGCGTGCTGGCGGGCCTCCGACCAGGCCGGCCACCCGCTCGGCGATCCAGCCGCGCAGCACCAGCTCGGCCGCGGCAGCGCCGGCCAGCACCAGCACCGCCACCGTCAGCGCGCCGCCGAGGTGGCCTCGCGCCACCGGGAAGGCGCTCCACTGGATCACGCCGCCGGCGGCCTCGGCCACGACCGGCCCCATCAGCAGCAGCGCCAGCACCAGCGCGACGGCGCCGACGACGGCGCCGCCCCACCAGGTGGTCGGCGCGGATCCGACCGTGTCGGCCCAGCTGCCGCCGCGGGCCCAGACCGACATCGTCGCCACCACCAGCAGCGGCGCCACCGCCGGCACCGGCAGCGGGACCAGCACCGCGGCGACGATCGCCGCCACCTCGACCACCAGCAGCCCGGTGCGGGCGCGGGGACGGCGCGGCGGCGTGGACATGTCCCAGCCTACCGCGAGCGCCCGGCGCCGGTGTTACCGTCGGCGGCGATGGCCGAGCCGGCGCCCGACGCCCCCGCCCCAGGCGACGCCGCCAACGCCGCCGCCGCTGCGCCCGGCCCGCTCACGGTGCGCGGCCTGCGCGTGATCCTGCCCGACGGCGGCGTGCTCATCGACGACGCGTCGTTGACGCTGGCGCCAGGCGAGGTGGTGGTGCTGCTGGGCGGCTCCGGCGCCGGCAAGTCGACCTTCGCCCGGGTGCTGTTCGAGCGCGACGAGCTGGCCGAGGCCGGGTTCGAGGTGATCACCGACGAGCTCACGCTCGATCACGGCCAGCTCGGCCTGGTCCCGCAGCGCGGCGCGCTGTTCGACCACCTCGACGTGCGCGGCAACATCGACCTGGCCCTGCGCCATGCACGCGGCCCGGCCCCGGCCGGTGATGACGCCGGGGCCAGCGACGACCCGGCGGCCTGGCTGGCCCGGGTCGGGCTCGATCGCGCGCTGGCCGCGCCCGGCACGCCGGTGACCCGGCTGTCGGGCGGGCAGGCCCAGCGCGTCGCCGTGGCCCGCGTGCTGGCGTCGCGCCGCCGCCTGCTGTTCCTCGACGAGCCGTCGGTCGGCCTCGATCCACACCGGGTCCGCCAGCTCGCCGGGCTCATCCGCGAGCAGGCGCGCGCCCTCGGCGTCGCCGCCATCGTCGTGACCCACGACGTGGCGCTGGCCGCCGGCGTGGCCGACCGCCTGTTCCTGCTGTCGCTCGAGCACCGCCGGCTCGAGCCGCTGTTCGAGGGCACCTGGCCGGGCGCGCTCGAGGACCCCGGCCACGACGACGGTGAGCGCGGGCGGTGGATGCTGCGCCTCGAGGACGCGCTGGTCGATCACCTGGCCCAGCACGGCGACCGCGCCGCGCCGCGCACCACGCCGCCGCGCCGGGCCGTGGCCCGCCACCTGGCCGCGCGCTCGCGCCCGCTGTGGCAGCCCTTCGCGGTGGCAGCCCAGGCCCTGGCCTACGCGCCGCGCCAGCTGGTGACTCGCACCAGCGACTTCGCGGTCGTCGCCGGCCGGGTCCTGGCCCAGACCCTGCTGCGCCCGCTCCTGTTCTACGCCATCGTGTCGACGCTGGTCGGCTACACCGTGCTGTACGTGGTGTCGCGCATCGGCGGCGCCGGGGTCCGGCCCGACGCGCTGCTGCGCCAGCTCGGCGGTGGCCACGTCGTCGCCCTGGCGCCGGCGCTGTCGGCCATCCTGTTCGTGGCCGCCTCCGGCAGCGCCACCAACGCCTGGCTCGGCTCGATGGGGTTGACCCGGCAGACCGCCGCGCTCGAGGCGCTCGGCATCGATCGGCGCGCGTACCTGTGGGCGCCGAGCTGGATCGCGGTCGGCCTGGCCTACCTCGCGGTGGCCGCGCTGTTCGCGGCCGGCATGGTCGCCGGCGGCCTGCTGGTGTGTCGACAGCACGGCGTGACCGATGGCTGGGCCCTGCTCACCGGCGATCTGTTCGACCCGCGGCCCGAGCGCGTCCGAACCCTGGTGCGCGCGCTCTTCCTGGTCTGGGTCTACGCCTGGGGCATCGCCAGCGACGTGATCGCCAAGGGCGGCGCGCCCAAGCCCGAGGCCGACGCGGTCACCCGTGGCATGACCGCGAGCGTGGTGGCCTGCACCCTGTGGGTGGTGGCGTGGGAGCTGGTCAGCGTGCTGGTGGTGCTGCGGTGAGGCGCGCGCGGCGGCGCCGGCCGGGCCGACCGTGACCGGGCGACGGTGGAGCGCGCTGGCGGCCGTGCTCGGGCTTGGCCTGGTCGCCGGCCACGCCGCCGTGCTGCCACGTGTGCTCGACGCCTGGCGCCGGCCCGAGCTGACGGTCGACCTGCGCGCGCCGGCGGCGGCGCCGCGGCTCGACCTGCCGGGCCAGGTCCCGGCCGCGCTGCGGACCCGCATCCGCACCGACGTCGACGGCGTGGCCGTTCCGCTCGGGGCGTCGCCGTCGACGACGCCGGGCCTGCACCACCAGCGCTGGCGCGTCCGCTACCGCGGCGGCTTCGAGCGCTCGGTCGGCGCCAGCCAGCTGGTCGGCCCGTTCCAGGACACCGACCCGGCCCAGGTCGCGTGTACCGGCCGCATCAGCGTCGGCCGGGCCTTGCTCGACGACGGTCAGGCCAGCCCCGGCACCATCGCCCACGTCGTCCGGACCGAGCTCGACCACGCGCTGCGCGGGCTCGAGCAGTTTCCCGTCGGCGCCTTCACGAAGGTGCGGGCCGTGGCCCTGCGCTGGACCACGCCGGGCGCGGTGAAGGCCGACCGCTTCCTGGTCGGCGCCGAGGCCGCGCCCGACGGCTACCTGCGCGTGCACGCCGTGCTCGGCTTCACCCGGGTCGACATCCCGGTCACCCTCGCCTTCATCCCGACGCTGCAGGGCGAGCAGCTCGGCTTCACCGTGCGGGCCCGGGCCGAGCTCGACTTCGACAGCCGCGTCCTGCAGTGGGTCAGCGACCTCGTCGGCGGCGACAAGTTCGCCACCCGCATCACCCGCCAGCAGGTCGATCAGCTGGTGGTGGCCGCGCTCGAGCCGCCGCCGCCGGTCGACCTCGGCGGTGGCCGCCAGCTGCGCCTGGTCACGTGTGGTCGCGGCGTGCGGATCGTCGACGATCACCACGCCGAGCTCGCGGTCGGCGTGGCCCTCACCGCGCTGCCCGGCGCCCCCGCGGTGCTGCCGCCGCGCTGGGGCCCGGCCGAGCTGGCCACGCCCGATCCGGCGGTGCCGGTCACGCTCGACCTCGACCTCGACGGCCTCGGCGCCATCCTGTACGAGCTGTGGCGCCAGGGCGTGCTCGACGAGGAGCTGGCCGCGGCCGGGCTCGATCGCCGCTTCAACCAGGATCCGCTGGTGCGGGACCTCCTGACCGTGCGCACCTCGCCGCTGCGCTTGGCCCTGCCGCCGACGGTCGCGCCCGGCGCCGGCGGCCTGCGCCTGGCGGTGGCCGGCGTGGTCACGCTCGCCGACGGCGCGACCACCACGCCGGCCGACGTGTGGGGCGCGCTCGACCTGTCGCTGGCGGCCGGCCCGGTCAGCACGGCCCACCCCGGCGGCGCCATCGACGCCGAGGTCCGGGTCGGCGCGCTCGAGCTGACCTGCCGCGCGCCCTCGCCGGCCGGCCCCGGCGCCGTCCGCCTGGTGCCGTGTTACGCCGACCTGGTCGGCGCCATCCGCGACCGCGCCCCCGAGGCCCACGGCGCGCTCGGCCAGGCGCTGGCCGACCTGCTGGCCCGGATCTTCGTCGGCCAGCGGCTCGAGGGCGACGACGTCCCGGCCGCGCTGGTCGTGCTCGGCGTGCGGCCGTCGCTGCGCCTGCAGCCGCGCAACGGGGCCGTCCGCCTCGAGCTGGCCGCCCGCCTCGAGTGACCGGCCGCGCCACCAGTAGACGCCGGAGTAGGACACGTGCGTACCCCGGCGCGCCCTCATCCGGTCGGCTGCCCACATTCCCGCGCGTGCGGCGAGGCAGTACCATGGGTCGGTGATGCCACCGAGCCGCCGCTCGGAGCCGATCGACGTATCGGCTCTGAACAAGTCGGATCTCATCGTCGGGATCGACTTCGGGACCAGCTACACCTCGGTTGGACTGGTCGCCGGCAACAAGGTCCGCCTGCTGAGCGACGCCGACGGCCACAAGATGTTCCCGTCGGTCATCTCGCTGCCGGTACGTGGTGGGGCCCGGGTCATCGGCCGGGACGCGCGCGCCATGCTGGCGACCGACCCGACCCGGACCGTCGCCTCACCCAAGCGCCTGCTCGGCCGCCGCTTCGACGAGCAGGAGGTGATGACCTTCCTGCGCCAGGCTCCGTACAAGAGCGGGCCGGGCCCCGACGGCTCGCCAGTGATCGAGATCTGGGGCGAGCCGTACTCGGTGACCCAGCTGTGCAGCTACATCTTCAACCACGCGCGCGAGCTGGCCGAGCACGCGCTCGGGGTGCCGGTGCGGCGCGCGGTCATCGCCGTGCCGGTCACCTTCGACGACGCCCGGGTCCGGGCCGCGACCCGCGCCGCCCAGCTGGCCGGGCTCGACGTGGTGGCGGTCATCGACGAGCCGACCGCGGCGGCGCTGGCCAACCGCTACGTGCCGGGCTTCGGCGGCATCATCGGCGTGTACGACTTCGGCGGCGGCACGTTCGACTTCTCGCTGGTCGACGTGTCGCGCTCGGTGTTCCAGGTGTTGACCACCGCGGGCGACACCTGGCTCGGCGGCGACGACCTCGATCAGGTCCTGGCCGAGGCGGCCGCCAACCAGTTCTGGCGCCTGCACAAGGTCGACCTGCGCCGGCAGGCGGTCGAGTGGCAGCGCCTGCTGTTCGCGTGCGAGCAGGCCAAGCGCGAGCTGTCGACCGCCGACATGGCGACGATCCACGTGCCGGAGGTGCTGCGCACCGCCGACGGCATGGTCGACCTCAAGCTGGCCATCGATCGCGCCACCCTGGCCCGGGCGTCGGCCTCGCTCATCGAGCGGACGCTGCGGGTGTGCGACTCGGCCCTGGCCAAGGTCGGGCTCGCGCCCAAGCACCTGTCGGCGGTGTACCTGTGCGGCGGCACGACCTACATGCCGTCGGTGCAGAGCGCGGTGTCGCGCCACTTCGGGATCGAGCTGCGCACCGGCATCGCGCCGGACCAGGCGGTGTGCCTCGGCGCCGCCATTCATGCGTCGATGGTCGCCAGCGGGCGCGCGGTCGTCGGCGCGTGAGCGCGACCGGGCGGCGCATCGTCGGCGCGGGCCTGTTCGGCCTGGTCGCGGCCTGCGCCGGACCCGACGGCCCCGGCGAGTGTGTCGATCTCACGCCGGCGGCGCCGCCGGTCGTGCTCGAGCTCGGGCCGAGCGAGACCCGGAGCGGCGACATCCGCGCCGCCGAGCGCCTGGCCATCACCGTGGCCGACCCGGTCGATCCCGGGGGCGACGCGCTGGCCGGGCTCGAGGCCGAGGTGTGGCAGGGCCAGGACCGGGTCTGGCACGCCGAGGTGGCCGACCCGGCGCGCCGGACCCTGCGCTGGGCCGACGGCGTGCTCGATGGACCGGCCGCGGCGGCCGGTGGCCTCGAGCCGTGGAAGACCCACCGGGTGCGGGTGCGGGCCCTGGCCACCACCGCGGCCGGCTGCGTCGCCGCCGGGGCGTGGAGCCCCGACGCCAGCTTCCGCACCGACGACGGCTCGGCTTCGCTGTTCCACCCCAGCCAGGTCGCCGACGTCCACATCGACCTGCCGCCATCCAGCTACGCGGCGATCGACGCCGAGGCGGTGCCGCCCGGCTGCGTGCCGTTCGAGCGCAGCTACCACCCGGGCACGGTCCGCGTCGGCGGCCTCGAGTTCGCCGGCGCCGGCGTGCGCGCCAAGGGTGGCTGCGGTTCGGCCCGCCCGCTCGGCGACAAGCCGGGCTGGAAGATCAACTTCGCGTGGGACGACCCGGCGGTGGCCGGCTGCCCGGCCGAGCGGCGCGCGGCCGGCCTGCAGCGCCTCACCCTCAACAACATGGTGCAGGACCCGTCGCTGGCGCGCGAGCGCCTGGCCTACCGCCTGTACCAGGCGATGAACGTCCCGGTGCCGCGCGCCGGCTACACCCGGGTCTGGCTCGGCGACGAGTTCCTCGGCCTGTACCTGCACGTCGAGACCATCGACCGCCGCATGCTGGCGCGCAACTTCAGCAGCAACCGCGGCATGCTGTACGAGGGCACGTACTGGTGCGACCTCGAGGCTGGCAACGTCGGCGATGACGACAGCGGCTGCCTGACCCGCGAGTTCACGCCCGACCCATGTGACGAGCCGGCCGAGCCCGGCGACGACCCGCAGGACTTCGGCCCGCTGCGCGGCTTCATCTCCGCGCTCGACGCGCTACCGGCCGGCGGCTTCTACCCGGCGGTGCAGAACCTGATCGACACCGACGCCCTGTTCGGGCTGTGGGCGGTCGAGGGCCTGCTCGCGCACTGGGACGGCTACGTCTACGAGATCCGCAACAACTACCGCGTCTATCACGACCCCGGCACCGGCCTGTGGTCGATCATCCCGACCGGGCTCGACCAGACCTTCCAGCGCCCCGGCTTCGACGTGTGGAACGTCAGCGGCCGCCTGGCCCGCAGCTGCCTGGCCGAGCCCGCGTGCGAGGCCGCCTTCGCCGAGCGCCTGCGCGAGGTCGTCGACGTCGCCGCCGACCTCGACCTCGAGACCGACCGCGCCCGCTGGCAGGACCTGGCCAGCGCACTCCTCGCCGACGACCCCGGCCGCAACTTCAGCCCGAGCAGCTTCGCCCAGGTCCACGCCGAGACCCGCGACTTCCTGCTATCCCGCCCCGCCGAAGTCCTGCGCCAGCTCGCCGCCCGCGGCCACTAGCGATCTCGCGCCACTACAGGTCGCGCCGCTCAACCTTTCGCCTCATTCCAACCGCTTACGCCCGCGGGTGTCCGGCACACCGGACGCCCCCGTCCGAAACCGTCCGGCCCCCGTCCGCACCGGACACCGCGGCCCAGCAATCCCGCCGGTTTACATAACGCCCCACTCCGCGACGCATCCCCTGATCACGTCATCACGACCTTGTCCTCCGGGCCGTTCGTGCGCCGGAGGCGAATCCTCGGACAGGAACACCGTCACGTCCCCATCGACGTCCGCGATCGTACGCACCGACACGCAGCTATCACTCTCAATCGCCAACCGTTCCCGATCATGCAGAGGGACCTCCGCGTCATCGTTCGAGAAGTCCATCACGAACACGATGGGATGGTCCGGCGTGTACCGTTTGCTATGCACCAAGCGGACCTTCTCCATCGTCCCTGATCATGTCTCTCTGCTCACGTCTTCGCTACCCTGACCAAGAGTGGCGCCATGCTCAGTACTCGCCCTGGTCACGACCTGCCGTCGGAGGGAAGCCAGGTCGCTTGAAGCGGAGAGTTGTCGAGGGCGCCCACGTCGAAGCCATCTAGATCCTCTATCCCAGAGTCACGCGCGAGCCTGCCCAGGACCTCACAGGCAGCAGCCAAGGACCGTCCCGTGTGCGTCGCAGAGATCTCGATGTGCGCGAACAGGATCGGCTCCTCGTCGGCGTTGGTCGCCTCGAAGATGCGCACCCATCGATAGCCGAGTGCTTCGGTCGCACTTCGTATGCTCAGCAGCCGAGCCGCGATCCGATCCACGAAGAAGAAGCTCCACAGCATTGGGGTGCCCAGAACACCGGGGTTTCTGGCAGCAAAGTCCCGAATCGCATCCGGTGAGATCATGACCGCTACTGGATGACCGAGTCGGTCACGACGATCTGCGTGTCGTCGTGGGCGGAGATCTGCGGGTACTGGGTGTACCAGGAGCCGCCGGTGTTGCCGGTGATGGTCGACTGGTCGATGCGGACGTCGCCGGTGTGGTTGTTGCTGACGAAGAAGATGGCGCTGCCGTGCTGGACGACGTCGTTGCTGGTGATGGAGGTGCCGCACAGCGACAGGGTCATCTCGTTGCCGTCGTTGTAGATGGCGCCGCCGCTGCCGCCGCCGGGGGTGCCGTTCTGCGCCGGGTTGCCGCCGTTGCCGATGGCGCGGTTGTGGCTGAACAGGGAGTTGTAGATGGACCACGACACGCCGATGCTGCTGATGCCGCCGCCGTTGGAGCAGGTGTTGCCGAAGCCGGCCGCGCCGCCGAAGGTCGAGTGCACCAGGTAGACCGGCCGGTCCTGGTACTGGTCGAACACCCGCACGCCAGCGCCGCCGACGTCGGGCCCGGTGTCGGCGCACACGTTGCCGAAGAAGCGGCTGTTCACGATCTTGAGCTGGCCACCGCGGGCCCAGATGGCGCCGCCGCCGTCGTACTCGGTCTCGTTCTTGGAGTTGCCGTCGATGAAGGTCAGGTTCTGCACGGTCAGGCGCGGGTGGTCCTGGTTGTCACACATGGCCGTGGTCCAGCGCTGATCGGGGTCGCACGTGTTCATGTACAGGATGCGGGTGGAGCCGCCGCCGCTGAGGGTGACCAGGCCGCCGCCGTCGATGACGATGTCGGGCCCGGTGTCGTTGAAGATCTTGGCCGGGCGGTCGAGGGTGATGGTCACCGGGTCGGGCCCACACGCGAAGGTGATGACGCCGCCGGCGGCGACCGCGGCGATGAACGCGTCGCCGGTGCAGCTGGCCGCGGTGCCGTCGCCAACCACGGTGCGTGGGCTGGCGCTGTCGGCAGCGGCGGCCTCGGGTGGGATGGCGCAACGCCCGGCCGGGTTACCCGCCGGCGGGCCGCCGCTCGGGTCGGTGATGGACGCGTCAGCGCCACCGCCACCATCACCGCCGCCGCCACCACCACCGCCGTCATCGCCGCCACACGCCGCGCTCACCAAGGCCAGACCGGTCACCAGCGTGCGCATCGACGACATCGTGAACCTCCGCCGGCAGTGTACCGCGCCACGCCCGCGGGGCGCGCCGCTGCGTCGACACGACGGTGTGCCGCGATGTGGGCCGCGCACCGACCGCCGCGGCGGCGGCGAGGGTATGGTCGGCCCATGCTGGTGCTGCGCGCGATCACCGACGACGAGTACGAGGCGTTCCGGGCCACGTTGTTCACCACGTTCGGCGACGACCTCGAGCGCGACCCCGACGGCGCCGCCCGCGCTCGCGCCCTGCTCCAGCCGGGTCGGGCCTGGGCCACGTTTGACGGCGCGACCATGGTCGCGACCGCCGCCACCTTCGCGCTCACGCTCGGCGTGCCGGGCGGGACGATGCCGATGGCCGGCCTGACCATGGTCTCGGTCCGGCCGACCCACCGCCGGCGCGGCCTGATGCGAGCGCTGATCGAGCGTCACCTCGACGACGCCCGCGCCCACGGCGAGCCCATCAGCGGGCTGTGGGCGTCGCAGGCGACGATCTATGGCCGGTTCGGCTTCGGCATCGCCGCCGAGGCCGAGGACCTCGCGCTCGACTGCCGCAACGCCACCGTCGCCGACGGCCGTGACCTCGACGACACCACGTGGATCGAGGCCGACGAGGCGCGCCGCCGCCTGCCGCCGATCTACGCCCGCGCCGTGGCCGACCGGCCGGGCGTGTTGCACCGCACCCCGGTGTGGTGGGACCAGCGCCGCTTCCTCGAGGCGCCGTTCGTCCGCGGCGGCGCCAGCCTGCGCCGCACCGTGGTCGCGGTGCGCGACGGCGTCGACGTCGGCTACGTGGTGTACCGCGCGCGCGGCGCCTGGACCGACAACGTGCCGAGCGGGGAGACCGACATCGACGAGCTGCTGGCGGTCGACGGCCGGGCCGAGGCCACGCTGTGGCGCTTCGTCGCCGGCATCGACCTGTTCCCGCGCGCGGTCTGGGACAACGCGCCGGTCGACGGCGCCCTGCCGTGGCTGGTCGGCGACCCACGCGCGCTCCGGCGTCGGCGCTGCGATGCGCTCTGGCTGCGCATCGACGACGTCGCCGCCGCGCTGGCCGGGCGGCGTTACCCGCGCGACGGCGCGCTGACCTTTGCGCTCGAAGACCAGACCTGGCGCCTCGAGGCCACCGGCGGCCGCGGCAGCTGCGCGCCGACCACCACCACGCCCGACCTCCACCTCGACCGCGCCAGCCTCAGCTCGATGTTCCTGGGCGGCGTCAGCGCCACCACCCTGGCCCGGGCCGGCCGCCTGCGCGGCTCGATCGCCGCCGTCCGCACCGCCGACGAGCTGCTGGGCTGGCCGGTGCCGCCGTGGTGCCCCGAGGTGTTCTAGCCGCGCTGCAGCAGCTCGGCTGGGTCGATCGGTCCGCCGGCGCGCAGCCAGCCCTCGCGCGCCAGCCAGGTGCCCGGAGGGCTCACGGGGGCTCCACCTGACGGCGGCGTCCCGTCGATGATCCAGACACCCGGCTTCGCTGGGTGGACCCATCGTCCGGACGACCAGCGGTCGGGCTCGAAGAAGCGCAGGCGCTGGCGGAGCTGCCCAGGATTGGCTCTCCAATCCCGGATGGAATGACTCACGTGATTCAGCAGCACGTAGCGCAGGGTGTTGCGCATCTGCGTCGGTGAGGTGACCGGGCGGGCGTGGTAGCGGTCGACGAAGACTCGGCCGCGCCGCCCGAAGGCCTTGTTCCAGCCGCGCGCCAGGCGAATGGACAGGCCCTGCATGCCGCGCGACAGGGCGGTCTGATCCTCGGCCTCGATGATGAGGTGGAGGTGGTTGCCCTCGAGGGCGTAGTGCAGGACCGAGAAGCCGCTGACGCGGCTGTGGTCGCGCGCGCCGCGGAGGGCGCGCTCGAGCACCTCGCGGCCGCCGCGGCAGCGCAGGTTGGGCAGGGTGTCGACGGTCCGCAGGCTGACGTGGTGGACGGTGGTCCTCGCGAACCGAGGTCTCTTGCAGCGGACGATCAGCTTGCGGCGCGCCAGGGGCGGACGACCGCGGCGGGGCCGGCGCGGTCGCTTGGGCGCGGTGGTGATGCCGGAGAAGAGGTCATTGAAGGTCACCTGGGTCCCCGGCGGCAGGGCACGGCGGCGCCGGTCACTGCCGGGGTGGAAGGTGGCGAAAGGCACTTTGAGGCATATATATGAATCAGGCCGGGATGGCAACTCCGAAGTCATCTTGCGCCGTCGAGAATCCCGAGTGGGAAGGTCGTGAGAAGCGCAGGTGCAGGGCGTGGACCGGCCCGGGCGTCGGCTAAAGCCTTCTGCTGTGGACAGGGGTGGGCTCGCCGCGGGGGAGGAGAGCTCCAAGAGGGGGAGCGCCTGCCCACAGCAGTCCGCCCGGGCCTGGCGAGCGGCCCGGAAGGGTTCTTTGACCCCGGGGACCCTGAGGTTTCGGATCAGGGATCAGGGACGGATTCGAAAGAATCCGTTTGGGGAGCCACGACAGCCCCCAGGGGGGCGCTGTGGGCAGGCCACCCGGCGAAGGCGGGTGTCTGCGCCTGTCCACAGCGCGAGGCCGGAGGCCGACCCTGGGGGCGATGCGGGTGACCCTGACACCCGGCGGCGCCGGGGGACCCTGACACCCGGCGGCGCCCGGTGACCTGACACCCGGGCGGCGCCGGGTGTTACCGTTTCGGCATGTCGCCGCTCCGGCTCAGCCTCGTCGGCGTGCTGCTGGCTGGCTGCGACGTGTCGGCCTCGGCCATCGACAACATCTTCAGCGATGGCTTCGACCAGCCGGTGGTGTGTGGGCTCAACCTCGACGACAAGAACTCGGTGTCGACCGACGCCATCAACGCGTCGCTCGACCGGGCCCAGCTCGAGGGCAAGGTCGTCCACCTCTACAGCCACCGCGCCAACGCCTCGGTCGACCTCAGCACGCTCGAGACGGTGCTGGCCGGCGCGGCCGACCGCGGCCTGGCCACGGTGACCTACCGCGAGCTGGTCGATGGCGTGCGCCCGGGCGCGGCGCTGGCGCTCAGCTTCGACGACGCGTTCATCGACACCTGGGTCGGCCTGCTGCCGCTGTTCGCCGACTACGACGCCCACGTGACGTTCTTCATCTCCCGCTACGGCGAGCTCGACGCCGCCGGCCTGGCCGGGCTGCGCCAGCTGGCCGACGCCGGCCACGCCGTCGAGTACCACTCGACCAGCCACCGCAACGCGCAGGAGGTGGTGGCCGAGCGCGGCGCCGCCGGCTACGTCGACCTCGACATCACGCCCGGCCTGGTGGCGATGCAGGCCGGCGGCTACCAGCCGCGGGTGTTCGCCTACCCGTTCGGCGCCCGCGACGAGGCCACCGACGTCGCCCTGCGCGGCCAGTTCCCCCTGCTGCGGGCCAGCCACTTCTCGTGCCCGCGTTGACCCGCACGTGGCGGCGGCTCGGCGCCGCGCTGGCGCTGACCGCGGCCTCCGCCGGCGCCGCGGCCGCCGACGCCGATACCGACACCCCTGCCCCGCCCGCCCCGACCTGCGCGCGCAGCCCCGAGCTGGCCGTCGCCGCCCACCTGACCGGCCGCACCGCCGAGCTGCTGCGCGTGTTGCCCGGGCTGACCAGCGTGAGCGAGGCCGGCGGCGCCCGCGCCGACCTGCCGCTGGTGCGCGGCCAGGCCGGTGACGACGTGCTCGACGTGGTGGTCGACGGCGTGTCGCTGGCCCAGCCCAGCCACGTGCTCGGCCACGGCCTGGTCGACAGCCACGGCCTGTTGCCGTCGCTGGTGGCCGACGCCCAGCTCGTCGGCGCGGGCCGCGCCGCCGGCGATCCCGGTCGCGCCGCCGGCGCCGTGCTGCAGGTGACGACGTGCGCCGCCGGCACGCCCACCGCCGGTGCCCCCGCCGCTGGCGCGCTGCGCGCCAGACATCCCGACGAGGTGACCGCCAGCCTGGCGATCGAGCCGGGCCGGTTCTCGCCGAGCGAGCAGGCCCGACGCCTGAGCCACCGGTGGACCGCGCTCACCACCCCCACGGCCGGGCCAGGCCGGCTGGTGCTGGCCGCCGAGTGGGGCATCGCCGACGGCGCGTTCGTCCACCCGCAGCGGCACCGCCGCGGCGTGTTGTGGACGCGCTGGTCGCACCAGTTCGGCGGCGCCACGCTCGACCTCGGCGTGCACGCGATCACCGATCGCTGGGCCGAGTCGGGTCTGCTCTCGCGCGAGCAGGTCGCGGCCGGCTTCCTGACCGAGTGGTCGGCCGCCGACGCGACCCAGGGCGGCGACCAGGCCCGGCTGCGCGGCTGGGCCCGCGCCGGCAGCGACGACCACGCCCGGGTCGGCTGGCGCGCCACGCTGGCGCATGAGGTGAGCAGCTTCCGCCTGTTCGCCAACCAGACCCTGTACGCGGCCGACGCCGAGGCCGGCGATCAGCGCGAGTTCCTCGACGATCGGTCCGCCACCACGGTGCGGACCGAGGTGTGGCGGCGCCAGCGCTGGCGCCGCGCCGCGCTGCGCAGCGACGCCGGCGTCGAGGTGTCGCTGTCGTCGGCCGCGCTGCAGATCTGGCACACCCAGCGCCGAGCCCGCATCGACCGTTGCTTCGCCGACGACAACCCGTGCCTCGACGCCCTCGTCGGCGATCGCCGGCTGTCGGCCTGGCTCGACCAGCGCGCCCGCCGCGGCCCGCTCACCCTGGCCGCCGGCGTCCGCCTCGATCAGCTCACCTGGTCGGTCGACGACGAGGACCCCGAGACCGGGCAGTCGCCCGCCACCCGCGGCGGCGACGCGGCGCGGGCCCGCCTCATCCCGGTCGGTGAGGCGCGCTGGCAGGTCAGCCCGGCCGTGACGCTGACCGCCCGCGCTCGCGGCCAAACCCGCGGCACTCACGCCCTGGCCGCGGTCGACCGCAGCGCTTTCGCCGCGCTGGCGCGCATCTGGACCAGCGAGCTGTCCGTCGACGTCGCGCCCGACGCGACGCTGGCCGCCGGCCTCACCGGCTGGCACGTCCGCGAGGATCGCTGGCTGGCGTGGGACGCGATGACCACCAGCGCGTCGCTGCGCGCTGGCGCCATCCGCACCGGCGCCGACGCCTGGCTGCGCTGGCGACCGGCCTCGGCGCTGGTGCTCGTCGCCGACCTGTCGGCGGCGCGGGTGCGGGCCCGCGCGCCCGACGCCGCAGTCGAGGCCGAGGTGCCGCGCCAGTTCGGCAGCGTGGCGGCGCAGTACCGGCGCGGTCGGGGCCTGGTCACCACCCGCGTGCGCGCCCTCGGCGCCCGCCTGGCCGGGACCACCGGCGACGGCACCCGCCTGAGCACCACGCCGGCCACCCTGGTCGACCTCGCCGGCAGCTGGACCACCCGCTGGCTCACCATCTCCATCGGCGTGACCAACCTGCTCGACCAGGACTGGCGCGAGCGTGCGCTGGTCCGGGTGACCCGACCCTCGCGGCGGGCCGACCTCGTCGACGGCGTGATCGAGAGCCCGGGCGCGCCCCGCACCGTCGTGCTCACCGTCGGCGCGTCGCGCTGATCACTCGTCGTACGGGTCCATCACGCTGCGTGCCTCGTGGCCCTGCTTGACGGTGAACTGCGCGGGGTTGATGCGGCCCGGGAACGGCGCGCTGCGCACGACGGTCGTGCCCGTGTCGCTGTCGAAGCTCAGGACCAGCCGCACCTCCGTCGCGAGCGTGCCGGTGTAGCGGGGCGCCGTGAACTCCCAGTACTGCCCCGGCGGCAGCGTGAGCGTGTGGCGGCTGTTTCCGCACCAGCTGCTGGGTAGGTACTCGATGGCCCGCCATGCGCCGCTCGGGTCGCGTGCTTCGTGGACGATGGGCAGGCGGCTGTCGGACGCGGGCACCTCCAGTCCCTGCCCGGTCGGGTTGACCAGGACGACGCGGAAGCCGTCATTGCCGGGCGCAAAGGGTCTGGGCTGGTCACGTAGCACCAGCAGGCTCACCTGCGTCGTCGGTGGCAGGCCAGCGCCGGCCAGCGCGCGCGGCAGGTTGCTGGACCTGGCATGACCGCCGAATCGGTCATCGCGCTGCGGAGAGTAGGCGTAGAAGTAGCCGCGCAGCATGTAGCCGACATCGAGCGCCGGAAGCCGGGTGCCCGCGCTGACGGCGCCGGCGACGACCGTGGCCTGCACGGCTGGTGCTGGCGCGGCGAGGCGAGCCGGGTAGGTCACGACCGCAGCCCCGCCGGCACAACCAGCGAGGATGGACGCGGCGACGAGCAGCGAGGAGGCGACACGCCGGGAGGGCGCAGAGGTCGTGAGGTCCCAGGGAGAGGGTCGGCGGCGCATGCCATGCAGACACGCGCCAGCGACCACGGTTGCGCCAGCCGCTGCACGCTGGGGTGCTCAGCCCTCGCGCTCGAGCTCGGCCAGCTCGCGGTCGAGCTCGGCCAGCGCGGTCCGGCCGCGTGTCGCCTCGTCGTCGAGGGACATCAGCTCGGAGCGCAGGCGGGCCCGGGTCCGATCGATCCGCTCGGCGTCGGCCAGCAGGGTCGGCCGGCGCTGCTGGAGTTCGCGCCGGCGCAGGTCCAGCGCGGCGCGCCGGGCCGCGCGTCGGGCCGCTTCCTCGGCGGCTGCCCGCTGCCGCGCCGCCTCGGCCTCGGCCGCCGCCGCGTCATCGCCGGCGGCCGGCGCGGGTGGCACCACCATCACCGGAGCAGCCGCCACCTCGACGGCCGGGCCACGCGCTGGCGCCGGGCGCAGCGTCGCGCCCTCCATGATCTCGAAGCCGGGCGGATCGCGGTCCTCGCGCAGCGCGCCGTCGGGGTCGGGCGCAAAGCCGCCGGCGGCGCCGAGCGCGCCCAGCGTGGTGACGATGCGGCGCAGCGTCGCCTCGGTGCTGGCGTGCCCGGCCGCGGCGAGCAGCTCGACCGCGCGCACCCGCAGCTCGGCCAGGCTGGCCCGGTGCGCGGCGCTGGCGCCGAGATCGCCGGCGCGCACCTCGGCCGCCGCCGCCAGCATGGCCGCGAACGCCGGCCGCTCCTGCCACCACAGCTGGTTGACGACCCACACCGACACCGGCGGGCGCGGCCACGCCAGCAGCGCCCGGGCCGCGTCCTTGGCCCCGGCCGCCTTCAGCTCGCCCGCGAGCCGCTTGCGCTCGGCCACGAAGGTGGCGAGCGGCTGCTGGGCCAGGGTGGCGACCGCCGCCGCCAGCGCGGCGTCGAGCTCGACCGCGCCGGCGCCGGCGCCGCTCATCGTCGCAGCACCAGCGGGCTGACCCCGGTCAGCACGACCTGACCGTCGGGGCCGATGCGGATCTCCCCGGTCGGCACCGCGGCCAGCTCGGCCTCGCCGTGCCGCTCGGTCAGGCGGTGCACGACCTGGTTGCGCGAGCCGCGCAGGCCGGCGCCGAGACGCGCGCTGGCCTGGTAGCGCCCGTCGACCAGCACGTCGAGCTCGGCCAGCACCGCCGGTCCCAGCGGCTGCGCCTCGATCTCGGCCCGCGTGTACCCGGAGAACATCAAGGTCGACCAGCCGCGCCGGCGCGCCGCCCGCAGCAGCGCCAGGCTGGCCGCGGGCTGCTGCATCGGTTCGCCGCCCGACAGCGTCAGCCCGGCGACGCCGGTGGCCGCCACCATGTCCGCCTCGATCGCCGCCACCGTGGTCGCGCTCGCCGCCAGCGCCGGCGCGTGGGTGGCCGGGTTGAAGCAGCCCGCGCAGCCCAGCGTGCAGCCCTGCAGCCACAACACGAAGCGGCGGCCCGGGCCGTTGGCGACGCTGCCGGTCTCGCGCCCGTGCACGAACACCGTCAGCGCACCGCCGTCAGGCTCACCCACCAGCGACCCCGCTCACGGCAGCGACGGCGGCGGGATCACCGGCCGCGCGTACTGCCCGGCCGTCGGCGCGACGATATCGAGCGACCGGAACAGCAGGTCCGGCGTGGTGACCGAGCTCTCGATACCCGCGCTCGGCACCATGCCGTCGTCGGGCCCCTCGACGCGGTGCTCGAGGTAGTTCTCGGTCGACTCGAGGAAGTTGGCCACGGTCAGCGTCTTGCCGACCGCCAGCACGTCCTTCCACGCCGTCATCGGCACCTCGGCCAGCTGGGCGCCACGCACCAGCTCCTCGCGCCCGTCGGGGTAGACCCGGTACGCCAGCGTCGCCGGCGGCGGCAGGCTCTGATCAGCGCTGGTCACCAGCTGGAACAGCTCGCGCCGCGAGAACTCCGGCTCGGCGGTGATGGCGGCGTCGTCGAGCTGCTTGATGATGAGGCCATACGGCAGGCGCTCGGCCTTGGCGGCGGCGATGAGCCGCGCCACCAGCCCGGCCCGCGCCAGCCCGCCCTTGCCGCTGACGAACAGGTTGGTGGCGCTGCCGTGGAACATGCCGCCGGTGGCGACCCGGCGAGCGTGCCCGTTGGAGGTCGCGCCCTTGCCGCTCGGGGTCCGGCTGGTCAGCAGGGCGGCCAGCGTGCCGTCCTTGACCAGCTCGACCCGCTGCGCCGCCACGCCCTCGTCGTCGATGCGGTAGCCGCCGATGATGGCCTTGCCGGCCGAGGCCGACGCGGTCGGATCGTCGACGATCGATAGCATCGTCGCCAGCGGGCGTAGGCCGAGCTTGTTGGTGAGCCCACCACCGAAGCGCTTGGCCTGCTCCGGGCTGAGCCCCTCCGGCAGCGGGGTGCCCCCGAGGTGTGGGGCCAGGGTGTCGCGGATGATGCCGACCGCGCCCTCACCCTCGAACAGGACCGGGCCCGAGTACGGCGCCAGCACCGGCGCGGTGCGCAGCTTGGCCAGCGTGTCGGTCAGGCGCCGGGCCTCGAGCTTGAGGTCGGCGTCGCCCGGCAGGTCGCGCAGGGTGTGGCCGTACCGGGTGAAGTACTGCACCAGCTCCTGGCCGTCGTCGGCCTGCGCGGTCGCGGCCAGGGCGATGCCGGCGGCGCGCCGGGTGTCGGTCGCGCTGGTGCCCTCGCTGTTGAGGTACCAGCGCCGCTCCAGGTAGCTGGTGATCGCGACCCGCGACGCCCGCACGTGCTCGTGGCCACGGAACAGCGCCGACAGCTCGCGCGCCCGCGCCTCGATGACGTCGATGCTCTCGAGCGCCGGCACCAGCACCGGCTCCTCGTTGACCAGCGGCTTGTCCTGGCCCCACGACGGGGTGGTGACCGCGGCCGGGCCGCGGTTCTTGTGGGCATCGAGCTTGGCCCGGAGCTGGACCAGCGCCTCCTTGAAGGCCTGGTCGGTCACCAGCCAGGCCGCGCGCCGGGCGATCCGCGGCGTCGCCTCGAGCGGCAGGTTGGTGGCGGAGACGCCATCGAGCCCCTCGGCCCGCGGCACCACGAAGTTGCCGTTGTCGAAGTCGTAGCCGCCGACGCGGACCCGGGCCTCGATGTTGACGAAGTGGCGCTCCTTGCGCGCCGTGGTGTGGCCGAGCGAGGCGACGGCGTCGTGCACCTCGACCTCGGTCACCTTGTAGCTGATGTGGTACGGGGCCGGCGCGCCGTCGATACGCAGCCGGGCCAGGGCCCGATCCATCTCCTCGGCGATGGCGTCGAGGATCTCCGGGGTGACCGCCTTCGACGGCGGGCCGGCGGCCGGCTTGGCCTGGGCCAGCGCGGGCGCGCTGACCAGGCCGGCCAGGGCCAGGCCGGACGACAGGAGCACGGACGACAGCAGGGCGCGGGCGCGGCTCATCGCGCACCTCCGGGGGACGAGGGACGAGTGGCGGGAGCCTGACGCAGCGCCGGCGGGCCGAGCACGGGCGGCCGGTCGGGCGGGATGAACGACTTCTCGATCTCGAGCTTCTCGATCAGGAGGCTCGGCGCCGAGGCCGACACCGGGACCCAGCCGCTCTCGGCACCACACACGCCGTTGAAGGTCTCGACCTCGCGGCTGGCGGCGCGGATCGACTGCAGGGCGATGAGCGGGGTGCCGCTGATGTCGATGCCGCGCACCAGCTCGCGCTTGCCGTCGGGGTAGATGCGGTAGGCCAGCACCGGGTTGACCTTGAACGCCTGCGGCGCGAAGGCCGAGGTGTTGGTGAAGCCGCCGCTGATGTCGGTGAAGACCATGCCGTACGGCCGGCCCTGCTTGGCCACCTCGGCCAGCAGCATCTTCTCGAGCTCGGCCCGCTCGACCGAGCGAGTGGTCTCGACGATGAGGTTGCCCTGGCGCGCCACCGCCGGCAGGCGCGGCTGCTTGCGGCCGTGCCCGTTCGAGGTCGGGAAGCCGTCGATCGGGTTACGGCTCATCAGGAAGCCGACCAGCTTGCCCTGATCGATCAGCGGGACCCGGCGGGCGACGACGCCCTCGTCGTCGAAGCGGAAGAAGCCGTTGAGGGTCAGGCCGCCCAGGGTCCGCACCGTCGGGTCGTCGTAGACCGACAGCCACGACGGCGCGATGTCCTTGCCGACGTACGAGGCGAAGGTCTGGCCGCTGGTGTCGTCCTTCTGGCGGTGGCCCTCGATGCGGTGGCCGAACACCTCGTGGAAGAACACGCCGGCGGCGCGGCCCTCGAGGATGGCCGGGCCGACGTACGGCTCGGCCAGCGGCGCGTCGTGCAGGGCGTCGAGGTCCGACGTCACCGTATCGATCATGACGCCGATGTCGGCGTCACTCGGCAGGCCGGCCGGGTCGACCGCGAAGCGCTGCTCGAGGCGCGACAGGCCCATGCCGTCGTCGGCCTTGACCCCGACCGACACCGCGAGCTGGGCCGAGGTCCACGACTGCTGGATCTGCGAGCCCTCGCTGTTGACGAACCAGGTGGTGTTCTCGGCGAAGATGACGCTGCAGCTGCCGCGGGTGGCGGCGCCGCGCAGGGCCTTGGCCGAGCAGGTCTTGAGCCGCTCGATCCAGGCCGCCTTGTCGAAGCCCAGGGCGGCGATCGGCTCGGCGTAGCTGACCGGCTCGCTGCGCGCGAAATCGGGGATGGCCTTGCCGCGGTTCTTGATGGTCGACTGGTCCTGGCGGACGTAGGTCAGCTGGCCAACGCCCTCGCGGTAGCGGCGGTCGGTCTCCAGCCACAGCGC
>JAGPCO010000202.1 GCA_018058095.1 Kofleriaceae bacterium
CCGCTAGCACACCGCGGTACGCACGCAGCCGGAGTTCACCACCGAGGGAGAGGGTCCAGCGGTCGATCTGCTGGGCCAGCTGCACGCCGAAGGCATGGTCTCGGTAAAAGTTGGCGTTGATCGAGTCGGCGAAGTCGTAGTCGTACAGCACCGTCATGCGGCCCTGAGGGCTGAAGCGGTATCCGAACTGCGCCCCGAAGACGACGTTTGTGAAGTCGGGACCTGATGCGTAGAAGCCCTTGCCAAAGCCCACGCGCGTATTGAGCGTGGTGTTGACCGTGAGGACCGTCTGCGCGCCGACCAGCAGGCGGAGGGGCATCGACCCAACCTTGGTGCTGTCGCCCAGGCCACCGAAGAACCCCAGGGACGCATCGCCATAGATCCGGGTCGCCGGAAACCACTGCCAGTTCAGGCGGGCCCCTAGCGTGTTCTGCATCCGGTTGGCGAATGAGTGCTCATCGCTCTCGAAGATGTCGAGCGTGTTTTGGAAGCGCAGATGGCCGGACAAGGTTCGGCCGCGCGGCTGGAAATTGCCCTGCAACACGAGGCGGTTGATGTCGCGATCGAGCGCCCCGCGGGATTCGTAGTTGGTTGGCCGGGTCTCACGGCGCAGCTCGTCCTCGAACTGGAACGAGAACGTCGACTGCGGCCGCACGATCCCGCGCAGGCGAATGGCAAACGCGAGGTTGCGCTGTGCCTGCACGTTGTCGTTCCCGCTGAGGTACTCCTCGTAGGCGAAACGGCCGTCGGCTCGGAAGCGGAAGCTCCCCTCGTTGGTCGCCTTGGCGGCCGCTTCCCCATCGGCATCCGGATCGGACTGCGCCACAGCACCAGTCAAGCGCTGGTCGGGCAGCGACCCGATCCCGAACTCGGCGATGACACGCAGGAGTCCGGCGAACGTCGGGTCGGCGTCCTCGTAGAAGACATTGCTGATCACCCCCGACTCGACGCCGAGCACCGGGTGGAGGACGGTGCCCTCGCCGACCTTGATGCCGGGGCCCTCGACCACGCCGGCCTCCTGGGCGGCCGCGGGGCTGGCAGCGGCGAGGACGGCGGCGCTGAGGGCGGCAGCGAGGACGGTGCGGGTGCGGGTCATAGTGAGAGGACTTCTGGTACCACAGGCGTGACCCTGGCTGGGCCGGGGCGGGGGCAAAAACCGGCCGCGCCGACGCACCCGGATCGACATCCTAGCGACCCATGCCGCGGTGAGTCAACATCGCGGGGCGGCGGGAGAGGGCGACGAGGGCGGGCATGTGCGAGCTAGTGGCCGAGTCGGCCACCCGCGTTCATCGTGAAGGGGTCGTGAGGGGCAGGTGAGGCGGGAGTGGCCGGCTGTGCGCCGGATCACCGCGGTTGTCGGTCAGGGGCAGGTCGCCCGGCCGGCGTCGGCGCACAGCTCGGCCGCACTGCGGGCGATGCGGTACAGCCGGAGCTCGTCGAGCAGGCCGTCGAGGCGGTCGTTCTCTCCACTCGGGTTGTCGCCGCCGATGGACAGGCCCCGCGTCCCGAGGGTCGGGATGCCGAGGGTCGAGGCCTGCTCCTCTACCAGCTGGCCATCGACGTAGATCCGCATGTTGACCTCGTCGTAGGTGCAAGCCAGGTGGGTCCAGGTGTTGAGCGGGATCGGGGCGTTCGTGGTGGCGGAGGCTAGGGCCCAGCAGGTCAGGGTCCCGGCCGGGTTGATCCACAGCCCGTACTGCAGGTTGCTGTTCACGACCATCGCCCGGTTGCGCCCGGCGCCGCCGGTCGGGTAGGCGCGCAGGTAGACCCAGGCTTGCAGCGTGATCTTGTCGACGTCGAGCGCGGAGTCGTCCTCGACCTCCAGCCGGCTGGTCGAGATCAGGTCGACGGCCTGGCCGAGCGGCCCGGCCACGAACGAGGTGTCGACGGCGATCGCGTCGAGCTGGTTGGGGCTGGCGTCGGCGGTGTCGCCGTCGAACGGGTAGCAGGCGACGAGCGCGCCCTGACCTGGGCACGACACGAGGGCGGCGTCGCCAGGCAGTCCGCCGTCACCGGGCAGGCCTGCGTCGACGTCGGCGCCGGGCTCGACCACGCGCAGCGCTCCGGCCGCCGACCAGGCTCGGCCGCCGCTCGTGAGCGCCAGGTCGTGCAGGCCGAGTGGAAGCGGCGTGGTCAGCTGGAGGTCGACGCCGGCGCCGTCGGCGGCGAGGACCGAGGTCGGGACGCCGCCGATCACCGCCGCGAAGTCGGCGTGCAGGCCGAGCCGGCCGCCGTGGGGATCGAGGAAGTCGGCCGGGTCGAGGCCGCCCAGGCGCAGCGTGCGGCCCTGGTCGTCGACGGCGATGCGGTCGGGCGCCAGGGCCGGAGTGCGTGGCACATCGCAGCTGGCGGCGGCCAGCAGCACCCAGGTAGCGGCCAGGGCGTCACGCCGCACTGACCAGCTCCTGCAGCGCGGCCAGCGGGATCGGCTTGGCCACCACCCGCACGTCGTCGGGCACCTCGATGTTGCCGCCGCTCATGATCACGACCTGGCTGATGCGCTCGGGGTTGGACCGGCGCAGCTCGGCCACCAGCTCGCCGCCGGTCATGCCTGGCATGTTCCAGTCGCACAGGATGAGGGCGAACACCTCGGCCTGGGCCGCGGCCAGGCCGGCCAGGCTGTTGGTGGCGGTGGTGACGTCGGCGATCCGGCGCAGGCCGCGCTCCATGGTGCGGGCGATCTGCGGCTCGTCGTCGATGATGAGCACGCGCGGGCGCGGCCGGGCCGGCGGCGCGTCGGGGGCGGCCGGGCTGACCGCGGGTGCGCCGGTGGACGTCGGCGTGGCCACGGGCGGGGCGGCGGTCGGCGGCGTGGTCACGGGCGCAGGTGCCGTGGCCTCCATGCTGGCGACCTCGACCGGCGGCGCCGCCACCGGCAGGGCCAGCTCGAACGTGGTGCCGGCGCCGTCGGTGGCGACCACCTCGAGCCGGCCGCGGTCGGCCTGGACGAAGCGGCGCGACAGGTACAGGCCCAGGCCGGTGCCGGCCTCGGCCTTGGTGGTGAAGAAGGCGTCGAACAGGTGGCGGCGGGCGCTGTCGGAGATGCCGGCGCCGTTGTCGCGGATGCGCACGCAGTGGTGATCGGCCGTGGTGACCAGCTCGACCTCGACCAGGCCGTCGCCGACGGCGTGTCGGCCGGCGGCGGCGTCGAGGCCGTTGACGATGATGTTGAGCACGGCCTGGCCGATGCGGCCGGCGCTGCACCGGACCCAGGCCGGCCCGGTCGCGCGCAGCACCAGCGCGGCCTGGGCCCCGGCGCGGGCCCGCGCGATCTTGATCTGTTCGTCGACCAGCGCGTGCAGGTCGACCAGCTCGTCACCGTCGCTGCTGCCGCGGGTCACGCGCGACAGGTCCTTGACGATGCGGCCGAGGCGCTCGACCCCGCCCTGGGCCTCGCGCACCAGCTCGCGCGGCGCGCCCTCGATCTGCTCGTCGAGCAGGTTGAGGTTGAGCAGCACGTAGGCCAGCGGGTTGTTCATCTCGTGGGCGACGCCGGCGGAGATGCGGCCGACCAGGGCCAGCTTCTCGTTGAGGGTCGCGGTCTGGGTCAGGGCCAGGTTGCGGGCCGCGGCCGCGGCGGTCGAGCACAACACGTCGAGGCTGCGCCGATCGTCGTCGCTCAGCGTGCCGAGGCCGACGGCGACACAGCCGGCCAGGTCGTCGTCGGTCGGGCGCAGCAGCAGCGTGCCGTCGTGTTCGGTGACGATCGACAGGCGGGTGGTCGACTGAGCCGCGGACGCCGTCAGCATCGGCGGCGCCTCGTCGGGGCCGCGCACCCGCCACTGGTTGTCGGGGTGCGCCTGGCGGAGCGCGTCCTCGAGCCGGCGCAGCACGTCGGCCTGGTCGCGCAGGTGGACCACGTCGCGCGCGAAGTCGGCCCCGACCTTGAGCAGGTGGGCGTCGTGGGCGAGCCGGGTGTGCATGGTGGCGATGGCGGTCCCGAGCTCACCGATCTCGTCGTCGCACAGCGGCGGGAGCTGGAGCGGGCCAGGCTGGGCCCGGACCGCGCTGGCCAGGGCCCGCACCGGCTGGGTCACGCGCCGGGTCAGGGCCCAGGCCAGGACGATCACCACGACGACGGTGACCAGCACGGCCCAGCCGACCACGCGCCGCAGCGCCGCGTCGACCTCGGCCTTGGCGCCCGTCAGCGAGGCCGTGAGCTCGAGCTCGAGCTGGTCGTCGACGGCGGCGCGGCCGCGCGCGACCTCGCCGGCGGCGCCGGGGCGACGGTCGACCACGATCCCGGCCACCGCCAGGCGCGGATCGAGGCGAGGCCCGAGGGTGGCGGTGGTGTCGGCGACGTTGGGCAAGAGGGTGCCGACCTCGACCAGGCCGAGCAGGGTGACGCCATCGACGACGCCGCGGATCACCAGGTGGCCGTCGACCAGCGGCAGCGCGGGCTCGGCGCTGGCTCGGGCCAGCAGCTCGTGACCGCTGGTGGTGCGGGTGATGTCGAGGCGATCGTCGTCGGCGCTGAGCCGCGCGGCCACCACGAACGGCGCCAGGGCGGCCTCGGTCGCCGGCGCGGCCCCGCCGGCGAGGGCGCGCGCCAGCGCCGCCAGCTCGGCGCGAGCGATGCTGGTGCGGGCCTCGAGCTGGTCGTGGATCTGCTCGACCCGCCGCGTCGTGTCCTCGACCATGTGCGCGCTGGCGACCTCGCGCATGGTGCGCCAGGCCACCAGCGTCGCGCCGCCGGCGCCGACCAGGCCGGCCGCCAGCACGACCAGGAGGACGCGGGCCTGGATCGAGCGCAGGCCGTGGTGCTTCATTCCCACAGCAGGCTCCAGGGTTGCCGGCGCCGGTTGCCGAGGTCGTCGCGCGCGGACACGACCAGGTTGGACAGCCCGCGCGTCAGCTCGATCTCGAGCGTGAACGTGCCGTCGGGGCCGACCACCACGTGGGCCGCGCCGGCCTCGACGGTGGCGCCGGGCTCGCTCAGGCCGCGCAGGGCGACGCGCGGGCCGACGACCACCGCGCCCTGGGCCGGGCTGACCAGCGTCAGCGGCGGCGGCTGGCGGTCGAGCTCGATCCACAGGCCGCGCGTGCTCGAGCGCACCAGCTCGGTCGGGGCCGCGCCGGCGGCCTGACCGGTGCGTCGCCCGACGGCGCGGACCGACCAGCGCACCTCGCCCGCCGCCAGCGCGACCGTCGCGCTCGGGGTCACGACCCGCACGGTGCGCTCGGCGCCGCGCGAGGCCAGCACCAGCTCGTACCCGGTGGCGCCCGCCACCGCCGGCCACGCGAAGCCGACGTCGCGCTGGGTGCGGACGCGGGCGCCCTCGGCCGGCGCGGTCGGGACCAGCACGTCGTCGACCGAGCCGGCGTCGACCAGCTCGCCGGCGGCGTCGAACCGGGCCCAGCGCCGGGCCTCGATGGCCACCGCCTGCCGGCCCGGCCGCTGCAGCTCGCTCCGGCCCGAGCGGGTCTCGATCGACAGCACCTCGCGCTCGACGTCGATCGCCGCCTCGGCGCCGGCGCCGCCCGCCACCGCCTCGAGCACGAGGCGACCCGGCGGCAGCGCGACCTCGACGCGCTGGGTGGCATGGTCGGCCGCGTCGAGCCGGGCCACCATGTGACCGGTCACGGCGTGCACCTCGGGCGTGGCCGCGGCCAGGCGGATGGTCGTGCCGGCCTCGAGCTCGAGGGTGGCGCCGGTGCGGGTCAGGCGCAGCGTGGCGTGGCCGCCGCCCAGCGCCTGGACGGCGTCGAGCGCGCCGATGCGGGCACCCGGGCCGAGCGCCGACCACGGCCCGTTGCCGCCGCGCTGGACCCGGACGTCGCCGCGCACGGCGTCGACCACGGCGACCGGCGCCGGCTCCGCGGCTGGTCGCGCGGGCGCGGCCGGTGCGGCAGTCTGGTCGCTCGCCGCCTCGGTGGCCGGGGCGGGCGAGCGCCGGCACGCACTCCCGCCGAGCGCGAGCGCGAGCGCGGCCGCGAGCCAGCGTGGATCAGCGGGCAACCGACACCTCCACGAACCAGGCCAGCGAGCCGGGGCCCCAGCGTGGCGCGACGACGTCGAGCGCGGCGCGGGCGCCGCCGTCGATCCACACCCGGCGCGAGGCGACCGTGAGCTGCGCCCCGACGGTGGCGGTCGCCACCGCGCGCACGCCGAGGCTGCGGTCGTCGTCGGCGCCGAGCGCGCCGCGTTGCCGGACCAGCACCGGCGCGGCGGTGGCGGCGATCGTCCACGGCACGCTGGTGCGCGTCCGCCAGGTTCGACGGGCGCCGGCCCGTAGCGCGAACTCCTGTTCGTCGACGGCGAGGCCGACCGCGACCGGCATGGTCGGGGCGAAGCTGGCCTGGCCCATGCCCCAGCCGAGGCCGAGTTGCCCGTCCCAGCCGGCGCCGAGCGCGACCTGGGCCGCGGCCAGGAGGCCGACGCGCCAGCCCTGCTGGGACGCCCCGGCGGCCGACCAGCCGCTCGCCAGCCACGACACCGTGGGCGCCGTCGCAGGCGGACGTGGGGGAGCGTCGACCACCAGCTCGCGCTGATCGATCGGCGCCCAGGTCGCGTCGACCAGGGCCCAGGTGGTGAGTTCGAACCGACCGGGGCGATCGCACCGGACCTGACCGGCCTCCACCACGCAGCCCGGCGCCC
>JAGPCO010000125.1 GCA_018058095.1 Kofleriaceae bacterium
CCATCGATCACCACACCGACGCTGGCGCCGGTGGCGCTGACCGTGCCGCACAGCGGGAAGGCGAGCCGGCCGGCGCTGACCGTGCCGTCGCCGGGCCCGACGATGCCGTCGGCGGCGGGCGGCGAGAAGCTGACGGCGAGGTCGGCCAGGGTGATGGTGCACGGCGCGTCCTGGCCGAGGTTGCCGTGGACGTCGCTGGCCCGGCCGACCAGGGTGTTGGCGCCGCCGACGACGGTCGGGAAGATGTCCCCGGCGACGGAGGTCACCGGCAGCACCGCCGTGCCGCTGGCGTTGGTCAGCACCACCTCGCGCCCGACCACGGCGGGCGGCGTGTACATGCGCAAGCGGATCTGCACGCCCGGCAGGTTGCCGACCTGGTCCTGGGCCGGCGTGATCTGGCCACCACAGGGCACGGCCGGGTTGATCGGCACCAGGTCGACCACCGGAGCCTGGTTGTCGAACACCAGGCTCAGGCCGGCCGTGGTCTGGATGCCGTCGCTGGTGCTGACCGCGAAGGTGCAGGCCTCGCTCACCTCGCACACGCCGGCGCCGCAGGCGTCGACGCGCAGCATCAGTGGGCCCGACGCCGGCGCGACGCCGCTCGGGTTGTTGAGGCCGCAGTCCGACGTCACCGGGCGGCCGGCGCAGGCCGGCTCGACGGTGACGGTGACGTCGACCTGGACGCCGTTGCCGGGGTTGCCGTCGGCGTCGCCGGTGACCGGCCCGGTCGGGGCCTCGACGACGATGGCGCAGCCGTCGGTCCGGACCGGGTAGGTCGCCTCGGCCCGGCAGCTGTTGCCGGCGTGATCACGCGCCGAGAACACCACGGTCGCGTCGTCGGGCGCGCCGACGCGGTCGAGCGTCGCCACCGCCTGGCCCTGGCCGGCCACGTCGAGCAGGCTGCCGCTGACCGTGACGGTGGTGCCGCCGGCCGGGGTCAGCTCGAACGAGGAGGCCTCGCCCAGCACGTCGCCGGTCCCGGTCGCAGCGCCGACCAGCGTGAGCTGCAGGCCGTTGCTGGCGTCGGCGTCGCCGTCGAGCGCCGGGGTGATGGTCGTGCCCGGCGCCGGCGCGACCAGGGCGCAGGTCGGGGCCATCGTGTCGACGTACAGGGCCGCCGTGGCCGACTGCCGCTGCACCCCGCCGCCCGGGCTGGTGCACACCGCTCGCAGCGACTGGGTGCCGTCGGGCAGGGTGGCGAGCGCGGTGATCTGGCCGTCGGGGTTGGCGGTGATGACCCCGAGCGAGACGTCGCCGCCGCCGTCGTTGCGGAACAGCTCGACCGCGAAGCCGGCGGTGCTGGCGACGTCGATCGTGGCCTGGAAGCCGGGGGTGGCCGGGTCGGGATCGGCGCCGGCGCCGAGCACCCGCAGCGGCGCGTAGTAGTCGTTGGCCTCGGGCGGTTGCCGCAGCGTGAGGTCACACCCGGTCGCGGCCAGCACCTCGAGCTCGATCTGATCGACGCCGACCCCGCACTCGCCGGCGTCGGCCTCGGCGCGCAGGGTGGCGGTGCCGGACGGCACGGTGACGTCGGCGAACAACGCGTAGCCGTCGGCGTCGACCACCGCGCCGGCCTCGTCGACGGTGAAGCCGGTGCTGTCGGTCACGGTCAGGCCGATCGACGTCCCGACCAGCAGCGTGGTGCGGACGCGGACGTCGGTCTGGACCCCGGCGGTGACCTGATCGCTGTCGGTGCCGAGGGTGCCGCTCGGTGACTGGATGATGACCAGCACGTCGTTCTGGCACAGCAGGCCGTCGCCGCAGCCAGGGCCAGCCAGGGCGGCGAGGCCCGCCGCGGCGGCAGTGGTCGACACGGACACGAGCAGCGAGCGCAGGCGTGGACCATTCATTGGCGGCGTCCCCCGGGGCGAGCGTCGGCGGGCGCGGCTGGATGCCAGCGCGGCCCCGACGACGGCCCATGGTACGGCGCCGGCGCGAGCGGCAGCAAGTGATTGCCCCTGCAGGGTGCTGAGAAACGCCGCGCAGCGACGGTGCTCACGCCCTCTCCCGCGCCCGTGCCCGTGCCCGTGCCCGTGCCCGATCTGCCGCGCGCTCGGACGACGCGCCGCCGCCCGGCGATCGATGAACGGACCACGCGCCACGCCGGGACTTCGATCAGCCAGCAGGTCCGAGAGATCGGGCACGGGCACGGGCACGGGCACGGGCACGGGGGCCCCGAGGTGCGTGGTAGCGTGCGCCCATGTCCAGCACGACGGCCGACGGCCCCGCGCCCCTGCTGGTGGTCGGCGCCGGCGGCCACGGCAAGGTCGTGGCCGACGCCGCCCTGGCCACCGGGCGCTGGCGCAGCGTGGTCTTCGTCGACGACCGGCACCCGGGGCTGACCGAGGTGCTCGGCTTCCCGGTGGTCGGCCCGCTGGCCGCGTTGCCGGCCCTGCGGGGCGCCCACCCCGAGGCCATCGTCGCCATCGGCGCCGGCGCGGCCCGGCTGGTGGTGCTGGCCCAGCTGGCCGAGCTCGGGTTCCGCGTCCCGGTCATCGTCCACCCGCGCGCCCACGTCAGCCCGCACGCGCGCCTGGGCGACGGCACGGTGGTCATGGCCCAGGCCGCGGTCAACCCCGGCTCCGTCCTCGGACTCGGCGTCATCGTCAACACCGGGGCCATCGTCGATCACGACGCGGCCCTGGCCGACGGCGTCCACGTGTGCCCGGGCGCGTGCCTGGCCGGCACGGTCACCGCCGGGCCGCGGGCGTGGATCGGCGTCGGCGCCTGCGTGCGCCAGGGCATCGTCATCGGCCCCGACGTCACGGTCGGCGCCGGCGCGGTGGTGGTGCACGATCTCCCGGCCGGGGTGACGGCCATCGGCGTGCCGGCGCGGCCGCGCGCGGTATGATGCCGGCCATGTCGCCCTCTGGTTCCTCGCGCGTCGGCGCCGCGCTCGCGGTCGCGCTGGCGCTGACCGCTGGCGCGGCCTGCAACCAGCCGCGCTCCAAGCTGTGCACCGACGTGTGCGCCAAGGAGGCCGAGTGCGTCGAGAAGCTCGACGACGGCAAGGAGGGCGAGGGCGTGTTCGACGAGGGCGACTGCGTCGCTGCCTGTGCGGCCCTGCAGCGCGACCAGCAGACCCTGCCGCGGGTGCAGGCCCACGCCACCTGCGTGCAGGCGGCCGGCGGTGACTGCACCAAGATCTTGGCCTGCCCGTAGAGGTCGCCGGTGACGCCTCCGCCGCGCGCTCGCCACTCGGCACCCCCGGTCGACCGGGCCGCGCTCGCCGCCGAGCTGCAGGCCGCCCTCGCCGGCGAGCTGGCCAGCGCGATGGAGGCTCACGCCGCCGCCGTCGCCGGCGCCACCCACGAGGAGGCCCGGCCCGAGAACGACAAGGACACGCGCGGCCTCGAGCAGAGCTACCTGGCGCGTGGCCTGGCCCAGCGGGTGGCCGAGCTCGAGACCGCGCTGCTGGCCGTGGCCGGGCTGGCCACGCAGGCGCCACCGACCTCGGTCCGCACCGGCGCGCTGGTCACCACCGAGGACGACGACGGCCACGCCGCGCGTTACTGGGTGTGCCCGGCCGGCGGTGGGCTCGAGCTGGCCGGCGCGATCAAGGTCATCACGCCGAGCGCGCCGCTCGGCCGCGCCCTGCTCGGGCACAAGGCCGGCGACGAGCTCGAGCTGGTGGTCGGCGGCAAGCGCCGCACGCTGACGATCGTCGCCATCGCCTGAGCGCGGCGCCGGTCGCGGCCCGAACGGTCCGGACGCTGGACGCCGCCGTCCGGGATCGGGCTGGGTCGGTGGTGACGCACGAAGGATCTCGGCCACTTCGAGCGCCGGCCGGCGTGGCGCGAGGGCTGCACGTCGACGTCGCCAGGACCGATGATATGTTCGACCCGTCCATGCTCGATCGTCAGACCATCGCGCCCGAGCGGGTGCGCGGCCTGCGCCGCGTCGAGTTCGAGCACCTGGCGACCGTCGGGCTGCTGGCCGACGAGCGGGTCGAGCTGCTCCATGGGGAGCTGGTCGAGATGAGCCCGCAGGGCGCCATCCACCTGGCGGTGACGGCGCGCATCGCCGCTCACCTCATTCGCCAGCTGCCCGACACCGTGTACGTGCTCAGCCACAGCAGCCTGGCCCTGCGCGCCTGGCCCGACTCCATGCCGGAGCCCGACGTCGCCGTGGTGCCGGCCCTGACCAAGCCTGACTATCCGCGCGCGGCCTCGCTGGTGGTGGAGGTCGCGCGCACCTCGCTGCGCAAGGACCGCGACGTCAAGGCGGCGCTGTACGCCAGGGGCCGCATCCCGGTGTACTGGCTGGTCGATCTCGCGGCCGGCCAGGTCATCGTGATGTCGGCGCCCCGGCGTGGGCGCTACACCCGCGAGCGCCGCCTCGGGCCCGGCCAGGTCCTGACCCTGCCTGGGCGGCCGCGGGTACGTATCCCGGTCGCCGCCGTCGTCGCCACGCCGGATCAGCTCGCGCGCGAAGAGACCCCGGCGACCATGGCCGCCGCGCGGGCTCGCCGGGCCGCCCGGGCCGCTCGCGCCCGCGCCGCCCGCGCCGCCGTCAGTCCTTCCGCGTCTGCGGGTCGAGCGCGTCGCGCAGGCCGTCGCCGAAGAAGTTGAGGGCGAAGATCGTCGCGCCCATGACCAGGCCGGGCGCCACCAGCAGCCACGGGTAGACGATGATCTGCGAGCTGCCCTCGGTCACCAGGGTGCCCCACGACGCCAGCGGCGCCTGCACGCCGAGGCCGATGAACGACAGGAACGCCTCGGTCAGCATCACGCTCGGCATGGCCAGCGTGGCGTAGATGATCACCACGCCGAGCACGTTGGGCACCAGGTGGTAGAACAGGATGCGCCCCGGTCGGGCGCCGATGACCCGGGCCGCCTCGACGAACTCGCGGTGCTTGAGGCCGAGGATCTGGCCGCGCACGATGCGGGCCATCGACAGCCACGAGATGGCGCCGATCAGCGCGAACAGCATCCACAGGTTGCTCTTGTAGTTCACCAGCAGGGTCGACTGCAGGACGATGATGAAGACGATGGTCGGAAAGCCGTACAGCACGTCGACGATGCGCATCATCAGGTAGTCGACCCGGCCGCCGGCGAAGGCGGCGATGGCGCCGTAGCTGACGCCGATCACCACCGAGACGGTGGTGGCGGTGAAGGCGACGATGATGGCGATGCGGCCGCCGACCATGATGCGGACCAGCATGTCGCGCCCGAGCGGGTCGGTCCCGAGCGGGTGGGCGCCCGACGGTGGCATCGCCCCCTTCTTGGGGTCCATCGCCGTCGGGTCGAGCCCGAACCAGCCGACGATGATCGGACCGAGGAAGCAGAACAGGAAGATGGCGATGAAGATGACGCCACACACCACGGCCATGCGGTTCTTGCGCAGGCGGCGCCAGGCGTCGCGCCACAGCGACGTCGGCGGCAGCGTGCGCGCAGGTGTCGGCCCGCCGGCTGGCGGCACGGCCTGGGCCTTGGGCAGCGAGGCCGGCGCGCTCATCGCTGCCCCCGGATGCGCGGGTCGAGGAACCCGTACGCGATGTCGATGAGGATGTTGAGGGTCACGAGGATGGACACGTAGAAGACCAGGCAGCCGCACAGCAGCATGTGGTCGCGGTCGCCGACGGCGGAGATGAAGTAGTGGCCCAGGCCGGGGATCTGGTAGATGCGCTCGACCACGAACGAGCCCGACAGCAGCGCCGCCGTGGCCGGCCCGAGGTAGGTCACGACCGGAATGAGGCCGAGGCGCAGGCCGTGTTTCCAGATGACCGTGCGCTCCGACAGGCCCTTGGCGCGGGCGGTGCGGATGTAGTCCTGGCCGAGCACCTCGAGCATGCTGCCGCGCGACAGGCGGGCGATGGTGCCGGCATAGATGAGGCCGAGCGTCATGCCGGGCAGGATGTACGAGGTGAAGCCCTCGGCCCGGGCCATCGGCAACCAGCCGAGCTTGAGCGCGAACACGTTCTGCAGCAGCGGCCCGAGGACGATCGACGGGATCGACAGGCCGAACAGCGCCATGCTCATGAAGCCGTAGTCGACGCGGGTGTTGCGACGCGACGCCGCCACCACGCCGAGCCCGACCCCGAACAGCACGGCGAAGGTCAGGGCGAACGCGCCCAGCTTGAGGCTGTACGGGAACTGCTTCGCGATGAGCTCGTTGACGGTCTGCCGGCGCTTGATCGACTGGCCGAGGTCGAACTGGACCACGTTGGTGATGTACGTGGCGTACTGGACGTACAGCGGCTTGTCGAGCTGGAGCGACTTCTCGAGGTTGCGCTTCACCTCGGCCGACATCTTGGCCTCGCCGTCGAACGGGCCGCCCGGCGCGGCGCGCAGCAGGAAGAAGGCGATGGTGGTGGCGGCCAGCACCACCAGGATGCCACCGCCGACGCGGGCGAAGATGAAGCGCAGCATCAGCGCGAACCTCCCGCCGCCGGCGCCGGCGCGCTGGCCCAGTTGGGGTCGAGGTAGGCCCGGTACATCGGCGGCTGGTCGACCAGGTTGATGAACAGGTCGCGCACGTACGGCTTCTGCAGGTGCTGCTGCGTGTACACGTACAGCGGGATGACGGCGACGTCCTCCAGCAGGTACTTCTCGGCGGCGTAGATCTTCTCGAGCCGGGCCTTGCGGTCGGCCAGCGGCTGGGCCGACACCACCAGCTCCTCGAACTCGGGGCGGCACCACTGCGAGCGGTTGTCGGGGCTCTCGCACCGCCAGTTGGGCAGCAGCTCGGCCTCGGTGTCGGGGAAGTTCATGATCGAGCCGAACCGGGCCAGCTCGTAGTTGCCCTCGCGGGTGTCGTTGACGAACACCTTCCACTCCTGGCTCTCGAGCCGGATGTCGAGGCCGAGCACGTCTTTCCATGACGACTGCAGGAACTCGGCGATGTACTTGTGCGACTCCGAGCCGGTGTTGTAGCGGTAGGTCAACGTCTTCGGGAACGCCGGCCCCATCTCCTGCTTGGCCAGCGCCAGCTCCTCCTTGGCCTTGGCCGGATCGAAGTCGAGGCCGGGCGGCGGCACGTAACACAGCTGGCCGGTGATCATCAGCATGGCCACGCCGGGCTGGTCGCGGGTGACGCCGCACAGCGCCAGCTCGTCGTCGGTCAGCTTGCTGATCGGCGTGCCGGGCGACAGCGAGGTGGTCGGGATCTGACCGCCCTTGGTGATGTTGGGGATGGGCCGGCGGTCGATGGCGTGGGCCATGGCCCGGCGCAGGTGGCGGTTGTTCACCTTCTTGGTGTTGACGAAGGCGAAGTAGATGCCGAGGTACGGTTCGCTGAAGTAGTCCTTGTAGCGGTGCTCGGCGCCGCCGCGCTTCTCGCCCGACAGCACCGGCAGGTACGAGGCCGGGATGTTGTTCGAGGTCGTCGCGTCGCAGCCGCCGGTGGCGTAGTAGTTGGCCGTCGTCGCCTGGTCCTCGAGCGAGAACGCGGTCAGCTTGTCGAGCTTGACCTCGCTCGGGTTCCAGTAGGTGGGCGAGCGCACCAGCTCGATGCGGTCGCGCTCCTTCCAGACCGTCAGGTGCATCGGCCCCGAGGTGACGATGGTGCCCGGCTCGGCCCAGCGCTTGGGCCGGCGCGACACCGCCTCGCGTGGGGTCGGTCGCAGCACCCGGTTGTTGGTCAGGTTCAAGAAGAACGGGGTCGGGTTGGTGGTCTCGAGCACCACCGTGCGCGCGTCGGGTGTGCGCATGCCGAGCGCCTCGGGCAGCATGAGCAGGTCGGCCCCGGTCGCCTCCAGCGTCGGCCGCTCGACCTTCTCGTCGGCGGCCAGCTCCTCGGCGCTGGCGTCGAGCCCGGGCTGCCGCTTCATCGGCAGGCGCTTGACCTGGTAGCGCACCGCGGCGTGCGGCAGGCCGTCGAGCTCGGCGGCCGGGACCCAGCCGTAGGTGCCGCCGCTGCCGGTCGCACCCAGGGTGGTATGGACGTAGGCCCAGGCGGTGGCGCCGTCGGGGTGGGGCGCGGCGGCCGGGCGCCCGCTCAGCTCGATCAAGGTCACCTCGGACCCGGCCGGGACCCGGGCGTAGGCGTCGCGTTCGGCCGCGCCCAGGTCTCGCAGCGCCAGCGGCTTGCTGCCGGTGCGCTTGTTGCTGTCGGGGATCTCGACCTTGGCCTGGTCGAGCTCGTCGCGGCTCTTGCCGTCCATGCCGACCACGTCGACCAGCTCGCCGGCGCGCAGCTCGCCGACGTCGCGCAGCACGACGCGGATGACGTTGCCGACGTACTGCTTCTGGTTCTTGAGGCTGTCGAGGCCGTCGGCGTTGGGCGAGGCGGTCAGCGGGTGCAGCACCCGGGCCACGCTGTAGGCGATGTCGTACGCGGAGAGCGGGCGCCCGTTCGACCACCGGCCCTTGTCGTGCATCGTGAAGGTGAAGCGGCGCAGGTCGGGCGCCTGGTCGACCTGGGTCGCCAGCGACGGCGTCGGCAGCCCCTTCTGGTCGTACACCATGAGCCCGTCGAACATCGAGTACAGCAGCTTCATCGCCGTCGTCGTCGACGCCTGGGCCGGGTCCATGCTCTCGGGCTCGCCCGAGTTGCACCAGCGCAGGTGGCGCGGGTTGCGGCCGGAGATGTCGGGCACGCGGCCGAAGTAATCCCCCTCGGGCATGCCGCAGCTGGTGGTGATCAGCGCGGCCAGGCTGGCGACGACGGCGCGACCGGTGGGAGCCATGGCTCTCCCACATAACACGGGCCGCCCGCGGTCGCCCACGCCCAGACCGACGTACACTCACGGCCATGGCCCGCCTGTCGCACCCGGTCGCAGCCTCGCTCCTGTCCCTGCTGGTCACGGTCGCCCTGGCCGCGTGCGGCGACAAGAAGGACGCCGCGGGCGGCCCCGGCCCGACCACGCCGACGCCGACCACGCCGACGCCGCCGACCACGCCGACGCCGCCGCCGCCGACCGCGTGTGATCAGATGTCGCGCGCGCAGTGCCTGGCGTCGACCGACTGCACCCTGCACCACCTGGGCTCGACCAACTACGACTGCCGGCCGTCGGCCGGCCCGTGTGAGGTCGGCCTGCGCCAGGGCGACCGCACCGGCTGCCAGGCGCGGACCGGCTGCGTGTTCGACCCCGGCTCCTGCTACTGCTCGTGCGAGGGCTACGGCCACACCAAGGCGGTCGCCGAGGAGTACGGCGGCTGTGCTTGCGCCTGCGCCGGCGGCCCGCCGTCGATGTGCAAGCCGGCCTCGGCGGCCGGCACCGACGCCGGCGCGCCCTGAACTACCCGGCGCAGGGCTGGCGCGTGCGCCGACCCCGCGTCATCGTTCATGGGTGAAGACCCTGCTCGCCCTCGGCCCCATCCTGCTCGCCTGCGGCGCCCCGGCCGCGCCCGCCTCGTCCAGCCCGGCGGCGACGTCGGCCACCACGTCCGACCAGCCGGCGGCCCCGGCGCCCTCGAGCCAGGCCGGCCCCGCCGCCGCGTCCGCGTCCGCCTGTGACGCGCTGTCGCGCGCGGCCTGCCTCGAGTCGACCGCGTGTACGTTGCACCTCGTCGGCAACAACTACTACGAGTGTCGGCCCGAGGCCGGCGTGTGCGAGACCGGGCTGGCCCAGTCCAGCAGCGAGGGGTGCACCAGCCGCGCCGGCTGCGAGTTCGTCCCGGCCAGCTGCTACTGCCCGTGCGCCGGCGCCAGCCGGTCCAAGGTGCCCGACACCGGCACCGAGTGCGACTGCGTGTGCGGCGGCGGCGCGCCCGCGACCTGCCGCTCGAGCGCCGGGACCTGACGGGTCACCTCGGCCCCTCGGGTCACGGGCAGGTGCTGGCGCCGGCCGCGCTCACCAGCTGGGTCGTGCCGGTCATGGCCCGCCAGTTCTCGAACACCGTGAACATGTCAGTCGGCGTGCCACCGTCGTCGATGAAGGTCGAGTAGATCGCGTCGTTGGCGCCGAGGGTCTCGTGCTTGCTGCAGGTCGGGCCGTACACGCCAGGGGCGGTCAGGGTGGCCAGCCCCTCCTCGGAGTTCGCCATCAGGTTGGCGAACTCGCCGAGGTCGGCGCTCAGCGCCACCGCGAAGCGAAGGATGTTGAACGGATCCCCGCCGAGCGTCTGGTAGCCGCCGGTGACGAACGGGTCGGAGATGAGGGAGTCGGTCAGGCCCATCCGCACGAACAGCGGCGAGGTGACGTGGTGGTGCAAGAGGTGGTTGACCTCGAAGCAGCGCCACGGCTCGGTCGGGTGCATGGCCACGCAGCTGCTCTCGAGCTGGCTGGCCCACAGCGCGTTGGTGGCCTCGTGCTGCAGCTGGCGCAGCCCGTCGGCGGTGCACGCGGTCGGCTGGGTCGCACACAGCGTGGAGCTGCTGGGGTCGACCAGGTCGAGGCTGGGCGCCAGGATCGAGTCGGCCAGCCCGTTCACCGTGACCTCGGCGTTGGTCGCCCGCAGCGTGGTGGTCAGCGCGTCGACGTGGTGGGCCACGCCGGCGCCGCCGGCCGAGCCCCCGGCCACCAGCACGTAGGTGGCCTGGTCGAGGTCGGGCATCGGCGTGCCCTGGTAGTCGATCGCCGCCACGCCGTCCTGGCGCAGGGTGGCGATGGCGGCGTCGAGAATCCGCGCGCCGAGGAAGTGCATGCGGAACGCGACCGGGTCGCCGCTGACCGGGTGCAGCGCCGCGATCGGCACGTCGCGCTGGGTGCCGACCCACAGGTCCGACGAGCAGTACTTGACCAGCACCTGGTTGGCGTCGCCCAGCGGGTTGCCGCCGAGCCGGGACGTGATGCCGCGGCCGTCGATGCCGAGCGCCGGCGCCGGGGTGGCCGACATCCCGGACATCGAGAACAGCGTGTCGACCATGCACCAGCGGTTGGCGCACTCCTGGGCCGTGCCACACAGGCCGCCGCCCTGGAGCTGGATGACCCAGTCGTTCTCGGCGGCGACGGTGGCCGCCCGGCGCACGTACAGGATGGCGCCGGTGCCGTCGTTGCACAGCGCCTCGGGGAACACGCTCAGATCGAGGTCGTGGCGGATGAGCGGCTGGGCGCTGATGGCGTCGCCCAGGCCGCCGATGGTGCCGGCCACGCCACAGTCGAGCACGCTGGTGCTCAGCACCGGCGGCAGGGCAGCGTCGGGTGGGGCGGCGTCGGCCGGGGCGTCAGGCGTGGGCGCGTTGACGGCGGCGTCGGCGGCGGATCCACCCTTGCTGGGGCCTTCACATCCCAGCATCGACCATCCGCACAGCAGCAGGGACAACGGCAAGCACGCGCGGCGTGAACCCATCGCCGCATTGTAGGCGAGGCGCGCGGGCGCGTGCGAACTACTCGAGCACGCCGCTCTCGGCCAGCTTGCCGATCTCGCGGAACTCCATGCGGATGGCGCGCTCGAGGTGCTCCTGGGTGAGCAGGCCACCTTCCTCGGCGGCGAGGAAGGCCGCGCGCAGGGTGGCGTTACGGATGTAGCCGCCCGACAGGCGGAACCGCTGCGACAGCTTGCCGAAGTCGAGCGGCCCCGACACCGGCGCCTCCGGCGGCAGCAGCGCCTTCCACAGCTTCTCCCGCATGTCCTCGTCGGGGAACGGGAAGGTGACGCGGAACGACAGCCGGCGCTTGAAGGCCGGGTCGATCGCGCTGCCGAAGTTGGTGGTGAGGACGGCGATGCCCTCGAAGCTGTCGAGCCGCTGCAGCAGGTAGTTGACCTCCATGTTGGCGTAGCGGTCGACCGAGGTCCGCACCTCGGTCCGCTTGGCGAACAGCGAGTCGGCCTCGTCGAACAGCAGCATCGCGTTGCCGTCCTCGGCGGCGTCGAACAGGCTGCCCAGGTTCTTCTCGGTCTCGCCGATCCACTTCGAGGTGATGCGCGACACGTCGACCCGGTACAGGTCGAGGCCGAGGTCGCGGGCGATGGCGCCGGCGACCATGGTCTTGCCGGTGCCGGGGCTGCCCGAGAACAGCGCGGTGATGCCACGCGCGGTGGTGATCGAGCGATCGAAGCCCCACTTCTCGAACACGGTCTTCCGGTGCCGCACCCGCGCGGTCAGCTCGAGCAGGCTGTCGAGCACCTCGTCGGGCAGGATGACGTCGGCCCACGACGCCAGCCGGTGGACCCGGGTCGCCGACGCGCCGAGGCGGTTCTCCAGGTGCTGGCGCACGGCGTCGTCGAGCGCGGCCACCCACGTCGCCGGCTCGGTCGGTGGGTCGGGCCGGCGCACCACCTCCTCGCACACCCGCTCGATCACCCCGGGGCCGACCCGGTAGCGCGCGGCCAGGTCGTCGGCGTCGGGCAGCGGGATGTGGTGCCGGCTCAGGGCGATGCGCCACGACTCGCCGCGGGCGATCTCGTTACGCTGCGGCAGCTCGAGCGACAGGTAGCCGGGGTCGAGCGGGATGGCGGCCTCGGGCGGCAGCCGCAGCGCCAGCGGCCCCGGGTGGTGGCGCAGCACGCCGGCCACGCCGATACGGGCGTCGGGGTCCTCGCCCGAAACCGCCAGGTCGAGGCCGTCGACGACGGGGATGAGCCCACGCAGCTTGGCCCGGCGCAGCGCGGTCTCGAGCACGGCGACGATGCGGCCGGGCTCGCGCGGCACCACGCTCAGATCGATCACGCCGAGGTCGCGCCCGGCCCGGGCCGCCAGCGCCGCCAGCAGGCTGTGCCGGCCGCTGCCGGTGCGGCCGCGGATCACCACCCGCACCGCGCCGTCGTCGCGCCGCTGCGCCAGGTACCGCACCGCCTTGATCACCAGCGGGCGCGGCAGCTGCAGCTCGTCGAGCCGGCGGTTGGCGCGCCGGACCTTGAGGAACTGGTCGGGCTCGCCCTCGGCCGACTGGTTGGCCAGGAAGCGCACGATGAGCGGGTCGACGCTGATCGCCGCGAACGGGCGGGCGCCGGCGCCGATGGCGAGGAGGCCGTACTTGCGCAGTGGCCGGTCGGCGTCGAGCTCGCGCCCGATCTCGGCCGCGAGCTGCTGGCCCAGGACGTGGGTGATGAGCAGCTCGTCGATCAACGGCCGGCTCGGGTCGTTGGTGAGGATGCCGTACAGCCGGGCGTAGTCGCCGCGCAGGCGCGGCCCGGCCGCGACCAGCAGCGTGGCCAGCGCGACCGGCGACAGGTCGAAGTCGCGGGCCAGGATGTCGAGCGGCGTCATGCGCACGCCGCGGCCGCGGTCGGCGCCAGCCACCATCGCCTCGATCGCCCGCACGTGCCCGGCGGCCGAGCTCAGCGCCTCGCCGGCCAGGCCCTGGGCCAGGCGGAGAATGCCGGCCACCTCCTCGGCGTACGGGAACGACAGCGGGCTGCCGCGGGTCAGCCGGCCGGTGTCCCAGGCGTCGGCGATGGCCAGGGCGACGCGGGCGCCGATGAGGCGCAGGCGCAGCTCGAGCGACTGCTCGATCTCGGTCGAGGTCGCCAGCGGCGTGGCCGCGACTGGCTCGAGCAGGACCGGGACGTCGGCGGGGATCGGCTCGGCCGCGGTGGCCGGGTCGGGCTCGGGCTCCGGCTCGGGTTCGTCCGACGGCGCAACGTCGTCGGCGACCGCGATCGGCTCGGCGTCGACCTCGGCCGCGGTGTCGGCCGCGGTGTCGGCCGTGGTGGCGCCGTTGCGGGTGCCGTCGCCGTCGCTGGCCTCGGCCGCCTCGGCCGCCTCGGCCGCGGCGCTGGCGACGGCGCGGGCCCGCTCGCTGCGCGACAGCAGCTCGGGCGCTTCGTCGTCGTCGGGCCGGGCTGGCCGCGCCGCCGCGGCCAGGTCGTCGGGCCGGGCCAGCGCCACCGCGTCGTCCGTGATCACCGCCACCACCTGCAGCGCGTCGTCGACCGCGAAGTCGCGCGTGCCCTCGGGCAGGGCGAACTCGCGCACGACCCGGCCGAAGCGTAGATCGATCACCCGCACGAGATCGCTGTCGCGGCCGCGATCGCGGATGATGAGCGCGCCGCGGCGGGGGGCGAAGCGGAGGTCGTCGGCGCGCGGCAGCTTGAGCGAGGTGTGCACCACGCCGTCTCGGGTCGACACCACGGTGAGCCGGCTCTCGGTGCTGGATGGGCGCTGCTGCACCAGCACCAGCATCCGGCCATCCAGGATCAGCTGGGCGGCGGCGACCGGCGTGCCGGGGTCGCCGGCCCGGGTCCGCCAGGCGTCGCCGATGGCTCGCCACAGCCGGAGCTGGCCGGCGCTCCAGGCCAGCAGCTTGGACGCATCGAGGGGGATCACCAGCTCGGCCTCGACACCGGGCGCCTCGGCCGAGATCTCTCCACCCCGCAGGATCAACAGCCGAGGAGGATTCCCGAGCCAGATCGGGATCTTGGAGGTCGAACCCGGGATCAGGAGGGATCCGGATGGATCGAGGTGCTCGAGCGCCTGGCGGCCCAGGGATCGCCCCTCCCGGACCAGGACCCGCTCGATCTCACCACGATGGACCAGCCAGACCTCGCCACCCACAAACCCGAAGTCGAGCAGTTCCGGTGCGTTGATCTCGAGGCGCACATCACCCGACACGTCGAACAGCAAGAATCGACCATCGCGCCACAGCGCCAGCTGGCGAGTCTCGGTGTCGATCTGGGGGCGTGGAGCTGGCACGGGGCGCCGGGAGTGGCCGCCCGGGGCGGGTCCACGAAAAAATGGTACCCGGACCTGCGTTGCGGTGGGTAGCGAAACGGGGGGAAGATCGAGCCCGCCTCCGTATAACCTTGCAGCGTCAGCATGGATTTTCTGCTCAAGGAGAAGCTGGGTCGCCTCGACCTGGACCACCTCAAGCAGCGCGACCCTCGCACCGAGGAGGCTCAGCGCAAGCTCGAGGAGCTGGGCAAGCAGACGCTCGCCCTGATCGAGCAGGCCAGCGTCGACGACTCGGTCGAGCGCGCGGGTAGCGATCAGCGGAGCCGGCCCGGCCGCGGCGGCCCCGGTGCGCTCAGCCGGGTGCTGTTCGAGCAGGCGACCACCGCGGGTGCTGACCGACCGCCACGTCCACCTCGCCCGGGCCAGGGCGGGGCCGGCGGCCTCGCCGGCATGACCGGCGATCTCCGGGCGGCGCTCGGCGGGCTTCAGGGTGCGGTCGAGGGCGCGATGACCGCCGGCGTCACCGGCGGTGCGCGCGCCGCCGCCGGCGCCGTCGAGGCAGCGCTGTCCGGCGTCCTCGGCGCCGGCCTGGCCCGCAACCCGCGCCTGGCCGGGCAGGCCGACCAGCTGCAGGGGCTCATCCGCCAGCAGCAGCAGGTGCTGTCCCAGCTCGCGCAGGACGTCGGCATCGCCGGCAGCGGCGAGCACACCGCAGTGACCGAGGTGACCGAGCGCCTGGGCGCCGCCCTCGAGACCGCTGGGCTTGGTCGTCCGCTCACCGGAGCCATGCCCGAGGGGATCGATCGGATCACGCCGGAGCGGCTGGCCGAGCTGCTGCCGCGCGATCTCATCCCGGCCGAGGCCCACGCGGCCTTTGGTGGCGCCAGCCTGGATGTCGACGGCACCGGCCTGCACGTGCGGGGCGGGCTGGGCGGCCTGGGCGGCTCGATCGATGTCGACGGAGATGGCGTGACCGCCCGGGCCGAGGGCACCCGCAGCGATGGTGCTGCCTCTGCGTCGGCCGGCGTCCGCGCTGGGTGGGATGGCACGATCGCGGCGGTGGTCGGCCTCGAGGCCGCGCTCGGGGACTGGTCGACCACCTTCGACGGCGCGCTTGGGCGTGACAGCGGCGGCCTGCGCGCCGACGGCAGTGGCAGCGCGACGATGCACGGCACCAACGCCGACGTCACCGTCTCCGGCGAGGCGCATCGCCACGACGGCGAGGTGAGCGGGCGGGTTGGTGGAGCCGCCGATACCAGCGTGGCCGGCCTGCCGATCGGGATCGCCGGCACGGTCGACGAGAGTGGGCGTGGAGGGCTGGAGGGCCACGGCGTCGCGAGGGTGCTCGAGCCCCTGCTCGACCCGCGCGGCGTGGCGGCTGATCCGCTTGGCACGCTGGGCCGGATGGTCGAGGCCGGGCGCGAGTTCGCCGGGCCGGTGCTGGCGGCCGGGGCCCGCGCCGCCGAGCCGCTGATCAACCCGGTCGGGGTCGCGGCGCGAGCGCTCGAGCCTGTGGTCGACCTGGGTGGCCGCGTCGTCGAGCCGCTGGTGAACACCGGCGAGCGGATGATCGAGCCGCTGGTGAACACCGGCGAGCGGATGATCGAACCGCTGGTGAACACCGGCGAGCGGCTGGCTGATTTCGGGATCGATCAAGGGCGTCGCCTGGTCGAGCCGGTCATCGACCTGGGCACGCGGGCGCTCGGGCCCCTGGTCGACGCCGCTGGCGCCGCCGCCGGCCCGCTGGTCGGTGTGGTGGCCCCGGCGGCCGCGGTGCTCGACGCCACCGCCAGGGTCGCGACCACCGCGCTCACGCCGGGCGCCGCCGATCCCACTGCCGGTGCCGCGCCTGCGCCGTCCGTGCCTGCGCCGACCCGGAGTGGCGCCCCGGCGTCCACCCCGGGTGCCCAGGCCACCGCCCCGACGACGCCAGCACCCGCCGCGCGTGAAGTGCCCGGTCCCGCACCTGGGCCCACGCCGACGGTGCCGGCCAGCCCTGCCATCGCCTCGTTGCCGTCCGCCCCGGCCGCAGCCGCTGGACCCACGGCACGTGCCGCCGCGCCGACGCCGACCGCGCCGGCCCCGACGAACACCGACGTGGGCGGCGGACCTGCCGTGGCGCCGCGCGCGGCAGCCCCGACGGCCAACCAGCCGGCGCGTGTCGCCGCGCCGACGGCAGCCCGGCCGGCGGCGCTCAACACCGCGCCCAAGCAGGTCAACCTCGCAGCACCTGCCAGCGCCGCGCCGGCGCTCGATCCCAAGGCGGGCGACCAGGTCCTGGTCCAGCCCGGCTTCCAGATCCAGGGCCAGGGCCAGTCGAGCGCCACCCCGGCGCTCGATCTCCCGTCGGGGGCCGCCCCGACCCCGGCTGGAGGCGCGGCCCCGGCCGTGGTCAACGAGCGGGTCGCCAAGCCGGGCGCGTTGCCGGCCGGCCCCGCCGCCCCCAAGGCCAAGTCCCAGCCAGCGCCGGCCGCGCCGCCGATCGGCGCCCCGGTCAAGCAGGCCGCGCCCAAGATCAACACGCCGGCTGACGTGACCGGCCCGGCGCCCGCGGCGACCAAGGTCGCGACCCCGGCCGGGCGTGGTGGATCCACGGTGCAACGGCAGGGCACCGAAGGGTTCGGCCAGGCGCAGGTCCCGCCTGCACCACGCAGCCCAGGCGGCGGCGGTGGGCCTCCGGCCGATCCGTCCGGCCTGGTCCAGGGCAACGCCAGCACGCAGAGCCAGCAGGCCAAGGCGGCGCAGCAGCTGGAGAAGCAAGCCAGCGAGCAGGCCAAGGTCGACACCGAGGCCACCGCGGCCAAGCGGGCTCAGGTCTCGCCGCTCGGCAACGACCTCAAGGCCGCGGCCGCCTCGGCGGTCGGGCCCACCGACGGCGCGATGGCCAGCGCGGTGGCACGTGGGGCGGCAGCGGCCGCCGCCGCCGCCGCCGCCGTGACCCAGGTCGAGACCGGCAGCACGCAGGAGGTCACCCGGCTGGGCCAGCGTGGTGATGCGCAGCGCACCGCGGTCGCCAGCGCGCCGCCGCCCGCCGACTTCGCGGCCAGCAGCAACTTCGCGACGCCGATGGTCGAGGCGGCCAAGGGTGCGCTGAGCAACGCGACCAACGCCTTCGTGGCAGAGGCCACGCGGATGGCGAGCGCCGCCAAGAGCCGCCTCACCGGGGCGCAGGCCAAGGCGACCAGCTTCACCAGCGACGGCTCGTACGAGGCCGGCGTCGACGAGAGCGCCGCGCCGTACACCGAGGGTGAGGCTCAGCTCGCGCAGGCGCGCAGCGTGCAGCCGCCGGCGGTGAACGCCGCCCCGTCGGGCAACCCCGGGGCGCTGTCGCCGTCGGGCAAGTACCCCAGCCGCGAGGCGGCGATCGCGCAGATCGAGGGCCAGCTCGCGGCCCAGGCGCAGGCCCAGGGGCCGGGGCAGTTCCAGCAAGCAGCGTCGACGCTGGCCGGGCAGGCCAGCGGCAAGCTGGGCGAGAACAAGGCGCAGGTGCAGTCGACCGCGCGCCAGCAGATCGCGCAGGGCAAGGCCGAGGCCCAGTCCAAGGCATCGCAGCAGCCGCCGGTGTCCGACGCCGACCTCAACCCGGGGCCCGCCGCGACCAAGGCGCGCAGCGACTTCGCGGCGTCGGTCAGCGGCACCGTGACGCCGGGGTACCAGGCCAAGCGGCAGGACGCGATCTCGCAGTTCGACGGCCAGAAGAAGGCGGCCGACAGCAAGCTCAAGGCCGAGCACCAGGCGGCGCAGCAGGCGGCGCAGAGCAAGCAGAAGGAAGCGCGGGCCAAGGCCGACAAGCAGGTCTCGGACGAGCAGGGCAAGTTCGACCAGAAGAAGCAGCAGTCCGAGCGAGAGCACGACCAGAAGCTGCGCAGCGAGGAGCAGAAGACCGAGCAGAAGCGCAAGGACAAGGAGGCCGAGCTCGACGCCGATCTGGCGCGCGAGCAGGCCAAGATGAAGAGCGACGTCGCCAAGGCCAAGGCCGATGGTCAACGCGAGGTCGACGGCCACCTCAAGGCCGCCGAGAAGGGCTACTCCGACGAGGTCAAGAAGGGCGTCGACAAGGCCCGGGCCGAGAAGGACCGGGTCCAGCGCGAGCAGGACGCGCGCGAGGCCGACAAGCGGGCCAAGGAGGCCGAGAAGCGCGAGAAGGAGAAGGAGAACGACGGCGGCGGCGTCGGCGGCTGGCTCAAGCGCAACACGGTCGACCGCGTCGCCGACGCCATCAACTGGCTCGGCGATCAGATCAGCGCCATCGCCGACGCCATCTCCGCGGCCTGGAACACGCTGACCGATTTCATCAGCAGCGCGCTGGAGGCGGCGTGGAACGCGGCCAAGAGCGTCTTCAACTCCTTCGTCGAGATGGCGTGGGCGGCGCTGCAGAGCATCGGCGAGATGCTCAAGGTCCTCATCGACGCGGCCTTCAAGCTGGTGCAGAGCCTGGTCAGCGCCATCGCGATGGTGATCGCCGGCATCATCGAGGCGTTCGCGGCCATCCTCAAGGGCTGGATCTTGCTCCTGCAGCAGGCCCTGACCCTGCTGGTGCGGACGCTGCAGGCAGCCATCAACCTGGCGCTCGACCTGGCCATCGCCGCGGTCGGGCTCATCAATCAGGACCTCGCCAACAAGCTCGATCAGGCCACCCAGGGCTTCCGTCAGGCGGTCAACACGCTGGCCGACACGGCCGTCAACGGCATCAACCAGGCCGCCGACTGGGCCACGACCCAGGTCGACAACCTCAAGAACAAGGCGCAGGACGCCGTGTTCGCGGCGGCCGACAAGGTCAACGCCGGGCTCGAGGCCATCAACCCGTACGTCGGCGCGCTCGAGGCCGCCGTCAACACGCTCAAGGAGGCCGCGCTCGCGGTCGTCAAGTTCGCCGGCGAGATGGCGACCAAGGCGCTGGCGGCGGTGTCCGAGCTGGCCGCGTCCATCGTCGACCTGCTGCCCGAGTCGTGGACCAAGGCCTTCGTCGACTTCTGGAACGGGCCGTGGCGGTCGATCATCATCGTCGGCCTGGCGACCATCGCCGCGGTGGCCATCACCGTCGGCACCGGCGGCGTTGGTGGCCCGTTTGCCGCCATGATGCTGGCCGGCGTGATCGGCGGCTCGATCACCGGCGCGGCCTACCTCGGCGGCGAGGCGCTGGCGCGGCAGGGTCAGATCCAGCTGTCGGAGAACGGCCAGGGCGTGTACGTGCCCGGCTACGGCAACGTGCAGATCGACCCGGCCACCGGCCAGCCGATCCCGCCCGAGGGTATGGACCCCGCGAAGCAAGCGGAGTTCATGGAGAAGTTCGCGTGGTCGGCGTCGAACCTCAACTTCTCGCGCGACGCCGCCGGCAACGTGGTGTACGAGGCCAAGTCGCACGAGGAGATCGGCATCGCCGCCGGTATCGAAGGTGCCAAGGGCTTCGGTGAGGGCTTCATCTCGGCCGCGGCCGCCGCCGGTGGCGCCGGCTTCGGCCAGGCGGCCGGCAAGCTCATCGGTGGCAAGATCGCCAGCGAGGCGAGCCGGCGCGTGGTCACCGCGGTGGTGACCGAGGCGGTCGGCGGCGTGTTCAACGTGGCGTCCAACGGCCTGTCGCAGGGCTGGAACGCCGGCTTCGAGGCGTGGGAGCGCGGCGAGGACCCGTTCAAGGCCGCGCGCGACGCGGCCATCGCCGGCGTGACCGATCCGGCGGTCATCGTGTCGTCGCTGGTCAGCGTCGGCGTGGCGCCGGCCCGGGCCAAGCTGCTCGAGCCGCTGCTCGAGTCGCGCATCGGCAGCCAGGTCCTGCGCCAGGGCGCCGACGTGCTGGTCGACACCACCGTCGAGCAGGTCGGCAACGTCAGCGGCGCCTTCGTCAGCGCGTACACCACGGCCATCCGCGAGGGCAAGAGCCCGTCCGAGGCCATGACCGCCGCCCGCACCGCGGCCGCCGAGTCCATCTCGCCGGAGAACATCGCGCTCAGCCTGGCCATGAACACGGCTGGCTCGATCGCCAACCGCCACGCCGAGGGCACGGGCCGCGCCGGCGACGCGACCGCTGCGGTCGAGCCAGGCAAGGCGCCGGTGGTCGACCCCGGCGGCGGGTCGCCGACCCGTCCGAGCGGGGAGGCGCCGTCGGCTGGCCCGACCCACGCGCCCACGCCGGACGTCGCCGCCAGCGCGCCCCGGATCGACACCACCCCAGGGTCGACGCCCGACGTGGCGCCGACGCCGACGCGTTCGACCCCGGGGGCGGACACCACCCCGACGGTGCGGGCGACGCCCGACGCCGCTCCCACGGTGCGGGCGACACCCGACGCCACTCCGACGGTGCGGGCGACACCCGAGGCCAGCCCGACCCGGCCCATCGCCGAGCCGGCAGCCGCCGCACCGCGGACCGACGTCGACCCGGCGGCGCCGCGCCCGCTGACGGCGCTCGATCCGTCGCTCGCCGCGGCGCTCGACCGGCCGACGGCCGCCGCGGTCGAGGGTGCGGTGGCGCCGCGGGCGGTGCCCAAGCAGGACGACAGCGCCGCCCCGGTTCGCCCGGTCGAGACCGAGGCCGAGGTGGCAGCCCGCCGGCAGTCCGCCCTCGACGAGGGCGCCGCCGACCGGACCCGGCGTGATGCGGAGGCGGCCAAGCTCGACGCCGAACGTGGCCACAGCGGCATCGAGGTGCACAGCCACTTCATGGGCAACGTCGAGGTCGAGACGTTCGTCATGCATGCGGCGTCGGCCGGCGCCCGCAGCTCGGCCGACTCGCCGCTGCACCCGCGCGCGACCGACGTCAGCGCCTACGAGCCCCTGCTGCGGACGATCAACGACCTCGGCGAGCAGCGGCGCAGCCCGACGCGCGTCAACGAGGACGGCAGCAAGACCGTCACCGGCGGCGCCCAGCCCGAGTTCGCCCACCGCATCGTCGATGGCGAGGTCCAGGCGCGGCGGGTGTCGGGTGACGCGCTCGAGTTGACCGACCGCACGCTGATGGAGATCGACGGCCTCAAGCGCCGCCTCGACGATCCCAACGTGTCGCCGGCCGACAAGACCCGCCTGCGCGACGAGATCGACCAGAAGGCTCGCACGGCGATCGAGAAGGCGCTACGCGCCAGCGACGAGACCGACTTCAACAGCGCGTACGAGATCCGCGATCAGCTGATCAAGAAGACCTTCTACCAGGAGGATGGTCCGCAGGTCCGCAAGCCGAACGGCGAGGTCGACGTCGAGGCTTCGGCCTACGCCAACTACGCGCGCGAGACCCTGGTGCGGCTGGCCGCCGACGACATCCGCTACACCGAGCAGTCCAACAGCGCCAAGAAGCTCGACCAGCGCTTCAGCCCCGAGGCGCTGGCGGCGGCGCGGCAGAGCATCGCCAACGATCCGCACCTGCCACCGGCGCTCAAGGCCAAGGTCGCCGAGCTGCAGGTCCAGCAGCTGACGATGATCAACACCAACCGGTTCGGGGTGCGCGACGTCGTCACCACCGACACCCAGACCGACGCGCGGGTGTCGGCCGGTCAGTTCAAGAGCGAGGTCGACACCCTGGTCCGCCAGATCCAGACCCGGCAGGACGTGGTCGGCATCGACATTGCCGGCGCCGAGCACTTCTCGGTCGATCGGGTCGGCCAGGCCCGCTTCGAGTACATGTACAAGCGCCTGCTGGCCGAGGCCGAGCCGGGCAAGCCCATCGTCCTGCGCCCGCACGTCGGTGAGGGCGCCAACGACACCACCGCCGGCGACCTGTTCCGGCGCGACTCGCGCCGCGTCACCGGCGAGAACGGCGAGCCGAGCCACTACGCGCGCGCCCGCGACAACATCGACTCGTTCCTGACCGCGCTCGAGAACGTCGGCCACAAGCCCGACAGCCCGGTCATCGTTCGCTTCGGTCACGCCACCCACACCACGCCCGAGCAGGCGGTGCGGATGCAGCGGCTCGGCATCATCGCCGAGGTCAACCTCAACTCCAACGTCGAGACCGGCTCGCTCGACCAGAACCCGGGTGGCCGCGATCGCACGCCGCGCCAGGCCGGTGATCCGGTCCCGGCCGGCCGGTTCGACGACCACGCCCTGCCGACCCTGCTGTTCAACGACGTGCCCGTCATCCTCAGCACCGACGCGCACTCGGTGATGAGCACCAACATGCGGCGCGAGTACGCGCAGGCGCGGGTGATGATCGAGGACGTCATCTCCGGGCGCCAGGGCGTGCGGATCTCGGCCGAGCAGGCCCGCGCCCG